>NZ_LARW01000090.1 GCF_000971055.1 Sphingomonas sp. SRS2
CGGCTTACCCAGACAATGCGGTTCCATCTTTGCCCACTGGGCGTCGGTCAGTACGAAGCGTTCCATCCAAAGTGTGAATCACATCTCCCCAAAAATGTGAATCCTAAATCCCCACAACCCCTAGTCTCCTCGGGGCGCTTTGACCTTTTGGCGGCCCCGGCCTCCGCCGGGGCGACGATTATCTTGCACGCCGCTCCGCGCTCAGCCGTGACATCAATATCGCCGCACGCTTGGCCTGAAGCGGGACCGACGTCAGGTCGACCGTTTCGCCCGGCGCGTGATCGCCGGTGCTGTACGGTCCCATGCCTGCAAAGCTGTCGACGTCCTTCGCCACGAAGCTGACATCGCCCGCGCCGCGCTTCAAAGGGTCGAGCACCGGCATTTCGGGCAGGCCCATGTCGCGGTTGACGATGTTGAGCCGGTCCAGGATCGCCTTGTTGCCCGGCGTCGGCGCCATCGCCGGATAGCCGCCCGCCGGAAATTCGATCGTCGCGCCAGTGCCCGGAAGATGATCGGCAACGATTGCCTTCATCTTCGTGCGTGCCCGTTCAGTCTGCTCGTCGGACAAGGTGCGCAGGTCGCCGCGCGCTTCGGCCAGCGGCGCTATTATGTTGGTCTTGCCGGTCGCGGTCGCGCGGATGCCCTCCGCATCGGTCGACTGGGTCGCGCCGCCTGCGATCAGGCCGACATTATAGGTCAGGTTGGTCTCCGGCAGTTCGCGGCGGAAGCGGTCGATGATCCGCGCCAGTTCATAGATCGCGCCATAGCCGGCCTTATCGCTGAATATGCCGCTCGAATGGCCGGTCTTGCCGGTCGCCCGCAGGATCCAGCTGTTCGAGGAGCGCCGCGCGATGGAGCCCATGTCGCGGCCATTGTCGCGCACCAGCCCTTCATAATCGAGCGCGACATCGGCGCGCTTGCCCGCCGCGATCAGGTCCGCGCGGGCGATCTCGATCGGGTCGCCTGCGTCCTCCTCGTCGCCGGTCAGCACGACTTCGATATCGGCGCCGGCCAGCGTTCCGGCCGCCTTCATCGCGCGCAAGGCGGCGATCATCACGACCATGCCGCCCTTGTCGTCGCCCGCGCCGGGGCCCTCTGCCTTGTCGCCTTTCACCGTCCATGTCTGGAACGGGCTGTCCGGTTCGAAAACCGTATCGAGATGGCCGATCAGCAAAAGGCGCTTGCCACGCCCATTGCCCTTGTGGGTCGCGACGATGTGGCCAGCGCGCCCGGCCTTTTCCATCGGCACCCACTTCACCTTGAAGCCCAGTGGTTCGAATTCCGCGCGCATCATCTCGCCTACCCTGGTCACGCCGGCAATGTTGCGCGAACCCGAGTTGGTCTCGACCAGCGTCCTGAGCAACTCGATGCTGCGCGCCCGTTCGGCGTCGACGGTGCGGACCATCTGCATTTCGCTCTTGCTCAACGCCGCGACAACGGGGGAGGCGGTTGAGATAAATAGGACACAGGCCGCGAGTTTCCGCCAGTTTCGGGTCGTCATGAACAGCTCCGCTTGTAATCTGGATCAGGATGGATCATATGCAGCGCTGCGTCGATGCTGTTTTGCAGCATTTGGCCGATGAGCAGCGTGATCTCCTGTCCATTCCAAGGGACAGGCCGGCTCGGGCCCGCAGGACGCAAACCAAGCTGAGGCTTCCCAATTCACGCGGGTCGTCATGTGAACCCGCTGTCGCATGAACGCCCGTTCGTGCGCCCGCACCTTTGAAAGTGCATCTGTGACCAAATTTTCCGAACTCGGTCTTATCGAGCCCCTGCAGCGCGCGCTGGCCGCCAAGGGCTATGACATTCCCACCCCCATTCAGTCGCAGGCGATCCCGCCGCTGCTGGAAGGCCGCGACCTGTGCGGCATCGCGCAGACCGGCACCGGCAAGACCGCGGCGTTCGCGCTGCCGTCGCTCCACCATCTTTCCGAAAATCTGAAGCATACGCCGCCGCAGGGCTGCCGCATGCTGATCCTGGCGCCGACCCGCGAACTGGCGAGCCAGATCGCCGAGAGCTTCGTCCAATATGGCAAGTTCCTGCGGCTGAGCGTCGCCACCGTCTTCGGCGGCGTGCCGATCAACAAGCAGATCCGCCAGCTGTCGCGTGGCGTCGATGTCCTCGTCGCCACCCCTGGCCGCCTGCTCGACCTGATCGATCAGCGTGCGCTGAGCCTGAAGTTCGTCGAGATCTTCGTCCTCGACGAGGCCGACCAGATGCTTGACCTGGGCTTCATCCATGCGCTCAAGCGCGTCGATCAGCTGCTGCCGAAGAAGCGCCAGTCGCTGTTCTTCTCGGCGACGATGCCCAAGGCGATCGCCGAACTGGGCGACCGTTTCCTGACCAACCCGGCCAAGGTGTCGGTCGCGCCCGCCGCGACGACCGCCGAGCGGGTTGAGCAGTACGCAACCTTCTGTAACCCGGCCGAGAAGCAGGCGCTGCTGACGCTGCGCATCCGTTCGGAGCCGATCGACCGCGCGCTGGTGTTCACCCGCACCAAGCACGGCGCCGATCGCGTCGTGAAGAATCTGCGCGCCGCCGGCATCGAATCGGAGGCGATCCACGGCAACAAAAGCCAGCCGCAGCGTGAACGCGCGCTGGGCCTGTTCCGCAAGGGCGACATCCGCATCCTCGTCGCGACCGATATCGCCGCGCGCGGCATCGACGTCGGCGGGGTCAGCCACGTGTTCAACTTCGAGCTGCCCAACGTTGCCGAGCAATATGTCCACCGCATCGGCCGCACCGCGCGCGCAGGCGCGGCGGGCATCGCCATCGCCTTCGTGGCCGATGACGAGCGGCCCTACCTCAAGGCGATCGAGAAGCTGACCAAGATCCAGCTGCAGATCCAGCCGCTGCCGGAGAACTTCATCAGCGAGAAGGCCAAGCTGCCCAAGCCCGTGCCGAGCGCGCCGCAGCCGCAGGGCGACCGCCGTCGTCACGATGCCGCCGGCGGCCGCAATGGGGCCGAGGGCCAGCCCAAGCGCCGTTTCAGCCGTCCCAAGGGTGCGCCCGGCGCGCATAAGGGCGCGGTGCGCCGCTTCGGCGGTGGGGGCGGACGGTAACTCTCAATCCTAAGGCGTCATGCCAGCGGAGGCTGGCATCTCGGGAGGCTAGGGCGCTCGTCCACCTCCTGAGACCCCAGCCTTCGCTGGGGTGACGTCATGAGTGGGTGAGTTTCGCCCGCATCTTCGCCAGGCGCTCGATCGCCGCGTCAAGGACGGCATCGTCCTTGCAATAGCAGAGCCGCACGATGTTGGTGACGGCGCCTTCCTCGAAGAAGGCGGATACCGGGATCGTCACGACCCCGCCTTCGATCGCCATCCGGTCGGCAAAGGCCGCATCGTCGAGGGTAATTCCCGAGGCGGTCAGGTCGACGGAGACGAACCAGGTCGCCTGGCTCGGCAGCACCGCATAGCCGGCGGCCTCGAGCCCCGCGATCAGTCGGTCGCGTGAGCGCGCAAAGGCCGTACGCATCTCCATGAACCAGCTCGCGGGCTTCCCGAGCCCTTGAGTGACCGCGACCTGCAGGTTGGGCGGGGTGGTGAAGGTCATGAACTGGTGCGCTCTTGCCACCTGCGCGGCCAGCGCCTTGCCGGCGACCATCCATCCGACCTTCCAGCCGGTCAGCGCGAAGATCTTGCCCGCCGAGCCGATCTTGACGGTGCGATCGCGCATGCCGGGCAGGGTGATCAACGGTATATGTTCGCCGCCGAAGATGACATGCTCCCAGACCTCGTCGCAAACCGCGACGACATCATGACGGATGCAGCGGTCCGCGATCAGTTCGAGCGTGGCCCGATCGTACATCCTGCCGGTGGGATTGGCGGGATTGTTGAAGATTATCAGCCGGGTCTTCGGTCCGACCGCGGCGTCGAGCGCCGCCGCATCGAGCGTCCAGTGCGGCGGTTCGAGGCGGATCAGCCGGGGAATGCCGCCAGCGCGGCGCACCATCGGCATATAGGCGTCGTAGAGGGGCTGGATCAGCACCACCTCGTCGCCTTCGGAGACAAGGCTGAGTATCGCCGCGGCGATCGCCTCGGTAGCGCCCGACGTCACGACGACTTCGGATTGCCAGTCGACATCGAGGCTATGATGGTCGCGATAGTGGCTCGCGACCGCGCGGCGCAGCTCGGGGAGGCCGAGCATCGGCGGATATTGATTGTAGCCATCGATCAGCGCATCGGCTGCGGCGCGGCGGACATCCTCCGGCCCCGGCGCGTCGGGAAAGCCCTGACCGAGATTGATCGCGCCGGTTTCGCGGGCGAGAGCCGACATCTTCTCGAATATCGTCGTAGGCAGCGCGGCGTAGACGGGGTTCATGCGATCTCTCAGGCGTTGGGAACCGGCTTTTTCAGCCGGTGCCAGATGAACCAGACGCCGCCGACCACGATCGAGCCGACGATCACGAAATCAATCATGTGGAGTATTCCGCTCAGCCGTGGATCGGTGCGCCATTGCTCGCCCAGCTTCATCCCTATCCAGGCGAGACCGTAACACCACGGCCACGATCCGATGAAGGTATAGAAGTGGAAGCGCCACAGGTTCATCCGCGCGACTCCTGCCGGAAATGCGATGAACGAGCGGATCGCGGGAAGCAGGCGGCAGACCAGAACGGTCAGGTCACCCCAGCGGGAAAAGAAGCGCTCTGCCCGGTCAAGATCGCCATGGCTCATCAGCACATAGCGGCCCCAGCGGTCGATCACTGCACGGCCCCCGCGCTTGCCGAATTCATAGGCGAAGATCGATCCGACATTGCAGCCGATCGCCCCGGCGGTTGCGGCCATATACAGATCGAACCGCCCCGTGGAGACCAGATAGCCCGCGAAGGGCATGATGATCTCGGACGGCAACGGGATGCAGGCGCTCTCGATCGCCATCAGGATGACAATCCCGGTATAGCCGGTCGTCGAGATCACGGTGATGATGAAGCCAGCGACGATGGCTATGATCTTGTGAAACATGACTATCGGTTAACGGCGGCGGCAGGGGATGGCAAACCGGTCACTCAGATGGGCCGGTTCGCCCCCTTGCCGTCGAGGACTTCCCGCACTTTGACGCCCAGTTGCGTGACGCTGAACGGCTTCGGCAGGAAGGCGACCCCGGCGTCGAGCATGCCATTATGGACGACTGCGTTGCGGGTATAGCCGGTGGTGAACAGGACCTTCACATCGGGCCGGATTTTCAAGGCGGCATCGGCGAGCTTGCGGCCATTCATCTCGGGCATGACGATATCGGTGAACATCATCGTGATGGACGGCTGCTCGCCGAGAGCCTTGAGCGCATCGCTGCCGTTGGCTGCCGAAATCACGACATAGCCGAGCTCGCGCAACGCATCGACCGAGAAGTGGCGGACCCGCTGCTCATCCTCGACCACGAGCACCGTCTCGCCCGGCCGCGCGGTCGGCACGACGGCCTCGCTTATCGCAGGGCGGCTGCGCGTATCGGCAATCTGGCCGATATGACGCGGAATATAGAGTTTTACCGTGGTGCCATGGTCAGGCTCGGAATAAATCGCGGCATGGCCACCAGTCTGCTTCATGAAGCCGAAAATCTGGCTGAGACCCAGGCCGGTGCCCTTGCCCACGGGCTTGGTGGTGAAAAATGGGTCGAAGGCCTTGGCGATGACATCGGCGCTCATGCCAGTGCCTGTGTCGGTGACGCTGAGCATGACATATTGGCCGGGCGTCACATCGCCGCGCGAGCGGGCGTAATCATCGTCGAGATAGGCGTTCGCGGTTTCGATCGTGATATGGCCGCCCTCGGGCATCGCATCGCGCGCGTTGACGGCGAGATTGATCACAGCATTTTCGAGTTGGCTTGGGTCGACGAAGGTACGCCACAACCCGCCCGCCAGCACGGTTTCGACCATATATTGCTCGCCTACCGTGCGCTGAAGCAGTTCGGACATGCTGGCGACGAGCTTGTTGACGTCGACTGTGAGGGGCGCGAGCGGTTGCTGGCGGGAAAAGGCGAGCAGTCGTGCTGTCAATGCCGCCGCGCGCTCGGCGCCCTCATGCGCGTTATCGATATAGCGCAGTAGCCGGTCGGGATCGCCGAGCCGCCGGCGGGCGAGATCAAGGCTGCCGATGACGATAGCCAGCATGTTGTTGAAGTCGTGCGCGATGCCTCCGGTCAGCTGGCCGATCGATTCCATCTTCTGCATCTGTCGCATCTGTTCTTCAGCGTTTTCGCGCGCGGTCATCTGATCGCGCAGGGCGGCTCCGGCGGCAAGCGCCTCGTCGCGCGCCTTCAATATCTCGCTCTCGCGCCGGACGCTATCGTTGATCACGACCGCCGCGGCCACCAGCGTAATCAGCACCGCGCCGACCAGCATCAGGCCAAGGCCCTGTACCAGCAGATCGGTCTGACGCCGCCGCTCGCTCAATAGCCGTTCCTCCTCGTTCACCATCTGCTGCATGATGGTGAGGGCCACCTTCATGCGGCGCACGCCTTCACCGGTTTCGATGCGAGAGGTCTCGCCCCGCTGCTCTCCGGCATCCGCGGCCACGACGCCTTGCCTGGCGAAGGCGAGCTTCGCAGCGATGGCGCGGCGCAACCTGGCCACGTTGGAGATCTGAAGCGGATTGTCGCTGACTTCGAAGGCCAGACGGTCGAGCGAAGGATCTATCTCATCGGCAAGCTTGTTAAGGTTCGCCTTCATCGCGGGACTGCGGGTCAGCACATAGCCGCGATGCTCGGACTCGATCGCGCGGACGTGATCGGTCAGGCCGGTCAGCAATATCTGCACACGGAGCGAATGTTCAGACCAGTCGCCCGCCCGGCTTTGCGCGCGCGCAAGAAAGAGCGCTGCGACCGTCGCCAAGATGGCAACGATCAATCCGGCAAGTGCAAGATAAGGAACGCGTCTTCTAGCCAACCCCATGACGTTTTCTTAGGGCCGTTCCGCCGGGTCGCAAGGGAAATCCCGTTTCCATGCGAGCTGAATTCATTGCGAATTCGCAACGATATCCGCCCAGCCGGCCTCGTCCGTCACCGCGACGTCCAGGTCTTGCGCCTTCTTGAGCTTTGATCCCGCGCCTGGGCCGGCGACCAGCAGGTCGGTCTTGGCCGATACCGAACCGGCGACCTTTGCGCCCAGCGCCTCGGCCTGCGCCTTTGCCTCGTCGCGTGACATCGTTTCCAGCGTGCCGGTGAAGACCACCGTCTTCCCACTGACCGCAGAGGCGCGGGTTTCGTGGATCACATCGGCGGGCCGCAACTGGGTGAGCAAATCCGCCACGGCGTCGGCGTTATGTGGCTCGGCGAAGAAGTCGATCAGGGTCAGCGCGACCTCCGGTCCGACGCCGGGCGTTTCGATGATCGCCGCCAGCTCCTTGGCGATCCTTATCGCGAACTTCTCGTCGGTCTCGCCGACGGCCTGCACTGCCGCATCGCGCGCCTCGATCGCCTGATCGATCATCGCCTTGAGCGCGTCCCAGCTCCGGTAGCGGCGGGCGAGATCGCGCGCGGTGACTTCGCCGACATGGCGGATGCCCAGCGCGAACAGGAAGCGATCGAGCGGCGGGTTCCGCTTGGCATCGATCGCCGCGACGAGATTCGCTGCCGACAATTCGGCCCAACGTTCGCGGCCAAGCAATACCTCCTTCGTCAGCCGGAAGATGTCGGCAGGCGACTGGACCAGTGCGTCTCGGAAGAAGGTCTCGATATGGACGATGCCCAATCCCTCAATGTCGAGCGCGTGACGTGACACGAAATGCCGCAGCGATTCGACCCGTTGAGCGGGACAGGTGAGGCGGCCGGTGCAGCGATAGTCGACCTCGCCGGGCTCGCGCTCGGCACTCGATCCGCATTCGGGGCAGACCAGAGGGAAGGGCCATGCCCCGCGATTCTCGTCGCGCGACAGGTTCTCGACGATCTGCGGAATGACATCGCCCGCGCGTTGGACGATCACGCGGTCGCCCGGCCAGACGTTGAGCCGGCCGATCTCGTCGGCATTGTGCAAGGTCGCGTTGGTGACGACGACGCCGCCGACCGTGACGGGCTCGAGGCGCGCTACGGGGGTGAGCTTGCCGGTGCGGCCAACCTGGATGTCGATCGCGTTGAGCAGGGTCTGCGCCTTTTCCGCCGGAAATTTATGCGCGATCGCCCAGCGCGGCGCGCGCGCGACGAAGCCAAGCCTTTTCTGCCAATCGAGCCGGTCGACCTTGTAGACGACGCCGTCGATATCGAACGGGAGGTCGGCGCGGCGCGCCTCGATGCCGCGATAATGGGCGAGGGCGGGGCCTTCGCCGTGGACCCGGACGAGATCGTCCGCCACCGGTACGCCCCAGGCGGCGATCGCATCCATTACGCCCTTTTGCGTCTCGGCGGGCAGGGCGGATGCTTCGCCCCAGCCATGGGCGAGAAAGCGTAGTGGCCGCGATGCCGTGACGGAGGGGTCCTTCTGGCGCAGCGAGCCGGCGGCGGCGTTGCGCGGATTGGCGAACTGACGTGCCTTGGCGGGGTCTTCGGCTTCTTCCAGGAGGCGGGCGTTAAGCGCGGCGAAATCGTCCTTCGCCATATAGACCTCACCGCGTATCTCGAAAATCGCGGGGGGCTGATCGAGCAGGTTCGCGCTCTTCAGCCGCTCGGGGATATCATCGATGGTGCGGACGTTGGCAGTCACGTCCTCCCCGACTGCTCCATCGCCGCGCGTTGCGGCGAGCATCAGAACGCCCTTTTCGTAGCGCAGCGAGCAGGACAGGCCATCGATCTTGGGTTCGGCGGTGAGCGCGACCGGCTCTTCGGGGGAAAGACTCAGATAGCGGCGGACCCGCCCCACGAAGTCCGCGACATCCTCGTCGTCGAAGGCGTTGTCGAGGCTGAGCATCGGCTGCGCATGCGCGACCTTCGAAAGATGTCCCGATGGCGCCGAGCCGACCAGCTTCGAGGGGGAATCGGAGCGGACCAATTGCGGAAACTCCGCCTCCAGCGCGGTGTTTTCGCGCGTCAGGGCGTCATAGTCGGCGTCGGAAATCTCCGGCGCGTCCTCGCCATGGTAGAGCGCATTGTGCCGGGCGATCTCGGCGGCAAGGAAAGCGAGCCGCTCGGCGGCCTGGGATTCGGTCGTCATTTCGCCCTTCTAGGCGGTACGGCGCGCTATCGCCAAGCTTCGCTGTGATCCCGCCGACCAGGCTTAAAGCGACGAGCATCATCATCCATGTGCCAGGCCGGGCGCGGTGATTGGTGAGGCTGGCATTATCGCACCGAAGCCCGCGCACCCGAAGGAATAGTCGCTGCCGTCAGGCGACCTTGGCTTCGACGGGACCGGCGGTGATCATCACGATAGCGCGCAGGATCTGCTCGGGCGTGAAGGGCTTAAACAACATCGCCGTTCCCTCGGCCAGGTCGGCATTCTCCACCGCATCGGCATTGCCGGTGATCATGATGGCCGGCAGGCCGGGGCGGCATTCTCGCGCGCGGCGGACGAGTTCGCTGCCCGACAGATGCGGCATCGCATAATCGGTAATGAGCAGGTCGAACGCGGCATCGGCGTCGGACAGCAGCATAAGCGCCTCCGGCCCGTCGCCTGCGGTCATGACCTTATGGCCGAAGTCGCTCAGCATCGCCTCGGCCGTCGCGCGAACGCCCTCATGGTCGTCGACCAGCAGGATGCTGAGACCCGCGGCGGTGGGCGTGGGGAGGGCTGATGCCTCGATCACGGCGGCCGGCGCCATCGCGCTGGCGGGAGCGCGGGGCAGCCATATCTGCACCGTCGTGCCCTGGCCAAGCTGGCTGGCGATCCGGATCGTGCCGCCCGATTGCTGGGCGAAGCCATAGACCATGCTGAGGCCAAGGCCGGTGCCTTTGCCGATATCCTTGGTCGTGAAGAAGGGCTCCATCACCCGCTCGAGCATCTCCGGGGCGATTCCGGACCCATTGTCGGCGACCTCGAACACTACATAATTACCGGCGGGAAGCCCGCCCTGATCGCCTAGGATGGTGTCGTTGTGAACAGAGACGGTGACAGTGCCGCCCTGCGGCATGGCGTCGCGTGCGTTGATGATCAGATTCATCAGCGCCAGTTCGAGTTGCGCGTCGTCGGCATAGGCCGGCCATACCGCCTTGTCGGTCTCCCAGGCGAGCGTGGTCAACCCACCCAGCGTATGCTCCAGCAGATCGCTCACCGATTTCGCCAAGGCGGCGGCGTCGATCGGGGCAGGGGCGAGCTTCTGCTTGCGGGCGAAGGAGAGCAGGCGGGCGACCAGCTCGGCGCCTTGCTCGGCGGCATGTTTGGTCATGGTGATGATCTTGCGCTGATCGTCCTTCAATTCGACGCGCCGCTCGATCATGCCCAGTCCACCGAGGACGGCAGCCAGCAGATTGTTGAAATCATGGGCAATTCCGCCGGTCAGCTTCCCGATCGCATCCATCTTGCGCGACTGGAGGAGCTGGAGTTCGAGTTGCTTGCGGTCGGTGATGTCGAGCAGGGTGCCGGCAATCTCTACCGCTTTGCCATCTTCGTCGCGCAGTGTGACGGCCTGGTCCAGGAAATGCTTGTAGTCGCCATTGGCGCATTGCCAGCGATATTCGACACCCGAGCTTTCGCCGCTCACGCGCGCCGCCAATGCCGTTTCGACCCGTACCCGATCGTCGGGATGCAGCCTTTCCCGCCAGAGCTCCGGCGATCCCCGGACCTCGTCGAGCATGAATCCCGTCAGCGCCTCGAAATTGCCGCTGACATATTTGGGAACGCGCGGGGCGGCCTCGGGCTCTTCTAGATAGAGCGCGATCGGCAGCGAATCGATGATCGCCAGCTGACGCTTCTCGGCGAGACGCAATTCCCGTTCGGTGCGCAGTAATTCGGCGTTGGCGCGCAGATTTTCGTCGAGCAGCGCCTGTTCGGCGCGCGCCTTGTGCTGGATTTCCCGGCGCATCCGGTAGAGATCGACGAACACCGCGACCTTGGATTGCAGTACGACAGGTTCGACCGGCTTGAACACATAATCGACCGCGCCCATCGAATAGCCGCGGATCAGATGTTCGGTCTCCTTGTTGACCGCGGACAGGAAGATGATCGGAATGCGTTTGGTCTGTTCGCGGCTGCGGATGATCTGGGCGCACTCATAGCCGTCCATCATCGGCATATAGACGTCGAGCAGGATGACTGCGAACTCGTCCTTGAGGAGATGGCGTAATGCTTCCTCGCCCGAGCGCGCCAGGACGACCTCCGCGACATCCTCCAGCACGGTCCGCAACGCGAGCAGGTTGCGCTCGTCGTCATCGACCACGAGAATCCGCGCGGGTTCGTCGTTGCTATCGTCGAGCAGCTTCAGCCGGCTGTCGTCTTTCACCGGGAGCGACACGATCATTCCGCCGCCGTACCGGCCAGTTCGGCCGACCATTCGCGTGACCGCCCGATCCACACGCGCAGCAGCGCGAGCAGCAGTTCGATATCAACCGGTTTGGCGATGTAATCGGACGCACCGGCGTCGAGGCATTTCTGCCGGTCGCCCTTCATCGCCTTGGCTGTCACCGCGATCAACGGTAGCTCGGCCAGTTCCTTGCGCTGCCGGATCTGCTGCATCGTCTCATAGCCGTCCATCTCGGGCATCATGATGTCGATCAGCGCGATATCTATCCCCGGAGTCTGTTCAAGGATGATGATGCCGTCCTGGCCACGCTCGGCATGGAGAACCTCGACATCATAGCTCTCCAGCACGCTGGTGAGCGAATAGATGTTGCGGATATCGTCATCGACGATCAGGATTTTTGCTCCGGCCAACTCCGGTACCGTCCGCAACGCCGACGCTGTCTCATTGCCGTCGACCAGCGTCAGCGCCGGTGCGTGCGGCTGATTGTGCACCAGCGCCGCAAGATCGCCGAACACCTGTTTGAGCTGTTCGGGCGTCGCCGGCTTTTCGGTGATGCCGATCGCGCCCAGGCCCTGCGCTTCGGCGAGCCGGTCGCGGCCGGACACGACATGGATCGGGATGCGCATCGTCTGGGGATCGTGCTTGAGCAGATCGAGCAGCACGAAGCCGTCGATATCGGACAGGCCGAGATCAAGGGTGATCGCGTTGGGTTGCATCTTGCGCGCCATCGCCAGCGTGCCCGCGCCTGCGGTCGAGATTACGCCCTTGAGCCCCGCCTCATGTGCGACGTCGAGCAGGATCGATGCGAACGTCGGATCATCCTCGATGATCAGCACGAAGGGCGCCGCGTCGAGCGCATCGCGATCGTCGGTAACTTCCATCGGCGCGGGCAGGGCGGTGGGGACGTTCGCCCCGCTATTGTCATAACGCGCCGTCGTTCCGCTGCCGATCACCGCCGCCGGGGCGACGGCCTGTATCGGCACGAACAGGGTAAAGGTGGAGCCTTCGCCCGGAGTGGAGCTTACCTGCAACTCGCCGCCGAGCAGGCGCGCGATTTCGCGGCTGATCGAGAGGCCGAGGCCGGTGCCGCCATATTTGCGGCTGGTGGTGCCGTCGGCCTGCTGGAACGCCTCGAAGATCAGCTTCTGCTTGTCCTGCGGAATGCCGATACCGGTGTCGGTCACGGCGATCTCGATCACGCCGTTTGCGTGGCGCAGCACCGGATGGTTGGTGCTCCACCCCGCGGCCACGTTACGCACCGCGAGCGTCACGCTGCCATGCGCGGTGAACTTGAACGCGTTCGACAGCAGGTTGAGGACGACCTGTTGCAGGCGCTTCTCGTCGGTGCGGATCGCGCCCGGCAGCGTCTCATCGAATTCGACGCGAAAATCGAGATTCTTGTCGGCGGCGAGCTGGCGGAAGGTGCGTTCCATATGCTGCCTGAGGCTGCCCATCGGCATGTCGCCCAGCTCGATCGACACCGTGCCCGATTCGATCTTCGAAAGATCGAGGATGTCGTTGATCAGGCTGAGCAGATCCGACCCCGCCGAATTGATCGTCCGCGCGAACTCGGTCTGCTTTTCGTTGAGGTTGCCCTGCGGATTGTCGGCCAGCAGCTTCGAGAGGATCAGCAGCGAGTTGAGCGGCGTGCGCAGCTCGTGCGACATATTGGCGAGGAACTCGGACTTGTATTTGGAGGTCAGGGCGAGCTGTTCGGCCTTCTCCTCGACCGCGCGGCGGGCCATGTCGATTTCGAGGTTCTTCGCCTCGACCTGACGCTTTTCATTTTCGAGCAGCTGCGCTTTTTCCTGCAATTCCTCGTTGGTGGCGTGCAATTCCTCCTGTTTGGTGGTCAGTTCGGTCTGCCGCGCCTGAAGCTCCTGGGTCAGGAGCTGTGACTGCTTGAGCAGGCCCTCGGTGCGCATTGTCGCTGCGATCGTGTTGAGCACGATGCCAACCGATTCCATGAGCTGGTCGAGGAAACTCTGGTGCGTCTCGTTGAACTCGCTGAACGAGGCCAGCTCGATCACCGCCTTCACATCATCTTCGAACAGCGCCGGCAGGATGTTGATGTTGGCGGGGGCGGCATGCCCCAGGCCCGACCCGATCCGGACGAAATCCGCCGGCGCATTCTGTAGCAGGATCGGGCGTTTGTCGGCGGCGGCCTGCCCGACCAGGCCCTCGCGCAGATTGAAGGTGGGCTTCAGCTCGTCGCGCTTCTCGGCGCCATAGCTTGCGGCCAGTTCGAGAACGGTCTCGTTCTCCTCACGCTTGGCGACGTAGAAGACCCCATATTGCGCGTTCACTAGCGGCGCGAGCTCCGACATGATCAGGTTCGACACGGTGGTGAGATCGCGTTCGCCCTGCAGCATGCGGGAGAAGCGCGCGAGGTTGGTCTTGAGCCAATCCTGCTCCGCATTCTTCAAGGTCTGTTCCTTGAGGTTGCGGATCATCTCGTTGATATTGTCCTTGAGCGCGGCCATCTCGCCCGACGCCTCCACCGCGACCGATCGGGTAAGGTCGCCCTTGGTGACGGCGGTCGCCACGTCGGCGATCGACCGCACCTGATTAGTCAGGTTAGTCGCCATCGCGTTGACGTTGTCGGTAAGGTCGCGCCACAGGCCCGACGCGCCGGGCACGCGCGCCTGACCGCCCAGCTTGCCCTCGATGCCGACCTCGCGGGCCATGTTGGTGACCTGGTCGCCGAAGGTCGACAGCGTGTCGATCATGAAGTTGATCGTCTCGGCGAGCGCGGCGATTTCGCCCTTGGCGTCGACGGTCAGCTTGCGCTTGAGGTTGCCCTGGGCCACCGCGGTCACCACGTCGGCAATACCGCGCACCTGGTTGGTCAGGTTGGTCGCCATCAAGTTGACGTTGTCGGTCAGATCCTTCCACGTGCCGCCCACGCCGGGCACCTGCGCCTGACCACCGAGCTTGCCTTCGGTGCCGACCTCGCGGGCGACGCGCGTCACTTCCGACGCGAAGCCGTTGAGCTGATCGACCATGACGTTGATCGTGTCTTTCAGCGCGAGGATTTCGCCCTTCACGTCGACGGTGATCTTCTTGGACAGATCGCCGCGTGCCACGGCCGTGGTCACGTCGGCGATGTTGCGAACCTGGCCGGTGAGATTGTCAGCCATCAGGTTGACGTTGTCGGTGAGATCCTTCCAGGTGCCGGCGACGCCGCGCACCTGCGCCTGTCCGCCCAGCTTGCCCTCGGTGCCGACTTCGCGGGCGACGCGGGTCACTTCCGACGCGAAGGAGTTGAGCTGATCGACCATCGTATTGATGGTGTTCTTCAGTTCGAGGATTTCGCCCTTCACATCGACGGTGATTTTCTTCGACAGATCGCCCAGCGCCACGGCCGTTGTCACCTCGGCGATGTTGCGGACCTGACCGGTAAGGTTGGCCGCCATTGCGTTCACATTGTCGGTGAGATCCTTCCAGGTGCCGCCGACACCTTCGACCTGCGCCTGACCGCCGAGCTTGCCCTCCGAACCAACTTCACGCGCCACGCGGGTCACTTCGGATGCGAAGCTGTTGAGCTGATCGACCATCGTATTGATGGTGTTCTTCAGTTCGAGGATTTCGCCTTTCACGTCGACGGTGATCTTCTTGGAAAGGTCGCCGCGCGCGACGGCGGTGGTCACCTCGGCGATGTTGCGGACCTGTCCGGTCAGGTTGCCCGCCATCAGGTTCACATTGTCGGTAAGATCCTTCCAGGTGCCGCCGACGCCTTCGACCTGCGCCTGACCGCCGAGCTTGCCCTCCGAACCCACTTCGCGGGCCACGCGGGTCACTTCGGATGCGAAGCTGTTGAGCTGATCGACCATCGTGTTGATGGTGTTTTTCAGTTCGAGGATCTCGCCCTTCACGTCGACGGTGATCTTCTTGGAAAGGTCGCCGCGCGCCACGGCGGTGGTCACATCGGCGATGTTGCGGACCTGTCCGGTGAGATTGTCGGCCATCAGGTTGACGTTGTCGGTGAGGTCCTTCCACGTCCCGGCGACGCCGGGCACCTGCGCCTGCCCGCCGAGCTTGCCTTCGGTGCCGACCTCGCGCGCCACGCGGGTCACTTCGGATGCGAAGCCGTTGAGCTGATCGACCATCACGTTGATGGTGTTCTTGAGTTCGAGGATTTCGCCCTTCACGTCGACGGTGATCTTCTTGGACAGATCACCCGATGCCACGGCGGTGGTGACTTCGGCGATGTTGCGGACCTGTCCGGTGAGATTGTCGGCCATCAGGTTGACGTTGTCGGTGAGATCCTTCCACGTGCCGGCGACGCCCGGCACCTGTGCCTGACCGCCGAGCTTGCCTTCTGTGCCGACCTCGCGCGCCACGCGGGTCACTTCGGATGCGAAGCCGTTGAGCTGATCGACCATGACATTGATGGTGTTCTTGAGCTCGAGGATCTCGCCCTTCACGTCGACGGTGATCTTCTTCGATAGATCGCCGGACGCCACGGCGGTGGTGACTTCGGCGATGTTACGCACCTGCCCGGTCAGATTGTCGGCCATCAGGTTGACGTTGTCGGTGAGATCTTTCCACGTGCCGGCGACGCCTTCGACGCGTGCCTGGCCGCCGAGCTTGCCTTCGGTACCGACCTCGCGCGCCACGCGGGTCACTTCGGATGCGAAGCTGTTGAGCTGGTCGACCATCGTATTGATGGTGTTCTTGAGTTCGAGGATTTCGCCCTTCACCTCGACGGTTATCTTCTTGGACAAATCGCCCGACGCCACGGCGGTGGTCACCTCGGCGATGTTACGGACCTGCCCGGTCAGATTGGCCGCCATCAGGTTGACGTTGTCGGTAAGGTCCTTCCAGGTGCCGGCGACGCCCTTCACGGTCGCCTGGCCGCCGAGCTTGCCTTCGGTACCGACCTCGCGCGCCACGCGCGTCACTTCGGAGGCGAAGGAGGCGAGCTGGCCAACCATCGTGTTCACGACATTGCCGATGCGCAGGAACTCGCCACGCAGGGGGCGACCGTCGATCTCGACCGTCATGGATTGCGACAGATCGCCCTTGGCGACCGCGCCGATCACGCGCGCGACCTCAGCGGTCGGCTGGACCATGTCCTCGATCAGCTCGTTGACCGACCGGATCGCATTCTCCCATCCGCCGGTCGCCGATTTGACACGGCCGCGCTGGGTGATCTTGCCTTCCTTGCCGACCACGACGGAAAGCCGGCCAAGTTCCTCGGCGATCTGCTGGTTGATCTCTACGACTTCGTTGAAAAGTTGCGCGATCTCGCCATCGGGACCGGCGATATCGTCGCGGAGCCGAACGGAAAAATCGCCGCGCCGCAGGCTGCGCAGGGCGGACACCAGATGACGGCGATCGAGGCCGTCGATGGAGGTTTCGGCGTTCACTAACGGCTCCCGGTTTTCTCCCCCCGGTTAGAAGTGTCGCTCGGCCCCCCGGCCCGCGAGACGGTACATAGCAACGTCGAGTTGAGTGGTCTCGCAAAATTTTCGAGCCGTAACGTCTTGCCATCATGGCCTTGCCGATCCTATTGCTCAATCCGCTTTGGGGAGCCTGCGTGGAAATTGCGACGAGCACCGTAGCGAATGCCCAGCCAAGCCCTTGCCACGTTCATCCGGTCGACCTTCCGGTCGGTGTGGGCGCTCGAGCTGTTGCTGCTGATCGCCGGGGAAGGGGCGAGAAGCTGGTCGCAGGCCGAACTCGTCGCGGCGTTGCGGGCCAGCGAGCTGATTGTCGCCCGCGCGATCGAGGAATTGGCGGCGGCCGGCCTGGTCCTGATCGAGCAGGACATGCGGGTGCGCTTCGGGCCGGTATCGGATGATCTGCGCGATATGACGGCAATGACCGGGGCGCTCTATGCGCGATCGCCCGACAAAATTCGGCGCATGATCGTCAGTGCAGGCACCGACGGGCTTACCGCTTTCTCCGACGCCTTCCGGATACGGAAAGACTGACGATGTTCGCCTACCTTCCCGCCGCGGTTTATCTGCTATGTTTCGCGACCAGTGCGCTGTGCGCGATCATGCTGGGCGGCAGCTATCGGCGGTCGGGCGCGTCACTCCTGTTCTGGAGTTCCTGTTGCTTCGTGCTGCTCGCGATGGGCAATCTGGTCCTGGTGTTCGACTTGCTGGTCATCCAGTCGGTCGATCTGCGGATACCCCGCATCCTGCTGAGCCTGGCGGCGATATCGACTTTGCTGTTCGGCTTTATCTGGAATGGGGAGGACTGAGTGCCGCTGGTCGATTTCCTCAGCGGCGCGGTGATGTTCGGCCATCTGATCGCCGGCCTGTTCTTCCTGCGCTTCTGGCGACGGACGGGCGATGAGCTGTTCCTGGCCTTTGCGCTCGCCTTCGCGCTGTTCGGCGTCGCGCAGGGGGCGATCATGCTCGCGAACAATTATTTCGAGGAGCGCAGCTGGGCCTATCTTCCGCGTCTGATTGGGTTCGCGATCATCATCGCCGCGATCTTGCGCAAGAACCGCCGGCGGACCTAGCTCAAACCGCTTCGAGCAGCCGCATCGCCTGCGCGCGCGCTTCGGCGGTGACTTCGGCGCCCGACAGCATGCGTGCAATTTCCTCCCGGCGTTCCTCGGAGTCGAGTGGGCGGACCCCGGTGCGGGTAACGAGACCGTCATGGCTCTTGGCGATCAGCCAGTGATGGCGGCCGCGCGCCGCGACCTGCGGGCTGTGGGTGACGACCAGCAGCTGCGCGCCGCTGGCGAGACGCTGCAATCTTTCGCCGATCGCGCTCGCCACCGCGCCGCCGACGCCGCGATCAATCTCATCGAAGATCATCGTCGTGGCGGCGCCTTCCTCGGCGAGCGCGACCTTTAGCGCGAGGATGAAGCGCGACAGCTCGCCGCCGCTCGCGATCTTGATAAGCGGCGCGAAGGGCGCCCCGGGATTGGTCGATATCTCGAACTCGACCCGGTCGCGGCCCGATGGGGACCAACCGCTCTCAGGCAGAGTCTCGACCATCGTGCGAAAACGCGCGGCGTCGAGCTTGAGCGGGGCCAGTTCGCCGGCGACCGCCGCGTCGAGCCGCGCGGCGGCGGCGCTCCGTGCCTCGCTGAGCCGTATCGCGGCGTCGGTGTAGGTTTGACGGGCGGACTTTGCGGTGGCTTCAAGCTTGGCGAGGCCCGCATCGCCTGCCTCGATCCGGTCGAGCCTGCCCGCCAGTTCGTCGCGTAGCGCCGCGAGTGTGTCGGGATCGACGCGGTGCTTGCGGGCGAGAGCGCGCAGCTCGAACAACCGGGTCTCGGCCGCGTCAAGGCGGGCGGGATCGAAGCGCATCGCATCGGCAGCGGCGGCGAGCCGATCCTCGGCCTCGCTCGCCTCGATCACCGCGCGGTCGAGTGCGGCGAGGGCTTCACCAAGCAGCGGATGTTCGGGAGCGATCCGGTCGAGCCGGCGGGCGGCCTGACGCAGCGCCGAAAGCCCGCCTTCGGACCCATCGAGATGCGCCGACACCGCTTCGAGGTCATCGGTGAGCTTCGCGCCCTTCTGCATGTCCGAGCGTTCGGCTGCGAGAATGGCCTCCTCGCCGGGTTCGGGCGCGAAGCGGGTAAGTTCGTCGACTGCGTGGTCGAGCCATTCGCGATCTCGCGCGGCATTCTCCAGATCGGTCCGCGCGGCTTCCAGCGCGTCTTCGGCCTGACGCCAGGCGCGGTGCGCAGTGGCGACCCCGGCGACGTCGAGCCGCCCGAAGCTGTCGAGCAGCGTGCGGTGACCGCGCGGGTTGATCAGGCCGCGATCGTCATGCTGCCCGTGGATCTCGACCAGCATCGCGCCGAGTTCGCGCAACGTCGCCGCCGATGCGGGCTGGTCATTGATGAACGCCCGGCTGCCGCCGTCGGCCTTGACGACGCGACGGATCACAAGCGCTTCGCCGGCTTCGGTGTCGAACCCGTTTTCGGCGATCAGAGCGAAGGCAGGATGGTCCGGTGCGAGTTCAAAGCTGGCCGATACCATCGCCTGTGCCGCACCGTTTCGCACCAGTCCGCTGTCGGCGCGCATGCCGAGAGCGAGGCCGAGCGCATCGAGCAGAATCGACTTGCCCGCGCCAGTTTCCCCCGTGAGGGTGCCGAGTCCGGGCCCGAATTCGAGATCGAGCGCCTCGATCAGCACGACGTCCCTGATGGCGAGCGCAGTCAGCATGGGACATCTGTAGAACATCGCCCCCCGCACCGCCAAGAGGCTGATCACGGCAACGGGTCTTTCCTTCAGCCGGTTTATATCAATAGATAGGCCATGGAATCCCGGCGGATAGAAATTCTCGATGGCTGGCGGGCGCTCAGCATCCTCCTCGTCCTGACAGGTCATTTCATTCCCATCGGTCCGAAAAACTGGGAGATGAACAGCGCCTTCGCGCTGTCCGGGCTCGCACTATTCTTTGTCCTGTCGGGTTTCCTGATCACCCGATTCCTGCTGGAACGGCAGGATATCCCGGACTTCCTGCGCCGGCGCTTGTTTCGTATCGTTCCGCTTGCGTGGTTGGCGATGCTGATCCTGGCGATCTGGAACCGACCCGATTCGATCAGTCTGGCCGCCAACCTGCTCTTCATTTCCAACCTGTTTCCCGGCCAGCTTATGAATGGCGGCGGACATCTGTGGAGCCTGTGCGTCGAAGCGCAGTTCTATGTCGGTATCGCCTTGCTGGTCGCCCTCTGCGGTCGTCGAGGGCTGTATCTGCTTCCCTTGCTGTGCGTGGCCGTGACGGGCCTGCGCGTTCATGCCGACGCGCAGATCGACGTCGCGACCTGGCTGCGCGCCGACGAGATATTGGCGGGAGCGACACTCGCGCTGGTCTGCCATGACGAGCGTGCGACGGCGTGGATGAGGAAAGCGCCGGCCATTCTTCCGGTCCTGTTGCTGATCCTGCTGCTCGCGTCCGGCCGCCAGAGCGCGGGCATGTTGCACTTCGTCCGGCCTTATGCGGCGGCGAGCGCAGTCGGCTTGTCGATCTTCGCCTTTCCCGCGATTTTGCGTCGGTTGTTCACGTCCCGCCCCGCCGCATATGTCGCGAGCATCTCCTATGCCCTGTACGTCTATCATGGGATGCTGGCGGTGACGTGGCTGGGAAGTGGCGACATGCTGGCGCGCTATCTGAAGCGTCCGTTGCTGATCCTCGCGACCTTTGCCGCCGCGCATGTCTCGACCCGCTATTTCGAAAGGCCCGTCCTCGTCTGGGGCAAGCGGCGGGGGCGGCGCTGACACTTTCCTTTTCGGCGGCCAATGTCCATTAGAAGGCATGGCTTGGGTGGAGACGATAATGCGGCGGTTACTGGTGCTGGCGTTGGCGGCGCTGCTCTGCATCGGCATCGCTGTCATCGCGAACTATAGCAAGCAGCAGCCTGCCTCCAACGCCGTGGAAGCTCCTGCGACGGCCGCCGCGCCGCTGCCCCGGCAGCCGACGGCGTTCGGTATCAATCTGTCGACGGTCGCTTATTGGAGCAAGCAGCGTGCCTTCATGAACCTGGCGGTCGGGGGCATCTGGCAATCGATCAACGCAGGCTGGGCCGAGTTCGATCATGACCGGATCGACGGGAACGGCACCGTCTTGTCGTTGAAGCCGGGCGAGAATGTCGCGATGGCGCTGATCCGGCCGCCGCGCTCCTATCTGGGCGACATCGCGATCCGCTGCCGTTTCGACGGCAAGGGGGTCATCGACGGGATCGGCATGGTCAGCCCTGTGGCGTCGCCCGGACGGCTCGACTTCATCTGGCGTCACGACATAGAGACCGCGCAGTTTCGGCTCAACGCGACCGACCCGGCCGATCCGATCCGCAACATCGATTGCCGCGAGGCCGATGCCGATCCGAAGCTGCTGTTCGACTCCGCCTTCGTAGAGACGCTGACGCCGTACAAGGCGGTGCGGTTCATGGACTGGCAGCAGGCCAACGGCAACGTTGCCGGAACATGGTCCCAGCGCACATCGCCCGGTGCGACGATCCAGTCGAGCGGGCAGGGCGTCGCGATGGAGCATATGGTGACGCTTGCCAATCAGGCGAAGACCGATCCATGGTTCGTGATGCCGTGGAACGCAGACGCGACCTATACGGAAAACTTCGCGCGTTACGTGCACGACCACCTCGATCCCTCGCTGACGGTCTATGTGGAGGTCGGCAACGAGATCTGGAACATGGATTTCCCGGCCGGCAAGCAGGCGCGCGCCGAGGGTATCCGCGACAAGCTCAGCGCCAATCCCGACGAGGCCCGGATGCGGCGCTATGCGGTGAAGGCTGTCGCGGGGTTCAAGATCTGGTCACGCGTCTATGCGGACCGCCCGAAGCAGCTCGTCCGGATATTGTCCGGCCAGAATGCCTGGCCCGATCTGCTGCGCTATGCCGTCGACTACAAGGATACCGCGGCAAATGTCGATGCGCTCTCCACCGCAGTCTATTTTGGGCAGCAATTGCTGGAAACGCCGCCCGCCGACACGCGCGACGCCGGGCCGCTTTTTCCGCCGCTGATGGCGTCGATCGACGCGACCTTCGCTTCGGCGCGGACCTTCAAGCAAATGGCCGACAGCCATGGCCTGCGTTATGTCGCTTATGAAGGCGGCCAGCATGTCAGCTGGCATGGTGCGGACCCGACGCTGATCGGCCGCATCAACCGCGATCCGCGCATGGGCGACGCCTATCGCAAGTTCATGACCCTATGGGCGCGCGATTTCGGTGACACGCTGATGCTGTTCCATTCGGTGAGCCCGCCGGGCAGTTCGATGCATTTCGGTCTGGCCGACTATAGTGGCCAGCCGATATCCGAGACCCCGAAGCGCAAGGCCGTCCTCGACATGATCGCCGCGACGAAGGGCAAATGACCGGATGATCCGGCAATGGCTGCTGGGATCGGCCGCCGGACGGCTTGCCCTCTCGCTACGCGATGGTTTCGATCTGCTGACGGCGGGGCGTGAGGAGATCGGCGCCGTCGCCAACGATCAGCTCGCCGGCATGCTGGTCGCGCGCCTGACGGATGAAGGCGGCACCTTCATCGATATCGGCGCACATATCGGATCGGTGATCGCGGCGGTGCGCCGTCATTCGCCCGGCGCGACGATCGTCGCGGTCGAGGCTATCCCGGAGAAGGCCGAGCGGCTCCGTGCGAAATTCCCCGGCGTCCGCGTCGAATGCTGCGCGCTTGCCGAGCGCGAAGGGACGGCGAGATTCTTTATCGACCTCGATCGATCGGGCTACAGCTCGCTGGCGAAGGGCGAGGGGCGGCAGCGCGAGATCGAGGTGCCGTTGCGCACCCTCGACGGCCTTATCGCCGATGGCCGCGCCGATGTGATCAAGATCGACGTCGAGGGCGCCGAACTCGGCGTCTTGCGTGGTGCGGTGGCGCTGCTCGAGGCGTCGCGGCCGCTGATCATGTTCGAGAGCGGACCGCATGAGGTGCTGGGTCATGGCAAGGAGGCGATGTGGCGCTTCCTGCGCGAGCGCGACTATGCCGTCTTCGCACCTAATCGCCTCGCCCATGAAGCGCCGCCGTTCAGTGTGGAAGGTTTCCTCGACAGCCATCACTATCCGCGTCGGACGACAAATTATTTCGCGGTTCCGCTCGAAAAGATCGAAGCGATCCGCGCTAAGGCACGGAAAATCCTGAATATAAGATGAGTGTTAGCTGCCGGTCACTCGTCTGGCAAAGCGGGTGACATCGTCAAGCACGGGGGCTTTGTCACGGAAGGGTCTGGCCAGCGCGGTGACGATACCGACATGGCCGAGGCCGGGATAGACTTTCAGTTCGGACGACGCGCCCAGCGACCGCAGCTTGCGATCGAGGTTGATCGAGTTCTTAGGCCAGACGGTGTCATCCTCGCCGCCATGCAGCAGCAGCATCGGCGGTGCGGAGGCGGCGGCATAATGGATCGGCTGGGTCTCGTCGGGCTTTGGCCAGCCCCCGAAGGTGTTCTTCACCACCGCCCCGTTGAAGGGCAGGAAGTCATAGGGTCCGGCCAGACCGGCGAAACCCTTGATCGCGGCGCGGTCCCCACCCAGGAACTGCGGGTCGAGCGCCAACATCGCGGCGTTATAAGCGCCCGCCGAATGGCCCACGAGGACGATCCGGTCGGGATCGGCGCCGTATTGCGTGGCGTGGCCGCGGGTCCAGCGGACCGCTTCGGCGCAATCCTGAACGAAGCCGGGAAAATGGACCTCCGGGACCAGCCGGTAATCAGGCACCACCGTGACGAAACCCTGCGCCGCCAGCGCGCGCGCCGCGAAGTGATAGCCCTCACGCGTGCCATTGGCCCAGGAGCCGCCATAGATGAAGACGATCACCGGCAGAGCGCGTTGCCCCGCGTTGACCGGCGCGTAGATGTCGAGCTTCCGGCGTGGGCCGTCGCCATAGGATATGTCCGACGCGACCTTCCGGCTACCGCCGTCCTTGGGCATGACGGTGTCGAACGCCCGCACCGGCGAACAGGCGGCGGCTACCAAAGCGCCGCAGAGCATCGCCGCCAGTCCGGCCAAGGTCAGCTTCGTCATCATATCTCCGCATTATTGGATACCGTCATCTACGCCAGTTGCTACTGTCTGGTTGCGCCGTGCGTTGTGAGGGGCGTCACTTGATCAAGCATAGGAGGCAAGCATGATAGTTCGGAGCGGATCGGCCCATTATTCGGGGCTCGGCAAGGATGGAAAGGGGCATGTCTCGACCCAGTCGGGCGTGCTCGACAAGCAGCAATATGGGTTCAACACCCGGTTCGAAGATGGGAAGGGCACAAATCCCGAGGAATTGATCGCGGCGGCGCATGCCTCATGTTTCACCATGGCGTTGAGCTTCGGGCTCGCCAACGCAGGCTATAGCGACGGTGAGCTCGATACCACCGCCAAGGTATCACTCGACAAGGAAGGCGAGGGCTTCAAGGTGAGCAAGTCTGCGCTGACGCTGCAAGCAAAGGTGCCCGGCATCGATGCGGACGAGTTCGCGAAAATCGCCGATGACGCAAAGGCGAATTGCCCGATCTCGAAACTGCTGAATGCAGAAGTAACGCTAGAGCGCACGTTGCTGTAACGCCATAACGAAGGGGGCCGGAAAACGGCCCCCTTCTCCCAGTCGGCTCATAAAGCCTTGGCTCTAAATCCGCAGCAGCGGATTATTCGCCATTATTCCCGTAGCCGCCGGGCTGACCGCCCTGCTGGCTGCCGTCACGCTCACTCTGCTGTCCGCCCTGCTGGTTCTGCTGGCGGTCAACCGAACCGGAGCGCTGCTGTTCCTGATCTTCCCAGTCCTGTCCGCCTTCGGTGCCTTGGCCGGCTTGGCCGGCCTGGTTATTCTGCGAACCCTGGTCGCCTTGCTGACCCTGCTGATTCTGCTGCTGGCGGCCCATTTGACCTTCGCGCTGTTGATCCTGCTGGCCGTTAGGATTGGGATTCTGGCTCATCTCATTCTGGTCACTGCGGTCGTTGCCGCCCTGGCGATTCTCGCCCATGGCATCTTCTCCTGTGAATATCCTGTTGGAAGGACACTGGAAGAACGGACAGCTACCGGCCGCGTTCCGGTCATAACGGCCAAGTGACTGAAAACGCGATATTCTGATAACGAAACGAGCTTGACGGGATCAGCGGCGTTGCGGAGGAGGGCTGCTATCCGTAGGACGCTCGCCGTGACTCGGAAGGGATATATATGTCGCAGCCGTTGAGGGTGGCACTTGCAGGCCTGGGCACCGTGGGTGCGGGCGTCATCAAGCTGATCGACGAGAATAGAGCGCTGATCGAGCGCCGTGCTGGTCGCGCGATCGAGATTGTCGCGATTTCCGCGCGCGACCGGTCACGCGATCGTGGTGTCGACCTCAGCCGTTTTGCCTGGGTCGACGATGCGACGACGCTTGCCGCCGCGCATGATGTCGATGTCGTGGTCGAACTGGTAGGCGGCGCCGACGGCCCTGCGTTGACGCTGGCGCGCGAGACGCTCGCCGCGGGCAAGCCCTTCGTCACCGCCAACAAGGCGATGATCGCGCATCACGGCCTCGAACTGGCGGGCCTCGCCGAACAGCGCGGCGTCGCGCTCAAATATGAAGCTGCGGTCGCGGGCGGCATTCCGGTGATCAAGGGGCTGCGCGAGGGCGCCGCCGCCAACGTCATCTCCGAGGTGTCCGGTATCCTCAACGGCACCTGCAACTACATCCTCACCGAGATGGAGGAGAAGGGCAGCGACTTCGCCGATGTCCTCGGCGAAGCGCAGCGGCTGGGCTATGCCGAGGCAGACCCCAGCTTCGACATCGACGGCGTCGACGCCGCGCACAAGCTGTCGATCCTCGCGAGCCTCGCCTTCGGCACCGCGGTCGACTTCGACGCGGTCCAGATCACCGGTATCCGGCACGTCATCGCCGCCGATATCGCCGAGGCGGCGGCGCTTGGTTTCCGCGTGCGGCTGGTCGGCCATGGCGAGGCGAACGCCAAGGGGCTGTTCCAGCGCGTCCACCCTTGCCTTGTGCCGCTCAGCCATCCGCTCTCGCATGTCTCGGGATCGCTCAACGCGGTGGTGGCGCACGGCAATTTCGTCGGCAGGCTGTTCTTCCAGGGGCGCGGCGCGGGCGAGGGGCCAACCGCCTCTGCCGTCGTCGCCGACCTGATCGACATTGCCCGTGGTGAGACCGGCCCCGCCTTCGCGATGCCGGTCGCCGCGCTCGCCAAGCCCGCCGCCGCGGCCGCCGGGGATCGCCGCGGCCGTTCCTATCTGCGCTTCACCGTCGCCGACCGCCCCGGCGTGCTGGCCGAGATCACCGCCGCGATGCGCGATGCCGGGGTCTCGATCGAGAGCCTGATTCAGCGTGGCGTCACCGATGAGGATCATGTCCTGATCGCCATGGTCACCCACGTCGGACCCGAACGCGCGGTCTCCGACGCCCTCGAAAGGCTCGACGGGTCGCAGAGTCTCACCGGTAAGCCGATGTTGATGCACATCCTGGACGATTGAGGCGCCGGGCTTCTCGACAATGTCATGATGCTCGCTTAATCGCGTCCCACTCCAATTAAGAAAAAGGTGAACCGCATGGTGAAGGCAAGTAACGCGCTCGACCGGGTTCTCGTTCTCGAGATGGTCCGCGTCACCGAGGCTGCGGCGATCGCCGCGTCGAAGCTGGTCGGACGCGGTGACGAAAAGGCTGCCGATCATGCGGCGGTCGAAGCGATGCGCGCGGCCTTCAACGAACTCGAGTTCGACGGCACCGTGGTGATCGGCGAGGGCGAACGGGACGAAGCCCCGATGCTCTATATCGGCGAGAAGGTCGGTTGCGGTCAGGGCACTGGCCCAAAGATCGATATCGCGCTCGACCCGCTCGAAGGCACGACGATCACCGCCAAGGCTGGCCCCAACGCACTTGCCGTGCTGGCGATCGCCGAGGAGGGCGGCCTGCTTAACGCGCCCGACGTCTATATGGACAAGCTGGCCATCGGCCCGGGCTATGAGACGGGCCTTGTCGGCCTCGATCGCACGCCGACCGAGAATGTGAAGGCGCTGGCCAAGGCCAAGGGCGTGCAGCCGGACGAGATCATCGCCTGCGTGCTCGACCGTCCCCGCCACGAGAAACTGATCGCCGAGCTGCGCAGCCTGGGCTGTGGAATCGTTCTGATCCCCGATGGCGACGTCGCCGGCGTGATCGCGGTGACCAACCCCGATACGACGATCGATATCTACATGGGTTCGGGCGGTGCGCCCGAAGGCGTGCTCGCGGCGGCGGCGCTTAAATGCGTCGGTGGCCAGTTCCAGGGCCGCCTGCTTTTCCGCAACGATGACGAGAAGGCTCGTGCCCGCAAATGGGGCGTAACCGATCTCGACCGGATCTATCAGCTCGACGACCTGGTGAAGGGCGATGCCATCTTCGCAGCGACCGGGGTGACCGACGGTTCGCTGCTCGAAGGCGTCAAGCGCCGCAAGGGCGGCTGCATGACCACCGAGAGCGTGGTGATGCGCGCTTCCAGCGGAACGGTCCGCTGGGTCAAGGGCGAACACTTCAAGCAGAATTGAGCTGCCACATCGCCCCGGCGGAAGCCGGGGCCGCCAGAGGCTTATCCACCACTTATCCGCTAGCGACCCGGCCTCCGCCGGGGCGACGTTGCGGATGGGAGGACTAGCTTCTAAGCACCTTTCATGCGCTCTCCCGTTCTGAACATCACCCGCTCGATCCTTGGTCAGCCCTGGCATTGGCGGGGCGGGGCGGGCGACGGGATCGACGCCAATTTCGAGCCCGACGATCTCGTCGCGCAGCTGCTGCTTGCGCGCGGCTGTCCGCGCGACGCAATCGAGGAGCATCGCAGCCCCACGATCCGCAACTTCATGCCCGATCCGTCGATCTTCCGGGACATGGACGCCGCCGCCGAACGGCTGGCCGACGCGGTCGCCAGAGGGGAAGCGATCACTATCTTCGGCGATTATGACGTCGATGGCGCGACATCGGCGGCGCTGCTGATCCGGCTGTTGCGCGATCTCGGTCTGTCCCCGGCTGCTTATATCCCGGACCGGTTGATGGAGGGCTATGGGCCCTCGGGTGAGGCACTGCTCAAGATCGGGGAAAGCGGCACCAAGCTGATCGTCACCGTCGATTGCGGCGCACAGGCGTTCGAGGCGCTGGCGCTGGCGCAGGACGCGGGGATCGAGGTGATCGTCGTCGATCACCACAAATGCGCGGCGGCGCTGCCGCGCACCTTCGCGCTGGTCAATCCCAATCGGCTCGATGAGGGCGAGGGCGCGGTGCATGGCCATCTCGCTGCAGTCGGCGTCGCTTTCCTGCTGGGTGCGGCGCTGCTGCGCCTGTTGCGGGCGCGTGGCTGGTTCGCGACCCGGGCCGAGCCGAAGCTGATGGACCTGCTCGATATCGTCGCGCTGGGTACCGTAGCCGATGTCGCGGCGCTACGCGGCCTCAACCGTGCCTTCGTGGCGCAGGGGCTGAAGATCATGGCAGGCCGCCGCAACATCGGCATCGCCGCGCTGATCGAGGCATCGCGGCTCGATCGCGCGCCAACCTGCACCGATCTCGGCTTCGCGCTGGGCCCACGGATCAATGCGGGCGGGCGGGTCGGCAAGTCGGACCTCGGCGTGCGCCTGCTCACCACGACGGACCCCGAGGAAGCGCGCGAGATCGCCATCGAGCTCGACCGCCTCAACGAGGAGCGCCGCGCGATCGAGAAGGTCGTGCAGGACGAAGCGGAGATCGCCGCGCTCACCCAGGGCAACCGCGCTGTCGCGGTCGTCGCCGGCGGCGGCTGGCATCCCGGCGTGATCGGTATCGTCGCGGGCCGTCTCAAGGAGAAGCTCGGTCGTCCCGCGATCGTCATCGCGCTCGACACCGGCGGGATCGGCAAGGGATCGGGCCGATCGATCGGCGGGGTAGATCTTGGCGCGGCGGTGCTCGCCGCCAAGGATATGGGCCTGCTCGTCGCGGGAGGCGGCCATGCCATGGCCGCAGGGCTCACCGTCGGTCCGGGCGGGATCGATGCGCTTGCCGACTATCTCGACAGCCGGCTCGCGAGCGACGTCGCCACGGCGCGCGACGATCGCGCATTGCTGCTGGATGCCGTTGTCGCGCCCGGCGGGGTCACACCCTCGCTGGTCGAGGCGTTGGAAGCTGGTGGCCCCTATGGGGCTGGCTGGCCCGCTCCGCGGATCGCGGCGGGCGCGGTGCGGGTCATCAAGGCCGATGTGGTGGGGCAGGGGCATGTTCGCACGATCGTTGCGGGCCGTGACGGCCGATCGATCAAGTCGATCGCGTTCCGCGCCGCGGATAACCCACTCGGGCAGGCGCTGCTGGGCGCGGGCCCCGATCGAACCCTGTGGATCGCCGGCCGCCCGAAGATCGACGACTGGGGCAGCCGCCCCGCTGCAGAGCTTCATATCGAGGATGCCGCCTGGGCGGATTGACACGGGGTCAGATAACGGCGGTCACCAGACCCAGCTCCACCGCCTCATCGGCCTCGATATACCAGTTGGATGGCGCTTTCCGCAGAACCTCTTCCATCGTCACCCGACTACCCCGGACGAGATTTTCGAACCCTTCGTTCTGGATGGCGATAGAGCTTTCGATCTCGTGCAGCGTGGCCTTCACGCTGGCGATACACGACGTCAGCGGCCCTTCTATGTTCAGTTCCTTGGATAGCTTGCGCTCATGCACCATCAGCCGGGTGCCGCGGGTAAGGTAGCGGTTCTCGATTGCGAAGAAGCTCATGAACGTCGTCCCCGCCGAATAGATCGCGGCCTTGCCCAGAAAAATAAGCCGGCGGGAGGGAATGAGATCACTGTGAAAGCGGATATCCTCCCCCATCATCCGCGCCACTTCGGGATCACCGCCGAGCGTCGACAGTTCGACGTGGATACGCCCATCGTCGGGCGTGTCGGCCAGCGCCAGTTCAAGCTTCTCCCGGAAATCCCGATACATCTCGTAATCGACCGGGCCGGAAAGCAATATGGCGGGCTTCGCGAAATCTGGCGCGGCAAGGGGGGCTGCTGTGGACATGGATATTCCCGTCTAACCTGCCCGTCGAGCGGTCGCGAGAAGACGCAGTGGCCCGCGAGTTGTTCCATAGGTGAGGGAAAGACGCCGAACCGGTGCCTCGCACCTGATTTTGTTGGTGACCCCAACGGGACTCGAACCCGTGTTTTCGCCGTGAAAGGGCGACGTCCTAGACCGCTAGACGATGGGGCCGTGTAGCATCGAGCGCGCCGATTAGGGCAGCAGCCGCAACCGGTCAAGGCAGCTTTTCGGATATTTCCGCCGCTATGGCCGGTGATCTGTCTGGATCGCGGCCCTGGCCGGATAGTCGTCGGGCATGACGGTGCTCACTGTTGGGCGATCCTCCGCCGCTTCCTGGGGCTGGCCGCGCTAGGTGCGGGCCGGCATGGAACCTCCAGGCCGTCATGAGGTTCTCTCTTCGGTTCCGGGACGAAGATATCTGATGAAGTTCGATTTTTTCTGCCAGCGAGTGTCTGGGCACAATTCGTCGCTGGGTCGACGCCTTATGATGATTGAAGCTCTGGCCGTCGAAACGATCGCACCGATGGCCTTAAAGCCGGCGGTGCTGGCATGACCGCACATCAGCGACATCGTCCGCCTGAGGATATGGCGCTGCTGGCGCTGCTCGCACAGCTGAAATCTCGCGGATATCACTTTGTAACGCCTACTCCAGCCAGCCACGCGCGGGTTGTCGCGCGAGTGGATCGGCGCGTTGCGCGTTCGTTGCGCGACATATTGGGATGGAGCCTGCCCTTTGAGCCCTCGCTGCCTGATCCTGCAATCCTGGCCACGCTCGACGGGGCGGGAGCGATCGAAAGTGTCGGTGGCGGATTGCTGCACAGCCGGGTGCGAGTTTCTTCCCTGCAGAATGAGCTGTTCCTGCATTCGGCCTATCCCACCGATGCGAGGGATGCAGTATTTTTTGGTCCCGACAGCTATCGTTTTGCCGATTTGATATGCGCCGAATTGGGCCGTAGACCTCCAAATCACGGCGCACACATCGTCGATATTGGAACGGGCGCCGGGGTTGGCATGGTCGCAGCCGCCCGTATTTGTCCCGGCGCCAGCCTGACGATGACGGATATCAACCCCAAGGCCTTGCGCCTGGCTGAGCTCAATTTGGCTTCGGCAGGCCTTCGCGCACGGGCCGTGCTGAGTGGCGATCTTACCTGCATCACCGATCCGATCGACATCGCGCTCGTCAATCCGCCCTATATTTTCGATGCGGCCGGCCGCGACTATCGCGATGGTGGCGGCATGCATGGCGGATCGGTGGCATTGGACATGGCGCGGGGTGCGGTGAACCGGCTCGCGCCGGGCGGCCGGCTGATCCTCTATACGGGAAGCGCTATCGTCGACGGCGAGGATCGGCTTGGCCGGGCGCTCGCAGATTTGGCCAGTGAGACGGGCTGCGCGCTGCGCTACCGGGAAATTGATCCCGACATCTTCGGCGAGGAACTAGATCAGCCGGCCTATGCCGACGTGGAGCGGATCGCTGTAATATCCGCCATATTCGACCGATAGGCTGACGCAGCCCTTTTGTCCCCCGCGCTGCTGTGCCATTTCTGAACCGAGATGGAGCGCGACTCATGAATTTTCCGGCCGATTATGAAGTTCCTCGCGTCTGGCAATGGACTCGGGAAAATGGCGGGGAGTTCGCGCATATCAACCGGCCGATCGCTGGGCCGACGCATGACCGGGAGTTGCCTGTTGGCCAGCATCCGCTGCAGCTCTATTCGCTCGGCACCCCGAACGGGGTGAAGGTTACGCTGATGCTGGAGGAACTGCTGGCGGCTGGCCATGAGGGCGCGGAATATGATGCCTGGCTAATCGATATTCGCGCCGGGGATCAGTTCGGCAGCGGCTTTGTCGGGGTAAATCCCAATTCGAAGATCCCCGCGCTGATGGACCACAGCACGGCTACGCCAACGCGCGTGTTCGAATCGGGCGCGATCCTGCTCTATCTCGCGGAAAAATTCGGGGCCTTCCTACCGCGTGACCACGCCGGGCGTACCGAATGCCTCTCCTGGTTGTTCTGGCAGATGGGCAGCGCACCCTTTCTGGGTGGTGGTTTCGGGCATTTTTACGCCTATGCGCCGATGAAGATCGAATATTGCATCGATCGCTTCACGATGGAGGTTAAGCGTCAGCTCGACGTGCTCGACCGCCATCTCGCCAAGCGGGATTATATGGCCGGCGACGAATATTCGATCGCCGATATCGCGATATGGCCCTGGTATGGAAATGTGATCGCAGGAGAAGCTTATGGCGCGGGCGAGTTCCTCGACGTCGCCAGCTATACCCACGTCGCGCGCTGGCAGAAGCAGATCGCCGCGCGCCCTGCCGTCCAGCGCGGAAGGCGCGTGAATCGCATCACCGGTCCCGAGGACGAGCAGGTTCGTGAGCGTCACCAGGCGAGCGACATCGCCTAGCCGATTTATCGACAGGACAAAAAACCGCGATGACGCAATATGGTGACAATCGCCTCCCGGTGATCCCGTGACGCCAATATCACCGAACTGCGTCTCGGCAGCGATGTGGTTGGCGTGTCGCCTGATATCGGCGGCGCTCGTCGCAACGCCGGCGACGGTCTCTTATTGCCCGGTCGAGCGGCGCGCTATCTATGGCGGGGTGTGCGCCAGCTTCTAATATTCGGCATAGGGATCGGCGTCGCTTTTCGGCAGATCGATGATGAAGGTCGTGCCCTCGCCGGGCGCGCTCTCGCAATCGATCTTGCCGTTGTGGCGCGCGACGACGGTGCGGACCAGCGCGAGGCCGAGGCCGATCCCCTCGCGCGGTCCCTGCTGGAAACGTTCGAACAGTTTGGCACGCTGCTCGTCGCTCATGCCGATGCCCTGATCGGCGATGGTCAGGCGGACGCTTCCGTCGATTTCGGCGAGAGTGCAGCGGATCACGCCAGCGTCGCTATATTTGATCGCGTTGCCGATCAGGTTGATCACGGCGCGGGTGAGCAGCTGGCGGTCGCCATCGACCATGTGGGGATCATCGATCCCGCCCACATCAACACGAATACCGCGCGCCTTCGCCTCCGGCCACAGCGCGTCGGCCGCGTCGATCGCGACATCGTTCAGGTCGATTGGTTCGGGTTCTAGCGGCTTGGCCTCCGCACGGGCGAGCTGGACGAAGTCCTCGGCCAGTTCGAGGGTACGGTTCGCCAGACTCTCGATCCGGGCCGAGATTGGCTTGGGAACGAGCGCCTCCGGCCCGCGCAGCAGCGTCAGGATAGCCGATTGCGGCGCGCGCATGTCATGGCTGAGCAGTTGGAGAGCTTCTTCGCGATGGCGTTCGGCCTGCTTCAGCGGGCTGATATCGACGATGCGCATGATCCATCCAACCTGCGCGTCGCTGGCGTCGCGCTGCGCGACATAGCGGACCTCGAAACTGCCGCCATCTTCGGTTGCTGCCTCTGCGCCGCCCTGATCGGAGGTCTTGTCGACGAAGGGGGAAAGGACGCCATTATCGGTGACGCGGAAGCGCGCCAGCAGGTCGCGCAGATCCGATCCGGTCGTCATAGGCGCGGCGAGCCGCGCCGCCAGCCGTCGCCCCTCGGCGTTGGTGAGCGCGATCCGCCCGTCGAGATCCGTTACGTAAAGCGCATCAGGCAGGCGGCCGATCGCGTCCGACAGGAAACGGCGAAGATCGCGCAGCCGATCGATCGCCTGGCCGAGCAGGTTGGCCTGCAATGTGATCTCCTGGCCGCTGTCGGCGCGACGTTGGCGAGGAAAGGCATCGCCTTCGCTCTGCAACAGACGGAGTTCGTCGGTCATGTAGCTGCTGATCGCCTGCAACCGCCGCCAGCCCCAGAGCGGATAGACGAACAGCATGCCGATCAGCGCACCGGCGGGAGGCAACCAGACATGCGCGAAGCGGATGAGCCCGAAACTCGTCGCTAAGATGAGGAAGGCCAGTGCGAGCGCCAGATTCGCGGTGCCACGCGGGCTGAGCCGCAGGAAGCCGATCAGCAGCAGCCATAGCGGGGCCAGCGCGCCGGCAAGCACCCAGCCCTCGGCAGCGGGCGTGATCGCGTCGCCGCGCAGCAGGGCATCGAGCAGGTTGGCCTGGATCTCCACTCCCGCCATCTGGCTGGTCGTACCCGATGTCGGGGTGGGATAGCTGTCGCCCATGCCGTCGGCGGTCGCGCCGATCAGGATATGGCGGTTCGCCAGCAATTCGGGCGGAATATGCCCTTCGACCAGATCGATGAAGGAGAAGGTGCGGATGTTGCCCGCCGCGCCGCCATAGGGGATCAACACGGGCCTCGCCTGCCACAGGCCCTGCCGCGCGGCCTGCGAGCCGTCGGCTACCTTCAGGCCAGCCATCAGCGCGCCGAGCTGGAGCCACGCCTGTCCATCGCCGCCTTCTTCGAGATAGGCCTTTCTGATCACCCGGTCGCCGTCGAAGTGGAGATTGACCTGCGCGATGCCGGCGGCCGCCGTCGCCAGCGGTCCTGCGGGCAGGGCGATGGCATAGGCAGCACCGTTGGGGCCAGGCACATCGATCACTTGCGGCAGATAGGTCGGGCTGCGGCGGACGGCGGCGGCGAGTATCGCGTCGTCGTCGGTCGGCTCGACGAACAGCACATCATAGCCGACCGCGCGGGGCCGGGCCTCCGCGAGCCGATCAAGCGCCTCGGCATGGACGCGCCGCGGCCACGGCCAGCGGCCGATCGCCTGCAGGCTGCGATTGTCGATCGCGATGATGACGATGTCGTCGGGCGGCGGGCGTTGCGACGCGGTCAGCGCCCGATCATAGACGATATGATCGAGCCGTTCGGTCAACCGGCCGAGCACCAGCGCCGTGACCAGCAAGGTCGCGACGAGCGCGACCGCCAGCCATTCAGCGTAGAGTCGGGTAGGGACCGAAGGTCGCGGACTGGCTTCGGCCATCGCCGGTCATGCTAATCTGAATAGGCCGTGGCGCGGCAGGGATTTCGTCTGGCCCGAGTTCCGCGACGCGCGTTTCGAAGGCATAGGTTGCGGGCAGCCCCTCCATGCCCGATGGCGCGATTGCGGTCAGCCGGACGAAGAAGGGGACGCTGCCGAGCCCGCTGAAGCTGGCGGAGTCGGTTTCGGTCACGGCTTCCTTGAATATCTGCTGGAACTCAAGATCGGTCGCGAGCTGGACGCGGTAGCTTTTCGCTCCCTCGACGGGCTTGACGGAGACGCGCACGCCATTCTCCCCCTCGCGCCCTATCGTCAGCAATCGCGGCGGCGGCAACAGCGCCACCGGCGGTTCGGAGCCGCTGGGCGTGCTGATGATGCCGAACGCCTTGGGCACGGCGGTTTCCGTCTTGTCTGAGGCGGCCTGTACACCCACCGTGCCGCCCACCACTTCGGTGAGCGCGCGTCCACCGGACTCGTCCACCGCCACGCGGAAGTCGGTGCCGCGCACCGCCGATACCGACAGCGGCGTCGTAACCTGGAAGCTACTGCCTGGATCCCGGAACGGCTTGACGCTCGACTGCGAGCGGCCCGCTTCGAGCCGGAACCGGCGCTGAAGCCCGCCGGTCAGGAGGATCTTGCGCAGTCGCTGCACATGGATGCGGCTTTGCGAGGGAAGGGAGATGGTGCTGCCATCCGGCAACTTGACGGTAACGAAGGCGTCGGCGCCGGTTTCGACCTTCATGCCCTGCCGCACCATCATGCCAACGGCGGCGGGCTGACCGTCCACCGTCACGGCGCCGCGAAAAGAAGAGATCACGCCATCGACGAGTTCGATCCGCAGTAATTCCGCGGGGATCATCAGCGTCGCGCCGATCGGCAAGCGGTACGGATCCTTGACCTGATTCAGTTGCTGAACCGCCTGATAATCTTCCTTCCTGGTCAGATATTTAGTGCTCAGCGCGATCAGCGTGTCGCCCGGCCGCACCTGGTAGGCGACGGGCGCTTCAACGCGTTGCGCTTCGGCCATGCCGCCCAGCAGGATAGCCAGTGCGGCGCCGAGCACCAGCAGGAAAGAGAGACGGTTCATAACAGGTCAGCTGTCTTCGGTTTCAGGCTCAAGCGCCTCGAGCCGATAGCCGTAGCTATAGACGGGGACGAGGCGGAAGCCGCGTTCGGGGCGCAGGCCGAGCTTGGCGCGGATCCGCGAGATATGGGCGTCGAGGGTCCGCGTGGGCAGGTCTGGGTTCCGGCCCCACACCATCTCCAGAAGGTAGGAGCGCGACAGCGGACGATGCAGATTGCGGAAGAGGGTGGCGGCGAGCTCGAACTCCTTCGCCGTCAGCGTGACCGTCTCCTCCTCGACCGTCACTGTCTGGCGCGCAGGGTGCAAGGTGTAGGGGCCGTAGCTCTCGTTTGCGGTGGTCGTCTCACGCGGGCCGGTGCGTCGGTGAATCGCATTGATGCGGGCCAGCAGCACCGCGGGCTGGACCGGCTTGATGATATAATCGTCGGCCCCGGCGGAAAGGCCTTTGACGATGTCCTCATCGCTGTTGCGGTTGGTGAGCAGCAGCGAGGGGACGGGCTTGTCCATATTCTCGTGCATCCAGGCGATGATCTCGGGCCCGCTCTTGTCGGGCATGTTCCAGTCGAGGATCACGAGATCGAAGGTGTCCTGCCGCAGCCGCGATGACAGCGAGCGGGCGTTGTGGAACTCGTAGCAATAGTGCCCCGCTTCAATCAGCGTCTGGCTGACAAAGGCCAACGCGGCGGCTTCGTCGTCGAGGACGGCGATACGCATGCTATCGGCCGTCGGATTTGCCGGAGTTTCGGGTCGAGCCATGAAAGGGACAATGCCCGCCATGGTCGCCGAAGCCAAGAGCACGCAGGGATGCTCGGTTCATAATCATACTCCATCCGGTCCGATATGGAGATTGCATTAACCAATGAGGGCCGTTCCCGGATGTCATGAAATGCAAAGTTGCAATTGTTTACAACGACTTTGGCCGGTCCTTGCTTATGGTTAAGGCGGCGATGCTGGCATGTGCGAGGATCGGGGGTGCCGGGTGTGGAGATTGCTCCTCTCTATCCGGCGGGTCTGTCTGCCCTGACAGGCCAACGGTCGACGCGCGGTCGGCATCGCCACCCTTTTTCCAGTAGCTTTGCGTTCTGTTTCTCTACCGTGATTCGCGCTCAGATCAGCTGGGCGATCCCGTGGAGGCCGATACCGATAAGCCCACCGACCAATGTGCCGTTCACCCGGATATATTGCAGATCGCGCCCCACCGCATTTTCGAGTTGCAGCGTGACGGTGCGTGCATCCCAGCTGCGGATCGTTTCGGACACCAGCCTGACGATCCCATCGCCATAATCGGCGACAAGACCGGCGGTCAGCCGCCGGGCGAAACGGTTGATCGTCCGCCTGAGACCGGCGTCGTTCTGCAATGTCCCGCCGAGCTGCCGGAAAGCCTCGCCAACCTGTCCCCCCAAGGCCGCATCGGGGTCGCGTGCGGCGTCGATCAGCCGTAACCGCGCGCTTTGCCACAGGGTGTCGAGCCAGGCCGCGACGGCAGGACTCTCAAGCAGATCGGCCTTGAGGCCGGCGACCTTGGCCCGGGTGTCGGGATCGTGCTGCAGCTTGTCGGCGAGTTGCTCCAGCCCTTCCTGTGCCTTGAGGCGTAGCGGATGCTCCGTATCGCTCGACATATCATCGAGCAATTTGTGCAGCCCTTCGACAATCGCGGTCGACAGTTTCTCGTCGAGACCGGTCCATTTCATGAATTTGCCGGTGCGCGATTGCACCATATCGTGGATCATGCCCTCATTGTGCAGCAATATCCGGCTCGCCCAGCCGATGATGCCGTCGAGCATCTCGGCATGACGGTTCTCGACGATCGCTGCGTCCAGCGTGCGGCCGAGCAGGGGGGATATGTCGAAACCGCGCAGCCGGGTGGCGAGCGCCCCCTTGATCATCGCGCCTAGCTTGTCGTCGCCGAGCGATTCCAGAATGGTGGCGAGCGCCCGGCCGATGCCTTCGCGGGTTCGTCCGCCCTGCGGCGGATTAGCGAGCAGCCGCCCGATCGCGCCTGCAACGTCGACCTGGTTCATCCGTCGCGCGACCACCGATGCTGTGAGGAAATTGACGCGCAGGAAAGCGGCGAGGCTGGTGCCGATACGGTCCTTGTTCCGCGGGATTATCGCCGTGTGCGGGATGGGCAGGCCGAGTGGATGACGGAACAGCGCCGTCACCGCGAACCAGTCGGCAAGTCCGCCGACCATTGCGGCTTCGGCGAAGGCGCGCAGATAGCCCCAGCCAGCTGCCGCCTCGGGCCCCTCATGTCGGCGGGCGAAGAGATAGAGACCGGCCATGATGACCAGCAGCCCGGAGGCGACAATCCGCATGCCGCGCACCCCGCCCTGGGCAGGGTTGAAGCGGTCGAGTCCGATTGCCTGGAAAAGGTTCATGTGAACAAAATGGCTGTTGGCGCAGAATGTTCAACCGAAACGAATTTTAAGCACGGTTTCGTCGCCCCGGACGGGGCGGGGCGACGATAATCACTCCGCGGGCTGCGGACGCGAGCCATCTATCTTATGCTCCTCGCTGTTGACGAGGAGACGGCCGAGCTTCGGTCCGATCCATTTCTCGAGATCGTCGGCCAGAGTGAAGCCCGCCGGCACGATGATCAGCGTAAGCAGGGTCGACATAGCGATGCCGCCGATCACGCAGACCGCCATCGGCGATCGCCAGCTGCTGTCGCCCGACAGGCCGATGGCGATAGGGATCATGCCCGCGATCATCGCGACCGAGGTCATCACGATCGGCTGCGCGCGCTTGTGCGCAGCCTCTAGGATCGCGGCGGTGCGATCTGCGCCGAGCCGCATCTCCTCGATCGCGAAATCGACCAGCAGGATCGAGTTCTTCGCGACAATGCCGAACAGCATCAGCAGGCCGATATAGACGGGCATCGAGATCGGCATGCCGCAGATCTTCAGGAACAATATCCCTCCCAGTGGGGCGAGCAGGAGCGAACCCATGTTCACGAAGGGCGGCAGCACGCGCTTGTAGAGCAGCACCAGCACCGCGAAGACCAGCAGAACGCCGGACACCACCGCAATGATGAAGCCGGAGATAAGGTCGCCTTCGAACTCCTGCTCGCCGAACTTCACCTCGCGCACGCCCGAGGGGAGGTTCTTCATCGTCTTGGTCGCGTAGATATATTTATAAGCCTCGCCGCTGATCGAGCCGGTGGTGAGATCGCCGCCGATGACAAGGCGCCGCACCTGGTTATAGCGGCGGATTTTCGAGGGCCCGGCGCCGAACTCGATATCGGCGACTACCTTGAGCGGGACTGTGCCGCCGAAGGTCGTCTGGACCGGCATGTTCTGGATCGTCGACAGGTCGCGGCGCGATTCCTCGCTCAGGGACACGCGGATCGGGATCTGGCGGTCAGACAGCGAGAACTTCGCCATATTCTGCTCGATATCGCCAAGCGTTGCGATGCGGATCGCCTGGCTGAGCGCGGCGGTCGTCACGCCGAGGTCCGCGGCGAGATCGAGCCGTGGCTTGATGATCAGTTCGGGGCGCTGGATGTCGCCGTCGATGCGCGGATCGCGGATCATCGGGCTCTTGCGCATTTCCGCGATCAGGTTGTTCGCGGTCTTCTGCAGCTTCACCGGATCGTCACCGGCAAGCATCACGGTCAGATCACGACCGAAACCGCCGGACTGCGACTGAAAATTGACCCGCGCATCGGGGATCTTGGCGAGTAGCGGCGCGGTCTCGCGCTCGAACTCGATGCTCGAGCGCTTGCGCTCCTTGGCGGGCTTCAACGTGATGTAGATTGTCGCGAAGCGCGTGTCGCCATTGTCGCCGATATCAGCAAAGGCCGCATCGACTTCCGGCTGCTCGCGCAGGATTTTGCTCGCCTGGTCGGCGACCCTTTGCGTGTCTTCCGTGAGACGTGCGCCCGGAGCCAGCTCGATCTTCACCGAACTATAGTCGAGGTCGAGTGCCGGCTGGAATTGCGATGGTGTGGTGGCGAACAGGACGACGGTCAGGGCAAGCGCGCCGCCGCCTCCGACCAGCAGCGTCTTCCAGCGATTGTTGAGCGACCATTTCAGCAGGTCGATATATTTATCCATGACCCTGCCGCCGCCATGCTCCTTCACGCCCTCTGCCTTGAGGAAATAGGCGGCGATCATGGGAGTGAGGAGACGCGCCACGGCGAGGCTCATCAGCACCGCGACGGCGACCGTGAGGCCGAACTGCTCGAAGAACTGACCGGGAATGCCGGGCATGAACGACACCGGCACGAACACGGCGACGATCGCCATCGTCGTGGCGACAACAGCGAGGCCGATTTCGTCGGCGGCGTCCATCGAAGCCTGATAGGCGGTCTTGCCCATGCGCATATGCCGGACGATATTCTCGATCTCGACGATCGCATCGTCCACGAGAATTCCCGCCACCAGGCTAAGCGCGAGCAGGCTGATCGTGTTCAGCGTGAAGCCCATCAGATCCATGAACCAGAAGGCGGGAATTGCCGACAGCGGGATCGCCAGCGCGGAGATCAGCGTGGCGCGCCAGTCGCGCAGGAACAGGAACACCACGATGACCGCAAGTACCGAACCCTCGATCATCGCATCGATCGCGGAGTGGTATTGCGCCTTGGTATACAGGACGCTGGTATACAGCTCCTTATACTCGATCTTCGGGTTCTCCTTGCGGAGATCGGCGAGGACCTTCTGCGTGGCGTCGTAGACCTTGACGTCCGAAGCGCCCTTCGCCTTCTGAATCGCGAAGGACAGCACCTGCCTGTCGTTCATCTTGCTGAGCGAACGCTGCTCGCCATAGGCGTCGCGCACCGTGGCGATATCGGCGAGTCGGACGGTGCGTCCGTCGCCGACCGATATCTGGGTCTGTCCCAGCGTATAAGCGGAGGAGGCGTTGCCGAGAACGCGCACCGACTGTTCCGAGCCGGCCACTTCGGCCCGCCCGCCCGCGGCGTTGAGGTTGACCGCGCGGAGGACGTTGTTGACCTCGCTCGCGGTGACACCCTGTGCCTGCATTCGCGCCGGATCCAGGATCACCCGGATCTCGCGGGTCACGCCACCGCCACGGAACACCGCAGCCATGCCTTCGACCGCCTGAAGCCGCTTGATCACCGTATTGTCGGTGAACCAGCTCAGTTCCTCCAGGGTCATGTCGACGCCCGTCACCGAATAATAGGCGATCGGGCCGCCCTCGACGTCCATGCGCTTGACCTGCGGTTCCAGGATGCCGTCAGGAAGCTCGGAACGGATCTTCGCGACGGCGTCGCGCACGTCGTTGACCGCGCGGTCCACCGGCGTGCCGAGCTGAAACTCGACGTTGGTGCCCGTCAGACCTTCGGTGACATAGGAGGTGATCGATTTCACGCTGCCGATCGACGCGACCGCCGCCTCGACCTTGCGGGTGATCTGCGTTTCCATCTCGGTCGGCGCTGCGCCGGGCTGGACGATCTCGACCTGCGCGCCCGGGAAGCTGATGTCGGGCATGTTGTTGATGTCCATGCGCGCGAAGCTGATCAGGCCAGCCAGCGTCAGCGCAATGAACAGCACGATCGGCGGAATCGGATTCTTGATCGCCCAGGCGGAGATGTTACGCATCGTTTAGTTCCGATCAGCGGCCAAGAGTGGCGGGGTCGGCCATTTGCGGCGTCACCTTGTCGCCCGGATTCAGGAACGCGCCGGCAGACAAGACAATCTTCTCGTTGCCTTGGAGCCCTGACAGGATGACCACGCCGGCGTCGGTCACGTCACCGGTCTTCACGTCGCGGCGCACCACCTTGCTATCGGGACCGACGGCATAGGCATAAGAGCCTTTCTCATCATGCAGTACCGCCGATTCCGGCAGCCTGGGGGCCGATACGCTGCCGCTGGTGATCGTCACCGCGGCGAAGCCGCCGGGGCGGAGCGCGGGATCGTAGCGCATCTGGACGCGGGCGGTGCCCTGGCGCGACTGCGGGTCGATAATCGGCGAAATCTGCCAGACGGTGCCCTGGAAGGCGCGCTTGCCGCCGATCGGCGTGACCTCGGCCTGATCTCCAACCTTGAGACGGGCGATATCCTGCTCGGCGAGGAGAGCGCGGATTTCGAGTTCGCCGCCCTTGGCGACGCGGAACAGGGCGCCGTTGCCGGGGCCGACCACCTGGCCGGGCTCGGCGGCGCGGGTCAGGACGAGTCCGGCGGCGGGCGAACGGATGTCGAGACGCCCGATCTGGGCGCGCGACTGGCCATATTGGGCGCGGGCCACCGCAACACGGGCGGTCGCGGCGTCGCGGGTCGCGGTCTTGCGATCGATGTCGGCCTTGGAGATGAAGCCGCGTGCGACCAACGCCTTGGCGCGATCGAGTTCGGACTGTGCGAGATCGGCATCGGCCTGTGCGACACGGATCGATGCGGCGAGCGAATTTGCTTCCTGCGCCTGGACCGAGCGTTCGATCACCGCGAGCGTCTGACCGGCAGCGACCCAATCGCCAGGTTCGACCAGCACGCGCTGGACCATGCCGCCTTCGCCTGCGATGCCGACCGGCATCTCGCGCTTGGCGAACAGCGTGCCCGTCGCGGAGACAGAGGCGGCAACGGTGGTGCGTCCGGGGACGATCACCGTGACGCCCGGCGCGGGTGGCGCGGGCGGCGCAGCCTTCTCGCCGCCGAAAATCATCATGCCGGCGATAACCGCAACGATGAGCAATGCGACAGCGCCGCCGATGATCACCCAGCGTCGGCGACGGGCCTGCGCATCATCATAGTCATAGACCGAATAATCGGTCTCGATGCCGGATTCGACGTTCATCCCCATAGCTTTCAAACTGCCGGCCCTGACGAGCCCTTTGATTAAGATCGAACTGTATTATATCAATATGTCACCTCGCTCAAGAGTGCGGCGCATAAATGCCGTTTCCGGGCGCGAGGGGATCATTTCGCAGCCGAAAGGCGTTAAGCCTCCATGCAGCGACGATCGCGTAGAACCCGTAGCACGTCGCGATCATTGCGGCAAAGCAGGAGCGGAACCGAAATGGGAGAGATCATGTCGAAACTTGGTGTTGCGGCGCCCCTGGCGCTGGCGCTGATGAGCCCCGCTGCGGCGCAGGAGCCGGCGAAGGCGTTCATGACCGGCACGCGGCTCGACGTGGTGGCGAGCGGCGAGGTCAACGCGGTTCCGGACGTCGCCACCGTGGGCGCCGGCGTCGTCAGTCAGGCCGAGACGGCGGCGGCGGCGATGAGCGATAACGCCCGGCGGACCGCGGCAACGGTGGCAACAATCCGGAAGGCCGGGGTTGCCGACCGCGACATCCAGACCACGTCGATCAGCCTGAGCCCGCAATATCGCTACGCGGAGAATAAGCCCCCGGTGATTATCGGCTATCAGGCATCGAGCAGGGTGAGCGTGCGTTTTCGCGATATCAAGGCGGCGGGGCCGATCCTGGATTCGCTCGTTGCCGCGGGCGCCAACCAGATCGACGGACCAACCTTGTCGATCGACAAGCCCGAGCCGCTGCTCGATCAGGCGCGCAAGAAAGCGATCGTCGCCGCGCGCGAGCGGGCGGCGCTCTATGCCGGCGCAGCGGGTCTCAGGGTCAAGCGGATCGTCGCGATCAGCGAGGGAAGCTTCGAGAGCCCGATGCCCCGCCCGATGCCGATGATGAGCATGGCCCGCGTCAAGGAAGCCGCCGACAGCTCGATCGAGGCGGGCGAGCAGAAGCTCGCGATCAGCGTATCGGTGACGTTCGAGCTCGAATAAGCCCGTCGTTCCCGGATTTCAAAATGGCTCTCTCCCGCGCCGGCGCGGGAGAGAGCCATTTCGCTTTCCAGCCGCCTCGGCGCTGAATATCGCCGCGCGTGCGCATGCCGAGCAATCCCTCGGATTTGTGATGGCGATGCGGCCATCGCGTTCGTTTGACGACGTCCGACAGCGCGTTAGTCATCCCGGCCGGGCGGAGCGAACGGCCAGAGGCGGATTCGGGTGCGATGGTCATCGCCCGCGAGGTCGGTTCCATCGAGGGTCTGGCCGCGATAATAATGCTTTTGCCATTTCGCGGCCTGCGCATCGGCATCCTGCTCCCGCAGGCCGGTATTGAACTTGGCCCTGCTTTCGGACCAGGCGTTGAACTCGGCGTGGAGCTTCGCGTCGTCGGTGATCGGGCGGATCACGGGCTCGAAGCTTTCGAGCTCGCCGCGCTGGATCGGAAAGACATGGCAGATGGGCTCGCCGGCCTCGAACCGGACCTTTCCGGGACGGGTGAACATCCAGTTCATCGTGAAGGTGAAGGGCGCCCAATCCGTCTCGACCACCCCCGATAGCGGGCCGATGCCGTCCTTTGGCCGGTTGATCGGCCCCTGCGCCATCAGGTCGTAGCCGGGCTCAGTGCGGAACACCGCGGGAATGTGGAAAGTGAGGATGCCGTGGCCGAAATGGCTGAGTGCGGGGGCAGTGCTGTCCTTGTCTGGGGTTATGCTGATCGCGTCGATCTTGACGCTGCCATGCCAGCTGGCGGTGAAGCCGGATGGGCAGAGGATTTCCCAGCCATGGGCGTTTGCGATCGCCAGCGGCAGGCAGCGATAGGCGTAACGCTGGTTGGTCTCATCCATCCATTCGCGCTCGTGTGGAGCGGGCCGGATGTCGAGCGACCGGTTCGGCATGGTAAAGGCTGTGAGTTTGGCGCGCTTGGTCATCGACGGACGGTCTAGCTTCGGTCTACCCGCCCAACAACCATCCGCGTGGTATCTACCGGAATAACGGAATGACATGAAAAAGGCCGCCGGATCGCTCCGGCGGCCTTTTCACCCGATGGGTCGCGGATCAGCGCATCGCGCCGCGACGGACGAGGTTGACGATCGCGAGCAGGATAACCGCACCCAGGAAGGCGCTCAGCCAGCCATAGATGCCACCGCCACCCAGCGACGGTCCGAACAGTACGCCACCGATGAAGGATCCGATGATCCCGACGATGATGTTGAGAATGACGCCCTGTTGCGCGTCGGTACGCATCAAGATGCTCGCCAGCCAGCCGATGATGCCGCCCACGATAAGGAAAATGATCAGATTCATGCCGTCCTCCTGCACTCCGGGTGGCTCTCGTTGTGGCGAAAGCCGTCATGCGAATAGTACGTTCGAGGGCGGCGCTTGTTCCTTTTTCCGCGACGAGGAACGGATCGTTGCTGGTCCGAAACGGAAAAGGCCCGCTTCCTCGGGAAGCGGGCCCTGTTCATCCGGCATCGTGGCGCGTCAGTATTTCTGCTGGCGCTCGTACAGCGACTTATAATGTTGAATCCGGGTGACGCGCAGGCCGGGCATGCCCGACCGGTCGACCGCGCGTTGCCAGCCGGCGAACTCCTCGACGCTGAGCGAGTAACGCTCGCATACTTCGTCGACGGTCAGGAGACCGCCACTGACCGCCGCCACGACCTCGGCCTTGCGGCGGACCACCCAGCGGGTCGTACCGGGAGGCGGAAGCGAATCGACCGTGAGCGGTTCGCCCAACGGGCCGATGACCTGATGCGGACGGATCTTCTGATTCTCAAGCATGCGATACCTCAAACTTGGTCGGTCGACCTGAACTTGTTCCCCGAAGCTGTCCTAGCTGCACGGCTCTGAAGGAAGATTTGCGTGGAAGGGTAAATGTGCGGATCATCTTTATTACCGGGATCCGTCGTTGAAGCGTGCGGCGGCGGCGGCATGGAAGCTGCCATGGGCGCCATTCGCTGCCGCAGCCGTCTGCCCCGGAGCCGCCAGCAGGACCGCGACCGCCGGGTGGGCGGGGTCGAAGGGCTCGGTATGGCCCGCGCCACCACGGGCGAGTCGCGCGGTCGGCGTTTCGGCCTGATGCTGGGCAAGAAAGGCGCAGAGCGTGGTAAAGTCGAGAGGGGTTTCGACCTGCTCGGCTGCATCGATACGGAATTCGTCGATCTTGATCTTCATGGGGCTTGTCCGTTTTCCGTGTCAGCACAAGAAACGGCGCGGCCGGACAAATCTTTAGCCGACTTTCGTCTATTTTTGCGGGAACTTACGCTTGCTGCTATGGCCCGCGCGATGAACCCGGAATTTCAGCTTTCCAGCGCCGATGGCGTATCGCTCAAAGGCCGCCGCATCGTCGTCGCCATGTCCGGCGGGGTCGATAGTTCGGTCGTGGCCGCGCTTGCCGCGGCGAGCGGCGCGGAGACGATCGGAGTCACCCTTCAGCTCTATGATCATGGCGCGGCGGTCGGCCGCACCGGCAGCTGCTGTGCAGGGCAGGATATCCGCGATGCTCGCGCGGTCGCCGATCGCCTCGGGATCGCACATTATGTATTTGATTATGAAAGCCGTTTTCGGGATTCGGTGATCGCCGATTTCGCCGATGAATATGCGGCGGGCCGGACCCCGATCCCCTGCGTTCGCTGCAATCAGGGCGTCAAGTTCACCGATCTGTTCGGCATTGCCCGCGACCTGGGCGCGGATTGTCTCGCGACCGGCCATTATGTCCGCCGGGTGATCGGGCAGGGGAAGCGCGCCGAACTGCACCGCGCTGTCGATCCCGCGCGCGACCAGAGCTATTTCCTGTTCGCGACCACCCAGGCCCAGCTCGATTATCTGCGCTTTCCGCTCGGCGGCATGCCCAAGCCCCGCGTTCGAGAGATCGCCGCCGAACTCGGCCTCGGCGTCGCCGCCAAGCCCGACAGCCAGGACATCTGCTTCGTGCCCGATGGCGATTATGCGAGCATCGTCAGGAAGCTGCGTCCCGAGGCTGCCGACGAGGGTGACATCGTCGATCTCCAGGGCCGGGTCCTCGGACGTCACAAGGGATTGATCCACTTCACCGTCGGCCAGCGTCGGGGGATCGAGATCGGCGGCAGCCCCGAGCCGCTCTACGTCGTTCGGCTGGAGCCGGCGGCCAAGCGTCTGGTCGTTGGTCCGCGCCGTGCCCTGGCGGTGTCGGCGGCGATGCTCGAGGATATCAACTGGATCGGCGACGGCCATGAAGGCCCGATTACCGCCAAGGTTCGCTCACTCGCCAAGCCGGTACCGGCGCATTTCGACGACGGCGTGCTCCATTTCGATCAGCCCGAATATGGTGTCGCGCCGGGGCAGGCGGCTGTGCTTTACGCCGGCGACCGTGTTCTCGGCGGTGGCTGGATCAGCCAGACGGTGGCTGCGGAGTTGACCGAAGCGGCTTGACGATCAGGAGAGCGTGAACGCGCCCTCGATCACCGTCACGCATTTGCCGCTGAGAATGACCCGCTCGCCATCGAGTTCGCAGCCCAGAGAGCCGCCGCGTTCCGACGCCTGATAGGCGGTGAAGCCATTCCGCCCGAGTTGCTCGGCCCAGTAAGTGGCGAGAAGGCAATGCGCCGATCCCGTCACAGGGTCTTCGTCGATACCGGCGCCCGGCGCGAAGACGCGGCTGACGATATCGGTATCGGTGCCCGGCGCCGTCGCGATGAACAATATGTCGCCCAGGGGCCGCATCGCGCGGAAATCGGGCATCAGTGCCCGCACCTCCTCCGCGCTCCCATAGCGAAACAGCGAATAGCCGCCGTCGCGCCAGAAGGTTTCGATCGGCGAACCGCCCAAAGCCGCTGCCTGTTCGGGCAAGGGCTTCGGGGCGAGATGCCAGGCGGGGAGGGCGAGCTTATACCCGTCGCCATCGCGAGTGACTTCGAGCGGCCCGGCACGACGGGTCATGAAGCGAATCTTGTCGACCGCATCGTTGCGGCTGAGCAGGACGTGACCGGTTGCAAGCGTCGCATGACCGCACAGCACGACTTCGACCGTCGGGGTGAACCAACGTAGCTCATAATCGGCCTCGCCGCCTGCCCAGGGCACGATGAAGGCGGTTTCGGGGAGGTTGTTTTCGGCGGCGATCGCCTGAAGGATGGGATCGTCGAGCCACGCTTCGAGCGGCATGACTGCCGCCGGATTGCCGGTGAAGGGGCTGTCGGCAAAGGCATCGACCTGCTGGAACGGAATTCTCACGGAAATGTCTCCTCGCCATGATCGATATGGCCGGTGGGATCAGGGTGGATCAGTATCTCGACGCCCGGAAAGGCGGCCCGCAGCTTGTCTTCGACCTCGTCCATGACGCGGTGCGCGTCACCGACGGTCATCTCGGGATCGACCCAGACATGGAACTGCACGAAGTCCCGATTGCCGGCGGTGCGGGTGCGCAGGTCGTGAATGCCGCGCAGTTCGGGATGGCGGTTGGCGACCTCGACAAAGGCACGGCGGCGCTCCTCGGGCCATTCCTTGTCCATCAGCTGATCGATCGCCTCGTGCGACGCGCGGTAAGCGCCGTGCAGCAGCCATAGCGCTATAGCCATCCCGGCCACCGCATCCGCGCCGCCGATCCCCGCATAATGATCCATCGCCAATGCGCCGATCACCGCGGCGTTGAGCAGCAGGTCGCTCTGATAATGCATCCGGTCGGTGCTGATCGCGATCGATCCGGTGCGCGCGATCACCCGGCGCTGATATGTAACGAGCGCCAGCGTCAGCACGAGGGCGATGGCCGATACGGCAATCCCGGTTTCCGCCGCCTCGGGGCGGTCGCCGGCCAGCAGGCGCTGGACGGCGCTCACCGCGATCCAGAAGGCCGAGAGGCTGATCAGCACCACCTGGAAAAAGGCGGCGATGGCCTCGGCCTTGCCATGGCCGAAGCGGTGCTGCTGGTCCGCCGGAGTAGCGGCGAGGCGCACGCCGTAAAGCGTGACCAGCGAAGCGATCAGGTCGAGCGTCGTATCGGCCAGCGAACCCAGCATCGCCGCAGAACCTGTCTCCCAGCTCGCATAGCCCTTGAGCGCGATCAGGATCAGCGCGACCGACGCCGATGCGATGCCCGCCCGCACATTCAACGGCAATGTCATGACGCCACGACCGTCATGGATACAGCATGCCTTCGGTCCAGCCATCGGCCGTCCGCGTGTAGAGATGGCGCTCGTGGAGGCGATGCGCGCGGTCCTGCCAGAACTCAATCCGTTCGGGGGTGACGCGCAAACCGGACCAGTGCGGTGGACGGGGTATGTCATGTCCCTCGAAACGCGCCTGCATCGCCTCGAATCGTGTTTCGAAGGTAGTGCGGCTGTCGAGCGGGCGCGACTGATCCGATGCCCAGGCGCCGAGCTGCGAGTCGCGCGATCGGGTGGAAAAATAAGCGTCGCCCTCGACATCGCTGACCTGGTCTACCGGTCCTTCGATGCGGATCTGCCGGCGCAGCGATTTCCAGTGGAACAGCAAGCCGACGCGCCGATTCTCGAATATTTGTCCAGCCTTGCGGCTTTCGAAATTGGTGTAGAAGACGAAGCCGCGCTCATCATGGCCCTTGAGCAGCACCATCCGCACCGACGGTTGCCCGTCGGTGCCCACGGTGGCGAGCGCCATCGCATTGGCATCGTTGATCTCCGCGGCTTGCGCATCGGCATACCACGTCTCGAACAGGGGGAAGGGGCTGGTCGTCATGCTGTCAGATCACCGTCGCGGCGACTTCGGTGCGTCCGGCATCGAGCGCGGCCACAACACGGTCGAGCGCGACGCCCAATTGCGCGCGATCGGTCGCCATGCCGAGGCATAGGCGAACCCCCGAGATCGAGCTAGGGTCGATGAGTGGCGCAGAGGGCGGCGTCACCTCGACCCCGGCGCGCATCGCGCGCGCCGCAAAGCGTTCGGCCTCAAGCTCGGGCATCGGCAGCCACAGATGCGGGCAGCGCGGATCGGCCGGCGGGCTCAGCGCGGACCCCAGGCGCTCAGCGGCGATCTGACCGCGCGCCAGGACCTCGGCCTGGATTTCCCCGACGATCTCGTCGGCGGTGCCGTCTTCCATCCACTGACTGCCGATCAGCGCCCCCATCGCCGACGGTGCGTAGACATGGGCGCGGATACGCCGCAGCGCGCGGTCGAGATGGTCGTTGTCGGGAAGGATCAGGAAACCGGTGCGCAGGCCCGGCGCGAGCGCCTTCGACGTACCGTTGATGTAGAAGCAGCGTTCGGGGGCATAGGCGGCGAGCGGGGGCGGGGCGTTGCCGATCGCGAAGGCCGAATAGAGATCATCCTCGACGATCCAGACACCGTGCTTGCGGGCGATCGCGGCTATCTCGGCGCGGCGCTCGCTGCCCATGATACGGCCGGTCGGGTTTTGCAGTGTCGGCAGCGTGTAGAGCACGCGCGCGCCGGCAGCGGCGGCTCGATCGAGCGCTTCGGGGAGCAGACCCTGATCGTCCATCGCCAGCCCGGCGGTGCGATAGCCGCCCTCCTGCGCGATGGAGCGGACCCCGAAATAGGTCGCCGCTTCGGTCATGATCATATCGCCGGGGCGGCACAATATGTCGAATGTCAGCGCCATCGCCTGTTGGCCGCCGGTGGTGATCAGAAGGCGGTCGGGGCGAGCGTCGCTCAGGCCGCTTACCCGGCGCAGCCAGTTGGCCGCCGAACGGCGATGCGCCTCATGGCCGGCGGGCGGGGCATAGTCGATGAACTGAGCGAGATCGCTCCGCTTGCTGAGCTTGGCAAGAGTTGGGCCGAAGCGGCGCTGCGAGAAGGTGAGCGGTGGCAGATTGCGCGAAAGTTCGATCGGGCCATCGCCGCCTCCCGGCTTCGACATTGTCTCCGCCACGAAGCTGCCGCGTCCGACTGTTGCGGTGAGCAATCCCTGCCGCGCTGCCTCGCCATATACCGAAGTCACCGTGCCTATGCCGACACCCAGCCGGTGCGCCAGATCGCGATGCGGTGGCAGCCTGGTGCCGGGCATCAACACCCCTTCGTCGATATCGCGCCGTAGGGCGGCGAGCAGGCGCCCCGACACCGTCGTCGCGTCATCGTCCAGTACGGGAGTCCAGTTCATCGGGCGGCCTTTAATGTCACTATGACAATATGATCTTTGACATAGGTGACAATGCACGGCAATCGGTCCATGTCAATCGCAATCGGGACAGGGACTGTGAAGCATATATGGACGACAGCCCTCGCTGGCCTTCTTCTGGTCTGCTTCGCCGCAATGGTGTCCACGACAGCGATTGCGGCGGCTGCTGAGCAAACTGCGCGTCATGAAGGTCGCAATATGATGATCGACGCGGGCTATCGGCTCGCCATGACATTGCGACGGTGACAATGCCGATCGACACGCTCATCGCACTGGCGACATTCTGTATTGTCTCGACCGTCACGCCCGGTCCGAACAATATGATGCTGCTGTCCTCCGGGGCGACCTTCGGATTCCGCCGGACGATCCCGCACATGTTCGGGATCAGCATCGGCTGCGTAGTGATGGTGTTGCTGCTCGGGTTCGGACTAGCGAGCGTCATCGGGCGGCTGCCGTGGCTCTACACATTGCTCCACATCGTATCGACCGCTTATCTGCTCTACTTGGCCTGGCGTATCGCCACGTCGGCCGGACCGGGTGGTGCATCGGCGCGCGGCGAACCGCTGAGCTTCCTGCATGCCGCCGCCTTCCAGTGGGTCAATCCCAAGGCGTGGGCGATGACGCTGGGGGCCGCGACGAGCTTCTCACGGCCCGATCACCTCGCTGGCGACGTCGCGGTCATTGCGATCGCGCTGACGGTTTGCGGGCTGCCCTGCATCATGCTTTGGGCGGGCGGCGGCACAGTGGTCCGTCGCCTGCTCACCCGCCCCGTGATGTTGCGCGCCTTCAATGTCGGGATGGCGGCGCTGTTGGTAGTCTCGCTGCTGCCGGGCGTGCTGGAGCTTGCCGGTAAGGCATAACTTCATTGCACCGCACAACGGGATGTGCTGACTCTATCGGCATGATTCAGGCTGCGTTGCACCATCAGACAATCTACCGCTACGATCATCCGGTCCAGCTCGGCCCGCAGGTCATCCGGCTGCGCCCGGCCGCGCACAGCCGGACCGCGGTGAACAATTATTCGCTGCGCATCAGCCCCGAAAATCATTTCATCAACTGGCAACAAGATCCGCACGGCAACTGGTTGGCGCGACTGGTCTTTCCGGAGCGGACCAACGAGTTCTCGGTGACGGTCGACCTGATCGCCGACATGATCGCGGTCAACCCGTTCGACTTTTTCGTCGAGGAATATGCCGAGCAACGGCCGTTCACCTATGCGCCCGATCTCGCGTCGGATCTTGCCGCCTATTTCGAGCTGGAGGCTCAGGGGCCGCTGTTCGAGGCGTTCGTCGCTGAATTCGCAGATGTGCGCATCCGCACGATCGATTTTCTCGGCAATCTCAATATCGCGATCAATCAGCGCGTCGGCTATGTCATCCGGCTCGAAACAGGGGTGCAGACGCCGGAGGAGACACTGGCGATCGGCACCGGAAGCTGCCGCGATTCTGCCTGGCTGCTGGTGCAGGCGGCGCGGCGGCTCGGTCTCGCGGCGCGTTTCGTCTCAGGCTATTCGATTCAGCTGACACCGGACATCGTGCCGATCGATGGCCCGAAGGGCGTGGCGCAGGATGTCTGCGACCTCCACGCCTGGGCGGAGATCTATGTTCCCGGCGCGGGCTGGATCGGCATGGACGCGACATCGGGCATGTTCGCGGGCGAGGGGCACATCCCGCTCGCCGCCACGCCGCATTATCGCTCGGCGACCCCGATCGAAGGTGCTCTGTACGAGCCTGCCCATGTCGACTTCCATTTCGACATGAACGTTCAGCGCATCGCCGAGGCGGTGCGGATCACGAAGCCCTTCACCGACGCGCGCTGGGACGCGCTCGACACGCTGGGCGAAAAGATCGACGGCGATCTGGTCGCGCAGGACGTTCGGCTAACGATGGGGGGTGAGCCGACCTTCGTCGCGCTCGACGATCCCGAAGCGCCCGAATGGAATGGCGATGCGGTGGGCCCGACCAAGGCGGGCTATGCCGACCGGCTGATCCGCAAGCTGCGCGAGCGCTACGCGCCCGGCGGGATGCTGCATCATGGGCAGGGGAAATGGTACCCCGGCGAAAGCCTGCCGCGCTGGGGCTATTCGGTATATTGGCGGACCGACGGCGTCCCCGTCTGGAAGGACGCCAGCCTGATCGCGGGCGGCGAGACCGGCAAGGCAGTCAGCAGCGACGACGCCGGCACCTTCCTCGCTACGATCGCCGAAAGCCTGGGCGTCGGCCGTGAGATGGTTCAGGAGGCCTATGAGGACGGCATCGAATGGGCGGTCAAGGAAGCTCAGCTGCCCGAGAATGTCGATCCGACCGATCCCAAGATCGACGACCCCGAAGCTCGCCACCGGATGGTCAAGGCATTCGAGCATGGCCTGAGCAAGCCGGTCGGCCATGTGCTTCCAATCCAGCGCTGGAACGTGAAGCAGGAAGCGAGCCCGGGGCGCTGGCGCTCCGAACGTTGGCAGGTGCGGCGCGGCAAGTTGTTCGTGATGCCCGGCGACGCGGCGATCGGCTATCGCCTGCCGCTCGGCTCGCTGCCCTATGTGCCGCCGGCCGACTATCCCTTTCTCCACGTCCAGGACACGACCGAGCTGCGGGGTCCGTTGCCCGATTTCCCGGCGGAGCGCAGCGAGGCGCTGGCGCAGCGGACTGAAGCTGTCGCTCCGGCCGCCGGCGGCGCGGTGGCCCAGGAACGGCAGGAACAGAAGATCATCGAAGGCGCGGTGCGCACCGCGATGACGGCCGAATCGCGCGGCGATTATATCGCGGTCTTCCTGCCGCCGACTGAAAAGCTCGAAGATTATCTCGAACTCGTCGCCGAGATCGAGGCGACCGCGGCGCGGACCGGGGTGCCGGTCCGTATCGAAGGCTATGGCCCGCCGGCCGATCCCCGGCTCAACGTCCTGAAGGTCACACCCGATCCCGGCGTGATCGAGGTCAACGTGCATCCCGCCGCGAGCTGGGCCGAGACGGTCGATATCACCACCGGCCTCTACGACCTGGCGCGCGAAAATGGCCTGACCGCCGACAAGTTCATGATCGACGGCCGCGCGATCGGGACGGGAGGCGGCAATCATATCGTCCTCGGTGGCCGCTCGGTGAACGATTCTCCGTTCATTCGTCGGCCCGACATGCTCAAGAGCTTCGTGCTTTATTGGCAGCGACATCCGTCACTTAGTTACCTTTTCTCAGGTTTGTTCATAGGGCCGACCAGCCAGGCGCCGCGCATCGACGAGGCGCGCCACGATGGCCTTTATGAACTGGAGATCGCGCTGGCGCAGGTGCCCGCACCCGGAGAGGGCGATGCGCCGCCGCCATGGGTGGTCGACCGGCTGTTCCGCAACCTTCTCGTCGACGTAACCGGAAACACCCATCGTACCGAGATCTGCATCGACAAGATGTTCTCGCCCGACGGGCCGACCGGGCGACTCGGCTTGCTTGAGTTCCGCGGTTTCGAGATGCCGCCGGAAGCGAAGATGAGCCTCGCCCAGCAACTGCTGCTGCGCGCGCTCACCGCGTGGTTCTGGCGCGAGCCGCAGAAGGGCGGGCTCGTCCGCTGGGGCACCACGCTGCATGATCGTTTCCTGCTGCCCCATTTCGTCTGGGCCGATTTCATGGAGGTGCTGAGCGATCTGCGCCACGCCGGCTATGATTTCGATCCGGCCTGGTTCGAGGCGCAGCGCCAGTTCCGCTTCCCGGTCCATGGTACGGTCTCGGCGGGCGGCGTGACGCTGGAGATCGCCCATGCCCTCGAACCCTGGCATGTGCTGGGCGAAACCGGGGCGATCGGCGGCACCGTCCGCTATGTCGACAGCTCGACCGAGCGGCTTCAGGTCAAGGCGAGCGGGCTAGTGCCCGGCCGCCACATCGTCGCGGTCAACGGGCGTGCGGTGCCGATGACGCCGACCGGCGTGCCCGGCGAGGCAGTCGGCGGGGTACGCTACAAAGCGTGGAAGCCGGCTAATTGCCTCCACCCGCTGCTCGATGCCGATGCGCCACTGACCTTCGATCTGCTCGACAAATGGAATGGTCGTTCGCTAGGTGGGTGCGTCTATCATGTCGCGCACCCGGGGGGACGCAGCTATGACACCATACCGATCAACGATCTGGAAGCCGAGGCGCGACGCCGCGCCCGCTTCCAGGACCATGGCCACACACCGGGGCCGGTGACGATGCCGCTGACGGAGCGCCCGAGCGAGTTCCCGATGACGCTCGACCTGCGCGCGCCGCCCAGTTGGTGAGCGCGGCCATGCAGGGGGACATGATGGCCGAGTTGCCGGGGATGCCCAGCCTCGGCCAAGGCTGGCTGCACAGCTATATCGGAAAGGCGGGCCTCGCCGACGCGTTGCGTGGCGATGTCGGACGCGGCGCGAAATGGTGGCATGGCCTGTTCGAGGGCGTCGGACAGCTGAGCGACGGGCGGCTCGACTTGCTCCAGCAGCGCATGGCCCGTCAGGTTCAGGAACTGGGCACCGCGTTCCGTCTGCCGGGCGAAGAGCGTGAGCGCGCCTGGCCGGTTTCGGCGATGCCGCTGCTGATCGGCGAGGACGACTTCGCAATCATCGCCGCCGGCGTCGCGCAGCGCGCCGAACTGCTCGAAATGTTGCTCGACGACATCTTCGGCGACCAGACCTTGGTCGCTTCGGGTGCGCTTCCCGCCGCCCTGATCACCGGCAGCCGCGCCTATTGGCGGTCACAGATCGGCGGCAAGCCCCCCGGCGGCCATCGCCTGCACATTTATGCGGTCGACCTGTGTCGCGATCCAGGCGGGGAATGGCGCGTGCTCGACGACCATGTCCGCGCGCCGGTTGGCGCCGGCTATGCGCTGGAGAACCGGCTTGCTTCGACCCGGCTGATGGGTGCGCTCCAGACGCGCCTCCACGTCGAGCGGCTAGCGCCGTTCTTTTCGGCATTTCGCGAGGGGCTGGCCGCGGCGTGCCGGCGGTCTGAGCCACGCATCGGCCTGCTAACTCCGGGCCGCTATAATCAGAGCTATGCCGAACAGGCGCATCTCGCCCGCTATCTGGGGCTGCTGCTCGTCGAGGGCAGCGACCTGGCGGTGCGCGAAGACGGGTTGTTCGTACGCACGATCGAGGGGCTGAAGCGGGTCGACGCCCTGTGGCGGCGAATCGATTCGCGGCTGCTTGATCCGCTCGCGTTCGACAGCAATTCGGCGATCGGCGTGCCGGGGCTGATGGATGCTATGGCGGCGGGGCAGGCGGTGATCGCCAATGCGCCTGGCGCGGGCGTGGTCGAATCGACCGCGATGGCTGCCTTTCTTCCGGCACTTGCCCGACGTCTGCTGGGCGAGAATCTCAAGCTTCCTAACATTGCGACATGGTGGTGCGGGCAGGAGCGTCCGCGCGCCGAGGTCGAGGCCCGGCTAGACGAACTGCTGATCGGTCCTGCCTTCTCGGAAGCGCCGGTCGGACTGCCGCGCGGGCGGCCGGTGCTGGCCTCGACGCTCAGCGGCGCCGATCGCGCCGCGCTGCTGGCGGACATGCGCCGCCGCCCGGAGGATTATGTCGCGCAGGAGGACGTCCACCTGTCGACAGCTCCTGCCGTGCAGGATGGCCAGCTCGTGCCGCGCCCCTTCACCGTGCGTGTGTTCGCCGCGCGCGATGGTCAGGGACAATGGGCGGTCATGCCGGGCGGTTTCGCACGGATCGGCGACGATTCCGACGCGCGTGCGACGGTGATGGGCGAAGGAGCTTTCTCCGCAGATGTCTGCGTAGTCGGGACGCGCCCGGTCGAGCCGGTGTCGCTGCTGCCGCAAAAGGTGCCGATCCGCCGCAATCCCGGCACCTTGCCGAGCCGCGCCGCCGATAATCTCTACTGGTTCGGCCGCTATCTCGAGCGGGGCGAGGCAACCCTGCGGCTGGTGCGCGCGACCTTGGGCGGATCGATTGTCGCCGACGGCGGCGCGGCGCTCTTTCCGCTGACGCTCGACCGGCTCGGCACGATGCTGGTCGCCTCGGGCGCAGCAGCTTCGGACCTTCAGGACGAGGAGGATGAGGAGGAGCTGGACGAGGGTACGGGCGAAACCCACGACCTGCGCGAACTGGCGCTGCTCGCGCTCGACGGGCGGGGGGCGGCCAGCGTGGCCAGCTTGATGCGTCATGCGCGGTCGATCGCCAGCGGTACGCGCGATCGTCTCTCCGCCGACGTGTGGCGGCTTGTCGATGCGCCGCTGCCGCGCGTGACCTCGGAGGACGCCGAAGCAACCCTGGCGCGGGCAATCGACTTGCAGGAGCGTTTCTCGGCGCTCTCAGGTCTTTCCGCCGAGAATATGGGCCGCACGGCCGGCTGGCGCTTCCAGGATATGGGCCGGAGAGTCGAGCGCGCGCTGTGGGCGTGCCGGCTCGTCCGTATCTTTGGCGGCAAGGAAGCGTCGGCCGACGATCTCACCACGCTGCTGGACCTGTGCGACAGCCAGATCAGCTACCGGGCGCGCTATCTCGCCGGGCTCGCGCTCGAACCGGTGCGCGACCTCGTCACGCTCGATCCCTATAACCCACGCTCGCTAGCCTATCAGGTCGAGCGGATCTCCGAGCATCTCAAGGCGTTGCCAGCGTTGCGCGATGACGGAATGTCCGAGCCGCACGTCACGATCTTCTACCGGATCGAGGCGGCGATCCGGACCGCCAGTGCCGAGACGCTCGACGGGACGATGATGCTGGGGATCGAGAATATGCTGTCCGAACTGTCCAACGCGATCAGCGCGCGCTTTTTCCTGCAGGGCAGCGAGGGCTTCCGCATGGCGGGGATGACTCTCGCATAATGGTCTTCTGATGCTTTACCAGGTTAGACACAGGACACGCTTCCGCTACGCCCATCCGGTGACGTTCGCGCGGTGCAATCTGCGGTTGCGTCCCATCGAATGGGCGGGGCAGACGCTCGAACGCTATGATCTCGAGCTTTCACCCGCGGCGCGGATAACGGGCACCCGGCCGATAGGCTATCTTGGCCATGTCAGCCGCATGGTCATGGAGCGGCCCACCCGCGAACTCGCCATCGAGAGCCGCTTCCGTATCCGGGTCGATCGGCCGATGCCGGTGCCCCGGGCCGACGATGCCACGATTGCCGAGATTGCTGTGGCGGCCCGGATGACACGCGATCTCGGGGTCGAGAGCCCGGCCAATTATCTCTATCCATCGCCATCGATTCCGCTCAGTGCTGAGATAACCGCCTGGTGCGCGGAGCATCTCGACGCGGATCGCGGCGTGGCCGAGGCCGGGCTGGCGCTGGCCACCCGCATCCATGACAGTTTCACCTATGACGGAAGCGCGACCACCGTCGACACCACGCCGCAGGAGGCGTTCGAGAAGCGCCACGGCGTCTGTCAGGACTTTGCCCAGATCATGATCGCCGGCCTGCGTGGTGTCGGTATTCCGGCGGCCTACGTCTCCGGCTATCTGCGCACCATCCCGCCGCCGGGCAAGGAACGGCTGGTTGGCGCCGATGCAACCCATGCCTGGGTGGTGATCTGGTGCGGGGCGCAGCGCGGCTGGCTCGGCTTCGACCCGACCAACTCCTGCATGGTCGGCGGCGATCACATCATCACCGCGATGGGCCGCGATTATGCCGACGTCGCCCCGATCGACGGGGTCTTCACCGGACAGGATGGACAAAAGATCGACGTTTCGGTTGACGTCGAGCCGATCGGCTAAGCGGCCCGCATATCCGGCCCTGGCGCTGCGGCGCGTCCGGCGGCTCGCGCGACCAGCCGGTTGACATAGTCGATCTTGTCCATGATCGCGGGGGACAAGCGGAAAGGGTAGAGATCGGGCTGGCCCATGCTGCGGTTCACCGCATTGAGCGCGAAGCTGTAGGGCACCATCTCCGCGGTAAGCTGCTCGGTCGAGGCGTGATAGGGATCGAAGTCGATCTTCGCGCCCGGATTGCCTTCTGGGCCGGGGAAGGGCGCCATCCGCATATCCATCCCGCCGATCGTCGCGAGCGTATCGATCATGTGAAGATAATGGGCAAAGGTTTCGGCGAAATCTTCCCATGGATGCGAGGTCGCGTAATAGCTGACATAATCGTCGGTCCAGACCTTATTGCTGTTCGGCCCATAATGCTCCGCGAGCGCCTGGGCATAGTCGGTCGTCTCGTCCCCGAAGATTGCGCGAAACGCCGCCAGTTCCTCCGCATCGGTCTCCACCAACCGAGACCAGTAATGATGGCCGACCTCGTGCCGGAAATGCCCAAGCAAGGTCCGATAGGGCTCGCCCATCGCCCGCCGCGCCCGTTCGCGGGCGACATCGTCGGCTTCGATCAGATTAAGTGTGATAACCCCGCCGTCATGACCGGTGGTGATCTGCGCCTGTCCTTGTTCTTCGGCTGCGGGATCGTATAAGAAATCGAATGCAAGACCTTGGATTTTATCGACTTCTTCTGCCTTGGTCTCCAGTGGCAGGCCGAGCTTGATCAGCGTGTGGAAAAGCCGCCGCTTGGCTTCCTCGATCTTGCCCCAGCGTTCGGGCACCGTCGGCACGGTCAGGTCGGGGATGGTCCGGTTGTGGCGGCAGGCGCGGCAATAAGGTGTGTTGTCGCTGGCGGAAACCAGCCAGTTGCAGACGCCATATTCGTTGTTGTTGGCGCATACGACCGCATCATGCGGCTGGCCCCCGCCGTCACGCCAGGTGGTCGCCCCATCGCCGAGGAACAGGAAGCCATCCGATGAGGGATCATAGCCCAACGTGAAAGCGCAGGCCGGACAGACGCGCACCTCGAAATGATTGAGGCGCTTGCAATTGGGGCACGGATAAGGCGCCATGAACGGGTAACTCGCTTGTAGTTGGAAGGTTTAGGCCGCAAGAACGCGGACGGAACCGGCTGGTTGCCATCAGGCGCAGTAAACTTGGGCTTGCGCAATGGCGAGGCGGTACACATCTGATCTGTTGCATAAATGCAACAGGGTGCGACGGCAGGATGACGACGACGACTATGGCGGACCTTTATTCGAAGCTTGGGGTGAAAAAGGGCGCGGACGAGGCCGAGATCAAGAAGGCCTATCGCAAGCTCGCGAAGGAGCTGCACCCCGACCGCAACACGGACAATCCGAAAGCGACCGAGCGCTTTGCCGATGTGACCTCGGCCTACGATCTGCTGTCCGATCGCGACAAGCGCGCCCAATATGATCGCGGTGAGATCGACGAGCAGGGCAATCCGCGTGGTCCCTTCGGCTTTGGTGGACGCGGTGGCGGGGGTGGTTTTCGCCCAGGTGCCGGTCCCGGCGGGGGAGGCTCTGAGTTCGGGGCCGACGCGGCCGACTTCGGTGACATCTTCGAAGGCATTTTCGGTCGCTCGCGGGGCGGACCCGGCGGCGGCGCGCGCCGGCCGGGCGGCTTCGGCGGTTTCGGTACGCAAGGCGGCGGCATGCCGACCAAGGGCGCGGATGCCAATTACCGGCTTGCCGTGCCCTTTGAGGACGCGGCGGCGCTCAAGCCGCAGCGCATCACGCTATCCAGTGGCAAGACGATCGACGTCAAGCTGCCCAACGGTGTCGAGACCGGCACCCAGATGCGGCTGGGCGGGCAGGGCGAGCCGGGCCCTGGCGGTAATGGCGATGCGATCATCACGGTCGAGGTGCGCCCGCACCGCTTCTATACGCGTGATGGCGACGACGTCCGGCTCGATCTGCCGATCGCGCTCGACGAAGCGGTTGCCGGCGCCAAGGTGAAGGTGCCGACAGTCGACGGTGCGGTGATGCTCGGCATTCCCAAGGGTAGCGGATCGGGCAAGACCCTGCGGCTCAAGGGCAAGGGCTTCCACCGCAAGGACGGCTCGCGCGGAGATCAACTCGTGACGGTGATGATCGACATTCCCGCGGACGATAGCGAGCTCGAGGCGTTCGTCGAAAAATGGTCGGCAAAGGGGCAGCGCAACCCGCGCGCCAATCTGGGCGTTTAGGTCGATATTTTTCAAAGAGACAGGAGCGGCGCGCTTTGGTGACGGATGAATCTCCAGAGGCGCGCCGCAGACGGCCCTTCGACAAGCATCTCGACGAGATGCGATCGGGCGGGCGAATCTACACGGTGTTCAAGCGGGCGGCGCTGGGCGTTTATGCTGACGGCTTCATCCATGCCGGCAATATTGCTTATCTCGCGCTGCTGACGATGTTCCCCTTCTTCATCGTGATGGCGGCGCTGGCCCAGCTGTTCGGCCGGACGCCCGATGTCCAGCACGCCGTCTACGGCTTCCTGCGGACCGTGCCGCGATCGGTACGCGAACTGATTTCACAGCCGATCAACGATGTTCTCGCCGCCAATGGAAGCGGAACCCTGCTCTGGCTCGGCGCGATCGTCGGCCTGTGGACGGTGGGTAGCTTCGTCGAGACGATCCGCGACATACTCCATCGCGCCTATGGCACTACTCCGTCCAAGGGCTTCTGGCATTATCGCGCCGGATCGATCCTGATCATCATCGCCTCGGTGATACTCGCCATGTCGGCGTTCAGCGCGCAGGTCGTACTAACGGGCATCGAGCAGTTCATCTGGCGGCTTCTGCCGATCGGCCTCGAGTTCCAGCCGCTCATCAACCTGTCGCGCATTGCGCCGCTGCTCATGCTTATCGCTGCGCTCTATGCGATGTTCGCGACGCTGACCCCGCTCAAATATCGGACGGGGCCCTGCCCGAAGTGGCCCGGCGCGCTGTTCACCGCGGTTTGGTGGATGGCGGTGACGATGCTGCTGCCGGTCGTCGTCGCCGCGTTCGGCGGCTATGGACGGACTTATGGCAGCCTTGCGGGAGTAATCGTGACGCTATTGTTCTTCTGGCTGGTCGGCCTCGGACTGGTTTTCGGCGCACATCTCAACGCGGCTCTAGCGGAGACCCCAGAAACTTCTGTAAAGGACGAGACGCCCAACCTTTGAGGGAGATAACGTGGCGGGTTTGATGACGGGGAAGCGCGGGCTGATCATGGGGCTCGCCAATGATCGCTCGCTGGCGTGGGGGATCGCCAAGGCGCTCCATGAACAGGGCGCGGAAATGGCCTTCAGCTATCAGGGCGAGGCGCTGGAGCGGCGCGTCCGTCCGTTGGCCGAACAGGTCGGTTCCGATTTCCTGATCGAATGCGACGTGTCGGACGATGCGGCGATGGATGTCGCCTTCGCGACGCTCGCCGAGCGCTGGCCGACGATCGACTTCCTGGTCCACGCGATCGGCTTTTCGGACAAGAACGAGCTGCGCGGCCTCTATGTCGACACCAGTCTCGACAATTTTCTGCTGACCATGAACATCTCGGCCTACAGCCTGGTCGCGGTTACGAAGCGCGCCCGGCCGCTGATGGCCAATGGTGGTTCGGTCCTGACGCTCAGCTATTATGGCGCCGAGAAGGTCGTGCCGCATTATAATGTCATGGGGGTCGCGAAAGCTGCGCTGGAGACCAGCGTCAAATATCTGGCGATGGACCTCGGCCCGGAAAATATCCGCGTCAACGCGATTTCGGCCGGCCCGATCAAGACGCTGGCGGCCAGCGGCATCGGCGACTTCCGCTATATCCTAAAATGGAACGAACTGAACTCACCGCTCCGCCGCAACGTCACGATCGAGGATGTCGGCGGCGCGGGCGTCTACATGCTTTCCGATCTGGCCAGCGGCGTGACCGGTGAGATCCACCATGTTGACGCTGGCTACAACGTCATCGGCATGAAGGCGGAGGACGCACCCGACATCGCGCTGGCTTGATTTCTCCCTCTCCCTCGGGGAGAGGGAGCTATGAGCTATAACTCCTTCGGCCGCGTATTCCGCTTCTCCACCTGGGGGGAGAGCCACGGGCCCGCGATCGGGGCGGTGGTCGATGGTTGTCCTCCGGGGCTGACGCTTAGTGAGGCGGATATTCAGCCCTGGCTCGATAAGCGGCGGCCAGGCACCTCGCGCTTCACCACCCAGCGGCAGGAACCCGATCAGGTCCGTATCCTCTCGGGCGTGTTCGAGGGCAAGACAACCGGTACCCCGATCAGCCTGATGATCGAGAATGTCGACCAGCGCTCGAAGGATTATTCGGAGGTCGCGCTCGCCTATCGGCCGGGCCACGCCGACTATGCCTATGACGCCAAATATGGCTTTCGCGACTATCGCGGTGGCGGGCGCTCCTCGGCGCGCGAGACCGCGTCGCGTGTCGCGGCGGGCGCGGTGGCGCGGCTCGCGATCCCTGGGGTTCGGATTCGCGCCTATCTGGTCGAGCTGGGCGGCGACGCGATCGACCGCGCGTGTTTCGAAGATGCCGCGATTGATGAGAATCCGTTCTTCTGCCCCGATCGCGCCGCGGCGGCGCGCTGGGAAAAGATCGTCGACGACGCCCGCAAGGCAGGATCGTCGGTGGGAGCCGTGGTCGAATGCGTCGCGGACGGCGTGCCCCCGGGCTGGGGCGCACCGCTTTACGCCAAGCTCGACAGCGAACTGGCGGCTGCGATGATGAGCATCAACGCGGTGAAGGGGGTTGAGATCGGCGACGGCTTCGCTGCTGCCCGGTTGACCGGAGAGGCCAATGCCGATGCGATGCGGCCGGGCAATGATGGCAAGCCGGTCTTCCTCGACAATCATGCCGGCGGGATCGCGGGCGGTATCTCGACCGGGCAGCCGGTGCTGGTGCGGCTCGCGCTCAAGCCGACCTCGTCGATCCTCACGCCGGTCGAGACGATCGGGCGCGATGGCGAGGCGGCCGATATCCGCACCAAGGGCCGTCATGATCCATGCGTCGGCATCCGCGCCGCGCCGGTGGTCGAGGCGATGATGGCGCTGGTTCTCGCCGACCAGAAGCTGCTGCATCGAGCCCAGGTGGGATAGGCATAGTGGGTGAAGACTCGCGCATTGCCCGCCGTATTCACATCAAGGGCAGGGTACAGGGCGTGTTCTTCCGCGCCTGGACGGTCGAGCAGGCGATTGAACTCGGCCTCGATGGCTGGGTCCGCAATCGCCACGATGGTTCGGTCGAAGCGGTCGTCGCAGGACCGGCGGAAAAGGTGGAGGATTTGATTGCGCGGTGCCACCGCGGATCTCCGCCCTCGCGGGTCGATGAGGTGATTGTCGAGGATACGCCCGGCATCGTTGACGCAGGCTTCAGCCAGAAGCCCACGGCATGAGCGTTCGTCCGATCACTGTCGGTGCATTGGTAGGATTGCCGCACGGATTCCTTGGTCGTGAAGGCGGGGTGTCCGTGGGGATACATGCCGGCCTGAATGTCGGGCTCGGTTCCGATGACGACCGTGACGCGATCCTCGAAAATCGCCGCCGCGCAGTGGGGGCAGTGGCACCGGGCCACAAGCTCGTCACGCTGCATCAGGTCCATTCGGCAGACGCGGTCACGGTCACCGTCCCCTTTGCCGATGACGCGCGTCCGCATGCCGATGCTCTGGTTACGGATCGGCCCGGTCTGTTGCTCGGAATACTCACCGCGGATTGCGTGCCGGTGCTGTTCGCCGATGCGGAGGCGGGGGTCGTCGGTGCGGCGCACGCCGGTTGGAAGGGCGCTATCACCGGCGTGACCGATACGGCGTTGGCCGCGATGGAGAAGCTCGGCGCCGACCGCGCGAACATCGTCGCCGCGATTGGCCCCTGCATCGCCCGGTCGAGCTATGAAGTCGATGAGGGGTTCGTGCAGCGTTTCGAGGCCGCTGATCCCGCCAATGAGCGCTTCTTCGCCGATGGCCGGCGGCCGGGCCATGCACAGTTCGATATCGAGGCCTATGTCGCGCACAGGCTTGCGGCGGCGGGGATCGGCCGGGTGATCGCGCTGGGTGAGGATAGCTACGCCCAGCCCGACCGCTTCTTCAGCTTCCGTCGCGCGACGCATCGCGGCGAACCGGGCTATGGCCGGCAGATCTCGCTGATCGGCTTAGCGGAATAGCCCGTCAGAACGGCACCGACTTCGATTTGCGGGTGAAGTTCATATAGCCAACATTGACGCCGAGCCGCCACCCGACGCCGAGCCGGATCGGGATCAGCACGACATCGCCACGCCGCAGATAGGTCGCGGTAAAACCGCCGACGATATAGGCAGTCCCTTCGACCGCCGGAAAGCGACGGAAGATGTCGGCGCTGTCGTAGAGATTATAGACGAGCACGAAGCTCTTCGAGCCATTGGCGCCGAGATCGAAGCCGAGCGACGGGCCGGTCCAGTAGATCGGCTGCTGACCCTCGACCTTGTGGAACAGCGTACCCGAACCGTAGCGCACGCCGACGACGATCGCCCCGCCGGCTTCCCGGCCCGCGATATAGGCATTGGGCTGGCCCTGGTCCTTGAGGACCTTCTCGATGAGCTTGGCCAGGCCCTCGGCGCCCTTGCCGAACACGCCTTCCGCCGCGCTCAGCACATCATCCTGCGCATAGGTGCTGTTTGCCGAGGCGTCGGCCGCTTGCATCCGGGTCGAAGACGGGGGAGGCGGGGGCAGGGCGCCGCCGCCTTCAGACGCGACCGCGTCCGCCGCGGCCTGAGTGCTTTGCGGGGCTTCTGCGGGCGGCGCGGAGACCTTGGTGCCATAATTGGCTTCGCTAGCGGGTACGGGGGCCAGATCGTTCGCCTGATTGGGATCGATCGTGCGCGCCTGCGCCTGAACGATGCCTGCGTTACCGAGCGCCATCAACGCCGTGAGGCACAGGACATAACCGAACTTCATCGCCACTCTCCGCAAAAGGCCTTGCCGCTGCTGTATAAAGCCTCTTTTCCCTGTCGCTGCAATGAACGCGAACATGAATAATGCTGGAGGAATTTTGATTAGGGAAGGCGGTTGATCGGACCGCACTCGCTCGCTATAGCCCGGCCTCTGCCTTCCCGGAGACGTGGGTGAGTGGCTGAAACCAGCGGTTTGCTAAGACGATTTTGTTCTTTTTGTGCATAGCTGGAACATCCCATAAAACCGCCATTTGCTCAAGCTTTTTCATCGCCAAACCTCTGGTCGTGTGCCCAATCCTGTGCCACCCCTCGGATTGCCGCCTGACGCTCGTCTGGCGTGAGATGGTCAAGATAGCGCTCGGTCGTCTTGATGCTCGAGTGGCCTAGCTCCTGCTGTAGATCATAGATGCTTCCGCGACGGTCGCGAAGATAGCGAACGGCGAAAAGGTGCCGCAAATCGTGGAAGCGGAAGCGCTGAAAGTCGCGCCCTTCCTGTGTCGCTTTCTGTGCCACTCGAGATAGCTTTGCGAAAAATTCGCTATGCACCTCGACGTAGCGCTGACCGTCGCCGCGCCAGAACACCCAACGCTTCTTGAAATGGCGGGGCTGGCGATCGATGATCTCGAGCGCCCTCTTCGTCAGCGTGACCTGGCGGACCCTATCTGTCTTTGTCGCCTCGAGCGTCGCCACCATTCGGCTACGGTCGATCCGGTCATGCTCGAGGCTGGCGATTTCTTCCTCGCGCATGCCAGTCTCGAGCGCCAGTTCGGCCATGTCCATGAATCGACCGGGAAGAGCGAACACCTGCTCGAGGCTTTCGTCTCGAGGCAGGATGATGCGCGTCTTGCGCTCCTTGAACCTCGAGCGGTCGATCATCTTCGCCGGGTTCTCTTCAATCCACTCCATATCAACGGCATGGGCAAGCACGCTCGAGATGGCGGTCATGTCGCGGCGGATCGTGGCATTGGTAGCGCCGTGACGCTGGCGGTCAGCAACAATGCTCTTCAGCAGCCGCACGTCGATCTTCTGCACATCCTTATCGTCGAGATGCGCTCGTAGCTGGCCAATGCTGGTAAGGTAGCGGTCGAACGTGCTGGCCTTGATGCCGATGGCGTTGTAGCCCTTCGCACTCCACGAAACGACGGCAGCCGGCCAGGTGATGGCTTCGCTGGCTCCGTAGAACACCCGGTCCTGTACGCCGTCCTTCGCAGCCTTCAGCCGCCTCTCAGCCGTTGCGAGAGAACGAGTTCGTAGGCTTTCGCGATATTCGATCCCTTTGATCTTGAAACGCGCCCAATAAATGCCGTTTCTCTGATAGAGGCCTTTAGGCATGGCTTGCTCCCTAGCCCGCGAAGGGCTGCGATGTCATAGGTCCAGCGTCCGAACGATTTTCGCGCGCCGGGTATAAGGCCTGCCGCCGCCTTCTCCTGCAAGGTGCGGATCGGCAAGCCCGTGATGAGCGATCCCTGGCTCGAGCCGCAGCGCTCCGGTTCCACGCCCCTTACCCTCCCTGATCAGCGAGGAAGGGGTTTGCCAGATGCTCGATGGCGGTGGCGATCTCTTCGGCGGCGGCTTCATAGCCGTGCCCGTATTGCGACAGGCCGCCATATACTGACCTCTGAAACTCGTCGGCCTTATGATCCCTAGCCACCTCAGCACATGCGGCGGTGACGATCGGGATAATGGCTTGGGCGAGCATCTCAGCAATCACGCGCTCCCGATGATAGTCAAAGTCCTGCATCGTCGCGTCTCGGATCTTTCGCTTTCGCGCCATCCGGTATATCTCGGCCCGGTCTAGTCGACCGACAGCCTCCTCCACCATCTCCACCATCTCAACCACGGCTCTGGCTCCCCGTCTCGGTGAAGGAGCGAGACCTCCCTTGGCCGTACAATGCCGGGCCATGTTGAACAGAGACGCCGGACCCGCCGCAGGGCCAGCATCGCCAGAGATTGGGGTACACGCCGACATTGCCAGCGCCTCGGCAGACACGGCAGATCATTTCCCCACCTCCTCGATCAGCACGGCGCGGACTGCTAGGCCTTTCGCTGGCAAAAACAGGCGGCCAACATGACCGCATTCACGCACCCCACTGACCAACCCTTTGTTCACCAAGGCCCGCGCGGAATGGCCCGCAAATCGCTCAGCGGCGTATGTCCAGTAACCGGGCTCATCTGTTGGGCGGAGTGAAGCCAGCAGCGATTTCTGCCCAGGCGTCAGCGACGCAGCCAGCTTGTGCGGGTCGGTGTTCATCGCGTCCTCCACATCTTGCGGATCAGCCACGCCCAAGCAGCCCACCATGCCGCGATGATGGGCGCGAAGAAAATGGCGGCGGCTATCTCGCTCCCAGCCATCACCGCGCCCCGCTCTCAAGGGGTGGAAGCTCTGGAAACAAAGCAGGGCACCACAGTTCGTAATCGCTGATCGACCAGCCCTGCTCACAGTCGGGATGCAAATCCCCGGTTTCGTCGTCGAGCCAGATCAGGTGACGCTCCCACCATGTGTCGCCATTGGTATGGCGGACACGAATGGCTGCGATAAAGATGTCATCGACAGGCGCGCTCTCAATCGGCCTCCACCCATCGCGATCGGCAAGCAGGGCGAGGATGGACTTAATGAAAATTTCGCGGTCATAGTGTCGGCACGGCATGACGTGATATTCGTCGAATAGCTCAATCAGCGCCTCCCTGGTCACATCAGTCTGCATCGGGGGGTCCTTTGATTGCATTAATGGCGGAACGGGCGCGCTTACCTGCGGCCAATAACCGATCGCACTCCTCCGGATCGTTGATATGTTCAGCAATCGCACGGGCCCATACGCCGTCGCCGGCGACCATCTCTTGCAGCGCCTCCGCAGCTTGTGAGAGGATAGGTTTTAGGCCTTCCAGCTTGTAGGCAGCATCCTGCCCGGCCCTCAGATTACGCTGGCATTCGCCAAGCCAGTGATCCCGATCCTGCTCAACCTCGGCCAGCTTCGTTGCGGTGGAGGCGAGGGCTTTGAGCACCAACGAGACGTTTTCGCCGAAGCCAGCCCAGTTCTCGATCTCGTCAAGCAGGCGGCCGGAATCCCCCCATGCGCGCAACTCGCTTACAGCCGATGCGAGCGCTTCGGGATTAACCGACTTGATGTTGGCCGGGCTCTGCAACTCGTGCTCGAATCTCGCGAAGGCTTCCACAGCCGGATGCGCGTCGTCTTCGCCGGCCCTGATCTGTACGGGAACAGTTGCGAGGCCGAATTGCTCTGCGACCAGATCAGCAGCAGCATCTCGCGCCTTCTGCGACACCTTCAACGGCGGGAGCGCCTGGGGGTCAGTCATAGAAAAACCAGTCCGATTTGCCGCAGCCGGATCGGCAGCAATGCGTTTTCACATAGCGCGGCGTTTTGTAGCGCCCCACTGGCGGCAGATTGATCGTTTGGAAGGCCCGCCACTTGTGCAGCCCGATCAGGCAGAGCAGCTTACCCACGGTCTGCACCCCCAATCTCAGGGCGCGTTTTCGCGAGTGCGGCTAGGATACGATCTGCGCGCTCATAAGCCATCGCTCGGAATGCGGGCAGGATCGTGTCGCTATCCCACGGCACAGGGTAGGATTTCCGTCCGAACCAATAAGTTGACGGTGCGAACTTATATATCATTTCCGCGAGCATCTCGCGTTGATCCACCTCCGCATCCGACGCGGCATTGCTGGCTGGCTGCGCGTCAGATGCGTACCGCTCTATCCACTCCCGCGCCCGCTCCTCTAGCTCGACAGGCTCCGGGCGCTCGGTGGTGGGGCCCATCTCATGCGACCACAGGACATGCGAATAGGGTACGTCGTCCCGGCTGCTGTCGATCTTATGGCCGTCAACGACCCGCTCACGGCTAAGCATGAGCCCCTTCACCTTATGCAATGTAGGCTGGCCCGGTCGGATGACGTGATAGCCGCCGTAAATCGGCGCGTCCGGGTCTAGTGTGCGAAGCTGGGCGATCAGGTTGCCAACCGTTTTCGCGTAACCCCATTCCGGCGTACAATCCTCCACCCCGCCAACCGCCGTGCTTGGCGATGCGCTTCGGAGGGTGGGCCATTGATGCTCCGTTACGAAGTTGGGCGTCGTCGCCAGCGCCCGGCCAAAATAATCCTCCGCAACGGTGATAGCGTCACGTTCGCGGGCGAACCGCAGGGCCTCGATACTATCCTCGGTCCATTGCCCGCGTGACTTGAGCCAGAGCGGCGTTCCGTCGCCGCCCACCGCTTCGATTAGCCAGCCAGATTCTTCCCCGCGGACCGCCGCGCGTAGGGTGGCGATTGCTGTCCGCAAAGCGCGATGGTTACGCTGGTAATGCTGCGCCTTGGGCTGGTCACCTGTATAGGCAGGCATGTCTTTTTGCCAATTCGTAAGAACGGCGATGGCTTCGTTAACCGCCTCCATCCCAGAGACGGCGGGGGTTGGGTCTACGGTCATGCGGGGTCCTTTCGGATTGCTGCGGCGATTTCCCTTCCATAGAGAAACCAGTCAGGCTCATGGCCGTGGTTGACCGCGAGATCGCTTCGACAGTCGCGCTCAGCTATAAGTGCCGCCCGTTCCCGCTCTTCCGCCCTTGCCGTGGCGGCGTGTTGGGCGAGTAGCTGGAGCGCGTCTTGAACCGCGCGATCCTGCGCGCCGGTCAAACGATAATCGGTCGCATCGTCCCAATCGCGGTAGCCAAGGATCTTTGCAGCCATCTCCCGATCCGCCTCGGTCGGCGTTAGCTTGGGGGTCATTGGCCCGGCTCCTGGGCACATCCGCTATCGCGGACCGCGCTTTCGTGAACGGAGCCAGACAGGCTGTCTCCGCCCTGCCGGGCTTCAATCGCTTGTGCGGCTCCGTTCGACATTACTTCGCGACCTTGCCGATGAACGGCACCGACGATCCGGGCACCATCGTTGTTGGCAGGACGCCGTTCCACTTTTCGACGGCGCGCAACTCGACGATCTGAGGGCTATTCTGGATAGCCTCCTGCTCGATCTTCAGAGCTTCAGCCTTACCCTTCGCGGCTTCAACGCCGGCCTTTGCGCGGGCGGTCGCCGTCTTTACGTTCGCTTCGGCGGCAAGGGCTTCCTGCTCATTGGCGACGCGGGCGTTGATCTGGTTCTGGATCGTGATCGGAAGCCGGATGCGGCTAGCCCACGTCATTGACTCGATCTGGATGCCGTACTTGCCCAGCTTGTTCCGAACGCGGGTCGCGGCCCGGTCGAGCAACGCACCCTTTTCGGCACCATAGATCTGATCGACCGTCAGGACGCCGGATTCCTTGCTGATCGCGTCTTTCACCTCGTTATACACGGCACCGAGAATGATGCTGTCCATTTCGACGCGGTATTGCTGGAATAGCTTGGGCGCGAGTGCCGGGTTTGCCTGATATGAGATCGCAATATCGGCGTCGATCGACAGACCGTTCTTGTCCTGAAACGGCACCTTCTGATAGGTGTACGGCTGAGCGTAGACTTTGTATTCGTAGATCGACGTACCCGGCGGGGTGAAATACCAACCCACGGAAAGCGGCTGCGGATCGACGCCCGAACCGCTCCCGACATTCTGGACCTTCACGCCGACATGACCCGAGGTCACGCGCTCGAAACTACAGCTTGATATGCTCAGCAGCATGATGACGGCAACGCCGCCTCCGACGACTTTCAACAAATTACTTCTCCTTGGAAATGCGGAACAGGAAGGATGCGCCCCACGCGAGCCAAGCCAGCCCGAGACACGCACCGGCCAACAGGGCGACGCTTTGATGTGCATTGATGAGGGTCGGGATTACGAAGACCCCGAGCGCGCCAGTCGCAACAATCGCGACCCCCTCGTGGAATGCGCGGCGTTCCTTGGTCGTCATGCGATGTTCCTTGCGATAGCGATTGAAGCCGAATGGGCGAGACGGCGAAGCTGGCTCGATGCGAAGCACGAAAGCGCGGGCCCGCAGGGCATCGTCGCACCCTTGTTCCCCACCCCGACACAGCAGGGGGTCATAGGAGCCTCGCCACGACAGCGGACGGGTCCAGGTGTGCATCGCCTTCATATGCGGTGCAGCGCGGTCCATTCGGGCCATCCTGACGCCATTCGCGTGGGTAAGCAGGATCATCGACCGAAACGGCCATCGTCATTGCCGCGATCTCGCAACTGTCGCCTTCACCCTCACGGAAAGCACGATCGCGCTCGCAAACGCCGCACCAGCGGTTCATGAAATCACGGCCTTCCGAGCCGTTCGATGGACGGTATAGTGCGCTCACCTTCCCGCCTCCCCTTGGTGAGAGGTGAGGGCGAGTTCACGGCCTCGTTTTAGGGCCTTGAGCATCCAAGATTGGACGATCACGCCGCCCACCATCGGGCTCTCATCGACCAGCCTGTTAACCTCCGCGATGTCCGGATCGACAGGCTCGGGCAGCAGCGCGACAATGGCGCGGGCTTCGTCGCCTTGCGCAGTGTTAATCGCGTGCCAATCGCCGGGATCAGCCCACTTCGCGCGCTCAGCAGCGATGCCCCGCACAAGCGACACCATCCGCTCCACAACATCTTCGCTTATCTCAACCATGAGCTTTTCCCTTGGGGGTGGCGCGGGCGAGCGAGGAAATATGCATACGCCGGGGCGCTATCATCCGAGTGCATGGCGTTGGCCATCAACCCCGCCAAAGCCTGCCCAGCGAACCAATCGCGCAGGCTCATGCCCGGATCATAAGTCTGGTTCCACGTGCCATCCTGCGTTTCATGCTGCTCGGATGGAAACGCGCTTGGGTTCTCAGCGCTCATCGGATAGCCCTCCACGCTGCTGCGGTTGGTTTCTGGCTCATGCCTGCCTCGCCCGAATGCGGGTCAGCAAAAGGTCGGCACCGGCGGCCCAGCGAACCAGTGTCTCTTCACGCCTAGGATATAGGATCGCGTCGATCGTCTCGATCAGTTCTTCGATCATGTAGTCGGCATCGGCACCGATCTCGGTGGCCATCGAAAGGGCGGCGGCATAGCCCTCGTTCCAATCTTCCGACTGGATTGTGTCGTTGCCGCCAAGTGCGTCGATCTTTCGTTCGTAGGTAAATGCCATGATCAGCCTCCAAACTGCTTGCCGTAGAAGGCGGCACCCGAAACCATCACATGCCGCTCGTAAGCTGGCGGGATGCGGGTGTCGGCGAGATAGCGGGCGGCTAGGTCTTCACCGCGCCAGTCCTCTTGCTCGGCAAGATCGACGGCGATCAGGTCCACACCGTAGTCGGCCTTGTCGTAGCCTATCGAGCAGCCCGAGAACCGCTGAAGCTGGCGCTTGATGAGGCGCAGGGCTTCCCGGTCGGACAGCGCGTCAAACGCTTCCATGTACGGCAATTCCTGCGCGGGGATGATGCTATCGTGATCGTGAACGCCCATGTTGGGTATCCTTCAATGGTGGCTCCAGTCGGTCGGGGTCTTCGGGGCTAGCCGACCGGGGCCTTCGCTCCGTGGGGACGGGCGAATTGGTTAAGCTGCGGCATCCAAGAGCCCGAGCAGCGCCTTGCGCTCGTCTGAGTTGAGGCGCGAAGCCTCAGCGGCTTTAGAGAGCCGGACGAGCATGTCGGCCTGCACGGAGGCGGGCGATTTCTCGAAGCGGACTCCGAGCTGCTCGATTTTCTGCTTCCACCACATATAGTCGGTGACGGTGAGTTCGATTGCCCACTGCTCGGATTTCCTAGCAGTTTTCACATTCACTGAAACCGATCCGAATGATGTGACTGCATCGGTCGGGATCACCTCAACGAGCTGTCGGTAGAAAGCGAGGAATGAGGCGTGCTCAGCGTCGCGCCGCCCTTTTGCTGTGACTGCAATGTCAGCGATCGACTTGAACAAATCCGCGCTCAGTAATTTCCGCATCATCTTCTCCATCACGTTCGCTTCCTGCCGGGGCAGGGGGTTGGTTAATCTCTGGAACGACGCTCGATTTCGTCGTCGCGACCCGACTCCCAATCGGCCATCAGGGCCGCGTGGAAATCATCGTCGGCCATCAGCAAATCGATCAGCCAATCCGCCTTCACGAAGCCGATAAGCGGTTCAGCCGTGTCGATCGTGACCCCAGTGATTGCGCACGATGCGGGTTCGTCTGGGCTCTCGCGACCGGGGCTCAAATATGCCGGGCGATATTCGTACGAGACGATTACCGGGATACTCAGGTTGCCATCAGCGAAGAACATGTGCGTTCTGAATTTGGCCACGTTTTAATTCTCCATCCTGCGCTTCCTGCCGGGGCAGGGGGTTGGGTTGCTTAAAATCGAAGGTTGAGTCCGGCGGCGATGCCATGCGTGCCGATCAGCGAAATCTGGAAGATGTCGCGCGCCGTGCTGTCGTAGCCAGCGGCCTCACCGATCAGGACGCTCCCGCCGATGTAGACGCCTTCCATCAGCAGGAAGGCTCCAACGGCGTCCGTGAGCGACAGGCGCTTTCCGAACAGGCCGCGAAGGGCCGGATTGCCCTCTTCGCAAGTGCGGCGGCGGGAACAACTATAGGTCGTGCCAGTGTCCAGCAGAGCGGCTGCGGCGTGCGCTGCGAAACGGTTGGGTCCGATCTTCTCGATCAGGCTTTCCGCTGCGGCAGGCTGCGCGGTGCAGGCCGTTGCGAGGAGGGCTAGGAGGAGGGGTTTCATGCCATCACCTCAACGCGACGCAGGCACTCGACTAGCCCGGTAGCCAGCTTGTTTATGGCGTTGGCGTAGGCGTTGGCGTTGGCGTAGGCGTCGGCGTCGGCGTAGGCGTAGGCGTCGGCGTCGGCGTCGGCGTAGGCGTAGGCGTTGGCGTTGGCGTTGGCGTAGGCGTAGGCGTAGGCGTCGGCGTTGGCGTAGGCGTTGGCGTTGGCGTAGGCGTAGGCGTCGGCGTAGGCGTCGGCGTTCTTAAGGACTGGTTGCCACTCGCCCTTCGGCGCGACATCGCCCGCCAGAGCGCGCCGGTGGAGCGCCTGCAAAGCCTGATGTGGGGCCGGATCACGATCACGCTTGATAGCTGCGTCGATGCCCATCTGCGTCACGACATTGGCTTGCCAGTCATAGACGACACTGAAGGGAACATTGCCGTCGAGACGCTTCAGTTCGGCGTAGAAATCGCGACCCCATGCAAGGGCTTCGGCGGGCTTCTGACGATCGAAAAACCATGGCACCATCTGAGCGAGCCAGCGGGGCATGATCGCGGCGGGGCATTTGCTTGGGCCGTCGACATCATCGCCGAGAACGCCAAGCGCACAGGCCAGATCACGGCCATCGTCACCGCGACCGTGCCATTGGCCCTGCACGATGCGGCCTTCCGTCAGATACTCTTCGTACCGGTCAAAGGCTTCCGCTGCTGTCTGAACAATTCCCACTGCAACACTCCATCCATTTCGCTTCCTTCGTGCCAGGACGAGGGGAGCTGGGTTGCTTAAAATCGAAGGTTGAGTCCGGCGGCGATGCCATGCGTGCCGATCAGCGAAATCTGGAAGATGTCGCGGGCCGTGCTATCGTAGCCAGCGGCCTCACCGATCAGGACGCTCCCGCCGATGTAGACGCCTTCCATCAGCAGGAAGGCTCCAACGGCGTCCGTGAGCGACAGGCGCTTTCCGAACAGGCCGCGAAGGGCCGGATTGCCCTCTTCGCAAGTGCGGCGGCGGGAACAACTATAGGTCGTGCCAGTGTCCAGCAGAGCGGCTGCGGTGTGCGCTGCGAAACGGTTGGGCCCGATCTTCTCGATCAGGCTTTCCGCTGCGGCAGGCTGCGCGGTGCAGGCCGTTGCGAGGAGGGCAATTATCGTGGTGAGCTTGTGCACCTTGATCTCCATGAGCCGGGGTGGCTCGATGAAGACAGTGTTCGCACATCGCGAACGCGGATGCAATAGCTTAGTTCGAATAATCCAAACTTTTTTGAGTGCGCACGAAAAAGCCCGGCGGATTAGGCCGGGCTGCGATTCGTCAAGTGCGATGCTTGCGGTGGGCTAGGCTTGCTTTTCCGCCTCTCTGGCGGCGATCTCCGCGCGCTCGCCATCAGACAGGCCCGCAGGATCATCGGGCTCCAGTGTTGGGGCTCTGAGCATCATGTAAAACATGACCGACACCACAATTCCATACACGGCGGCGCAGATTGCCCAGAACGTCATTTTTCCCCCGCAATTCTGCGATGCCCGGCGATCTCCACTATATTCTGGTATGTCGCAGCTTCCGTGCCCGTGTCGACGACCTGTTTGGCCTCAGCATAAAAGCGGCGGAATGCCATCGCGCGCGCGGGCGGGATGAGTAACTCGAAAGGCTCCAGCCCCAAACCCTCAGCAGCCGCCTTCAGAACTGACGGTGAAAAGGTTTGCGAGCCGTTGACAAGCTGGCTGGTCGTCGCCTTGGTCCAACCCGTTCGCTCCATCAAATCGACCTGTCGAGTGATGCCGAGCGCCGCCATCCATTCATTAAGGTACCAGGCGACGCCCGGCTTTTTTGTTCCACGTCTGGTCATGCGCCTATTGTGCGATCGCCCAGCAAAAATGTCGGCGCTCAATGTGCGTATTTTCGCTCTTGCCTCTGAGTTCGGATTGTGCGAACAAGAGCTATGGATATCACCACATACCGAACCGGACACGCCAAGCTCACCCTTGAGGACTTCGCTGCGGCGATCGGCCTTAAAAGCAAGGGGCAGATGTCGGAGATCGAGCGTAGCAACAAATGCTCCGTCGCTGTCGCGCTGGCTATCGAGGCTCATTCAAAAGGCCTGGTTGATGCCGCAGGGCTGAACTCTGATGTGGCCGCCGTACGGCAGAGTGTGGCCGCGTGACGGCCCTATTTGATTCGGCGCAAAGTCGGCGGGCGATGGCTAGCCAGTTCAAGCGCGTCGAGCTTTGGCTGTGCTTGAGTAAAAAGCCCCTGAAGAGCCTTAGGCTTCCAATACGCGTGCTCCCCGTTGGGCCAAGTAAGGTGAAGAAGCCCATCGTCGATTTCAACGGCGGGCGCTTGGGTGACAATCGTAGCAACCATAACAGGACCCCTCCCAATGTGCTCATTCGCACACTTTGGAGAATGGTCCGATTTGGATGCCTGTCGAGTCTAATCGCAGTTAATCCCGCGACTAGGTATTCGCCCGTATCCGAAACGTCGACTTGTGCACGGTGGGCCGCATGAGCGACGGCCTTCAAACCGCGATCATCATCGGCGTCCTGATCGCAGCCGCACCTATCGGCATATGGCTGTACGACGCCCCCGAACTCGCCCCCGACGATCAGGACGGTTGGAGCGATCGGGAGCGCGACGAGCTTCGCGTGATCGAGCATCACGAAGCGGGGCGCTGGGAATGAGCGCGACCGCAATCAACGGCAAGCCCTGCCGCTTCATCACGGTTGACGCCGCTGGCGTACCGACGACCCGCGACATTCCGGTCTACAATCTGGCTGGCGTTCTTCGCGAGCATCAGCGGACGATCCGCAAGGTGGCGGCATGAGCGACATCACGATCCTCGGCGAACTCGCCCGCATCCGAGCCATGTTCCAGCAGCGCACGATCGCCAACGTCTTGCACGATCGCGTCCTTACCGACGCCGAGCATGACGCCCTTCGCCTCCAGCCAGCAGCCCGGCGACACGATGATGGCGGAAAAGCCGCTCCGGTTTCGGATCAATCTCATGGAGAGGGCGTATGACGCACCGCAACAACAGCGGCGAGCGGAAACCCGTCGTTTTTTCCGCTTCCACCGTTTTGGAGGAGTTGGCGGAAGCCCTGCGCGCCATCAAAAAGGCCGATGGCCTGACCGATCTTGATCTGGCCGCCGTGCTGGGTCGCAGCGAAGATCAGGCGCTCAAGTATCGCAATGCCGATGCCGAGATGGGCGTCATAGCCTTCGCGCGAGCCAGGCGCGAGTGGAATGGCCGGTTCACTGGTGGCCTCGATCGGCTGATCGCCGAGACACGCCCTGTCGCCGACGCCGACCGCGCTCACGGTAGCAAAGTCCTGAAGGCCGCGCTCGCGCTGTCGATCGCGCTTGAGGACAACAACCAGATCGACGCCCACGAAATCCGCGCCAACCGCTGCGCTTTGGAGCAGGCGCGCGATGCTTTGGACGAACTGCTTCGCCGGCCACGCGCCGCTTAATTCAACAGGGAAGGGATTACCATGATCGACCCCGTATCTGCGTCCGCATTGATAGGTGCTGGAGTGCTTGTCAGCTCGTGTGGCTGGCTGGCGGTGTTGGGCCGCGTGAAGGCTACGCACTTGAAGCTGCGCGCTGAAGACGCTGCCTACAAAAAGAATGCCGACGAGTTCATCGTCGATCTGGAAACCAAACTGTCGGCTGAGAAGGTCGAACTGACCAACTCCCGCGCGCACAACAATGTGCTGTCACGCCGGAATCTCGAACTGAGCTTCGACAACGATAGCCTGCTCGCGCGCCTCAAGCCGTTCATCGTCAAGCGCCCGCGTGATGCGAAGGGCCACTTCATGCCCGATCAGGTGGCGGCATGACGCACCACCTCTCACCAGAGCCCGACGTGATCCGCCGTCCGAGCGGTCTCACCTTCATCGATGTGCCGCATGGCTACCGGGATGCGCGGGCAAAGGGGCCGCAGCCGCGCTCCAATGACGGACGGTTTGCGCGTCGAACCTGATTTGAGATCGCCGGGGGAAGGTGGCCCGCCCCTCCGAGATGAAGCGAAAGAGCGGGCCTGTTTGGACAAGGACACCCTACATGAAACACGAAACATTTCCACCCACCTCTGTCGATAGCTTCAACGTCCGCGAACGGCATGAGCTTTTCGACGAGGACAGCCGCTTTCGCCGCGAGTTGATCCGCATCGGCACAGAGCATGAGGAGCGGGTTGCCGAGATCAAGGCGCGCTTTCACGCTGACCGTAGCGCCTTCGCGGTGGCCAAGCTGGAGCGTGCGGCATGAACGCGCCCGAGATCACGCGTGGCATGAAGGGTAAAACCATCAAGGCCATCCTCGCTAAGAAGTTTGAGGCGTTTGTTTCGTCGATCGACGACGAGGCCGTCAAGCATCTGGTCCGCAAAAACACGGTTATCACCGGGGGGTGTATAGCGTCCATGCTCTTGGGCGAGAAGGTGAACGACTACGATCTGTACTTTACCGACCGGGCCACCTGCGTAGCGGTCGGAAATTACTACGTGGGCAAGTTCGTCGCCGCCACCGGGCACCCAATGCAGATCGAGGACGATGGCGAGCGGGTCCGCATCGTCACATCCGCCGGCCATCGCGGCGAGACGGCAGGCGATGTCGCCACTCTGGAAGACTCCGGGGAGATCGAGGATCGGTACGAAGACATCAACGAAAAGGCGCAGGAGACCGAGGCCGACGAGACGTATCGTCCGGTTTTCATGTCCACCAACGCCATTACGTTGAGCGATCGTATCCAGATAGTCCTGCGGTTCTACGGCGAGCCCGACACGATCCATGAGAATTACGACTTCGTTCACTGCACTAATTACTGGCTTAGCCGCGATCGGTCTCTGACCCTTCGCCAGCCTGCGCTGGAAGCCCTGCTTTGCAAGGAGCTTCGCTACGTCGGCAGCAAGTATCCCGTTTGCTCGGTCATTCGCCTCCGCAAATTCATCAAGCGGGGTTGGACGATCAATGCGGGCCAAATCCTCAAGGCAGTGATGCAGATCAGCGAACTGGATCTGACCGACCCGAAGGTTCTGGAAGACCAGCTTACGGGCGTCGACAGCGCCTATTTCATGGAGGTGATGCGCAACCTTCGGGAGAAGGATCCCGAGAAGGTTAACGCCGCGTACCTCGTCGAAATCATAGATCGGATGTTCTGATGAACGCTCACGCAACCATCGGTCATAACGGGCCTCCAGAGGAAATCGATCCATTGGCCGACCTGACCAAGTCGATCGAAGACGCTTACGGTGAAGCCAAGGTATGGCTCGACGGCGAGGCGGTCGCCAATCAGGATCAGGCCGACGCGCTGCATGTGATCTTCACCAGCCTGGACGACGCCTACAAGCTCGCCGAGTCCACGCGGAAAGAACTGAAGCAGCCGCATATGGACGCGGCGGCGGCAGTCGATGGGGTATATTCCCCGCTGCGCGACAAAGCGGACAAGGCTCGCAATGCCGTCAAACTGGCTATCCAGCGGTGGAATGATCATCTGGCCGAGATTGCCGAGATCGAAGCTGCCCGCATCCGCAAGGAAGCGGAGGATGCTGAAGCTCTTGCCCAGAAGCAGCGCGACGAAGCACTGGCCGCAAACAACCTGACCGCGATCGAAGAAGCCGAACAGCAGTTTGATAATGCTGTGACGCTCGCAGCCATGGCGAAGAAGGTCGAGAAGGCCCCAACCGTCACCCGCGCTGGCGGCGGTCGCGGTATCGGCAAGGTGCCCATGCATTGGGTTGGCCGCATTGGTGAGGGCCAAGCCGACCGCAAAGCCTGCCTCCAGCATTACATGGTCGCACAGCGGGATGAACTGACCGTCTGGCTTCAGTCGCAAGTCGATAAGGACGTGCGCGCTGGCGTTCGCGTCATCCCCGGCTGCTCGATCAAAGAGGAGAAGCGGGCATGAGCTTTTCCGACGCACAGATTGACGCCCTAAAGGCTCCGCTCTCCCGAGATGCAGTTGCCCAGCGCCAGCAAGGCGGAAGCAAGGTTAGCTATATCGAAGCATGGCACGCCATTGCCGAAGCCAACCGCATCTTCGGCTTCGATGCCTGGAACCGCGAGACGGTCGAGCTTCGCATACTTGGCGAGCCTAATCTTGGGAAGGACCGCAACGGCAATGACCAGTGGCGGGTCAACTACATGGCGCGTGTTCGTGTCACGGTTGGCGATGTCGTCCGCGAAGGCAGCGGCTTCGGGCAGGGCATCGATAAGGACGTTGGGCAGGCCCACGAAAGCGGGCTGAAGGAAGCCGAGACGGACGCCATGAAGCGCGCCCTGATGACGTTCGGCAACCCGTTCGGTCTCGCGCTCTATGACAAGTCGCAGAGCAGTGTGGCGGACACCCCAAAGGCCGCTGAGCCGGAGCCCCTGATCAGCGATGATGAGCGCGCCCAACTGCTGACGCTCGCTGACGCGCATCACGTCTTGTTGGGCGACGTCTGCGCCATGGCAAAAATCAAAGACCTTCGCGAGCTGGAAGCCCGGCTTTTCAACAGCGCGAAGAATTGGATCATCAAAAATGCACGGAAGGAAGCCGCATAATGGCTGGTAGCGTCTGCAAGGTTATTCTCGTCGGCAACCTGGGGCGCGACCCCGAAAGCCGCTCGTTTCAGAATGGCGGCAAGGTCGTCAATCTCCGGGTCGCCACGTCCGAGCAATGGAAGGACAAGGCTACCGGCGAACGGAAAGAAAAGTCGGAATGGCACACGGTAGCCATCTTCAACGAAGCTCTGTGCACTGTTGCCGAAAAGTATCTCCGTAAGGGCAGCAAGGTCTATCTTGAGGGAACGCTTCAAACCCGCAAGTGGACCGATAACGCAGGCATTGAGAAGTACAGCACCGAAGTGGTGTTGCAGGGCTTCAACGCGGTCATGGTGCTTCTCGACAAACCTACTGGCGACCGGTCTGATCAGTCCGGCGGCGGTTGGGGTAATGACGACGTCAGCGACGATCCGTTCGCCTGATGTCTAACGCCGCCATCAAGCGCTATTGGGATTGGCTGGAGGGCACATGCGCCGGTTGCGGACGCATGGCCGAATGCATCCACCACATCATTCACGTCAATTTCCAGCGCATCACCAAGGATGGCTGGCTTGTCGTGAAGCTGTGCCGCGAATGCCACCATACCGGCAAGCTCAGCGTCCATGGCCTTGGTGGCGAGCGGCAGTTTTTGGAAGAGACGGGCGTGGACCTTGTCCAGCTCGCCATCCTCAATCGGCATAATTTCGAGGTACGGGCCCGATGACTCATACGGTCATCCTCAGAGGGCCGGCGCAACGCGCCCTCGCAACCAAACTCATCCTTCAGGCACCCGATAACTTCGTGGTGACGATCAAGGAGCAGACCCGCACGTCAGAGCAGTCCGACAAGATGTGGGCCATGCTCGGCGATATATCCCGCGCAAAGCCGCTTGGACGCCGCCACACCCCCGATGACTGGAAGGCCCTCGCCATGAACGCCTGTGGCTGGGAATGCCAGTTTCAGGAGGGGTTGGACGGTCGCCCGTTCCCCAAGGGCTTCCGGTCCTCACACCTAACCAAGAGCCAGATGTCTACGCTGATCGAATGGCTTTACGCCTTCGGTGCAGAAAATGGCGTGCGCTGGTCGGATCAGATGGAGCGCGCAGCATGATGACGAACATCTGGACGCCTGCCGAGAAGCAGCGCCTTCGCGACCTGAGCGAACAGGGCATGACCTTGGCCAACATATCGACCGCCATGGGGCGCAGCGAAAAGGCCATACAGGCGATGCGATCGAAGCTTGGCCTTGGTGAGCCTCGTAGCCCGATCACAATGCCAGACGAGTTCCGCGCCAATGGCTGCGGTATGACGATCAGGCAGATCATGGAAAGGTATCGCATCTGCTATAACAAGGCATCGGCTTGGCGTGATGCCTGCGGCTTTCCGCGCATACAACCCAAGAAGTCGCCGACCCGGATGCCCGACGATTTTCGCGAAGTCGGCCCAACCATGTCGATGAACGAAGCCGCCCGCTACTACCGCGCCCATAATCGGGCCGTGAGGCGCTGGCACGCAGAGGCCGGCACCACTTCTCGCGCCCCGGTAGCTACGCCAAAGAAGCGCCTGGGCACGCCCTCAACCTACAATATCCGCCAGCCAATCCAGTTCGGAGCGCCCGGCGACGGGTCCATTGCTGGAGCCGCTGCAAACCATCTGCGCCGCATCGGATATACCAACGTCTACAAGGCCACCGTGCTGGACATCGCAGCCCGTAAGCATCTCCCGGACGATGGCAGGCAATACTACTGCGTTTCTGGAAAGGGCCTCATCCATCAGGACGAGATGATCCGCCTCGCTGCCCACCACGGCTTCAGGCAGGCGGCATAGATCCTATGGGGGGAGACATCATCCTGCCGGCGAAGGCGCGCCGCAACTTCTCGGAAGTCGAGTTAGAGCGCCTGCGCGCTGATTATAGAGCGTACGTGGACGGCGGGCGGCTTACGGATCTAGCCGCTGAGATGGGGCGCTCCAAAAGCGTCCTTAGCGAGAAGGCCCGCGCTCTTGGGCTGACCGATGGGCACGCCGCTCGCAAAGCGGCGGCCAAGGCCGTTGGCGATGCGCGGCGCGGAAAGCCGCTGGCTTGGGAGCATCCACGCGGCTTCGCCGGAAAGCGCCACTCGACAGAGACGCGCGGAAAATTGCGTATCGCTTCGGCGGCATTCTGGGGCTCCCTGAGTGCGGAAGAGCACGAGGCTCAAGTGACCACTGCCTTGAAGGCGGCGATAGCTAAGAATGGGCGCATCGGTCCCATCACACCCAATCGGGCGACGACCTGGAAGGCCGGCTGGCGCGAAATAGCGGACAAGCGCCACTATTTTCGCTCGCGCTGGGAGGCCAATTACGCCCGCTATTTGCAGTGGCTCAAAGAGCGCGGAGAGATTCTAGATTGGGAGTACGAACCTGAGACGTTTTGGTTCGACAAAATCAAACGCGGTGTTCGGTCTTATTTGCCAGATTTTCGCGTCCACGAGCTGAATGGCTCGAAGCCTATCCATGAAGTGAAGGGGTGGATGGACGCACGGAGCCGCACGACCCTGAAGCGGATGGCCAAATATCACCCGGCGGAAACCATCATTCTTATCCGGGAGAAGGATTATCGGGCGATTTCGCGCTTCTCTGCGATGATCGGGGATTGGGAGTGAAGGCTGCTCACAAGCTCCAGCCCGGCGACGCCATGCCGAAGGTCGATAGCATGCGCCCCAACCCCGGCAAGCTACCGAAAGAGGCTATCGGCAAGCGGGTCAGCATCGAACTCCGCAACGGTCGCATCTGCCACAATTGGGCTGCTGATGGTCAAAGCGGCTGTCGCTGGACCCTTACCAACAACGATTGGGATATCGCGTTTTATGAGGTGCTGAAGTGAGCATCCGCCTCATGTCAGCAGTTTGGGGCCTTAACCTCCCCGACAGCGAGAAGATCGTCCTTCTCGCGCTAGCGGATTGCGCCGATGATAATGGCCTTTGCTGGCCTTCGATCGCCACACTGTGCCGCAAGGTATCTAAGAGCGACAGGACTGTGCAGGCGGCGATCAAGGGGTTGGTGCTGAAGGGTCAACTGGTGCGTGTCGAAGTGCTCGGCAAGGGGTGTTCATACACCGTCACCCCCCGAAGCGGCTTCGCCCCCGAAGAGCCTTCACCCCCGAAGCGAGCGACACCGACCCCCGAAGCGGCTTCGGACAAACCATCAAGAACCACCATTGAAGAGGAGGAGGATGCGGGCGCGATCGACAGCCCGGCAGCTTTCTTCGATGCCTGGAACCGGATGGCTGCAAAATCGAAAGCGCATCGCGCCGATCGCCTCACCGAAAAGCGCCGCAAGGCAGCTAGGGCCCGGATAGAGGAATACACCGACAAGATCGTTGCTGCCGCAATCGCGGCGGTCCCGTCGAAGCCTTGGCTGATGGGTCTCAACGAGCGCGGATGGTGCGCCGACATTGACTGGATACTCCGCCCCGACAGCATCGCGAAACTTCGAGAAGGCAAATACGATCATGGCAACCGTACCCGCCCTGCAAACGATCAGATCTCAAACCCCCGCGTCGCAGCCGCAGTTAAGCGAGCGGCTCAACGCACTGGTGGAGAGCGATCTGGCGTATTCTGATTTGCCGGTCGTCTCGCCTGCTGCCCGCCAAGCCGTCGAGGCCGAAATGCAGGCGATGACCTCGTTGCTTCAGCCGACCGACCCAGAGCGCATCAGCGACATGCTGGGAAGCCTTGCCGGGCTCTACCCTGCTGGCAAGATGACCGCAGCGGAGGCCGACGCGCAGAACGCCCTGTACTGCGATCTGCTGAAGGATATCCCACACGACATCCTGAAGCTGGCGTTCCGTTCAGCGGCGCAGGAGCATAAGTTTTTCCCGACCGTCGCGGAGCTTCGCGAACTGGCGCGACCGCATCGGGCAAGGCGCGCGCGCCGGTTCAACGCGCTGAAGCTGATTGCCACGAAGTACGACCTGGAGAGCGGATCATGACCGCTGGCATGGAGCTTTACGGCTTTCGAGCCGTGGAGCCGCTTTACCGGCCCGCAGGCTTGGGCGCGGCCCTCACGTTAGCGCTGGAAGCCCGTAGGGGCGAGACGCGCAGCGGCTCGATCGGCGAAGCCGACGACATAGCGACGGCGCAGCCGGAACGCCCAAACACTCCCCCCACACAACCGATAGGAAGGAAGAGGTCATGACGAATATGGACACGATCGAAAAAATACAGAGCGATCCGGAGATGGCTTGGGGCTGGCACTGCAACATTGCTGTGCCGCTGATGGACAGCCTCAACCTTGATCATGAGACGGCGAACGTCACCGCTGCTTACCTGATGAGCCACCTGTTCGGCGTGGACATCACGACGCACCCGCAGTTCCAATACGAGAAGGGCGGCGCGCAGAGCACGCACGAGTTCATGATGACAGCTGACGGTCGATGAGCATGACCAACGACATTCCGATGCTGGAGAAATGCGGGAGGGCAGTGAAGCGGACACTCGCACACCATGGAGTGGTTCTGCACCCCGACGACGTAACCGGGCTGGTGATCGATGTCCTCAACACGCTCAGCAATCCCGATGATGGGATGATTGCTGCCGGTGTCCAGGTGAAGCTGGCCGGTGAAGTCGCTGGCCAGATGCTCACGAAGGCCATCATCACGGCAGCGATCCACCATGTCAGCAGCGAAGGGGAGTGAGATGGAGAAAGCCAAGGAAGCGCTGGACACTTTGTTCGACGCCGGAAGGGTAATCGAACGCGCCGCGATCGTGAAGTGGTTGCGCAACGAGGCGGCGGTCTACGCATTCGCTCGCAAGTGGCGCTTGTCAGTCGCGCTGGAAAAGCAGGCAGACGCCATCCAACGCCTCGACCACCTCAACCCCGCAGCAGGAGAATAGGGGGTGATTGCCGGGATATCAGAACTGCGCTACACTCTCCGCGATCATGCGCCGCACCTCATGGTACATAGCTTTAACCGGCCAAACCTTCGCTCGTCTCTACTGGAGGCACCTGCGCTGGGAATGGCCAAACAGGCCGGCGAATGACAATGCGCGCGACGGTACGAACTCCAGAAATCGATGAAGCGATTATCTCAGGCCTGAGCGAAGGTAAGCCGCTCGCCGAGATATGCCGTGATAAGGATATCGGGCGATCGACAGTCTATGATTGGCAGATAGCCGACCCTGATCTAGCCGGACGCATCGCGCGCGCGCGTGAAATCGGCTTCGACGCCATTGCAGACGCGTGCCTTGAGATAGCAGACGACAGTTCGCTTGATGTGAAGATCGTTGGCGAGGACGAGCGCGAGGTCTGTAATACCGAGTTCGTTCAGCGCGCCAAGCTGCGCATAGAGACGCGCCTCAAACTGCTCGCGAAGTGGGACCCCAAGCGGTACGGCGATAAAATCGAGCATGAACACAAGGGCGGCGTGACGATCACCACAGGCCAGCACGACGCGGATCTATGACCTTCCAGCTAACCGCTAAGCAGCTTCAGGCGCAGGCGATCCTTGCCGGGTCAGCCAAGCACAATATGCTGTTCGGCGGCTCTAGGTCAGGCAAGACCTTCCTCCTCGTCCGCAACGTCGTGATGCGGGCGCTCAAGGCGGCGAATAGCAGGCACGCGATATTCCGGTTCCGCTTCAACGCGATCAAAGCTTCAATCGTGCTAGACACATTCCCCAAGGTGATGCGGCTTGCCTTCCCGAACGTCACCTACAAGCTCGACAAGACGGACTGGTACGTCACGCTCCCCAACGGTTCCGAGATATGGTTTGCGGGTCTGGATGATGCCGAGCGAGCGGAAAAGGTGCTCGGCATGGAGTTCGCTACGATCTATTTCAACGAGTGTTCGCAGATCCCTTATGTGTCACTCCAGACCGCGCTGACCCGGCTCGCGCAACAGGCTGAGCAGATTATCGACGGTCATGCATCGCCGCTCAAGCCCCGCGTTTACTACGACGAGAACCCGCCCTCGAAAGCGCATTGGTCCTACCGCCAGTTCATCCAGAAGGTTGACCCTGAGACCAAGCTCGCGCTTGGCAAGCCTGCCGACTATGCATGGTTCCAGATCAACCCCGGAGATAACCGGGCCAATGTTGCTGCCGACTATATCGAGACATTGGAGAGCATGTCAGGCCGGATGCGCAGGCGCTTCCTGCTCGGTGAGTTCGGTGATGCTGTGTCGGGCGCGCTTTTCTCTGATGAGGATATCGAGCGGTTCCGAGTGCTGGATGGTATCGTGCCTGACATGGTGCGTATCGTGGTGGCGGTCGATCCATCAGGCTCTGGTGACGTGGACAACGCCGACAATGACGCGATCGGTATCGTGGTCGTCGGGCTTGGCACTGATGGCATCTGCTACGTCATGGAGGATATCACCGTGAAGGCCGGACCCGCGACATGGGGCAAGGTCGCTACCGACGCATTCGATCGCCATCAGGCTGATCGCATCGTAGGCGAGACGAACTATGGCGGGGCAATGGTCAAGCATGTCATCACGACAGCGCGCCCACGCACGCCGTTCAGCCAGGTGACGGCAACACGGGGTAAGGTGGTGCGTGCAGAGCCCTTCTCCGCGCTGTACGAGCAGGGCAAGGTGCGTCACGTCGGCCGCTTCAATGATTTGGAAGACGAGCTGACGTCGTTCACGACAAACGGGTATGTGGGCGGACTGTCGCCGAACCGCGCCGATGCGTTGATCTGGGGGCTGACCGAGCTATTCCCGGCAGTCGTGAAGCCAAGGCAGGAAGAGCCGCAGACATCAACCGTCCCACGCATGGCGACTGGTTTCAACAGGAGGGCAGCTTGACAGCATGGTCCAAAGATGAGCTCATTGCTTTCGAGCAACTTGCGATGGACATTGAGGATGGGCAATTTGACGCATCCCGCCTTCCGCCACTTGAGAGGCCCGTACCGGAGAACGCTAGCGCGGTGTCGATTAGCCTGAGTGATGGGCGTAGATTAACCCGCGTCAAAATCTATGACCCTGTCGACTACAAGGTGTTGTACGTGGATTTCCTAACAGGTTGGTCGGATGGTGCTCAGGTGCCGCTTGCCTAAAAATTAGGCAGATGCTATCACGCCACTAGCTGAGGACCGCACCCCGAGGCGTTATCGGGTGGGGTGCGCTCATTGTCAGAGACCAAGGCACAGCGACTGGCGAAGCTTCACGAACGGGCCCTGACCCAGTTCGATAACGTCACACAGGCCACCCAGGAAGAACGCGCGCTTGCCCTACAGGATCGCCGCTTCGTCTCCATCGCTGGCGCACAGTGGGAAGACGAGTGGTATGACCAGTTCGAGAACAGCATCCGCGTCGAGATCAACAAGACCGCATCCGGCCTTGAAAAGATCGTAAACGACTACCGCTCGAACCGCGTCACCGTCAATTTCCGATCGACCACGGATACCAAGTCGACGCAGGCGACCGCCGAGCTTCTGGATGGGCTGTTCCGCGCCGATGTGTACCGCTCCAAGGGGCAGCAGGCATTCGACAATGCGTTCGAAGAAGGCGCAGCGGGCGGCTATGGCGCATGGCGGATCGTCAACGAGTTCGAGGACGAATATGATCCCGACAATGAGTTCCAGCGCATCGCCATCAAGGCGATCGTGGACGCTGATCAGTCTGTCTATTTCGATCCCAACGCCAAGCTCTACGACAAGTCCGACGCAATGTGGGCGATCGTGGTCACGGCCATGGCGCAGCAATCGTTCGAGGAGGAATATGAGGGGCGATGCTCCTCATGGCCTGACAGCTTCCCCAAGCCCTATTATGATTGGTACACGCCCGACGTCGTCAAGGTCGCGGAATATTACGCGGTTGAGGACAAGCGCGACACGCTGATCGTCTATCGTCACCCGCTCACCGAAGAGATCGACAAGCGCTGGAAATCGTCGATGGATGATGACGACGCGGCGGATATGGAGTTGCGGGGCTGGGTCGTTCTCAAGACGCAGCAGCGGCGTCGGAAGCGCGTTCACAAATATCTGATGAGCGGCACCGAGATCCTTGACGATCAGGGCTACATCGCCGGGCCCAACATCCCGATTGTGCCATTCTACGGCAAGCGGTGGTTCATCGACAACATGGAGCGATGCCGGGGCCATGTGCGTCTCGCGAAAGACCCGCAGCGCGTCTACAATGCCCAGATATCGAAGCTCACCGAGATTGCATCGGTGTCGCCGATCGAGCGCCCCATCCTTACGCCTGCCCAGGTCAAGGGCCATGAGGGTAGCTGGGCCGTGGCCAATCTGGACCGCGCACCTTATGCGCTGATCAACCCGACCGTCGATAGCGAAGGCAACGCGGTCAATCAGGGGCCGATCGGCAACATCAACCCGCCGCAGGTTCCGCCTGTGCTTGCCGCGCTTGTGCAGGTCACTGGCAGCGATATTGCCGAGATCACGAACTCGGACGATGGCGCGGAGAAGGTCAAGGCTAACGTTTCTGCAGATGCAATGGACATTGCCGCCACGCGAGTTGACGCCAAGAGCTTCACCTACATGGACAACTTCCGCCAGTCGATGCAGCGCTGCGGCGAGATATACCTTGGCATGGCCCGCGAGATCTATGTCGAGGAAGGGCGCACGGTCGAGACGCTGGGCGATGACGGCGAGGAAGGCTCAGCTGTCCTGCTGGAGAGCCAGACCGACGAGGCGACCGGCATCAACACGATCGCCAACGATCTGGAGCATGGTGCGTACAAGGTCATCAGCGACGTAACCGAGGCAACCACCACCCGGCGCGACAAGACCGTGAAGACCATGATGACCGTCGCTACTGCGGCGCAGGCATTGGGCGACATGGAGACCGGCATGGCCGCGCTGATCACCGGCGTCCTCAACATGGACGGCGAGGGCATGGACGATTTCCAAGCCTATATGCGCAAGAAAGCGCTCGGCATCGGCTTGGTCCAGCCCACCCCTGAAGAGCAGCAACAGATGGCAGAAGCGGCACAGGGTCAACAGCCCAGTGCTACCGATCAGGCATTGCTGGCGCAGGCCAAGGATTTCGAGGCGTCCGCCGGGCTTAAGCTCGCCAATACCGAGAAGGCCGTCGCCGACACCGGGCAGTCCAAGGCCAAGACCGTGCTTACGCTGGCACAGGCCCAAGAGACGGCGGCCAAAACCGGCCAGACCGTCGAGCAGACCAAGCGCGAAGGCATCCTCGCCATGCGCGATGAGGCCAAGCCGCAACTGGCGTTGCCGCCTCCGCAGGAGCGTCAAGCAGCATAATTCGGGCGCACCGCCCAAACGCCAGCCACCAGGCGCACATGGTGAGAAAAGGGAGCCACCTCATGGCAGCGTTCGAAGACGATCAGGACGACACCGAGCTCAATCTCGACACCCCGATCGATGACGAAGATCAGGACGACGAGCAAAATCCCGATGTGAACGACAGCGCCGACGAGCCGGATGATGAGGACGACACTCCCATTATCGGCTTCGGTGATGATATCGAGACCGAGGCGCTGAGCGACAGCGACCTCGTCAAGCATCTCCGCAAGCAGCTGCGCGAGGCACGGAAGACGCCGGCACAGGCCGCCAATGACGCCGAGATCGTCATCCCAGAGCTTGGGCCGGAGCCCACGCTCGAAAGCTGCGACTATGACGAGGCGCGACTCCAGCGCGAGCTGCGCGCCCACGTCGCCAAGGAAGCCGAGATCGAGCGGCTGACCGCGCAAGCCAGCCAGAAGAAGGAATCGGCGAAGGCGCAGTGGCAAGCGACCTGGGATGATTTCGCGACCAAGCGCGACGCGCTGCGGGTCAAGGATTTCGAAGACGCGGAAACCACCGTCCTCACCACGCTGACCAAGGAACAGCAGCTGATCATCGTGGGCGGCTGCGAAAACTCGGCGGCGATGCTCTACGCGCTGGGCAAAAGCCCGACCAAGCTCAACGAAATCGCCGCAGTGAAAGACCCGCTCAAGTTCGCGGTAGCACTCGGCAAACTGGAAAAGGATCTGAAGGTGCAGCGACGCAAGCCCCCAACTCCCGACACGCCCGCTCGCGGCTCCGCCCCCATGTCGCAGGGCGCGGTCGACAAGAAGCTGGAGCAGCTGGAGAAGGAGGCTGACAAGACCGGCGATCGGTCCAAGGTCATCGCCTACAACCGGGAAAAGCGCGCGAAGAAGGCGGCGTAAACCCTGGCAGTCGAACGGGAAGGGGGCTGTTCCGGCGGCCCCCTTTTTGATGTCTATTGCAATCTGCCTAAAAATTAGGCAATGTGACGCCTGCGCCCGCCCAGGTCCGCCCCTGAAATGGTGAGTAGTCGGTGCGATCGAGCTGAGAAAGCTCTCGCAACTACTCATTTAGGGAGGCCAAGATGGCCAACGGTTTTTCACGCGAAGAAAAAGTAATGTTCGACGCCATGCTCGAAGGTTTCGAGGATGCGCTAGTCTATTCGAAGATGGCTAAAGTCACCCTGACCAATCAGGAGCAGATGGAGCGTACCGGGGACATCATGTGGTTCCCGCAGCCTTACATCATGACCAGCTACGACGGCAACGACGCCACGTCCAACTTCAAGGACGTCGTTCAGCTGTCGGTTCCAGCCACGATCAACAACCAGCGCCACTCGCCCTGGAAGATGACCGCGAAGGAACTGCGCGATCCGCAGCAGCGTGACCGCATTCAGACGGCGGCCAAGGACGAACTTGCCTCGCGCATCAACATCAGCGCCATGAACGCAGCCGCGCTTTACGGCTCGGTATGGGTCAAGCGTGCTGTTGCCGCGACCGGCTATGACGATATCTCGCTTGCCGATGCCTCGTTCACCGAGCAGGGTATCCCGCGTTCGGATCGCGTCATCGCCATCCCGCCGCGCACCTACAATCTGATGGCCGGCACCCTTGCCAAGCCGCAGACTTCGGGCCTCGATCGCACGCTGTCGGCGTATGATCGCGCGTTCCTCGGCGATACGGCGGGCTTCAACACCTTCAAGGCGGACTATGGCTATCGCCTGCCCGCGCGTTTGGGTGTCGGCGTCACCATTGAGAATACGCTGCCGCTCTACTACACGCCTACCGCCTACACGACCACGGCGGGTATCGGTTCGCTCAACACCGACAACCGCTTCCAGACGATCGCAATCACGGTCACGTCCGGAACAGTCGCCGTGGGCGATGTCTTCACCCTGCCAAGCGTCAACGCGGTGCATCACATCGCCAAGACCAATACCGGCCAGCTGAAGACCTTCCGCATCGTGGAGATTGTCACCGGCGCGGGCGGCACCGGCACCGTCAAGATCACGCCTCCGATCATCTCGGGGACTGGCGGAACCGGCCCTGAGCTTCAGTATCAGAATGTCACTGCCGCGCCTGCTGATGGTGATGCGCTGACCTTCCTGAATACCGTTGCCGCTGAAGTCACGCCGTTCTGGCAGGGCGACGCCCTCCAGATACTGCCGGGCCGCCTGGCGCCGCAGGAGAACGCGGGCATGGCGGTCGTGTCGGCCACGACCAAGGACGGCTTCCAGCTGACCATGACGCGGCAGGGCGAGATCAACGACCTTACCTGCAAGTACCGCGTCGATGCGCTGTGGGGCGTCCTCGCGGCCAATACCGAGATGATGGGCGGAATGCAGTTCAGCCAGTCCTGATCTGTATCGGGGAGGGGCTTCGGCTCCTCCCACCCATTTAGCGGAGTAGCGCCATGTCGATGCCCTCGGAACGCCCGTTTAACCCCTCCCCGTTGGCGACCTTCTATGTGGCCAATGCGACCTCGGCATCCGCAGCTGCGGTGCTGTCCGACGATGCCGAACAGGTCGTGCTTTACAACAGCAGTTCGACCGCCATCGCCTATTTCACCTGCCGCAACATCAACCTGACCACGGACACCGGACCTACGGCGGTTGTGCCGACCACCGCGAATCCCGGCATCGGGGCATTCCCTGTCCCACCCGGCGCGCAGATCCGCATCACGGTTGGATACGGCCACAAGAAGTTCAGCGTCATCGCTTCGGCGGCTGACGGCAATCTCTATATCACGCCCGGCAAGGGGAATTGACATGGGCTTTCCGAAAGCAGTGTACCGCGACGGCACCGACTTCGATTGGGATGGTCGGATGGTCGATCATCGCCGCATTGGAGGCGAGGACGAGCTAACTGCCGCGCTGGCCGATGGCTGGCTTCTCCCGCGCGACTTCCTCACTGCTCCAAAGGCCGAAAAGACGCTTCTGGACAAGACCGCCGCCGAGATCATCGCCGAGATCCCCAGCCTAAGCGGTGAGGCGCTGCTTGAGCTTCTCGAAGCAGAGGAGAAGGGCAAGACCCGCAAGGGCGTGCTGGCGGCTATCAAGGATGCGATCGAAAAGCTGGTCGAATGATCATCTGGAACCCCAAGAAGCCGGATGAGACGGCGGCTTATACGATCGATTGGGGGCCGGAACTGCTTCTCGACGCCATCGAGTCCTATTCTCTGTCTGTCACTAGCGGCGCGGCTACGATTGTTGAGCAGGCATTCGCCGGTAATATTGTCACCGCGCTTATTACGGGCGGCGCAGATGGCGGCACGACGGTTTTCGAGTGCGAGATCACGTCGATTGCGCAACAGGTGCTATCCAAGACCGTCACGCTCTACACCATCGACACCGCCAACCCGAAAATACCATCTTCATCGACCAAGCGGGCGATAGTCGCGCTGGCGTTCCAAGAATGTCGCCTCAACAATTACCAGTTCGACCTGACGCCGGCTGAATTGAACGCGGCCCTGCAAAAGCTCGACAACCTGATGGCGGAGTGGGCGGTGACTGGCCGCGATCTTGGGTATAACTACCCCATATCCTACGGGATGGGCGATCTTGAGGACGAGAGCGGCATCCCCAACGCGGCTGTGCAGGGTGCCGGGCTTGAGTTGGCGCTCCGCATCGCGCCCAATATGGGTAAATCGTGGTCGCGCGAGAGCAAGCAGGCCTACACGCAATCCATGATCGCGATCGACACCATCACGGCTGTCCCGGTCAACCGCCTGCTCACCCGCACGACAGCGCTAGGGGCGGGCAATAAGCCCTGGACCACCTGGGAGCCCTATGCGGTGCGCGGCAACCGGGTGACTAACTCGGGCATCGGCTGATGACCGCTATCCCGATCCTCAACGGCGTCTACACGTCCGCACAGGGCGATTTTGTAGCATCCTATCCGATCAACCGAGAGCCGATCGTTCAAGATAGCGGCATGATCGCCAAAGGCTTTCTGAGGCCCGCGCCCGGCGTGACCCAGATGGGCACCGGCCCGGGCGCAGATCGCGGCTCGATCAACTGGAATGGCATCTGCTATCGCGTAATGGGCTCCAAACTGGTCTCGGTCTCGTCAGCCGGCGCTGTCACGGTCCTGGGCAATATCGCCGGCTCGGACGTCTGCGCATTTGATTACAGCTTTGATCGCTTGGGCATCAATGGCGGGGGCAACCTCTATTATTCGACCGGAGCCGCGCCATCCCGTGTGACAGATCCCGACCTTGGGAACGTCATCGACATGCTGTGGATGAACAGTCATTTCATGATGACCGATGGCGAGTACATCGTCGTCACGGAGTTGAGCGACCCGACTGCGATCAACCCGCTGAAATATGGATCATCCGAAGAAAGCCCCGATCCGGTAACTGGCTTGATGAAAGTGCGTGGCGAGCTTTACGCGTGCAACCGGCTGACGATTGAGGTCTTCGAGTATATTGGGGGCAACGGCTTTCCGCTCCAGCGGAATGCAAGCGCCCTGATTGAAAAGGGCTGCGTCGGACCGCGCGCCAAGGCGTACATAGGGGACACTTTCGCTTTTGTCGGCGGTGGCAAGAACGAGGCAGTCGGCGTCTATCTCGCGGGGCCCGGCCAAGCAGCCAAGATTTCAACGCAGGAGATTGACGAGCTTCTGGCGACGCTGTCGGACGCCGAGCTTTATGAAATCAATTGCGAGGCGCGCATCGACAAGGATGAGCAGCGCCTGTTGATCCATCTGCCGAATACGACATGCGTGTTCTACATCAGTGCGTCGAATGCGGCGGGAGAAAAGGTGTGGACCTTCCTCAACAGCGGCGTGCAATTCGAAAACCCTTATGGCCCGCGCAATGCTACATGGTGCTACAGCAAGTGGATTGTGGCCGACGCCGAAGGGCGCATCGGCTATCTTGACTATACAGTCTCCACGCAATTTGGGGAGATCGCCGGCTATCAGTTCGACACCAAGCTTCTCTACAATGGCGGGGCCTATGCAATCCTTGGCTCAGTTGAGCTTGTGGGCAATGTTGGGCGCGGCGGTAAGATATTCTTCTCCTCCACGGTAGACGGTCGGACATGGAGCCAGGAGCAGGCGATCAGCGGCGGGGATATCGGCCAGCGGGCGCAGCGACTCCAATGGCGGCCCGGCCGACGCTTCCAGCAATGGATGGGCCTCCGCTTTCGTGGCGCAGATGCGGGAACCGACAGCTATGCGCGGCTTGAGGCCGATATCGAGACACTGTTGTCATGATCGTAAAAACCAAGCGCCTCACCCGGCAGCAGCTTGAGGAGTTCCTGCCCAACAATCGCGCTATCCGCGCGTTTGAGTCGGTGCAGGATGATGTGATCGGGACCGGCAGCGTGCTAGCCGATGCGCCGATTATCACGATAGCGGAGGATGCGGACCTTCCCGCCTCTCGCGTGCTTACCGGCTCCGACAATGTCTCGATAGATGACGGCGGGGCCGGAGAGCCCGTTATCCTGGATCTAACCGACACTGGCGTTGATGCGGGCTCCTATGGCTCTACCACTCGCATCCTGATTATCGGCCTCGACTCCAAGGGTAGGGTGACGAGCGCAGAAGCGGTCAAGATCGATGTTTCCGATGTGGATGGCATCTTGATGGCAGCTAACGGCGGGACCGGGCTCGACGCCTACGCAGTTGGCGATTTGCTGGTGGCCAACGCAGCCGACGCGCTTGCGCCACTGCCCGACGTTGCGACTGGCAATGTGCTGAGATCTGGAGGGGTGGGCGCGATTCCCGCCTATGGCAAGGTTGACCTGACGACCGATGTTTCAGGCGTCCTGCCGGCAGCGAATGGCGGGTATCTTGGCGGCTTCAGCGGCACCGGCGCTTACACCAACTTTACCTTCACGAATGGGCGATGTACCGCCGCGTCGTAATGCCTAATAATTAGGCAAATGACTTGCGCATTGCCTAAAAAACAGGCAGAGTGTGCAAATCGGTAGATCGGGGGCTGCACCGGGCCAGATCGCGACGGGGGTCGTGTGGGTCTCTTTTCGTTCTTTCCCAAGATCATAGGCAACGTACTCGGTGATATTACCGGGACGAATGCCCAGATCAAATCCCAAGGCAGGGCGGCCGATCTTCAGGCCGCGTCTGCGCAAGCGGGCATCGACGAAACAAAGCGCCAGTTCGACGTTACGCAAGGCAATTTTGCGCCCTATCTCGACGCGGGCACGGACGCGCTCGGCGGCATTATGGACCTCCTCGGCTTGGGGGAGGGCGGCGCTGCCGCGCAGGGCGCTTCGATCGAAGCTTTGAAATCCTCACCCTTGTTCCAGTCCCTATTCGGGACTGGTGAGGAAGCCATTCTCCAGAACGCCGCCGCAACAGGCGCTTTGCGCGGGGGTAATACGCAGCGGTCATTGGCCGACTTCGGGTCGGACACGCTGGCGAAGGTTATCCAGGACCGGCTGTCGCAGCTTACAGGTGTGGCGGCGGGTGGCCAGTCTTCTGCCGCCAGCGTGGGGGGCTTCGGTCAGAATGCATCCTCGTCGATTGCCGATCTTCTCGGGCAGCAGGGCGCGGCTCGCGCTGGCGGCATCCTCGCGAAGGGCAACCAGCAGTCCGCCGGCATTCAGAGCGGGCTCAAGCTCGCCTCCAGCATCGCTGGATTCTTCTGATGCCCCTCTATCAGCCCATCAACTACGGCGCATACTCGCCACCACCCGATTTCGCCGAAGCAATCAGCTCGGGCCTTCAGGTTGGCCAGCAGTTTCGACAGAACCAGCAGCAGGAGAAGGCGCGCGAGATCGCGTTGCAGAATGCGCAGATTGCACAGGAGCGGCAGCGGCAGAAGCAGGAGGCATACAAGACTGTCCTGACAAACCCGCGCGCTGGCGCTCCGGAATATTCGAAGCTCGCCGCCATGTTCCCTGAGGACAGCGAAGATCTAAAGCGTTCGTTCGACATGCAGGACAAGGCCGCGAAGGACAGCGACCTAAAGCAGATGTCCGCCGTCTATGGCTACCTGCGTGGTGGTCAGAAGGATTTGGCCAAGCAGGCCATTCAGGCGCGTATTGATGCTGATCGAAAGGCCGGCGTCGATACGATGGACGATGAGCGCATGCTCGCTTCGATCGATCAAGACGGGGTGCAGGCCGCCAATACCGTAGGCTACCTCCTCTCCGCGTTGACTGGCGATAAGTTCGGCGAGACCGCAAAGGCCGTAGGTAGTGAGCGCCGCGCCGATGAATTGCAGCCTGCCGAGGTCATCAAGGGTGAGGCTGAGGCGAGCAAGGCGACGACCGAAGCGGCCTTTGCACCCAAGGTCATCGCCACAGATGTGGCCAACAAAGAGTCGCAGATACAGACCCGCAAGCAGCAGCTCATTCTTGATCAGGACAAGCTCAACCTCGGGTGGAAGCAACTTGCACTGGACGAGGACACCCTTGCGACCAACACAGCCCTCAAGCTCCAAGAGTATGAGCAGAACGGGTCCAAGGTCGAAGGATCGAGCCTTGAGACGCTGAACAAGGCTGTGGGTTCGGCGGTCACTAATCAGGCGCTTGCCGATCGCACCAAGGATCTAGCCGCCAAACTTCAGACTTCCAGCGTCCAAGGGCGCGGCTTTGCCTCGGATATTGGCGAATGGCTTGCTGCATCAACGGGCAAGCAGGATGCGGTTTCGGCTCTGCGCGGAGAATATGCCCGCATCAAGAACGGTATCGCGATTCAGAACCTGCCGCCCGGCGCTGCGTCGGATGCCGACGTCAAGCTCGCCATGAGCGGATTTCCGCCCGACACTGCGGACAAGGCGTATCTGGTCAGCTGGCTCAACGGCGTTTCAAAATTGCAGGAGATCGTCGCCGCGAACGAGCAGGCGAAAGCTGACTGGATCAGCTCTAACGGCAATATCGGGACAGCTAAGCGTGATCTCGACGTAGGCGGCGTGCGCGTACCAAAGGGGACGACGTTCGGCGAGTTCATGAAGAACCGCTCCAAGCTTCGGGCCCGCAACAATCCTCCGGCCGCGCTTGAGAGCATCCTCCAGAAATATGGCGGCGGCAACTGATGGCCTCGCTCGCATCCGTCAAGGAAGTGCTTGCAAGCGCCATTCCCGGCATCCGCTTCACTTCGGATCGGCGCTCGCAGGCCGAACAGGACGAGCTTGTGCGGCGCGGAAAGACCAAGGCGCGCAACAGCCAGCATGTCAGCGGCACGGGGCTGGACATGGTGTTGCCCAAGGGCTTCAGCGAAACTGACGTTGCCGATGCCTTGAGGGCTGTCGATGTGCGCCTCTCTGAGAGCATCAACGAGACCGGCAAAGGCAAGAACCAAGGCACAGGAGCCCACCTCCATATCGGATGGGGCGATAAATCGAAGGGAGGTGATCAGTCCGCCGGGGGCTCGACGTTCGATCGGGTCAAGGCGAAGCGCGACCAGGCCGGCAATGCGGCCCCTTCGATCGCTGGCGTTTATGAGGCGTACCGATCCAACAAGATGACCCCCAATGAGGCGGCGGCATTCGAAAACGCCGTTAACGATGGGGCGATCATCCTCCCTCGCGGCGCGAAGTTAAAGCGCGAGCCGGCGGCCTTCCAACTGCCTAAAGAAGTGATTGCGGCATATAACAGTCGTTCGATGGCCGACGATGAACGGGCCGCTATCGATGCCGCGCTAGCCGATGGTCAAGCGTCATTGCCAAAAGGTGCGAAGTTGACGGTTCCGCCAGCGCGGACGGCTACTGAGCTATTGCGTATGGGCGTTCGCGACCTCAGTGTCGGCATGGACTCGCTGCCTGATATAGTCGCGGGCCCTGCGAATGCCTTGGTCAATACCATCGCAGGCACAAATCTCTCCACGACGCCATTCCGGGACATGGCCGAAGGGCGGACGACGAATGCCATCGCACCGAAGCCAGAGAGTGGCGCGGAGCAGGTGATCAGCGCCGCCAATCAGGGCGCGATCCAGGGGCTTCTTACGTCTCCGCTGGCGAGTGCCGTTGGGGCCGAGACGACGGTTGGCCGCGTGCTGACCAATCCTCTTACGGATACAATTTCAGGAGCTACAGCGGGGGCCTCGCAAGAAGGTGCTCGGCAGTCCGGTGCGGGACCTGTCGGGCAGCTTGTCGCGGGACTGGCC
>NZ_LARW01000091.1 GCF_000971055.1 Sphingomonas sp. SRS2
CTCATAACGCCGCTCCCTTATCGGAGCGGAACGTCGTTCCTCGCATGGGCGATCGTCAACAACAACCAGCCCGTTCCCGACGTGTTCTCCAAGATGACCAAAATCGCAGCTTCGGGCCGACTGGGCCTACACCCATGTTTCCGATCAGCGCGGGCCCTACCACGTCAATGTGATCTCGGCCGCCACGCATGAAGCGCCCTATGTCCTCGACGGCCTCACCAGCCATGGCACCGATCTCAGGATCGTCGAGCATTACACCGACACCGGCGGGGCGACCGACCATGTCTTCGCCCTGTGCGCGATGCTGGGATTTCGCTTCTGCCCGCGCCTGCGCGACTTTCCGGACAGGCGGCTTGCGCCGATCGCGCCGGTTTCGGCCTATCCGTCCATCGCCCCGTTGTTGGGCAAGCGTATCCGCACCGACATCATCAATGAACAATGGGACGACGTACTGCGCCTCGTAGGGTCGATCAAGGCTGGCCACGTCGCGCCGTCGGTCATGCTGCGAAAGCTCGCCGCCTACGAACGGCAGAACCAGCTCGACGTCGCACTACAGGAAATCGGGAAGATCGAACGGACTCTGTTCATGCTGGACTGGCTCGAAAATCCCGATCTGCGCCGGCGATGCCATGCCGGCCTCAACAACAGCGAGCAGCGCCATGCCCTGACGCAGGCGATCTACACCTTCCGCCAGGGCCGCATCATCGACCGCAGCCATGAAGCTCAACAATATCGGGCATCCGGCCTCAACCTGGTCATCGCGGCGATCGTCTATTGGAACACGATCTACATGGACGACGCCGCCCAGCATCTGCGATCGGCAGCGGTCCCGGTCCCCGATGATCTGCTTGTCCATACGTCACCGGTTGGCTGGGAGCATATTGCCTTTTCCGGCGATTTCCTTTGGGATCGTGCAGCCGCTTCCGCTGGCCGCAAGGCCCTCAATCTTCCGCCGGACAGCCGCGCCGCCTAAGCGTTCCTCGGTTGTTCTCCCTTAGCGTTGTTTAGCGTACCTTCCACGCTACGCCCTCATATCGGGCGCGACCCTTCGGGCACGGCTCTATCTCCGCGTGACCGCTCCGACCAAGCCCGCGAGCGGTCTTGGCGCAAGCGTGACGATCCTCGCGTGAGGCAGGGGCGAGGCCCCTGCCCTGTCGTGCCGGCGTGCGCCGGCGTGGATCTTCGTTTGCGTGGGGAAAGGCGGTTCCGGCCGCCTCTCCCCCGCGACAGGAATAGACGGGCCGAGCCTCGCTGCGCTGCGGCCGCACCACCCCGTCGATTCCTGCCGCCCCCCTCTTCCGCCAGCGTTCTTGGGCGTCCGTGTTCCGGCCGATGGCACGGCCATCGCCGGACAGGCGATTTGAAGGGAGTAGAAGGCATGATGCAGGACAACCGCGAAAGCTGGCTCAACCGGGTGGCGCAGGGCATGGCTCCGCTGTTCGAGGCGCTGGACGCCCCCCTGCCCTCGCGTGTGCGCGTGGCGATCGGCTTCACCAGCAGGGGAGCCAAGGGCAAGGCGATCGGCGAGTGCTGGGACAACCGGCTAAGCGCGGACGGGCATTTTGAAATCTTCATCCGCCCGGACCTGGCGCACGCGGCCGACGCCATGCCGGCGCAGATCGCGGCCATCCTCGCGCATGAGCTGGTCCATGCCGCTGTCGGCATCCCGGCAGGGCATGGGAAGGCGTTTAAACGGGTCGCGCTGGGGCTGGGGCTGGTCGGGCCGATGCGCGCCACCACCCCCGGCGATGCCTTCCTTGCGGCGGTCGCGCCGATCCTGGCCGATGCTGGCCCCCTCCCCCATGCCCGTCTCGATACGGACGGGAGTCGACCGCGCCCAAGAAGCAGAAAGCCCGGATGCTCAAATGCGAGTGCGCGACGTGCGGCTATACCGTGAGGACCGCGCGCAAATGGCTGGAACTGGCCGGAGCGCCGCTTTGCCCGATCGAGGGGCATGGGGTCATGCAGCATGAGGCGCTGGACGACGATGATGAGCCGGAGGATTGAGCGTCACTTGTATATCATACCGATAGACAGATCATGCCGAACCGATTAACGATAGCTCGCACAGTGAGGGCGCTATGATATTGGCAGTTGGAAACACGAAAGGCGGCGTCGGCAAGACCACGCTCGCGGTCAACCTCGCGGTAGCGCGCTCGCTCGCGGGTCGCGACTTATTGCTGGTGGACGGTGACGAGCAGGGCACCGCCCTCACCTTCACCGAGCTTCGCGCCGAACGTCTTGGCGCGGCCGGCTATACGGCGGTTGCGCTCACCGGCGCGGCGCTACGCAGCCAGGTCCGCCAGCTCGCCGCCAAATATGACGAGATCATTATCGACGTGGGCGGACGCGACACCGGCTCGCTGCGCGCCGCGCTCACCGTGGCCGATACGCTGTTGGTGCCGGTGCAGCCGCGCAGCTTCGACGTGTGGGCGCTGGATCAGGTCGCGGCGCTGGTGGCCGAGGCGCGCGAGATCAACGAGGGGCTGCGTGCGGTCGCGATCCTCAACGGCGCGGACCCGCAGGGCGGCGACAACGAAGCGGCCTTGCAGATGATCGGCGATATCGAGGGGATCGAGGTGCTGCCCACGTCGATCGTGCGTCGCAAGGCGTTCCCGAACGCGGCGGCCGAGGGCAGGGCGGTGGTGGAGCATACGCCTCGCGATCCCAAGGCGATCGACGAGCTGGCCGCGCTGATTGGTGCGGTATTTGTATAGCATAATGATAGCGGAGTGAATTGCGATGGCTATCGCTCGTAAACCGAACAGCAAGCCCAAACCTCCCGCCGACGATGACGCGGCGGACGCCTTCATTGCCGGTGCAGCGAAGCCGGCGACGCCGGCGATCGAGGCGGCGGCCGAGGACGGGCCGCGCAAGTCGCCGGTCATGCTGCGCTTCGATCGCGTCTTGCTGGCGAAGGTCGATGCGGCGGCCAGGCGGCGCGGGATCAGCCGCAGTGCGTGGATTCAGTTCACCGTCAGCCGCGCGCTCGACGCCGGTGAGGGCTAGTCGCCCTAAACGGCGTCGCCCTGCTCGAACAAGGCGGCCAGATTTGCCAGCGAAGATGCCATGCCGGCGTGATGATCGGCCGCCGAAATGCCGGAAGGCACATCCTCGGCTGTCACCTCAACAGTGGTGCCACCTAGCGCCAGCGCCAGCCTCCACGTCATCGTCATTGTCCCGGCGAAAGCAGGATCGGCCGACTCGAACTCGAACGCTTGCTTGACGCACCGGCCCTGATCCAGCGTCAGAAACCGCCCTTTCACAACATCGGTGTTCGCCGTCGTCTTGGCGCTGCCGGATCGCTGATCGAAGGTGAGCGTGATTTGCAGCGCGCCATCTGGCTCAGGCTCGAACCTGTCGATGGTCGCGCGCGCACCTTCGGGCGCGATCCATCGGGCGAACTGGCTTGGCTCGGTGAGAGCCTGATAGACGCGCTTAGGCGTGGTCCGGATGAACCGGGAAGCGCGATCGGTGCGCCGATGTGCGCCGAGCGCGGAAGCCTGATCGTCCATCATAGTCAGCTCGCCATTGTCTTATCGCATTCCGTCGCGGCCAGGCACATGAAAGGTGAGTTTTGGGGTAGGGGCTCACCGTTCGGCGGCGGGCAGGCTAAAATCAACCAGCACCGGCATTTCGGGGATGCCGCCGCGCAGCTTGGCACGCCGCACAATGCTATGCTGGTCGATCAGGTTTTGCGCGTCCCGCCTGCCGCTCGACGTTTTCGGGAGCCACATCAGCGCGACCTTTTCGACCTTGCGGCCTTTCTTGATCGGCGTGAAATCAACATAGAAGGGGCAGAGCTTGTTGATTTCGTCCGCTGCCACCTTGAGGCAGTATTTGTTGAAGTCAGCGAAGCGTTCGAGCTTGCCTTCCGGCACGTTGAGCAAGCCGCGCAGCTCCGCGATCGTGAATTCCTCGCTTTGCTTGTATTCGAGGCCGATCCGCCGTTCGATCATCTCATAGAGGCACAGCGCATATTTCGACTCGAAACAATACATCACTTGCGTCTTGAGGCGCGCATAGACCTCGCTGTTACGCAGTATCTCGATCAGTTCTTCGGGGATGCGGTAATGCAGGAATCCGTCTTTTTCGAGGCTTTCGTCGCTGGGGCCGAGAAGCTGGACCCGGCGCTTGTAGCTCTTGCCGGCCTTGCGGATGGTGACGATCGCGATCGTGCCCATCAGGCGCAGGAGCGAGTTTTCAATGCGCTCATTGCCTTGGTGCGTGCCTTTCAGGGCCGTCTTGGCGATGCGATGGATAATCGGTTCGCCGATACGCTCCCAGGCATTGGCGATCAGGAGATTGTAGATTCGGCGATCGGCGAGAGTGAGGGGCGTCAGCTCGACAATATCGACCAGCTCGCCGGGTTTGACGATTTCCCCGTAATTGGCCGGATCGAAAGGATTTCCGCGCCCCTTCTGCGCAAGGGTGCGGGAAGGGGTGTCAACCGGGGCGAGCTGCGTCTTTGCACCGCCCAAAGGTGAGTCCATATGGGGCATAGGCTCACCTTATCATCAACGGTGAGCTAGGCAATTCCTAAAACTCGCCGTTCAATAATCGTGAGGGGATACCCCAAAACTCACCGTCGATATGGCGGCTACCCCAACACTCACCGGACTCGACCCCAAAACTCACTTTTACCGACCCCAAAACTCACCGAAGGCTACCCCAAAACTCACGCGACTCGACCCCAACACTCACTTTTCGAGGCCATTTCCCCAAGTTTTCTGCGGGTTTGAAGGCCCCTGAATCTTGAATCTAAGAAGAATCTTTGAATCAGAAGGCGAACGGTGAGTTTTGGGGTAGCCCTGCCTGTGGATAACTTCGCGCTGAATGCACCGACAGCGCCGAAAGAAGAAAAGAAGCGCCGCCTCTTGGGGCTTCGCCCCGCCGGCTCGCGCCCTACGGGCGCCCCGGATCGCTAACGCGATCCTCCCACCCGGCATCCCCATGATGAGCCGGCTACGCCGGCACGCTTTTGCTATGGATTGGCACCCAGCTCCACCGTCCCAGCCCACCATCGAACACACCACCAAGACCAACCGTCCAAATGGCTTTCCAGAAAAGCCAAGCGAATAGGGGGGCGATTCGATCGAGAGGGCAGGGGAGGCTGAAACGCCCCACAGGCGCGATTTCCGGCCCGCACAGCCTCTTTTCGTGCCTTCGGCAAGTTGGGAGAGGGCCGGACGGTCAAGGCGCTCTATGGGCTTTCCAGGCGTCCGATTTTCGGAGCCTAGATCTTCGGGGTTTCACCCACCCCGCTCGACCGGCCGGCGCTGGCGTCGATCGCCAACGGTGAGGACCTACCCCAAAACTCACTTTTGCACGCTCTGGGCCGATTTTCCGCGCTTCGCCACGCGTATTTACACGCCGAGTTATGGCGGAACGCCATCACATAGATATACAAACGATATCATATAGATTGCAGCTATGCTGGCGCGATCGTTTAAACGCCTTATGCAGAATCGAAGCGGCCCGCGAACTCGCGATCGGCATAGTATTTGAGCTTGGCGGCGACGATCGGCCGTTGCCCCGCGAGGAACAGGAGTTGGTAATCGTCGCGCAGCGTGCGGACTTCATCGGGCGTGAGCAGCGGGCGGGCGACATGCTGCTGGCCGAATGATATGCCGGTTTCCTGCGCGTCGATCGCGCGGCTCATAGTCTCGAACACGACCGTTTCCTGGCCGAGCAGATCGGAGACGAGCTTGGCGCTATCGTGATCGTTGACCCCGAATATCTGCAAGACGCCGGCGTTCGACAGGAAGGTGCCGGCGCTGCGCGGCCGACAGCACGCCGGCCGCTTCGCGATCGGACTTGCCCAGGTGGCGGTTGGCAGCGCGCGCGATCAGGCCCCGCGCCTGCGTGCTGGCCGACATTTCCCGGAGCATCTTCTGGAAATTGTCGGGCGCGAAGGTGAGGCAGTCGCGCACGGCTTCCAGCGTGCGGTCCTCGCCTTGCGCTTGGCCGTCACAGGCCACCCACAGGAGGATGCCGGCGATCAGCGCCTTGGCTTCCTCGTTCCAATGCGCCTCGCCAGCTTCGCCGGGAGCGTCATAGACCAGCGCGTCGGCCAGCGTCATGGCGTCGTCGGCGAGATCGAGGCCGGCAGGGTCAAGACGATCGAGCGGATTGAACGCGGCCGAGGGCAGGCCGGTGACGCCGAACGGGTCGAGGACATGGACCGGGCCGAATTTGGCGCGATGGCGGGCGGTGATGCGGGCGTTCTCGCCCTTGGGGTCGATGCAGACGACCGGGCCGGGATAGTCGAGCAGGTTAGGGATAATCGTGCCCACGCCCTTGCCGGTGCGTGTCGGCGCGATCGTCAGCAGATGGGCGGGGCCGGCATAGCGCAGCAGCTTGCCCGACTTGCGATCACGGCCGATCAGCAGGCCGTCGCCATTTTGGGCGAGGGGGCGCGTCTCGCGATCGGTGGCGAAGCGGGCCGAGCCGTGGGTGTCATCGCCGGCAGGGCCGCCATATTTCAGGATCAGCGGTTGGAACAGCGCGCGCAGCGTGACGAGGATGATGACCAGGCCCGTCAGCATCGTCACGATTTGGTAGATATTGGAATCGCGCGGCAGGCCAAGCAGTTTGCCCAGGATGAGCGGCACCCCAATTCCCAGCACCAAGGCGGTGATGAGAAACAGGACTAGGACGCCGAACAGGTGGCGGATGAGCGCGACCGGGCTGACGGCAAGGGCCGTGATCGCCCATATCGGCTGCGCGCGCGCGATGCGGGCAAGGTTGCGGATCGCGCGGCCGAGCTGGCGGAACCATTCCATCGTCAGGCTGTCCCTTTCCCATTGCTGGCGAGATGTTCGGCGCAGATCGCGGCGGCAACCGAGTGGAGGTGCCTCACGCGGTCGATGATCCAGGCCAGTTCGCGATCGGTGATTTCATAGGCGGGGGGATAGCGCGCCTCGACATAGGCGCGCTGGAGCTGCGCGAAGGCGCGGCGGGCGGCGCGGGTGTGGCGCGGCGGGCGGCGCGGGTGTCGCGCGGCCAGGCTTCGATCAGCCGGGGGTCGAGATTTTCGGCGATCGAGCGCAGGACACCGAGGCGGTGCGACTTGGGGCTGTAGAGCGTCAGGACCAGCAGCACGCCGTTATAGGCCCGCTCGACGGCCTGGTGGAGCATGAACGCGGCATCGCGCGGCACGCCATCGGCCATGCTGTCCTGCGCCAGCTTAAGCGCGTGCGCCGCGAGCGGGAACCAATGGTCGTGATGGCGCTGCGCTTCGGCGCGGACTTCCTCCGGCGCGAGCTGGCGCGGCGCGGCGAGGGGATGGCCTAGCGCTTCGTAGAGGGCGATGCCGTCTCGGGCTATGTCGGCGAAGAAGGGACGGCCGTGCGCGAGCTGGTCATTCACGTCGCGCAGCGAATGGACGATGAAATTGACCGGGGTAGCGAGGTGGCGTGTGACGGTCAGCTCGCGCACCAGATGATCGTCGGCGCGCGCCCACCATGTTTGCAGATCGGTGAAGGTGTCGGAGTTCACGACGACGAGCAGGTCATAGTCGGAGAGATAGCCGCTCGCGCGATCCTCGACCCAATCGCCGCGCGCGTAGGAGCCGAACAGGATCAGCTTGAGGATGCGCCCGCCCTTGCGCTTCTCCGATAGCCGGGTTTTGACGGCATCCTCAAATTCATCGAACAGGACGCGCGCGACCCGTTCCAGTTCGCGGCGCTTGGCGGCGGGTAGGTGATCCAGATCAGTCCGCATCATCAGCGATGGTCCGGCACGGAGATATGGGCGATGCCGGGAGCGGCGGCGATGGCGTCGGCGAGCTGATCGACGCGCTCCATCCGATCGCTCGACCAGTCGCGCGAGGCGGAGACGCCGCCCATGTCGGTCTGGATGGTGATAACGGGAGTCGTGGGCAGCAGGTCGAGCAGCGCCGCGAGCTTTTCGCGCATGTCGGGCGTGATCCGATCGAGGCAGGGACCGACAAGAAGGAGCTGCCAGGAGCGGGGCGGGGTGTCCGTCATCGTTGTTCCTCCTCTGCCGTTTCCTCCGCGTCGAACGCGCGCTTGCCGCGCCGCTTCCAGAGCGCCAGAACCGTGCCGGCATCGTCGGCCTGGACGCGCGCGGCGCAATCGAGCATTGCGCCGTAGAGGGTGGCGCGATCGTCGTCGGCCAGCTCGACCAGACCGGCTTTCTGGACGAGGCCGCCCAGCTCTATGAGGTGGCGGGTGCGTTCGCGTCGGGCCACGACCCATTCCCTCGTATCGGTGCGGCGCGCAGCGGCTTCAACGCGGTGCCTCGCCTGCGCCAGTCTCGTTTCCGCTTTCCGCGTTGCCAGCAGCGCGTCGCGAACCCTTGCGCCCGCGTCCTTGAAAGAAGGCCGCGCCTTTCGAGCGCCACACCTCCTTTTCTTCCGCGCTGGCGGATTCCACGGCGGCGAGCAGCGCGCCCGCCAGCACATCGAGATCGAGTGCGTCGGCCCCGGTGGAGGTGACGAGTTCGCCGAGCTGCTGGACCTTGCGCGCCTTGAGCGCCTTGGCCTTGTCGTTCAGGGCTTTCAGTTCCGCGTCATAGTCCCGAACCTTACGCATACCCTCTCCTGAAAAGCCGGTCACGTTGACCCCGATAGTAGCACGGCACGCGCGCGAGGAAACCGGAACCAGCAAAAAATGCGGCGAAGTCAATCACGCGAACGACAGAGAGTGTGAGTGCGCGCTTATACAACCTTGCGGTTGTGCGCTCAGAAGGACAGTATAGAGGCCGTCATGGCGATCTACCATTTCTCGGCCAAGGTCATCAGTCGCGCCAACGGATCGAGCGCCGTTGCGTCCGCTGCCTATCGTGCGGCGGAACGGCTGCACGACGACCGGCTAGGGCGCGACCATGATTTCTCGAACAAGGCCGGCGTCGTCCATTCGGAAATCATGTTGCCCGAAGGTGCGCCGGAGCGTTTAAACGACCGCACGACCTTGTGGAACGAGGTCGAGGCGGGGGAGAAGCGTGGCGACGCGCAGCTTGCCCGCGAGGTGGAGTTCTCGATTCCGCGCGAAATGAATCAGGCGCAGGGCATTACGCTCGCCCGCGAATTTGTCGAAAAGCAGTTTGTCGATCGCGGCATGGTCGCGGACCTCAATGTGCATTGGGACGTGGGCAAGGATGGGATGCCCAAGCCCCACGCGCATGTCATGCTGTCGATGCGCGACGTTGGGCCGGATGGGTTCGGGAACAAGAACCGGGACTGGAATGATCGCGCGCTGCTGAAGGAATGGCGCGAGGCGTGGGCCGATCATGTCAATGAGCGCCTTGCCGAGCTGGATATCGATGCCCGCATAGATCACCGCACCTTGGAGGCACAGGGCATCGACCTTGAGCCGCAGCACAAGATCGGGCCGGCGGCATCGCGTATGCCCGAACAGGGGCTTGAGGCGGAGCGGGTCGAGGACCATGTGCGGATCGCGCGCGAGAATGGCGAGAAGATCATCGCCAACCCGCCGATCGCGCTCGACGGCATTACGCGGGGGCAGGCGACGTTCACCACGCGCGACCTGGCGATGTTCGTCCACCGGCACAGCGACGGCAAGGATCAGTTCGACCAGGCCATGAGCGCGGTGCGGTCCTCGCCTGAATTGGTGGCGCTGGGGAAGGACGGGCGCGGCGAGGACCGCTTTACCTCCCGCGACATGATCGACACCGAGCAGCGGCTTGAGCGTGCCGCCGATCGGCTTGGCGCAAGGGAGGGGCATGGTCTCCCGGCAGCGTCGCTTTCAAGGGAGCTGGACGCCGCCGGGAGTGGGGGCATGGTGCTGGGGGGTGAGCAGCAGGCCGCTTTGGAGCATATAGTCGGCAAGGGCGATCTTGCCATAGTCGTCGGCTATGCCGGCACCGGCAAGTCGGCGATGCTGGGGGTGGCGCGCGAGGCGTGGGAGCATCAGGGCTATCAGGTGCGCGGCGCGGCCCTGTCGGGGATCGCGGCCGAGAATCTGGAAGGTGGATCGGCTATCCCCTCGCGGACGATCGCCAGCCTTGAATATCAGTGGGACCAGGGCCGCGAGCTGCTGACCAACCGCGACGTGCTGGTGATAGACGAGGCGGGCATGATCGGCACGCGCCAGATGGAGCGCGTGTTGTCGGCGGCAAGCCAAGCGGGCGCGAAAGTCGTGCTTGTCGGCGACCCGGAGCAGTTGCAGGCGATCGAGGCGGGCGCGGCGTTCCGCAGCCTCGCGGAGCGGCACGGCGCGGCCGAGATCACCACCATACGCCGGCAGCATGAGGACTGGCAGCGCGACGCCACGAAGGCGCTGGCGACGGGCCGCACCGGCGAGGCGGTCCATGCCTATTCCGGCCAAGGCATGGTCGAGGCGGCCGAGACACGCGAGCAGGCGCGCAGCGATCTTGTGGACCGCTGGGATGCGCAGCGCCTCGCCGCGCCGGAGCAAAGCCGGATCATCCTCACCCACACCAATGCGGAGGTGCGCGATTTGAACCTGGCCGCGCGCGACCGGATGCGCGCCAGCGGCGAGTTGGGAGACGATGTGCGGGTGTCGGCCGAGCGGGGCGCGCGCGCGTTCGCGAGCGGCGACCGCATCATGTTCCTGAAAAACGAACGCGGCCTTGGCGTGAAGAACGGCACGCTGGGGAAGGTCGAGCGCGTATCGCCCGACAGCATGGCGGTGCGGCTCGATGACGGGCGATCGGTCGCGTTCGACCTGAAAGATTATGCCCATGTCGATCATGGCTATGCCGCCACCATCCATAAATCGCAGGGGGTGACGGTCGATCGCGCGCATGTCCTCGCCACCCCCGGCATGGACCGCCATTCCGCCTATGTGGCGCTGTCGCGGCACCGTGACGGGGTGCAGCTCCATTACGGCCGCGACGACTTCGCCGATCAGCGCCAGCTCACCCGCACGCTCTCGCGCGAGCGGACGAAGGATATGGCGTCGGATTATCCCCGCGACCGCGACGCGGAGATTCGTGCTTTCGCCGACCGGCGCGGATTGTCGGGCGAGATCCGATTGCCGGAACGGGCGGAACGCTCGCCGGTGGAGATCCTTGGACCACGCGCGGGAACCATGCGCCAGATGGGCGAAGATCCACGCACGGTTCGCGATGCCGGCGACCGCGGCGCTGGCGAGGCGAAGGCCGCGGCCGAGCGGCACCCGCGGCGGGGTATGTTCGACGGCTTCCGTCCCGCGCCCGAGCGCCCAGCGCCGGAGCCGACGCCGGCAGGCGAGCGCGAGAAGGCGGCCCCCAGGCGCGGCATGTTCGACGGGCTGAAGCTGTCGGCCGCGCCGCTGAAGGGCGCGGAGCGCGCGCCGGTGCCTGCCGATCGCGGCCAGGGCCGCGACTATGCCCGCGCGGTCGAGCGGGCCTCGCGTTCGGCCGAGGCGGTGTTGCAGGCGCGAGCATCGGGCGCTCCGGTCCTTGAGCATCAGAAGGTCGCGCTCGAGCGCGCGACACAGGCGCTTGAGCAGATCAGGCCGGGAGCCTCGCGCGACCTGTCGGCGGCGATGCAGCGCGACCCCGCCTTGCTGCGCGAGGCGGCGGCGGGGCGTAGCGGGCCGATGCTCGACGCGATGGCCCAGGAGGCGCGCGTGCGGGCCGATCCGAACTTGCGGGCCGATCGGTTCGTGGAACGCTGGCAGGGGCTGAAACAGGAGCGCGACCGCCTCTATCGCGCCGGCGACATGGCGGGCCGGGAGCGCACGGGCAAGGAAATGGCGGGCATGGCGAAAAGCCTTGAGCGCGATCCCCAGGTGGAATCGGTCCTGCGTAATCGCACCCGCGAGCTGGGGCTTGAGATCGGGATGGGCCGGGGACGCGGCGTGGACAGCGGCGACCTTGGCCGCGAGCTGGCGCGGGATTTGGGGATAGGCATGGGGCGCGGAATAAGCCGGTAAGGAGAGGATGATGGAGGAGGATAATTATCGCGACAACGGCGAGGCCGGCGACGATCCGCAAGCGGCGTTCGAGCAGTTGCGCGGCGAGGTGGCGCTGGTGCGCCTTGCGGTCGAGGGGTTGGCCCGCGCGCGCGAGTCCATCGACATTCCCGATTATCAGCCGACGCTCGCCAACACCGAAAAGATATTGCTGGCGCTCACCCAGCGGGTCGATACGATAGCGAAAAGCCCCGCGATGAAACTCACCCCGGAGACGATGGGAGAGCGTGTAAACGCTTCGGTGGCGAGCGCGGCGGGCGAGCTGCGCAACCTGGTGCATAGCGCCAAATCGACGCTGGACGGGGCGGCGCGCGACCTGTCCGGCCTGGTGGCGTCGGCGCGGTGCGGCGACGAGCAGAACCGATGGCTGATTTGGACCGGCTTTGGTGGCGTGGTGTTCGGGATACTGCTTTATGCGTTGATCGCCGGCCTGATCGCGCGCGCCATGCCCGATAGCTGGCAGTTACCGGAGCGCATGGCGACGCGGGCACTTGCCGAACCGACGCTATGGGATGCCGGCACGCATTTGATGCAGCGCGCATCGCCGGCGAGCTGGGAGGGGATCGTCGCGGCCGTCAATCTGGCGCGGGACAATCGCGAGACGATCGAGGCGTGCCGCACGTCCGCCGTCAAGGCCAAGAAGCCGGTGCGCTGCACGATCGAGGTGAAGCCGGCGAACAATGGCCGCTGATCCCCATATCGTTGCCGTTTGGGTCAAGGGGTGGACCCTCGCCCGCGAAACGGCCCCACCCATCCCCTATGAAGATGGTTTTCGGGTCGATGTAGGCTGGCCGCAGCAGAAAACCCGCTATGTGTTTGCCACCATGTCGCCGGCGATCGGAGAGTTGGTGCGGGTGATTGAGGAACCTTGGGTGTTTCTTAAGGCGTGCGTCGGCGGGCACAACATCCCGTACGATCGAGGGTTTGGTGAGCGATTCCGCTGCATTTCAGCATCGGCCCGCTCATTTCCTGGAGCTTTCCCAACCGGGACGTCGCGCGGGCGCGGATCGATCAAGCAAGCGCGACGGCCAAGGCGACGCTCGCCGAGTTCGACGGCACGGTGTTACGGGCGCTTCAGGAGGCCGAGAGCGCGCTCACGCAATATGCCCATGACCTCGACGAGAATGCGCGGCTGCGCACTGCACGAGATAGAAGCCGCGAGGCTGCGGGGCTGCAAACGAGACTTGCCCGGGGCGGCGCGGTATCGAGCCTGGAAGTGCTGGATGTCGAGCGCACGCTTGCCAGCGCGGAAGCGGCGCTCGCCGCATCGAACACCAAACTCGCGTCGGATCGTGTACGCATCTTTCTGGCGCTGGGAGGAGGTTGGGGGGGCCAGTGCGCCTTGATTCTCAGCAAGCCGCCGCCTTGCGATCGCCAAGTCCTCAACAAATGATCTTGAAACTGCCCACGGAATTGCTGTTCCAAAATGTGAGTGTCACGCTTTTTGGCCACATGGTGCCATAATAAATGGTCAGTGTGAACGATACGGACGTTATTCCTCGGGCCGTGTGGAGGCCGCGTGGGGAGCCTGGTGATGGGGCGAGCGTGACGTGGCTGAATAGCCTGGCAAAAACGGCGTCACCTCAAGGTTTGTGCGCCAAACAACGATTTCGCCGACATAGTGTGAACATCGACATCAAGCGGCCGCTCGAAGATCCTCCGCGACATTGCGGGGACTCAGCGCGGACCGGCCTAGCGCGCCGGCAGGTGCTGGATTCCTTGACCCCGGGGCGAGGTCGGCTGATCCGGTGCGCCCAAGGCGCGCATCAGCAGACATGCCGTTTCGTGGCTTATCTGATCGACATCCGTCGCCGGCCCGATCATCGTGCGATGACCAAGGCCAAAAAAGCACGCCATCATGATCTCGACATAAGCTTCCAGTTCACCCGCCGTTGCATCAGGTCGGGTGAGTGCGGCGAGTCGGCGAACGCCATCGCGATAGCAGACGACAAGCGCGTTTAGTCGATCTGCGACCGAAGGATTGCGGCAGGCTTCTGCAAGAATCTCGAAGGAGAGGCCGCCGTCGCTCTTGATGATCGAGTCCTTCGCAATCGCCTTGATCGCGTAGAATACCGAATGCCCGTCCTGTTCGACCGTACTGAAAATCGCATGCATCTTCGCGATGCGCGCCTGCGTATTCTCCTCGACCAAGGCGAGGATAACATCGTCCTTGCCTTCGAACAGCCGATAGATCTGGCCGATGCTGACCGCCGCCTCGGTAGCAAGTTCGGCGGTCGTCGTGGCGTGAAACCCCTTGGCGTCGAACAGCTTGCGGGCCGCCTTGATGATTCTCTGTCTTGGCAACTGCTCCTGCCTCTTTTCAGCTATCTCCAAACGCCTCTCCAAATATTTCGCTTGTTCTCATATCGAACCTGCTGCACTGCGCCATACCGAAATGAGCGCTCATTCCGATATGTTAATGTTACAGATAAGGTGGTTCATGCGCCGTCCAAAGACAACCGGGATCTGGGTGATGGCTTTTGCTCTCGGGCTTACGGGCTGTGGCCAGACCTCAGCGCCTCCTTCCTCGCCGCCCGAGGTAGGCATCGTCACGCTGAGGACAGAGCCTGCGACGCTGACGAGCGAACTTCCCGGCCGGATCGCGGCCGTCGAGACTTCGGAGGTGCGGCCGCAGATCAGCGGTGTGGTGCGCCGGCGCCTCTTCACCGAAGGCTCCTTGGTGCGTGTGGGACAGTTGCTTTACGAGATCGAGGACGCGCCCTATCGCGCCGCGCTCGGCAACGCCGAGGGTGCGCTTGCGCGCGCGCAGGCGGCGATCAATGCGACCCGCCTTCAGGCAGAGCGCTATCGCGATCTGGTCGGGATCAACGCCGTCAGCCGGCAGGATGCCGACAATGCCGAGGCCGCCGCGCAACAGGCGCGCGCGGATGTGACGGCGCAGCGCGCGGCGGTTCAGGCGGCGCAAGTTAATCTCGCCTTCACCCGCATCCGGGCGCCGATCTCCGGCCGGATCGGCCGCTCGCTCTTCACGCCGGGGGCGCTGGTGCAGGCCGGCCAGGCTCAATCGCTCGCCACGATCCAGCGGACCAACACCGTCTACGTCGACGTCACCCAATCGGCGGCGCAGATTCTCGACCTCAAGGAAGCGCTCAGGGCCGGCGGCCTGGTGCGGGGGACGAACGACAGCGCCCACGTCCAACTGCTGCTCCCCAACGGGAAAACCTATCCGCTCGAGGGACGCCTGCAATTCTCTGAGGTGACCGTGGAGCCAACGACCGGAACGGTCACCCTGCGCGCGACCTTTCCCAATCCCGATGGCCTGCTGCTTCCCGGCATGTATGTTCGGGCGAGACTGGTGGACGGCATCCGTAGCGCGGCCATCCTTGCTCCCCAACAGGGCATCACACGCGATCCGCGCGGCCGCGCCACCGCGCTCGTCGTGAATGCGCAGAACAAGGTCGAGCAGCGGGCCGTCACGACCGACCGCGCGATCGGCAACCGCTGGGTTGTGACCAGCGGCCTCAAGCCCGGCGATCGGCTCATCGTCGAGGGACTTCTCAACCTAAAGACCGGAACGACGGTCCGCCCGGCCGCGCCGCAACAGGTGACCCGCGCCAGCGTGCCCCCGCGCGCATCGGCGGAGTAAGCGGCCATGGCGCGTTACTTTATCGACCGGCCGATCTTCGCCTGGGTGATCGCCATCGTCCTCATGCTGGCGGGCGCGCTCGCGCTGCGATCGCTGCCGATCGCGCAGTTTCCCAACATCGCGCCGCCCGCGATCGCCATCAACACGATCTACCCCGGAGCCGATGCCCAGACGCTCGAGAACACGACGACGCAGGTGATCGAGCAACAGCTCAAGGGAATCGACCATCTGCGCTATTTCTCGTCGACCAGCGACTCGGCGGGCAATCTTACCATCACCCTTACCTTCGAGCAGGGCACCGACCCCGACGTCGCCCAGGTGCAGGTCCAGAACAAGCTCGCGCAGGCAACCCGGCTGCTCCCGCAGGAGGTTCAGCAGCAAGGCATCCGCGTCACCAAGGCGGCGAAGAATTACCTGCTCATCGTCGCGCTCTATTCGGAGGATGGCAGCCACGATCAGGTCGACATCGGCGACCTGATCGCGGCGCAACTCCAGGATCCGCTTGGCCGGATCACCGGAGTCGGCGACACGTCGGTCATGGGCGCGCAATATGCGATGCGCATCTGGATCGATCCCTTCAAGCTCACGAACTACGGCCTCGCGATCGGCGACGTGAAGGCGGCGATCCAGGCCCAAAACGCGCAGGTTTCCGCAGGCCAGGTGGGCAGCCTGCCCGCCGATCCGGGGCAGGCGCTCAATGCCACGATTACGGCGCAGTCGCGCCTGCGCACACCCGAGGAGTTCCGCCGGATCCTGCTAAGGACCAATCCCGACGGCTCGAACGTGTATCTGTCCGACGTGGCGAGAGTGGAACTCGGTTCGGAGAATTACAGCTTCCAGGCGCGCTACAATGGCAAGCCCGCAGCCGGCTTCAGGATCTCGCTCGCGCCCGGCGCCAACGCGCTCGACACGGTGGACGCGGTCAAGGCCAAGGTCGCCGAAGTTTCCCAGCAGTTTCCGCCCGACATCAGGGTCGATTATCCGCTGGATACGACGCCCTTCGTCAAACTTTCGCTGGAACAGGTGGTTCACACACTGGTCGAGGCGGTCGTGCTGGTGTTTCTTGTCATGTTCCTGTTCCTCCAGAACTGGCGCGCCACACTCATTCCGACGATCGCCGTGCCGGTGGTGCTGCTCGGGTCGTTGGCGATCCTCTATGCGGCGGGTTTCTCGATCAACACCCTTACGCTGTTCGGCATGGTGCTGGCGATCGGCCTGCTCGTCGACGACGCCATCGTCGTGGTGGAAAATGTCGAGCGCCTGATCCACGACGAGGGGCTTTCGCCAAAGGAGGCGGCGCGCAAGTCGATGGACGAGATCAGCGGCGCGCTGATCGGCATCGGTCTGGTGCTGTCGGCGGTGTTCCTGCCGATGGCCTTTTTTGGCGGATCGACCGGCGTGATCTACCGCCAGTTCTCGATCACCATCGTCTCATCGATGATTCTCTCCGTGCTGGTCGCGCTCATCCTCACGCCGGCATTGTGCGCGACCATCCTGAAGCCCGCCCAAACCGATGGCGATCATCAGGAGAAAGCCGGCTTCTTCGGTTGGTTCAACCGCACCTTCGACCGCAGCCAAAGGCGCTATGGCAACGGTGTGCGCAAGGTCGAGCACCGATGGAAGCGATCACTGCTCGCCTATCTCCTCATCGTCCTGGGCATGATGCTCGTCTTCCTGCGTCTCCCCTCCGGGTTCCTGCCCGAGGAAGACCAGGGAATCATCTTCGCGCAGGTAGCGCTACCGACCGGCACGACGATGGAGGAGACGGCGCGCACCATGGCGCGGGTGCGAGATCACTTCCTTATGGAGGAGAAGGACAATGTGCAGGCGGTGTTCGGTATTTCCGGCTTCGGCTTTGTCGGCCAGGGCCAGAATGTAGGCATCAACTTCGTTCGCCTGAAACCCTGGAGCGAACGCGCGGGGAGAAGCAATTCCGCCGCCGCGATTGCGGCGCGCGCGAACGCCGCGCTCAAAGGCATTCGCGCCGGTCAGGCGATAGCTTTCATTCCCCCAGCGGCGGTCGAACTCGGCAATGCCAACGGCTTCGACCTGCAACTCAAGGACGTCGCCAATCTCGGCCACGACCGGCTGACGGCGGCACGGGACACCCTGCTCGGGTTGGCCTCCACAGACAAGTCGCTGGCCCAGGTGCGGCACAATGGCCTCAGTGATACGCCCCAGCTCAAGCTGAACGTGGATCAGCCGCGTGCGGGCGCGCTCGGGCTGGCCCAGGCCGATATCAACGACACTATCAGCACCGCCTTTGGCGGCGCCTATATCAACGACTTCATCGATCGGGGGCGCGTCAAGCGCGTCTACGTCCAGGCCGATTCCCATTTCCGCAGCACACCGGAGGCGATCGGCAACCTCTTTGTCCGGGGCGCCTCCGGCAGCATGGCGCCGTTCTCGGCCTTTGCCGACACGAAGTGGCAGTTCGGCCCGGCGCGCCTCGAACGCTATAACGGCGTTCCCGCCATGGAGATCATGGGCGCGCCCGCGCCGGGATATAGCTCCGGCGCGGCCATGGCGCGGATCGAGGAGCTCGCCGCCAAGCTGCCGAAGGGAATCGGCTTCGAATGGACGGGGCTGTCCTACGAGGAGCAACTCTCCGGCGGACAGGCGCCGGCGCTCTACGCGCTCTCGCTGCTCATCGTCTTCCTTTGCCTTGCCGCGCTGTATGAGAGCTGGTCGGTGCCGCTCGCCGTCATTCTCGTGGTGCCGCTCGGCGTGATCGGTGCCGTCATCGCCGCGACGCTCGCCGGCCTCAACAACGACATCTACTTCCAGGTTGGCCTCATCACCACAGTCGGCGTTTCGGCCAAGAACGCTATCCTGATCGTCGAATTCGCCGAAGAGAGAATGAAGCAGGGGCTGAGTGCTTCCGAGGCGGCGATCGAAGCCGCCATGCTCCGGCTGCGACCGATTCTGATGACCTCGTTCGCGTTCATTTTCGGCGTGCTGCCGCTGGCGCTGTCGTCGGGCGCGGGCGCGGGAGGACAGAACGCGATCGGCTGGTCGGTGGTCGGTGGCATGCTCTCGGCGACCATCCTCGCGATCTTCTTCGTGCCCATGTTCTTCATCGTCGTGAAGAAGCTGTTTCGCCAAGATCGCCCCCGCGCACCCGATCCGGAAGCCGCCAGGGCGCCGCTTGGCGACCCGCAAGCGCGGGAGATTTGAGATGACCGGTCGCGCGTTTGGTCTTGTCATCGCGGCGGGGATCGCCCTGACGGGATGCGACATGGCCCCGAAATATATCCGTCCGGCGATGCCCGTCCCCCAGGCGTTGCCCGCGCAGCCCGCCGAGACGACGGACGCGGCTGGGGGGGGGCAGCCGGCCGATCTCGTCTGGCGCAACTTCTTCGCCGATCAACGTCTGCGCGCCGTCGTCGCGCTCGCGCTCGATAACAATCGCGATCTCAGGGTGGCACTGGCCAATGTCGAACAGGCGCGCGCGCTTTACCGGGTCCAGCGCGCCGACTTGTTCCCGACGCTCGGAGTCGACGCGAGCGCCACTTACCAGAAGACGCCCGCCGGGGTCGTCAATCCGGGCGGCGGTCCGGATGGCGGGGGGGCTTCCGCAAGCGGAAGGGCCGACATCTATTCCGCCAGTGCCGGGGTCTCGGCCTGGGAGATCGACCTGTTCGGCCGGATCCGCAACCTCGACAAGGCGGCGCTGGAGCAGTATTTCGCCTCAGCCGAGAACCGGAATGCGGCACAGACAGCGCTGATCGCCGAAGTCGCGACCACCTGGCTTGTGCTTGCGGCGGACCAGGACCGGCTGCGGATCGCGCGCGATACCGAAAAGGCATTCGGGCAGACGCTCGACCTCACACGGGCGCGGTTCACCAAGGGCATCGCTTCGGAACTCGATGTCCGGCAGGCGCAGACGAGCTACGATCAGGCGCGTTCCGACATCGCCGAGACGACGACGCTCGTGGCGCAGGACCGGAACGCGCTCAATCTGCTTGCCGGAACGACGATCGCCACGGACCTGCTACCGGAACGGCTGAACGGCGATGGGGTGACGCTCGCGCAGCTTCCGGCGAACCTGCCTTCGTCCGTGCTGCTGCAGCGCCCCGATATCGCCGCAGCCGAGCACCGTCTGCGCGCCGCCAACGCCGATATCGGGGCGGCGCGCGCCGCCTTCTTTCCGAGGATCTCGCTCACGGCCGCGTTCGGAACGCTCAGCTCCGGGCTGTCCAACCTGTTCGGCAACGGCAGTGACTTCTGGTCGGTCACGCCCGCCGCCTCGCTGCCGATCTTCGATTCCGGGCGCAATCGCGGCAATCTGCGCTACGCCCAAGCGACACGCGACGCGATGATTGCGCAATATGAACGGACGATCCAGAGCGGCTTTCGCGAGGTTGCCGATGCGCTGGCGCGCCGCGGGACCATCACCGCCCAACTGGAAGCGCAGGCGTCGCTGCGCGATGCTGCGGCCGGAGCATACCAGCTATCCGAAGCGCGCTTCCGGGCCGGGATCGACCCGTTCCTGGCCACACTCGATTCGCAGCGAACGCTCTACGGCGCGGAGCGGAGCCTGCTGGCCACGCGCCTTGTCCGGGAAACCAACGCCGTCGAGCTCTATCGGGCGCTCGGCGGCGGATTGCGGTGAGACAGTCTTGACTGGCGTTCCAATAGAGCCTAGCCCACCACAAACGGAGTGAGGGCTCATTCCGATATGGATGAGAGAGGATCGCGCATTGGAGAAAGGCCTTCTTCTGCCATTCTCCAATCCGGATGCGCGGCACGAAGCCGCTCCGGACCGCTTCTACACCGGTCCCCCCTTGGGAGGCGGAGAGCCCGGCGAACCCTGCGCTCGGTTCCCGTCTGCCGACCCGCCAGTCAATAGCTCCCGAAACGCGCCCGAGCTCCCAGGAGCGCTGCGATCGGCTGGCGGGATTTCTGCAATCGCTGTATCAAAGGACATCCGGCCCGATGGGCAGCCGGGATGTAGTGCAGCAGGAGTAGCTCGCCTCGTCGAATGCCATCAGCACATAACTTGGCCAACGCAATTATGTGTCGCGGAGGGGTATGACGGTGCTTCGCTCACTTGGTTGGAACGGAGCGCGATCTGGATCGGCATGAAAGATGCGGCCGCCGGCCATGCGCCGCTCCGGCCCGGATCAACTTGGGCAGCGCGACTCTATCAGAGCTGTCGCCGATGGACTGCTCTATCAAGCCCGCTGCCGCTTGCCGATCCATATCTTGAAACGCTGCGCTGCTTTGGTCTGCAAATCAGTCAGCATGCCGCTGTCCTGATCGAGGACAACCGTGAACCGGAGGGCCGTAACCCTTGATGCCGGTCTGGAGAGATATCGCGGTTTTCCTCGATGCCACGCCGGTGGGCGAACATATAGGTCGTCATGCGGCTATGCTCGCGCAACGCCATAAAGCGCATCTGGTAGGCGTCTATGGCGTGTCCCACGAAAGTCTGCACCCGGCCGAAACCCATGCGAGAGGCTCGAGGGCGATGGGAGAGGTCATGGCGCGGCAACGTCATGTAGATGAAGAGAAGGTGCTCGCTGCCGCCCGCCACTTTGGCGACCTGGTCCGCGAGCATCAAATCGGCTCGGAATTTCGCATCGTGTGGAGAAATGCTCTTGGCGACGACGGCATTTTACGAGCGCTGCATTGCGATCTCATTGTCGCGGCACATCCCAAACCGGCAGACCTTCCGGCAGGCTGGTCGGCCGAGCGACTGCTGCTAACCACCGGCATTCCGGTGTTGCTGGTCCCCAATGGGTGGCAGGGGGAGACGATCGGCGAGAATGTGCTGATCGCATGGAATCGCAGCCGCGAGGCGCGGCGGGCGGTCAATGATGCGATGCCTTTCATCAACGCGGCTGGCCGTGTGACGATCCTGACCGTCGACAGCGACCGACATCCCGATCATTTCGGTCCTGAACCCGGCTCCAACCTTCTTGAGCACCTTTCCAGGCACGGTGCGCATGTCGATATCGCGAACATCTCCTCCGGGGGGGCGCCAGTCGCGGAAGTCATTCTTGGCGAGGCGGCCACGCGCAATGCCGATCTGGTGGTGATTGGGGCGTATAGCCATCCGCGCACCGCCGAAATCCTCTTTGGCGGCGTTACCCGGTCCTTGCTGTCCGGCGCTCACCTTCCGTTGCTGATCTCCCGATGAAATCCGGGGCACGGATGCGGCAGCCGCCTATAAAAGGACGGGCGCGTGCATCCGGTGGCCGCGGGGCACTGCTAACCGGGATTTGAGATGGTCGGCCCGGTGACCTACTTGCAAAGGCTCTTAGCGTGCAGCGGCCAACCACCGCCTTCCTTGGCAGCCCGTCTGGCCAGAAACTGGCGACTTCGCGACCGCCGGAGTGACTGGTCGCTGACGGGGATTCGTGCCTCTTCGATGGCGGGGTCGGGGACCGCCTGCGACCCTATCGCGAGGTCGCGCGGCGTCATATCGCTATGTTATGCGCTGCAAATGTGGCCCGGCCGGGATACCGCCAGCGATAGGGGTTGCCAGCGGCCGGATGATACCAGCCGTTCTGCCCGGGCCAGAGTTCTACTCATCGGACATCCAATCACCTGCACCCGCTCAACATGGCGCTGCTTTCCGGCGTGGCCACGTGTGATGGAACGATGAACACTCAGCCGGCCGATCTCCTCATTCCCGTCACGCTCCAGGACGGAACCCGTATTTGGCTTCGGGCCGACGAGATCGCATATGTCGAGCCTGTCGGCCGAGGCGCCTTGATCCACCGCGATTCGGGCGAACCATTGATGGTGGTGCATGACGCACGGACCGTGGAACTCCGCGTGATCGTCGCGCTGGCCGGCCGCGCTGACACCCAGGAATACCCTGCAGGCGAGACGTCCGAGCCTGAGGATCCGATACGGCGTGAGGCTGATCGGGCAAGCATCGCCCCGCCTCCTGAACGCGAATCGCTGAACCGGCGTGCGAAACGCCTCTTGCGCGCGCGCGTCAGCCTCCCTTCGCTCATGATCGGAGGCGCGCGCCGGCGGCCTGGTGATAAGCTCTAGCGTTGGTCATGCGATAACCACCAGGGTGGAAACCCGGTATGCGCCGGCCGCCGCCACGAATATTTACTGGCCGAAATCAGAGGACGAAAAACTCACGCGACGCGCTCGGAATTGGGAAAAGGCCGCTCCAACCTCAAAGAACATTTCGCTCCTTGGTTGACGAGGTGACGCAGGAGGGTTACTCCCTTAATGGGAGTGAGCGCTCACTCCACTGGAAAGGATAATGTACGTGGAGGGAAGCCGATCAATCACGATATGCTTCTCGATCCCAAGAGATCGTGCGCGCCCTTTTGCCAGTCGCGCGAGCGTGAGGGGACGTCCTCTCTGTCTCCAACGCTTGCCGCTGTCTTGTCAGCCCTTACCGGTTGGCGGGCATGCGTTCACCGGATCCCCCCTCCGGTATGGCTTTGCCTGCCGTCCTGCCAGCCGATTATCCCGAAGCCGCGTGGCGTGTCTCCCTGGGTCACAGGCGTTGGCTGGCAGGACCCCTTTCAGATCGGACCCGCGCGACCCTTGTCCGTCTCCTGCGATGCGATCGCCTGGCTTTCGGCCGAGCGGCGGAAGGAACCTCGAATGAGCCATGATACGACCGGACCGGACCGTCACAGACCGATCCTGCATCTGCGCCGAGCCATCGGCTCGACCAGTATAGCCGGGCCCGATTCAACGTGCTTATCCCCTGTCGATCGGGCAACGGAGCAAGGCACTGGCCGCAATCGGCCTGATGCCGCACGGCGCAAGCGTCAAGGCGGCAGGCGTGAAGAATGAATCGCCGCATCATCAATTGCGGTGCGCTGCGGCACCTAGTCGCGATCATGCCCGCTGTCGCGCGAGAATCAGGCTTTTCCAACCTCAAGAGTCATGAGGAAGCGCAGCGCATATGAGGCTATTTCATCATCCCAGGATATCGACGGCCGCTATTCTTGTCCTGCTGGCGTCCACCACGGTCACATTGACAGGGTGCGGACAGGACACCGGCACGGATGGCGCGGAGAACACCACCGTCGAGAATGTGCAGGTGACGCTGCCGCCATCGATCAAAGCGAGCCACCCCTATCGCTGCGAGGACAATAGCGTCGTCACGATCGATTTCCTCTCCGACGACGTGACAATCAATCTGCGCAGCGAAGGTACCATATCCCAGCTTAAGGCGCCCGTACCCGGCGAAGCGTTCACCGATGGCAAGCACACGGTAGCCGGCGACGGGGCCGCCATAGAACTCACCAGGCCGGGCAAGAAACCCCAGACCTGCAAGATGTGATGTTGGCGATGCCGATGGCGCTGTTCGAGCTCTCGGCGGGGGAGCGGCGCGCCGCGCCCGCTGGACAGGAAATCCGCGAGCACGGCCTGGCATGGCGCCACGATGTCCGGCCTACCCCTTTCAAGGGCGAGGCGCGCCATTTTCCGAAACGATGCGAGTATCTGTGCATGACGTCATCCAGCCGTATAGGGCGTCTCGCGTGGCCAACTCTGCTGCTGGCGGCGCTGGCATTGCCGGCAGCGGCCAGTGCCCAGTCCGGCGATCATGTGACGCTCGGCGCCAGCGCCGGCGTCGTTCCCGACTATCAGGGCTCCGATGACTATCGGTTCCTGCCGATCCCCGTGATCGATGCGCAGTTCGGGCAGTTCTTCGTCAGCCTGCGCAATGGCATCGGCGTAAACGTCATCGAGATCGGCCCATTGACGGCGGGTGCGAGCGTAGCGCTGGTCGGCGGCTACAGGCGGCGTGATGTGCCCGACGGCATCCGGCGCGTCTCGACCACGGCCGGTGGCCGGCTCTTCGCGAACCTCAAGCTCGACAATCTGTCCTTCACGGTGGGCGCCACCAAGGCGGTGGAAGGCGGCACCCGGGGCGTGGTAGCGGATGCCAGCCTCTCTTATGCGCTCCCCGTCTCGGACCGGATGACGGTTATCCCGACGATCGGCACGAGCTGGGCGAACGGCAAGCATATGAATCGCTATTTCGGCATCGACGCAAGCGAAGCCATCGCCTCGGGCCTGCCCTTCTATCGTGCCGAAAGCGGCTTCAAGGACGTGTCGGGCCTCATCACCGCCAGCTATCGCCTCGATTCCCACTGGAGCCTTGGCGCGACAGGCGGCGTCACCCGGCTGCTCGGGGACGCCGCGGACAGCCCGCTGAACGAGCGCCGCTGGCAGCCGAGCGGCTTCATGTCCGTTGCCTACACCTTCTAAGTGCGCAGCCCGGTGCCCGTGCGTTGAGATCGAAGGGGTTGCTCCAATGAAGCTCTCGATCGTCGATCTCGCCACCATAGCACCGGAACGACAGCCAATTCCCGAATGTCATGCTGCGCAGGGTTCGGCCGATGATTAGATATGGCGGCGCTGTGTGCATCGCTTTCGGATTGGCGGCGGGACCGGCCCGCGCGGAAGCGGGTACGACAGCATCGCAGATTGAGCTTGTAATCAGCGCCGTTGCAGACCGGGATGCCTACGGCGCCGCCTCCGTCGAGCTTCGCCTGCTGAACAGCGGCTCCGCCCCCGAAGCCATGGCCCTGCCGCCGCAGATCGGAGCCGAACTGACGGTCAACCGCAGCACTAGCAATATCAGCCTTGAGCGGGCGCCGCAGACGCCGGCCGCCGTGAGTGTGCCTGCCGGTGGCTTCACTAGGGCACGTTACATCCTGCACCTGCCACCGCATACAGCCGCTGGAGAGGCAGTGCTGGCCGTACCCGGATGGAGCGCACAGCGCCTTGCGTTTGCGGTAGGAGGGAGCGTGTCCGCTCCGCCGCCGGCGCCGGCGGGTGGAGGCGCCGGTCCCGCGACCCCCCGTTGGGATACGTCTGTCCCGCAGACACACCTCGCGACCAATGACGTTGCGGCCGGCAATGCCTTCCTGTCCAATCTTTCCGCCTATGCGCCGATCTATGCCGCCTACGGTCCCGGCACGAATAGCGATGCCCGGCTGCAGATCAGTTTCAAATATCAGCTATTCGGCCCGTCGGCCGCGCCGGACCGGCGGCAATCCTGGGAGCAGGGACTCCACTTCGCCTACACCCAGCGCATGTTCTGGGACCTCGGGGCCAAGTCGTCTCCCTTTCGCAACATCGACTTCGTGCCCGAGCTGTTCTACCTCGCTCCAACCATTGGCATCGGGAGCGGCGTCTCGCTCGGCGGCCAAGGCGGCTTCCGACATGAGTCCAACGGGCGATCGGGTGCGGGGTCCCGAAGCCTTAACACGCTCTATGTGCAGCCGGTGGCCTCGGTTGCCTTGGGGAGCTACCGCCTCAGCGTCGGTCCTCGTCTCTGGCTCTACGCCGGGAGACTCAGCGACAATCCGGACATCAAGCGCTACCGTGGCAATACGGGCTTGTTTGCAGAGATCGGTGAGGACGACGGGCTTCGAATCACGACCAATACCCGGCTCAATTTCGGATCTGGCAAAGGCGCGATCGATGCCGACATATCCTACCCGATCGATCGACTGATCGGCGGAAACCTGAATTTCTATCTCTTCGGCCAAGCCTTCACGGGATATGGCGAGAACCTGCTCGACTATAACCGCCGCATGACCCGCCTCCGGGTCGGACTGGCGATCGTCCGGTGAACGCATTCAAACACCGTCGAACGGGCTTCCGCCCGCTCGCCCAACAGTCGGAGCGCATCGACGGCTTGTTCGATGACAACTTTGGGGCTGGGCTGATCGAGCAGGCTGCGTCGCTCAGTGCCTATGCCCGCCGCCTTACCGGCAGCGGCGGTGCTGACGCCGACGATCTGTTGCAAGAGACCATGCTCCGGTGCTGGGTGGCCCGCCGTTCGTTCGTGCCCGACACGAATCTGGGAGCGTGGATGCGGACCGTGATGCGGAACAGCTTTCTTTCGGGGCGTCGCCGCGCCCGCTTCCATGCCGACCTTCCCGAAGATGCGTTTGACCGGCTGCTAGGCGTCGCCGGGGGGCAAGGCGCCGCGGTGGATTTGCGCGACGTGAATTGGGCGCTTGGCGAGCTGATCCCCGACCAGCGGGCGGCGATCCTGTTAGCCGCCGAAGGGCTATCTATCGAGGAAGCGGCGGCCAGCTTGGCCATTCCGGCGGGCACCTTCAAAAGCCGCCTGTGGCGCGGCCGGCTTCGATTAAAGCGATTGATAGAGCACAGGGACACCCCATTGTTGGATCGGCGCGTGGTGGAGAAGCATTCGAAGCCCCGTCCTCGGCGGAACTGGAAAGGCGTGGTGATCGGCTAGGCTGCGCTCCTCAGCGGCGTCGGTCCGCAAAACAGGTTAGTTTGCAGCACGATCCGTCGCGCAGCCGATTCAACTCGACTCATCGGGCTTACGCGCGCTCGCGCGCGGTGGCAGGATCAGCTTAGGGGTACCAAGCCTCGCTTCATGCCCAGCCTCCACTCTTTCCGCATGGCACCAACTGTCTCGACAGGCCGGCGGGGGATTATTCACCCGTTGAACGGGCGATCGTGGACGCCATTGCCTGATGCTGACACACGCGGGATTCACGCCCAGGTCTATGTATGATAATGTCCTTTATCACACACTATCGGCGATCCGATGGAGCCGTTTAAACGCTCCCGAAGATCCACCGCCGAGAGGAACGCCCTATGGACGACAGGAACGACGACGAGGCCGACAACTACGCCGAGCGCGACCAGGCCAAGGCGCTGCGCGAGCAGGCACGCGCGGGCGGCCTGCGTTTCGAGGCATATCTACCCCCGGCGCTGGCCGATTGGCTGTTGGAGCGGGTCGAGCGTGGCATGTTCGTTGACCCGTCCGAGGCGGTGTTCGCGATCGTCAAGAACTTCATCGACATGGAACCGCACCGCGATTTGCGCGACGAGCTGCTACGCCGGATATTGGATGCTTCGATAGAACGGAGCTTTGAGGATGTGGAGGCAGGCCGCACCCATCCCGCCGACGAGGTGTTCGATAGGCTGCAACGGCGCTATTCGCAGCCGCTTCCCGAACCGGCGCGCTGGCAGAAGATCGTGCGATGAACCAGCTCGCCCCCCTGCCCTCGCCCGCATCTTCGCTGGCGCTGGCGCTGCCGGCGTTGATCGCGGCGGCCGACGACGCCACGCGGCTGCGCTTCCTTGAGTTCTTCGCCGTCACGATCCGCAACCCGCACACGCGCCGCGCCTATATGCGCGCGGCGGGCGACTTCCTGGCCTGGTGTGAGGTGCGCGGCGTCGCCTCGCTCGCCCAGGTGCAGCCGCTCCACGTCGCGGCCTGGATCGAGGCGCTAGGGGGCGAGCTGGCCGCGCCCAGCGTCAAGCAGCAGCTCGCCGGCGTGCGCCACCTGTTCGACTGGCTGGTGACGGGCCATGTCGTGCCGGTGAATCCCGCTGCGTCGGTGCGCGGGCCGGCGCACAGCCAGCGGCGCGGCAAGACGCCCGTTCTCGCTCCCGACGAGGCGCGCGCCCTGCTCGACAGGATCGACGTGACCACCGACGCCGGCTTGCGCGACCGCGCCCTTATCGGGTTGATGGTCTATAGCTTCGCGCGGATCGGCGCGGCGCTGGCGATGCGGGTTGAGGACGTGTTCATGCAGAACCGCCGCCTATGGGTTCGGCTGCATGAAAAGGGCGGCAAGCGCCATGAAATGCCGTGCCACCACAACCTAGAGGAATATCTGATCGCCTATATCGACGGATGCGGCTTGCGCGAGGACCGCAAGGGGCCGCTGTTCCGCACGATCGCGCGCGGGACCAAGCGACTAAGCGGCACCCCCCTGCCCCAAGCCAATGCGTTCGCGATGGTGCGCCGGCGCGCGGCGGCGGCCGAGATCGGCACGGCGATCGGCAACCACAGTTTCCGCGCGACGGGGATCACCACCTATTTGAAGAACGGCGGCACGTTGGAGACGGCCGCGACGATGGCAAACCACAGTTCGACCCGCACGACCCAGCTCTACGACCGGCGGCCCGATGACGTGACGCTGGACGAGGTAGAGCGGGTGTTGATTTGAGCTGGTGCGGGGAATCGAGGGTTTTCGTTGCCTCGTAAGACTATGCTTTGCATGGTGAAGCCATGAAACTTTGGCGATTGACTCAGAAAGAACATCTGGCCCTTGATGGCAAAGGCGCTTTCAGTTTGGGGGGGCGATACTTCTCACCCGGTCAGCCCATCATCAGTTTTGCGAGCGAAGCCGGATTAGCTGTTCTTGTCGCCTTGCGGTATCTTCAATCCGGCGATGCCGATATGGATTATATGTTGGGCTGGACCCTGGTGAACGCGGTGCCGGAACGCGTGCCCGACAGTCTGGATGACCAGGCTAAAAAAGTTTTCGTGGACGAATGGGCCGGCTCAGCGCGTTCCCTCCTGATCGCTGTGCAATCCGCCGTGCTGCCGGAGGCCAATGTGATCCTGATGAATGCCCGGCACCATGCGGCGCAGGCGGTAGCTCCGCTGACAACACGCCCGTTTCGCTTTTCCGAGTGCTTGCACCGGCCGCCGATGCTGGATCAGTATCGATCAACGCTTGTTTGATTTTCGGCGCGCGCCGGGAAATTGAGGGTGACGGAAAACCCCACCGGCCGGTTGTCGTGCATCCGGGCAATCCGGCAGGGTTTTTCGGACATTGTTAGGGATGGAGAGGCGGCGCAACAGTGTGAGAGGCCGGAATCTCTAGGATTTGCGCCGCCACCTGTCGGGATTCAGGTGTTTTCCGCCATCACGCGGCGACGGCCGACGCACATTCCCAGCGGTCCCCTTCCCAGCGAATTTCAACCCGTTCCGCGTTGCTGATCGCGGGCGGCTCGCCCTTGCGCCAGAAGGCGCGCATTTTGCCTCGGTCATCCAGATGGGGGTCGGCGACGATCGCGCGCGCGGCCTGGATGAACTGCCCATGCCCGAACACATAGACCAGCGATCCCGCAGGCATGGCGGCGAGGCGGGCCAGCGTCGCGTCGCAGCGCCGGAGCAAGGCGCGGAAACTTTCCGCCCCTTCCCCGTCGCAATAATCAGGGTCGGCTGCGCTCCAATAGCGTTCGAGGTGCGGCATCCGTTCGGCGCTGCGCGTGCCGTTCCAGCGCGCCGGTTGCAGATAGGTGAACTCTTCTATCGGCCACGTCTCCACCGGCACGGCGGGGAATCTGGCGATGGCCGGCGCGGCGGTTTGCCGGGTGCGGGTATAGGGCGAGGTGACGATGAGCGCGGGCGCTTGCGCCCAGCTCGCCGCGACCGCGCGCGCCTGTTCGTGGCCCCGCTGCGTCAGCTCGATCGTCGCCAGATCGTGACACGGCACGCCGGCGTTGCCGGTGCTTTCGCCGTGCCGGATGAAGATGGCCCTCATGGCGCGCATGGTCCTACTCGAACAGTTCCGAATGGGTGCCGGCGCGCACGAAGTTCACCAAATTCCCTTCGATCGTATAGATAAGCAGGAAATCGCCGCCGATATGGCACTCGCGATGATCGCTCCAATCGCCCTTGAGGGCGTGATCCAGCCATTCCGGGCCAAGCGGCGCATCGTTGGCGATGAGCATCATCATCGCCTCCTTGAGCTGCTTCATATTGTAGCGCCCGCTGCGCGACAGCCGTTCCCAATCCTTGACGAACCGCTTTTCGTAGGATGCCTCTCTTGGGAACGAAGCCCGCTTACTGCTGGCGGGCTTCTTGGTCGAGGGCATCAAACAGTTCCTTGGGATCGGTGAAGCGAGCGCGCCGCGCCTTCATCGTCGCGCGGGATGACTCGATCGCCGCCCGCGTCTCGGCGTTGGGCACCTTCAGCTCGAACGGCAAGGCATGGTCCTTCGCGACCCGCGTGAGCGTCATGCGGACCACATCGGAAACCGTCAGCCCCAGCTCGGCCAGCACGGAAGCGGCTTCATCCTTCAATGTTTCGTCGATGCGTGCGCGCACGAACGCGGTAGCGGCCATTGGAATCTCCCTAGTCAGGCCGATGATGTAGCTCATTTGAGCAACAATTTCAACCCAGGCTAGGGGCCTGCGTCATCCGGGCGATTATCTATCATATGTATATCATAATGCTATCGTTGCGCCGTCACTTAGAGATTAGAAAGCAATATCGAGGGCATCGCGTGGATGGTACGCCAGACAACGCTAAACCCGAACAATACCAGAACGGCGATGTGAGGGCGGTCAACGGCGGAAGTCAATCAGCCCCAGCTCTTGCCACATCCACGTAAAATCATAGGTGGCCATTGGCTCGCCAGTCCCGGATTTTGCCGCACCATTCTCTATATATTTTAGCCAGTCGGCAACTTTCGCCCGGCCTGCCTTTGTACGGGCCAAAGCCCGCGGTGTCTTGTTGCCGAGGGCGGGCACCGCTTCATCAAGCGTTTTGGTATATTCGCGTGTCAGCATCTCATGAACGATGCGCTCCCTTTCGTCAGACGGGATATCGAGCGGCTCTTCCTGCGGAGCGCGGGCGGCGTCATCGGCCATGAACTGGGCCATAGTCCGAATTTCGGTCATAGGTGTGCTCACGCAATCACCGAGCCATTCGCGCATATGCGTGATCGCTTGCTCCGCGCGGGCGGCGCTATTGACCTCAACGATCAGTTTGCGACCCACCAGTTCGACATTGGCAAAAACAGGTGTGCCGTCCTCCATGGTTGTCACAAAAGCCTGCCCGCCTTTGGTCGTTCGTGGTTTCCTGTTCTTCGTCACTGGCGCCAGCCAGTTCCAGAACGTATCGCTCGCAGGTTCCAGCCATTGCGCCGCGTTCAGCCTGCGAACCACGCTCTTGCCGATCACGCCCTTCGCCAGGGGGAACACGATACGGTGGAACACAAGATCATCGCCATCGGCATTGACCATTTCCGGCACGCTGCCGGACATGGCCTTGCCCAGACAATCAAGCAGCCAGATATTGGTGAAAATCGGACCTGACGCTTTTAGGAGGCCTTCCCTTTCGGGAGGGGACAGTCGGTCAGTACCTGGCCCATCGTCTTCAAGTTGGGAAAAGGCCTCGATCACTCGCCCGGCGCCGTCCGGGCTGAACGGTAATAAGGCGCCGGAAATCCCATGGCGGCCATTCACCTCGATGACCCGTGCGGCGATCTTGTCCCAGTTAACAAGGGTCTGCGTTGCGCTATGTTCGCGCACCGTGACCGGCGCAATATCGCGCAGAAGATCCCGCAAGGTCATCGACTGCCCGGGGACGACCTCGCTAACCTCATAGAGCGACATCACCGTATCGCGCAGTGCGCGCATGTAAGCCTTGTTCGGCGCTTTCTCGTTCCAGCCCCGGCGCTTGAGATACTCATCGACGAGATTGAGGCCTTCAGGCTCGAGTTCCTGTGTGAGCAAGTCTTCGAAAGCACAGCCCCACAGCTGCGCCTCCCAATGATCGCCGATGATGTCGAATATATCATCAGGCTCAAGATCCATCGCATCGCAGGCCGGGCCAAGATGCGCGACGAGCATCTCGTCCATCATCTCGTCCCAGGGCGCACGGCCCAAGTACTTCATCAATCCGGAAAGATCGTGAGCGGATTTCGGTCTGGACATTCAGGCAGGCCTTTCCACGCCAAGGCGGCGCATTTCGCGATAGATAGTCGATCGGCCGATGCCGAGTTGCCGCGCCGCTTCGGTCGGCGAGATACGGGCTTCAACCAGTTTGATCGCGGCATCCACCTTGGACATGTCGAGCGGCTGACGGCCAGGCTGCTTGCCCTTGGCGCGTGCGGCAGCGATGCCGTCCCTGGTCCGCTCGGAAATCAGCCGTCGCTCGAAATGGGCAATGGCCCCGAACACATGGAAGATGAGTTCGCCGGCGGCCGACGATGTGTCGATCTTTTCCTCAAGACTCAGAAGAGCGATGCCCTGGCCGCGTAGCGTCTCGACCGTGGCGAGCAATTCGGCCAACGAGCGCCCGAGCCGATCGAGGCGGACCACCGCTAGGGTATCACCCTTACGCGCATAGGCGATCAGTTCGGCCAGACCGGGCCGCTCCATGCTCTTGCCCGACATGACGTCGGTAAACACCTTGATGGCGCCCGCCTTCTCCAGTCGCATGGTTTGGCCCGAAACATCCTGATCGCCGGTGCTGACGCGGGCATAGCCCAGAATATCGCCCATGCCGTGCGTCTCCCCAACGGTCGTTCTGTGGACGCTATGGAGGACAGCCGCTTCGCCCCATCGACATCCGTCCACATACTATGTCTCTTTACTCATGGTTGTCCATAGGCGCAGATGACCTTTTGTGGACGGGAACCGGCATGACGAAGCGCAAGCATCAACTCCTGACCGAGCGCGAGCGCGATCAGATCCTCGCCATCCCGACCGATCGCGACCGCCTGGCACGGCTCTACACCTTCGAACCTTCGGATATCGAGATCATCGGCGCGCGACGGGAGCGACGGAACCAGTTGGGCGTGGCGCTGCAACTCGCGCTCCTGCGGCACCCGGGCATCACACTGGCGCAGTTGATACAGGACAAGGGAGCGATACCCCATGATCTCGCCGCCTTCGTCGCGGAACAACTTGGTCTACACGTAACCGACCTGGCCAACTATGCAGCGCGGGATCAGACGATGACGGACCATGCCCGCGAGCTGGCGATGCGAGCGGGCCTTCGTGGACCAACCCGCGCCGACATTCCCTTCATGATCGAAGCGGCCGCGAAAGCGGCATGGGCGACCGACAAGGGGATGACGATAGCGATCGGCGTTGTCACCGCCCTTCGCGAGGCCCGGATTCTACTGCCGTCCATCTCCACCATCGAACGCGCCAGTAGTGCGGGACGCGCGCGTGCCCGCAAGCAGGCTGCCTACGCCCTGATCGCTGATCTTAGCGCCGAACAGGTCCACGCCCTCGACCAGGTCTTTGACGACGCCGGCGGCATGAGCCAACTCGCTTCGCTCAAGACCATTCCCGTTGCGGCCAGGCCCGATCACATCCGCCAGATTCTCGACCGCCTGCGGCAAGTGCGGAAGATCGGCATCTCCCCGGACGTGGCTGGCCGCATCCATGCCGACCGATTTCGGCAATATGTCAGGGAAGGCCGCGCTTCGCCTGCCTATATGATCGAGCGATATATTCCCTCCCGACGGCGCGCTACGCTGGTTGCGTTCCTGCTCGACCTCGAGGAACGACTGACCGATAACGCCTTGGAGATGGCGGACAAGCTGATCGGCAGCATCTTCACCCGCGCGAAGAACGCCCAGGCGCGCAGCTATGCCACCACGTCAAAGAATGTGGCGCGGCTGATGCTGATCTTTCGCAGGACAATCGACGCATTGACCGATGCGGTCGATACCGGCGAAGATCCAATGGAGGCCCTGGACGCATCGGTCGGGTGGAACACCCTCCTGAAGGCGAGGCCAGAAGTGGCGACAATCGCGGAAACCGCCAACCTTGATCCGCTGACGGTGGCGGCCGACCGCTATGCGACGTTGCGCAAGTTCGCCCCCGACCTGCTTGAGGCGCTCCAGTTCAGGGCCGGAAAGGGCAGTGCAAAAACGATCGCCGCCATCGAGATGCTGCGCGACCTCAACAGGTCGGGCAAACGCGATCTGCCTGCCGACGCTCCGATGCCCTTCCGCAAGGAATGGCGGAAAATCGTCGTGGGCGATGACGGCAAGATCAACCGGCGTCTCTGGGAAATCGCGACGATCGCGCATCTGCGCAACAAGCTGCGTTCCGGGGATGTCTGGGTGGAGCGATCGGCAGGATACCGCCGGTTCGACAGCTACCTGCTCAGCGAACCCCAGGCGAAGCCGATCGTGTCGGCTCTCGGTCTGCCACCCACAGCCGGCGAATGGCTCGAACAGCGGGGCCGCGAACTTGACTGGCGGCTTAAGAAATTTGCCCAGCGCCTGAAGCGCGACGCTCTGGAGGGTGTGCGATATCGCGACGACCGCCTCCAGATATCCCCCGTTCGCACGATCGCGACGCCCGACGCCGAAGCGCTGGCCGACCGGCTCGATGCCATGATGCCACGCATCCGCATCACCGAGCTACTGCATGAGGTGGCGCAGGAAACCGGCTTTCTTGCGGCGTTCACCAACCTGCGTACCGGCGAGCCGTGTCCCAATGAAAACGCGCTGCTCGCCACGATCCTCGCCGACGCCACCAATCTCGGCCTGTCGCGCATGGCCGCCGCGAGCCAGGGAGTCACGCGCGATCAACTCCTGTGGACCCATGACGCCTATATCCGCGACGAGAGCTACCGCGCGGCGCTCGCCGTTCTCATCAACGCGCACCACCGCCTGCCATTCTCGCGGGTATGGGGCGACGGCACAACGTCCAGTTCCGATGGTCAGTTCTTCAGGGGCGCGAAGCGCGGCGCATCGGGCGGCGACATCAACGCCCGCTATGGCGTCGATCATGGCTTCAGCTTCTACACGGCCCAGTCGGCCCGAAGCTGCGATTTTGGCCAGGTTGAAGAACGAACACTGAACGCTTGATTGATTCTACCAGGACCGTTGCTGACCACCGACCTCGTAGATATCGGCTTCCATGGAGCAATTGTAGCTCTCTGCGATGTTGAACATCTCGGAGAGGAGGCTTTGGATTTCCTCATCAAGGGAAATGCCATCCGGATCGGGGTCATAGGCGACGGTCAGTTTGTAATCACAATTGCCGTTTTTTACCATGGCGTAGTCGCGTTCCAGCATCGCCTCAATCCGCTCCCGAGCGGGTTTTCTACCTCTTCCACGCTTGTTGAAGTTCTCGATAATCAGATGCAGGGCGATGCTGGCAGTGGGCGGCTTTTCCGGCAGTTTGGTCTGTGACGGAATAATGTCGAGCGCCCGATAGACGGTCATTCGTGAGACCTTCAGGTCGCGGGCAACGCGGGCCTTGCTGGCGCCGGCGGCAAGGCGACGGCGGATTTCATCGTCATCGACGTTCTTCTTCCGGCCTTTGTAAACGCCTTCGGCGCGCGCCGCTTCGATCCCGGCGCGCTGACGATCCTTGATGAACTTCAGCTCCATATCGGCGACCATGCCGAGTATGGTGATGACCATTCGCCCCATGTCGCCCGCCGTCGTCACCTCTGGCTCAAGGATGCGCAGCGAAGCTCCCTTTTCATCAAGCTCATGCACCAGGTTCAGGACATCGCGCGTGGAGCGGCCGAGCCGGTCGAGCCGCAGCACGACCAGCTCGTCGCCGGTGTGCATAAACTGCATGATCGTTTCCAGTTCCGTGCGCCCGCTCCGCGAGGCCCCCGATCCGGTCTCGGAACGGATAATTTCGCAACCTGCATTCTTGAGGCGGCCAATCTGGATATCCAGATCCTGGTCCGTGGTGCTGACGCGGGCATATCCGATACGAGCCAAGTGCAAAATCCGTCACATTAGGGTGGCTCTTGCAGTGTATCGTCACATTGAGCGCAAACCCACCCTTTTGTGACAGACGAATGGTGTCACTCGGCCCTATCACTCTGGGGTGTACCCAAATGGTGCGAGCGGAAAGGCCCCGGTCAGGCAGCAAGCCGCCCAAAATCGATCCGGCTATTCAGATCGAGGTCGAAGCGGCCATAAGGATTGACGTGGCTGTAAATCAGCGGTGTGAGGCCG
>NZ_LARW01000092.1 GCF_000971055.1 Sphingomonas sp. SRS2
ACCTAACCCCTCCCTTGGCAGGGAGGGGCTTTTTCATATCACCGCTTCTTGTCCGGCGGCGCGATCGTGATCTTCACCTCTTCGCCCGACTGGCCGGGGAAGTTGGTGAACAGCGCCTCGACCAGATTCGGCACAAGCCGGGGCAGCGCATCGTCGAGCGATCGGGCCTTCGCCTTGCCCTCGAAGACATGCTTGCCGTCGGCACTGCGCTCGATCACCATTTCGGCGTGGCTGGTATAGACGGTGTAGGTGTCGATCTGCTGGCTGTACCAGGGATCGTAGAAGAAAGGGTCCCAACCATAATAGAAGGCCGATCCGTAGCCCCAGCGGCGGCCATAGTGGCCGAAGCCGCCATAGCCCCACGGGCCGAAGGCCGGCCCTGGCGCGGGGCGCGAGACGGTCTTGGGGGTGCCCTTGTCGACGCCATAGTCGAACCTGACGATTAACTCGGGCTTGGCCCCGCCCTCGACCGGGCGATAGCCGTAGGCCGCGAGCCGCTGGCTCACCAGCGTGGCATATTGAGCGAATTCCAGTCCGCCCTCATTGCGGACGTCGACCGGCTGAATCGCGAAGCTTTGCCCTTCGGGAACCGGCAACGCCTGGAAGCGCTGGACATTGGCCTCGAACGGCTGGGTGCAGGCGGAGGCCGCGAGCAGCGCCAGCGGGGCTGCTGCGGCGAGAATCTTGCGAACTATCGGCATCATCAAGCGCCTTATCTTATCCGGGAGCACGAACACCGCTCCGGCTTCAACCTAGTTAAGCCACAGCTTATCGCAAGCTGCGGGTGAACATGGCTTGAACGTCTGACCCGCTGCAGGGTTGCCGGGCGGCCGAACGAACATCATGTCATGGAGATGACGGCGTCCTTGGTCATTTGCCTTGGCGCGGCGTGCGGGCCTTTCAGCTGCCGGTGATGGCTGGCGGGGCAAAGAAGCGCGACATTGCCGCGACCGCCGCCGGGGTGAGCCGCACCATCGTCCGGCGGCCGTCCAGCTCATCGCGATGCCGTTGCAGCATGCCGGCCTCTTCGAGCTCGTCGATCCGGCGCAGCAAGGCGGTGTTGGATTCGTCGAGATGGTTGCGGATCTGCTTGATGCAGAGCTCACGGCCTTCAAGCTGCCCCGCGAAGCACAGCAGCATGATGTCCCAACAGGATTCGCGGAATACCGCCGGAGGAAAGATGCTGCGCTTCGCACGGCGGCTGGACATCGCCGCGCGTGCCTGCGCCAGCAGCGCGCCGCTATCGCTACATGCCGGACGATCCCGGTCCACAGTAACGATCGGCGTAGGCAAGCTCTGCAACTCGACCCTGCCAGAATAGATTTCACTATTTCGGTTCGTAGGCGCAGTATCGTTCACCAAACCTCCCCATTTCGACAGATATTCCGCACCATATCAAGTCAAGTAACGATATGCCCACGCCATCTATATGTATGCTCATGACGGCAGTCATTTGCGAGCAAAGTCCATTACGCAAAGTTGCGTATGGTCTCTTTCTAGTCCGGATTCGGATGGATGGGAACGGCTGATCGCGGCGGATCATTACTGCATTCAATCGGTCAGTGGAGGTTGCGATGTTGACGAATGGATTAAAGGCTGCCTGCGGTATCTTGCTCGCATCAGCCGGCATATTGTCGTTATCGGCATGTGATAGCTCGGGCGGAATGCGCGTTGCCGGTGTCGGCCAGGTGCCGCCGACGCCGGATGACAGTGGTTCGGGCGGCGAGGGAAGTGGCGGCTCCGGCTCGGGTTCGGATTCAGGCTCAGGCTCCGGCGGCTCTGGCTCGGGTGGCGGAACCGGCACGGGCGGCACGGGCGGCGGCACCGGTGGCACCGGCGGTGGGACAGGAGGTACTGGCGGCACCGGTGGCGGCACCGGCGGTACGACATCGGGCCTGCTCGCCAATCTTCCGATTCCCGGTGTGGTTGGTCCTGACGGCGTCGCCGATACCGGCCTTCTCGCCAATACGGGCAATCCGTCGAATACCGGCGCGGTCGGCACGGTGCTCGTTACCGCTGGCAACGCGGTGCTGGGCGTTAATGGCCAGACGCCGACGCTCGTCCAGGCAGTGGATAATGCCGTGCCGGGTTCGGTGCCGATCGCCGGCACGGTCTCGCAGGTGCTAGAATCGACCGGGCAGGCTCTCGTCGATACCGGCGCCGGCAGGACCTATCTGGTCGATGGGTTGACTGCCGCTCTGGGCGAGGCGGTTTCGCTCAATGTCCTGAACAAGGATGTCTTGCCGGGCAGCGGCACCCAACTTGTCGGCACCAGCGTGCTGTCGACGACCCAGAATAGCGGCAGCCTCGCCGCGGTCGGAATCGATGCCGCCGGCAATATCGTCAAGGCGGTGGCTACCCCGCTCGGCACCGACAATGCCACGCTCGTCTCGGCGATCGTTCCCGGCTCGACCGGCGGCCTCACCGGCGCGACGGGCGCACTGGCCGGGGCCACGGTCGGCACGACGCAGGTGCTCGGTACCGGCGGCGCCACCCCGGTCGTCGGTGTCAGCCTCCTCTCGCCGACCCAGACCACGGGCAGCATTGCGACGGTCGGGGTCGGCAGCGCCGGCAATGTCGTCACGGCGGCGGTCGGCCCGGTCGCGGGCGCCGGCGGCGGTGTCACCGGTTCCGGCAGCGTGCTGCCCGGCAGCGGCCTTTCCACGAACGGGCTCACCACGGTTGCGGTTGGCAACACGACAGTGCTCAATGGCGGCGCCAGTCCCGCGATCGGCGCGAGCGTCCTGTCGCCCGTCCAGGCGACGGGATCGGCGGTTACTGCCGGGGCCTTGTCGGCGGGCAATCTGGTGACGGGCACCGTCGGTGCGCTGACCACGCCTTTGACCGGTTCCACGACAACCGGCGGCGCGACGACCAGTTCGGGCAGCCTCCTCGGCGGTCTTCTGAACAAGGGCGGCTGATCTCCTGCGCGGGGCGGAGCATCAGCCCCGCCCCCGCTTCGCCTTCGTCGACAGGGCAATCAACAGGGGATTTCCAACATGACGTCTTGGACCAGGCTCACCGTGGCCGGGCTGTCGCTCGCCGCGCCGATCGCCGCTACCTGCGCGCAATCGCCGCTCATCCTCGATCGCAACCGGGCCGACCGCGTCCAGCCGGTGACGCCTACGCTGCCCGATGCTGCGCAGCAAAGCCCGTCCGCGCCCGCGCCGGTGATCGAGGAAGGTCCGGAACAGACCGGCATCATCATCAAGGCAATCCGCTTCATCGGCACCAAGGCTCCCGAACCCGCCGCGCGCGCCGCCGAGGCCTATATCGGGAAGCCCGCGACCCGCGCGACCTTGCAGCATATCGCCGCGGCGGTGTCGGGCGGCTACGCCCGGGCCGATGTCGCGCTCTATTCGGTGCTGATCCCCAACCAGGATATTTCAGACGGCGTGCTGAGCGTGCTTCTGATCGAAGGGCAGGTCGAACAGGTCGTCGTCACCGACAGATCGACCGGTCGGGCGCGGAAGCTTATCGCGGCGATTGCCCCGCATATGGTCGGCGAGAAGCCGCTGCGGAAGGCGACCCTGCAACGCTACGTCTCGCTGATTCAGGACGTGCCTGGCACGAAGACCGACATCGATATCGTGCAGGGGTCGGCGCGCGGCCTTGTCCGCATTGTCCTCACCGTCCGCGACAAGCGCAACGAGTTCGCCAGCGGCTTCGACAACCGTTCGGGCGCCACCTATCGCGGCGGCGAGTTCACCGCGCGGGCGACGCTCTTCCACCTGTTCCGGGGCGGTGATCAGACCGACGTCAATCTGGGCGCGTCGGCCAATTTCCGGAACTACCGTTATGCTTCGCTGAGCCATTCGACCGCGATAGGCAGCGATGGCGGCCGGCTGGCGCTGTCGCTCGGCTATCTCAAGACCAGGCCGCGCAACACGACGATCACGGGTGACGCCAAGATCGCCGGGCTGACTTACAGCTATCCGCTGATTCGCGATTATAAGCGCAACCTGACGATGTCGGCCGGTTTCGACGGGCTCAACAGCGACAATGCAGCCTTCGGTCAGCTCATCGCCAGCGAGCGCACCCGCGCGGGCCGTCTGGCCCTCGGCTATGTCGAGGCGCTGCCGAAGCGGATGCTGGCGGGTGGCGTCACCGTAAGCCGGGGGTTCGACGTGCTGGGGGCGCGTGTGACCGCTCCGCTTGCCGAAGCCCAGTTCACCAAGGTCAACGCGCGGGCGAGCATCGATCAGGCGATCGGCAAGCGCATGGTCGCACGGCTGCGGGTCAGCGGCCAGTATAGCAAGGACCGGCTCCCCGCCGCCGAGCGCTTCGCGGTGGGTGGGCAGGATTTCGGGCGTGGCTTCGAAGTGGCGGTGATCAGCGCCGACCGGGGGGGCGCCGCGCTGGCCGAGCTTGCGGTCAAGCCACTGATGGGATCGAAGATCTTCGGCGACACCGAACTCTATGGCTTCGTCGACGGCGCGAAGGTTCGCATCTTCGATCGCGGGCCCTTCCCCGGCGGCAGCTATGACCTGTCGTCGGCCGGCGGCGGCGTGCGCCTCGCCTACACCAGCAAGGCCGCACTCTATTTGGAAGGCGCCAAGCCGCTCAATCGGCCTTACGCCGGCTATGACAAGGACTGGCGGATCACGGTCGGGTGGAAGCTGGCGCTGCGGAGCTAAGCGGCGGATTGACCGAGATGTGCCGCCTGGACCATCATGTGCCGATGGAAAAAGACACGATCGGATGGCGCGGTTGGGGCCGTTGGCTGGCCTTTCTGCTCGCCGGGCTGCTCGTCCTGCTGTCGATACCGATGATCTTCGACCACCAGACCGGCGCGTCTGCGGGGTGGAACATCTTCCTTGGGCTGCTGCTCGCCGGTTCGGTCGGCTCGGGCCATCGCCACGCGCCCCGCATCGCTATGATCATCGCGATATTGCTGTTCATCCGTGTGCTGATCGCGGCCGTGTTCGTAACGGATGACAGTCCGCTCCTCCTCGCGCTGACCGTCGAACTCCTGCTCGCCGTCATGGCGGCCGTGGTCGCGCTTGATCTTCGGCATCAGGCGCGAGGCGTCTAGGACGCAGGGAGCTTGATGCAGGCCCTAAGCGTGGGCCAGCACGCCTTCGGCCACCGGCTCTTCCAATATCCCTTCGCGCTTGGCGACGATCATCGGGACGAGAATCTGCCCGGCGACATTGGTCGCGGTGCGGCCCATGTCGAGGATCGGGTCGATCGCCAGCAGCAGGCCCGCGCCTTCGAGCGGCAGGCCGAGGGTCGATAGCGTCAGGGTCAGCATCACCGTCGCCCCGGTGAGCCCGGCGGTCGCCGCCGATCCGAGCACCGAGGTGAAGACGATCAGCCCATAGTCCGTTGGCCCCAGTGACAAGCCGTAAAACTGGGCGACGAAGATCGCCGAGATCGCCGGATAGATCGCGGCGCAGCCGTCCATCTTGGTGGTCGACGCGAGTGGTACCGCAAAAGAGGCGTAGGTGCGGGGCACGCCGAGCAGTTCGGCCGAGCGCTCGGTGACGGGCAAGGTCCCAACCGAGGAGCGCGAGACGAAGCCGAGCTGGATCGCCGGCCAGGCGCCCGCGAAGAAGCGTCGCACCCCGATCCCGTTGAGCAGCAGCAGCGCGGGATAAAGGACGAACAGCACCAGCCCCAGGCCGATATAGACGGCGGCGGCGAACCAGCTGAGCCCGGCCAGCGCATCCCAGCCATATTTGACCACGGCGCTGCCGATCAGCCCGGCGCTGCCGATCGGCGTCAGGCGGATTACCCACCAGAGCAGCCGCCGCATGATCATCAGCAGGCCGCGCACGAAGCCGATGAAGGGTTCGGCGGCCTCGCCCGCCCTGAGCGCCGCGGCCCCGATCGCAATCGACAGGACGATGATCTGGAGGACGTTGAAGTTGAGCGAGGTCGTGACCGCGCCGCCGTCCGCCGTCTTGCTGCTGGCATAGATGCCGAGCGCGTTAGACGGGACAAGACCCTTCAGGAAGTCGAGCCAGCTTCCCACCGTCTTGGGCGCGGCGGCGGCTTCATGGGCAACGCCCGCCGCGACCCCGGGCTGGATGACCAGTCCCAGCGCGATGCCGATCAGCACCGCGATCAGGGCGGTTATCGCGAACCAGAGCAGCGTCTGGCCGACCAGCCGTGCGGCGTTGTTGAGATCGCGCAGGTTGACGATCGAAGTCACGATCGCCGCGAAGATCAACGGCGGCACAAGCGCCTTGAGCAGCTGCACGAAGATCGTCCCGATCAGGTCCAGCGTCTGCGCGAGGCCATTGGGATCGTCCCCGGCCGGATCGATCGATCGCGCGACGAGACCAAGGATCAGGCCCAGAACCATGCCTGCAAGCACCTGCAGGCCGAAGCTGCTGAAAAAGCGGGACTGCGTCTTCGACGGTTGAGCCATGGGAAATCTCGCAGGAGAACTGGCCAGAAGGTGGGACCGGTCCGGGGTCACAACAAACGAGTTTAGCTAATAGCTCCGACAGAGAGTCTATTCCGCTTTGAGATGGTTTTGCGCCGCCCGCGTCCTACATAGGATGCGAACAGGAGTCCCCATGACAGCCCTTTCCATTCTCGATCTGGTCCGCGTGACCGAAGACACCGATGCGCGCGGCGCGCTCGACAATGCCCGCAATCTGGCGGCGCATGCCGAAGGCTGGGGCTATCAGCGTTTCTGGGTCGCCGAGCATCATAATATGGCGGGCATCGCCAGCGCCGCGACGTCACTCGTCATCTCGCACATCGCCGCGGGGACGAAGACGATAAGGGTCGGGGCCGGCGGAATCATGCTGCCGAACCATTCGCCGCTGATCATCGCCGAGCAGTTCGGTACGCTCGAACGCCTATATCCGGGGCGGATCGATCTGGGGCTCGGGCGGGCGCCGGGGACGGACCAGCTGACCGTACGCGCGCTTCGCCGCCACGACTCCGATACCTTCCCTCAGGACGTGCTGGAGCTACAGCATTATTTCGAGCCGGTCCGGCCCGATCAGCGGGTTCAGGCGGTTCCGGCCGCCGGCACGCGGATACCGCTGTGGATATTGGGGTCGAGTACCTTCGGCGCGCAACTCGCCGCCGAGCTGGGACTGCCCTATGCCTTCGCATCGCATTTCGCGCCGCAGTCGCTGATCGCGGCGCTGCGCATCTATCGCGAGCGGTTCAAGCCATCAGCGCAGCTCGATCGGCCTTATGCGGTGGTCGGCGTCAACATCATTGCCGCGGAGACCGATCAGGAGGCGAAGCGGCTGGCGACGACCCAACAGATGTCCTTCGCGAATATCTTCCGCGGCGCGCGCACGCTGAGCCAGCCGCCGATCGATGACATCGAAAGCTATTGGTCGCCGGCCGAGCGCTATCAGGCACAGCAGATGCTCGAACGGTCGATCATCGGTTCACGCGAGACGGTCGCGGCGGGAATCGAGAAGCTGGTCGCCGAAACGGGTGCGGACGAGTTGATGATCGTGTCGGATGTCTACGACCATCAACTGCGGCTGAAATCATTCGAACTGATCGCGGAGGCGGCGGCGGAATCGCGCGGGGCGGCGAAGCCTGTCGAGGCTACCGCCTGACCGCCTGACCGCTTCCCTCCCTCAGCTATAGCGTTCCTCGGCCCAGGGATCGCCGCGCATATGATAGCCGTTTTCTTCCCAGAATCCGGCTTTGTCCGCGCCGAGAAAGTCGATTCCACCGAGCCACTTCGCGCTCTTCCAGAAATAGAGGTGCGGGATCACCAGCCGGACCGGCCCGCCATGTTCGCGGGTGAGCGGCTCGCCTTGCCAGCTATGGACGATGATCGCATCGGCGACCGCGAAGTCGGCGAGCGGCACGTTGGTGGTATAGCCGTCATAGCCGTGCAGCATCAGGTGGCTGGCCTCGTCGCGCGGCCCGACCAGATCGAGCAGGTCGCGCGTCGCGACGCCGGTCCATTCATTGTCGTAGCGCGACCAGGTCGTAACGCAGTGGATGTCTGAACGCGCCTGCGTTTGCGGCAATTCCATGAACGCCGCCCAGTCGAGCGTCAGCGGCTGATCGACCATGCCGCCGATGCGGAGCTTCCAGCGGTCGCGGCTGATGTCGGGCTGTTTGCCGAGATCGAGCACGGGCCAGTCGTTGACGACATGCTGGCCAGGGGGAAGGCGCTCGTCATCCGAACGCTCGGTCTTGCCGGTGATGAATTTGTGCGCATCGGCCCAGATGCGCTTGGTGCGGGTGAGTTTGGTTTCCGGCGGAAGCTTGTCGTCGTCCATAGCCCTACAACCTCTGCCATCCTGAACTTGTTCAACATGACGGCCGATCGGGATTTACGGCCGCAACTGCCCGGTACCGCGCACCAGCCACTTATAGGTTGTCAGCCCCTCGAGCGCGACCGGGCCGCGTGCGTGGAGCCGCCCTGTCGAGATGCCGATCTCCGCGCCCAGCCCGAATTCACCGCCATCGGCGAACTGGGTGGAGGCGTTGTGCATCACGATCGCGCTGTCGACGCCAGTCAGGAAGCGGTCGGCGGTGGGCTGATCCTCGGTGACGATCGCGTCGGTGTGGTGCGAACTGTGGCGGGCGATGTGCGCCATCGCGCCCGCAACCCCATCGACCAGCGCGACCGAGACGATGCTGTCGAGATATTCACAGTCCCAGTCGGCATCCGCGGCGGGCTTGACCCGCGCGTCGAGCGCCAGCGCGGCGGCGTCGCCGCGCACCTCGCAACCCGCGTCGATCAGCGCCGCGACGATCGGCGCAGGCGCGGCATAGGCGCGGTCGATCAGCAACGTCTCGGTCGCGCCGCATACCCCGGTGCGGCGCATCTTGGCGTTGACCGCGAGCGGCAGCGCCTTGGCCGGATCAGCGGCGCGATCGACGTAGAGATGAACGATACCGTCGAGATGGGCGAGCACAGGCACCCGCGCCTCGTCCTGCACCCGCGCGACCAGGCTCTTGCCGCCGCGCGGCACGATGATGTCGATCAGCCCCTGCGCCTTCAGCATCGCGCCGACGGCGGCGCGATCGATGATGGGGACGAGCTGGATCGCATCCTCGGGCAGGCCGGCGGCGCGCACGCCCGCGATCATCGCGGCATGGATCGCGCGGTTGCTGCCCACCGCTTCCGATCCGCCCCGCAATATGCAGGCATTGCCCGACATTAGCGACAGCGCGCCGGCGTCGGCGGTGACGTTGGGCCGGCTTTCAAAGATGATGCCGATCACGCCCAGCGGCACGCGGACGCGCTGAAGGACCAGGCCATTGGGCCGGCTGCTCTCGTCGATCATCCGCCCGACAGGATCGGGCAGGCTGGCAACGGCTTCGAGGCCCGCCGCCATCCCCTCGATCCGCGCGGGATTAAGCGTCAGCCGGTCGATCATTGCGCCCGTCAGGCCATTGGCCTGCGCGCGCGAGACATCCTCGCCGTTGGCCGCCAGGATCGAATCGGCCTGCGCGCGGATCGCGCCCGCCGCTTCCATCAGCGCCTTCGCCTTGTCCGCCGTCGGGATGCCGGCCAGCACCTGTGCGGCGGCGCGCGCGCGGGCGCCCATCTCCGCGATCAGGGCAGAGGCGTCGGTGGGCAGGATGGCAACGGCTTCGGTCATGGTCCGCGCCCTAGCACCTCGGCGCTTTTGGCTAAACCCCACTCGCGCTTCATCGACGGCAATGCTAGCTTTGCGTCATGTCGGGGGAATTCGAAGCCGTCGCCGATGTCGCCACCGGGGCTCTCGCCGCACAAGCGGTCGATGGCGCAGGTGGAAGCCGGCAGGACGGGCACGGACAAAACTGTCTCAACTGCGACGCGGCGCTGATCGGACCGCATTGTCATCGCTGCGGGCAATCGGCGCATATCCACCGCACCGCCGGGGCGCTGTTCCACGATATCGCCCATGGCGTCTTCCATTTTGAAGGGCGCACCTGGCACACAATCCCGCTGCTGTTCTGGCGGCCAGGCGAACTGACCCGCCGTTATGTTCAGGGCGAGCGGAGGCGGTTCGTCTCGCCGATGGCGTTGTTCCTCTTCTCGGTCTTCCTGATGGTCGCGGTGTTCGCCATGGTCGGGGGGCCGTTCATGAACCCCGGGGACGCCACGTCGGTAGCCAAGGCGCGCACCGACGCCGCCAATGATCTCGTCACGCTCGAACGCAGGATCGACGGGTTAAGGGCCGAGAAGAAGGCGCTCCAAGCGAAGGGACAGAGTGCGGCAAAGATCAACGGGCAACTCAATGATCTGGCTTCGGAGGAAGCTGGCCTCCGGCTGATCACCAAGGGCGTGCTGACGCCCGCGGTGAAAAGCGAACCGATCGATGTCGAGAAGGCTGGGCTGAAGACGGGTATTCCCGGGGTCGATCAGATTATCAGCCACGCCGCCGCGAATCCCGAACTGACCGCCTACAAGCTTCAGTCGAGCGCCTATAAATTCTCCTGGGCACTGATCCCGATCTCGCTGCCGTTTATCTGGCTGTTGTTCATGTTCCGGCGCGACGTGGGCATGTACGACCATGCGATCTTCGCGACCTATTCGCTGTCGGCGATGACGCTGATGGTGGTCGCGCTCAGCGTCGCCGCGGCGCTCGGCGTCTGGGCCTCGCTGATCTGGCTGACCCTGCTGATCTTCCCGCCCTGGCATATGTATCGCCAGTTGAAGGATGCCTATCGCCTCGGCTGGTGGGGCGCGTGGTGGAGGATGTGGATGCTGATCTTCGCCGCCTACACCTCGGCGCTGATCTTCTTCATCTTCCTCGTCGCGATGGGGGCGTGACAGGCGGGACCGTCAGACACGTCATCACGGGGAAAAATGAGATGTCGTGCTATTTCGGCAGGCGGCACGTCGGCAGTTTGAGCGTCGCCAGATCCTTGCAGGGGCGGACCTGCACCGATCCGTCGAGGCCAATGAACGCGCCGTAAGTTGCGCCGCGATCACAGCTCACCGTCCACATTTCGAGATTTTTATATGGCCCCTGATAGGCCACCGGGCCGATCCGCCGGCAATATTGGTTACCATCGAGCACTGCGCGGCGCAGCACCGCGCGCTGGCGATATTCCGGCAGTTTCTTGAGCTGGTCGCTGAAATCATTCTTCAGCGCCACCGCGGGGCCGCCAGCGAACAGGATGGGGACGAGGGCGACGAGCAGGGCGGAGGCGATCTTCATGACAGTGTCCATAAACGAACAGGGCCGCGCCGCACAGGTGCGACGCGGCCCATCACGCAACGAAACGTCTATACGGCGTCGCGAATCTTCTTGCCCGCGAACAGCGCGAGCAGCGCGAAGATGATGAACAGGGCGATCGCGATGAAGAACAGTATCTTGGCGATGCCCACAAAAGCGCCGCCCACGCCGCCGAAACCCAATGCGCCCAGCGCGAGCCCGACCACCAGAAAGATAAGCGCCCATTTCAGCATCGAGATCACTCCTGTTGAATATTGGAGGCTGAAACGGGTGGGTTGGCTTTGGGTTCCATTAGGTTGGATGGCGTAACAAATACGGTCCCGGGCAGCGCCTGGCCCACGCCTTCGAGGGAACGGCGATCGAGGGCTATTCCCCCGGCGCGCGTGCCTTGATCGCCAGCGCATGAATCTTGTCGCGTAGCAGATCGGCCAGCGCGCTGTTGACTGCGCGCTGGCGGGCGACCCGGTTGAGGCCGGCGAACTGCGGACACTCGATTTCGACGGTGAAATGGCTCTCGCCGGACCCGTCATGCCCCGCATGGCCGCGATGCTTTTCGCTGTCGTCGATCACGGCGAGCCGCGATGGCGACAGCGCCGCTTCGAGTAGGCGGTAAATTTCGGCCGCAACGGGGCCGACTCCGGTGGGAAGTTCGCTCATTCGCCCTATATAGGGGCAAGGAAGAAAGAGGCGAGACTTGAGCGAAGACTTTGCGGCCCGGCGGGCGCGGACCCGGTTTCACGGGCGGATAGACGATGCGCGCAATGCCTGCATGCACCCCGGTTGCGATCAGCCGGGTGAGTTTCGCGCACCTGCGGCAGAAGGGCGGCGATCCGGATTCGACGGACCAGGCAACTGGCGCTGGTTCTGCCTTGACCATGTCCGTGCCTTCAACAGCGGTTATAATTTCTTCGAGGGGATGAGCCCGGACGAGATCGAGGCACAGCAGACTCCCTATGCCGGATGGGAGCGCGAAACCCGTGCCTTTTCCGCCGGCGCCGGGGACAAGCCGCGCTGGGCCGATTTCGTCGATCCCCTTGATGCGATCGGCGCGAAGTTCGCACGGGCCGTCGACCGCGAGCGTCAGGACGGGCGGCCCCTGTCGGATGGCGACCGCCGTGCTCTGAAGGTGCTGGGATTGGGCCAGGAGGCCGATCGCCGGGCGCTTCGCTCGCGCTATGCCGAACTGGTCCGCCGCTATCATCCCGACCGGAATGGAGGCGACCGCAGCCACGAGAAGGCTTTGCAGGACGTGATTTCGGCTTATACGCAGCTCAAAGCCCGTCCTGCCTTCGCATGAGCAGCATAACGATCCGCATAAGGTTCCCGTCATGACCGACCTGTCCAACGTCCAGCCCGACAGCCGCACCGACACGGTGCTGGACGCACCCGACCGCATGGTGAAGGTGCGCGAGGTCTTCGGCATCGACAGCGACATGGAAGTGCCCGCTTTTTCCGAGTCCGACGAGCGTGTGCCCGATTTCGATCCGGCCTATGTGTTCGATCCGGACACCACCCTCGCGATCGCGGCGGGCTTCGCGCATAATCGGCGGGTGATGGTCCAGGGCTATCACGGCACCGGTAAGTCGAGCCATATCGAGCAGGTCGCGGCCCGCCTGAAGTGGCCGTGTATCCGCATCAATCTCGACGCGCATATCAGCCGCATCGATCTGGTCGGCCGAGATGCGATCGTGCTGCGCGATGGCCAGCAGATCACCGAATTCCGCGAAGGCCTGCTCCCCTGGGCTCTGCAGACGCCGACCGCTCTGGTGTTTGACGAATATGACGCGGGCCGCCCCGATGTGATGTTCGTGATCCAGCGCGTGCTGGAAACCGAAGGCAAGCTAACCCTGCTCGATCAGAACCGGGTTATCCGCCCGAACCCCTGGTTCCGGCTGTTTTCTACCGCGAACACGGTCGGGCTGGGCGACACTAGCGGGCTCTATCATGGCACCCAGCAGATCAATCAGGGCCAGATGGACCGCTGGAACATCGTCGTCACGCTCAACTATCTGCCGGCGGCGACTGAGGCGCAGATCGTCCTCGCCAAGTCGGGCGAATATGACAAGCCGGAGGGCAAGAAGGTCGTCGATAATATGGTGAAGGTGGCCGATCTCACCCGCCAGGGCTTCATGGCCGGCGACATTTCGACGGTGATGAGTCCCCGGACCGTCATAAGCTGGGCGCAGAATGCGCTGATCTTCAACGATGTCGGCTTCGCCTTCCGCCTGTCCTTCCTCAACAAGTGCGACGAGAGCGAGCGCACGCTGGTCGCCGAATATTATCAGCGGGTGTTCGGCAAGGATCTGCCGGAGAGCGTCGTCGGAAAGGCATGATGAGCGATATGTCGCCTCTCCTGCCGCTCGAGGGCGGATTCAACCTTCGCGATATGGGCGGCTACCGGACGGCCGATGGCCGCACCGTCAAGCGGGGCATGTTGTTCCGTTCGGGGGTGATGTCGTTGCTGACCGAAGCCGACGAGGCGCATCTCGCGGGGCTCGGCATCGCGACGGTCTGCGACTTGCGACGCCCCGGCGAACGCAAACGCGATCCGACCCGCTGGTGCGAACCGGCCGGCGCTTTCTACTGGTCGCGCGACTATAGCGAATCGAGCGGCGTGCTGGGCGAGTTGCTGCGTGGCGCGGTGCCGAACGCCGAACGCATGCGCGAGATGATGATAGATCTCTATCGCGAGATCCTCGTCGATCATGCGCCTTCCTATCGCTTCCTGTTCGACCGGCTGGCGAACGGCCATGTGCCGCTGCTGTTCAACTGCTCGGCAGGCAAGGACCGGACCGGGGTAGGCGCGGCGCTTATTCTGGCGGTGCTGGGCGTGGAGCGTTCGGCGATCGTCGAGGATTATCTGCTGACCAATCGCTTTGCCGATTTCGACCGGCTGCTCGCAAGCGGGGGCGCCGGGATCGGCCGCTATAGCGAGATCGATCCGGCGGTGTTGCAGCCTCTGTTTGCCGCCGACGGCGCCTATCTCGACACCGCCTTCGACAGTCTCGATCGCGATCATGGCGGAATCGACGCCTATCTGGCGACGATCGGCGTCGATGACGCCGCGAAAACCCGCTTGCGCGAGTTGCTGCTCGACTGATGGCCGAACAGTCGCCCATCGAAAGCTTTCGCCTTGTCCTTGGCGGTACCGCCAGGGCGATGGCGCACGAGCCCGAACTCGAACTGAATTTCACGGCCGAAGCACCCTCGGCATCGTACAAGCAAATCCGCGTGCGGATGCCGCCGCGCAACCTGCCCGCGCAGGCGGTGGCCGAGGCACGCGGTTTCGCGGACGGCTTCGCGCTGAAGATGCGTCATCATGATCAGGCGATCCATGATCGTACCGCTCCCGCCGAGCCGGTCGCGCGCGCGGTGCATGACGCGGTCGAGCAGGCTCGGGTCGAGGCGATCGGATCCCGCGCGATGGCCGGCGTGCGCGCCAATCTTGGTCAGGCGCTGGAGATGCGGCTGCGTTCCGATCCGCTGGTGCGCGCCCGGGTACGCGAGGAAGTGCCGCTGTCCACCGCGGTCGGCCTGCTGGTGCGCCAGCGGCTGACCGGCGAAGCGCCTCCCGAGATCGCCGAGGCGGGATTGTCGCTGGTCCGCGACTGGATCGAGGAGAAGGCGGGCAGGGATCTCGATGCGCTCGAAATGGCGTTCGACGATCAGGCGGCCTTTGCGAAGCTGGTCGGCCGGCTGCTCGAAGATCTCGATCTGACTCAGGGCGAACAGATGCCCGAGACCGATCCCGAGACCGGCGATAACGACGAAGGCGAGGAGCAGGACGAGGGCCAGGACCAGCAGGACGAAGGCGAGGAGGCCGGCGGTTCGAGCGATTCGGAGGTCGAGACCCGCGCGGAACAGTCCGAGGGCGGCGACGAGGATGGCGAACAGCGCCAGCTCGACCAGAGCGACGCCTCCGACATGGACAGCGACTTCGGCGATGACGGGGAAGAGGGGATGATGCCGGTGCGGCCCAACCGGCCGATGTCCGATCTGCCGCCGGGCTTCGATTACCACGCCTATACCAGCCAATATGACGAGGAGATCGCCGCCACCGAGCTGTGCGACGAGGAAGAGCTGACGCGGCTGCGCGCCTATCTCGATCAGCAGCTCACCCACCTTCAGGGCGCGGTGACGAAGCTCGCCAACCGGCTGCAACGACGGCTGATGGCGCAGCAGAACCGCAGTTGGGACTTCGACCAGGAGGAGGGGCTGCTCGATGCGGCGCGGCTCGCCCGTGTCGTGATCAATCCTGCTCATTCGCTGAGCTACAAGATCGAGCGCGACATCGATTTCCGCGACACGGTGGTGACGCTGCTGATCGATAATTCAGGGTCGATGCGCGGACGGCCGATCTCGATCGCGGCGATCTGTGCCGATATCCTCGCCCGCACGCTCGAACGCTGCGCGGTCAAGACCGAGATATTGGGTTTCACCACCCGCGCCTGGAAGGGCGGCCAATCGCGCGAGGCGTGGCTGGCGGCGGGGCGTCCGTCCGCGCCGGGCCGGCTCAACGATCTGCGTCACATCGTCTATAAGAAGGCCGACGAGCCCTGGCGGCGCGCGCGCAAGTCGCTTGGGCTGATGATGCGTGAGGGGCTGCTCAAGGAGAATATCGACGGCGAGGCGTTGCTCTGGGCGCATAGCCGGCTGATCGGGCGGCGCGAGGAGCGCAAGATATTGATGGTGATATCGGACGGCGCGCCGGTCGACGATTCGACACTGTCGGTGAACAACGGCTCCTATCTCGAACGGCACCTGCGCCAGATGATCGGCTGGATCGAGAATCGCTCCCCGATCGAACTATGCGCGATCGGCATCGGCCATGACGTCACACGCTATTATCAGAAGGCCGTGACGATCATGGACGTCGAGCAGCTCGGCGGCACGATGGTCGAGCAGCTCGCGGGATTGTTCGATTTAGAGACACGCTAGGTGCGTCATGCCAGCCCAGGCTGGCCGCCCAGCATGTGAGGGCTCAAACAAACGTCGAAGGGCCGCCGGCTCCTCCAGCGAGACCGGCGGCCCTTCTCCCCACAACGCCACGCGGGGAACTGTAATGTGGTGGTCTCGGTCGATCAGCAGTTGCGGTCGATCGCCCGGCCGGCCAGGGCGCCTACGCCCGCGCCGATGATGGCGCCGGTGGTGCCGTCGCTGCGGTCATAGCGGCCATTGCCGATCTCGTTGCCAAGCAGGCCACCCGCAATCGCGCCGAGGATCGTGCCGCCGGTGCCCTTGTCGCGGCAGCGGCCACGATTGTCCCGGCCATAATAGCGGCTGCGCTCGCCATAGGCGCGGCGCTCGCCATAATAGCGGTCACCCCGATAGCGATCGCCCCGATATTCCCGGCCATAATAGCCGCGGTCGCGGTCGTGACGGACCTGCTCATAGCGGCCGCCATAATATTGAGCCTCGGCTGCGACGGGGGCCACAGCCGTGGCGAGGGCCGCAGAAGCAGCGGCGGCCATGAGAAACTTACGCAACATAAAAACCTCCTTGTCTCAACCGCGTGCTCCGCTGTGCGGAACCCGTCGAAACGGCCAACAGGGCCTGATCGATGACGCCCTTATTCCATGAGTCGCGTGAGCCCTTGCTGAACATGGATGTTGGCGATTGTTCATCTTCGCGGAACGACCGGGACGTCCAGGCGCTGCCAAAGTCCTTGGGAAATCGGCGACGAACCGGTATCGGGCGCGCCATGAAGAAGGCGCTGGCCGCATTGCTGTTCTGCCTGGTGCCGGGGTCGGCGGGTTTCCCGCAGGCGGCGAACGTTCCCGTGGTCGCGACGCCGATCGCGATCGATCCTGACGATCCCGCGCACCGTAAGTTCGGGCGGCTGCGCTATGTGGCGGGCTGGCATCTCACCAGCCGCCAGCGCAATTTCGGCGGCTACTCGGCATTGCGGGTTGAGGGCGACCAGATTCTCGCGCTGGCCGATACCGGCGATCATATGCGCTTCCGCCTGTCGCCGGACGGCGTCCTCAGCGACACCCGCTTCGGTCGGCTGACCATCCTGCCCTCTTATCGCGGCGATCGCGGCGATCGCGATTCGGAATCGATGACCTTCGGCCCCGAGGGCGACATCTGGGTCGGCTTTGAACACGGCAACGCGATCCTGCGCTATGCTCCGGAGTTCAAGGAGCTGATCGGAATGGCCTTTCCACCGGCAATGCGGAAATGGTCGCCCAATTCCGGTGCCGAAGCGATGACGCGGCTCGACGGGGGACGATTCGTCGTCTTCGCGGAGGGGCAGGCAGTCGCCCCGCATGTCCATGCCGCGCTACTTTTTCCGGGCGATCCGACCAATCCCAAGAATGTCCCTTTCAGCTTCGGCTATCGTCCGCCGCTCGGTTATGTGCCGACCGATGCGCAGCAACTTCCCGACGGAAGAATCGCGGTGCTCCATCGCCATTTCAGCCTGTTCGAAGGCTTCTGGACCGCCATCGCCCTGGTCGACCCCGCCGCCATCAAACCGGGGGCAACTGTTACAGGCGAGCTGATCGCGGAGCTCAAACCCCCGCTCAACGTCGACAATATGGAAGGGCTCAGCATCACCCGCGAAGGCGGCAGGACGATGATGTGGATCATCTCCGACGACAATCAGGTGCCCGTCGAGCGGACGCTGCTGCTCAAGTTCGAGCTGATGGAGCGGTAGCCTTGACCCGTCATCCTCGCGAAAGCGGGGATCAATGGCTGCGGCTCATCCCGCGCAGGCCATCGCTTTCCAAGGAGGCCTACAGCGCGGGAATGAGGAAAATCGAGGCATGATGCCCGAACGCGACAAAGCCGGACCGCGCTGCGATCCGGCTTTGTAATCCGCTACCCCGCCGAAGCGGAGGAAAGATCAGGCTGCGACGGCCTGCTGCTTCTTGGCGATTTCGCGCTTCAGGCGGCGAGCGCGCAGCGAGAGCGAATCGTCCGAGGTCTTGAGCAGCCAGTTGTCGAGGCCGCCGACATGCTCGACCGAACGCAGGCCGTGGGTCGAAACCTTGAGCTTGACACCGACGCCGAGCGAATCGGAGATCAGCGTGACATTCTGCAGATTCGGCAGAAAGGTCCGCTTGGTCTTGTTGTTGGCGTGGGACACGTTGTTGCCCACTAGACGGCCCTTGCCGGTCAGCTCGCAGATGCGCGACATTTCACTTCGTCCTGATGTTCGGGTTAGCCCGGAAAGTCGCGGCGGATAGCTGCCATGGGGAGATTCGTCAAGCCGCGCGGCCGCGCCGATGCAACTCTCCGTCACAATGATCGTTGTTGGGGCTCCGATACAAGTATCCGAGGAGTGCCCAAGGTGAACACGACCCGCGAACCCTATACCGAATACCCCGCGCGCAACAACGGTGCCCGGGTGGGCATCATCGTCGCCGTCATCGCCATCCTGGCGGTCATCGCGGCTTTTGCCTTCGGGCTGATCGACATCAACCAGACCAAGGAAGCCAAGGCTCCCGACGTTTCGGTATCGGGCGGTCAGGCACCGGCCTTCGATGTCGACACGGCGAAGGTCGACGTTGGCACCAAGGCGACCGACGTAACCGTGCCCAAGGTCGAGGTCGGCACCACCGAGGAGCAGATCAAGGTTCCGACGGTCGACGTTCAGAAGGCCAACTGATCCATGGCGCGGCAGCAGGTATCGACAGCACCCATTTCGCCCTGGGCGGTGGTGGCGGCGATCCTGCTGCCGCCGCTTGGCGTGTTTATGGTGCGCGGCATTACCCCGGCCTTCTGGCTGACGGTCGTGCTGACCCTGATAGCGTGGTTGCCCGGCGTGGCGATCGCGCTGGCGCTCCTGCTGATTCCGGAGCGGATCCCCATCCGCTAGCGTTTCAGCGAATCGCTCCGTAGAGCGGAGTGATGAGCATTTTGCTGCCCTATCCGATGCGGCTGGCGCTCGATCTCGCGATCGAGGCTGCAGCACATGGCGAAGTGCCCGTGGGCGCGGTCGTCATGCGTGGTGACGATGTCATCGCCGCCGCAGCCAACCGGATGAGCGGCGGAACCGATCCCACCGCCCATGCCGAGATCGAGGCAATCCGTGTGGCATCCGCCAGGATCGGATCGCAGCGGCTCGAACATTGCGATCTTTATGTAACGCTGGAGCCCTGCGCGATGTGCGCGGGAGCGATATCCCACGCCCGTTTGCGCCGCCTATATTATGGAGCGGACGACCCCAAGGGCGGCGCGGTGGCTTATGGGCCGCGCTTCTTCGCGCAGCCGACCTGCCATCACCGGCCGGAAGTCTATGGCGGGATCGGCGAGATCGAATCCGCAGATTTGCTACGGGGGTTTTTCGCGGCAAGGCGGTAAGGCCTTGCCGCGAGTGCCGATCAGATTTCGCCAGCCTTGACCGGTACGATCTTGATCTCGACGCGGCGGTTCTTCTGACGGCCGTCCGCGGTGGCGTTGGAAGCGACGGGCTGACGCGATCCAAAGCCCTGTGTACCGATCCTTGCCGCCGCGACGCCATGGCTCGACAGATAGTTGGAGACGGCTTCGGCTCGGTTGCGCGACAATGGCTCGTTGACCGCGTCCGATCCGGTCGAATCGGTGTGACCGTAAACATCGACATAGGTCTGGTTATATTCGGCCAGCGTTGCAGCAACCTTGTCGAGCGTGCTGCGAAACTGCGGCTGCACATTGTAGCTGTTGGTCGCGAAAGTTATGCCCGAGGGCATGTTGAGCAGCAGCTCGTCGCCCTGACGCTCGATCTCGACACCCGAGCCGGCTGTCTGCTGGCGCAGCTTGGCTTCTTGCCTATCCATATAGGCCCCGATTGCGCCACCGGCGATCGCGCCGATCCCCGCGCCGACGATTGCTTCGGTCCGGTTGCGCTTGCCACCTACCAGCGCGCCAGTGCCCGCGCCGAGCGCTGTACCCGCAAGCGCGCCGATGGCCGCCTTGGACAATTTGCGCTCCCCGGTCTCCGGATTGGTGACGCAGCCCGCCAGTAGCGTCGACGCCGCCAGGATTGCCATCATTGTCTTCGCGCTTTTCATCTTCGCTCTCCTGCAGGTTGGTTCGTGCGGAAGAACTGCCCGGCAATGAAATTGTTTCACAGGCGTGCCGAATCGCATCGGCAGTTGTGAAAAACTCGAATCCACTGCATGAACGTCGTCAGCGCCATGCCGCAGCCTATTCCCCCATCCCCATTTCCCTGGTTCGACCTGGTGATCATCATCGCCCTGGTTGCGCTCAACGGGGTTTTCGCGATGTCCGAACTCGCGATCGTCTCGGCGCGCAGGGCGCGCATGGAAGCGATGGCGCGCGCCGGCCGGCGCGGCGCCCGCACGGCGATGGAACTCGCCGCCGATCCGGGCAAATTCCTTTCGACCGTGCAGATCGGGATCACGCTGATCAGCATTCTCTCGGGCGCCTATTCGGGGGCAAGCCTGGGCGGGCCGGTCGGCGAGCGCCTTGTCCTGATCGGCGTATCCGCCGAAAGCGCGCCTGAAATCGGGTTCGGCCTTGTGATAGCGGTGACGACCTTCGCCTCGCTGATCATCGGCGAGTTGGTGCCAAAACAGTTCGCATTGCGCGCGCCCGAGCCGATAGCAGCGATGATGGCGGTGCCGATGCTGTGGCTGTCGCGACTGACCGCGCCGTTGGTCTGGTTGCTTGATCGCACCAGCGCGCTCATCTTCCATATATTGGGCCTCGATCGTGAGACCGAGAATCACGTCACCGCGGAGGAGCTCCACCTGATCGTCGCCGAGGCGTCGTCGGCCGGGGTGATCGAGGAGAGCGAGCGTGCGATAATCTCGGGCGTCGTGCGTCTCGCCGATCGCCCGGTTCGTGAGGTGATGACGCCGCGCACCGAGGTCGAGTGGATCGACATCAACGCCGATCCGGACGCCATTCGCGCCCTGATCGCCGAGATGCCGCACAGCCGCATGCCGGTGGCGGACGGCTCGGTCGACGAGATCATCGGCGTCATCCACTCTCGCGATCTCGTGCGCATCCTCGTCAATGGCGGGCCGATCGACCTGCGCGCGATCATGCTCAAGGGCATCTTCATCCCCGACCATGTCGATGCGATGGACGCGCTGAAGGCGCTGCGCGAGGCCGAAGTGCCGATGGCCTTCATCCATGACGAATACGGCCATTTCGAAGGATTGGTGGCGCCGGCGAACCTGCTTGCCGCGATCGCCGGCGAGTTCGCTTCGGATCAGGATGAGGATACCGATCCTCCGCTGGTCGAGCGCGAGGACGGAAGCTGGCTCGTCTCGGGCACGCTCGCCGCCGACACCATGGCCGACCGGTTGGGCATGAGCCTGCCCGAGGACCGCGATTTCGCTACGGTTGCGGGCTTCGCGCTATGGCGACTCAAGCACCTGCCGACCACCGGTGAGTCGTTTTCGCACAAGGGCTGGCGGTTCGAGATCGTCGATATGGATGGCCGCCGCATCGACAAATTGCTCGCGACACCCGTAAAAGCCGGGAACTGACTCCCCAAAGTTCCGCAATGCGTCGTGTTGAACGGGCGTCTCGTCGAAAAAAATGCTCCGAATTCGAGCGGCATCGGTTTTTTTCGAGTTTTCGAGCCAGTTTCCAATTGCCCCAATGAAAAACGCCGCGCACAAGAGGCGCCTTGCGTTGCTTCGGCGGCGTAAAGCCAGTTTATCAAGCAAAGACCAGGAGTGATCATGAACACTGCCGACATCGCAGGCGTTGTCGCCGCCGAACAGGGTATCGACAAGGCCGCTGCAAAGCGCGTCATCGACGCCACCCTCAAGGCGATCACAGACGCCGCCAAGAAGGGTGATGAAGTTTCGCTGCCGGGCTTCGGCAAGTTCAAGGTCGCCGATCGTCCGGCGCGCGAAGGCCGTAACCCGGCCACCGGCGCGACCCTGACCATCGCGGCTTCGAAGAAGGTTTCCTTCACGCCTGCAAAGGCGCTCAAGGATGCGCTGAACGGCTGATCCGGACCGGCGGCGTCTCCAGCGCCGCCGCCATCGGCACAGGATAAGGGGCGGCAGCGATGCCGCCCCTTATTTGTTTGGAGCGGTGATGCGGGACGAGGTCGAATCCAACTGGCGCGGCGCGGTGCTGGTGTGCGGCAAGTGCACGCGCAAGCTGCGCGGTGGCTTCGGCAAGCACGGCCGCACCCCGCTCGCCACCGCATGGCGCAAGCTCGGCAACGGAAAGAAGGGTCGTAAGGCCGATTTCGGCGTGATCGAGACCGGATGCCTCAAGCTCTGCCCGAAGGGCCGGGTGGTGGTGGTCGACACGCGGCAGCCGGATCGCTGGCTGCTCGTCGAGCCGGGCACCCCCGTCGAGGACGTCGCGGCACGGCTGGGAGTGCCGTCGCAGGCCAAGGGCAGCGGCTAGGCCATGTCCGCCAACCGGCCCAAGCGCCTTTTCCGCATCACCGATGCGCCATTCAACGCGACGGGCGACGGCATTGCCGACGATAGCACGGCGATACAGGCGGCAATCGCGGCGGCGGGCGTAACCGGTGGCACGATATGGTTTCCCCCCGGTCGATTCCGGCATGCAGACACGCTCGCGTTGCCCAGCGATATCGAACTGGCCTTCGCCGACGACGCCGAGCTGATCTTCACCAACAGCGCTACGCGCAACGCCATCACGGCAACGGGCAAGAGCCGGATCGTCTTCAGTGGCGCCAGGCTCACAGGCTCGGGCGCTGCGGGCCGTTCGGCAGTCCTGCTCACCGGTTGCCACGATATCAGTTTTGACAATTGCGTCATCACAAGGTCGGGGTCGATGGCGATCCAGCTGGAACGCTGCTCGTCCGTCAAGGTCGACGGCTCAAACCTGTCTAATAACTACTATTATGGCATTTCCGACCGGGATGGCGTCGGCAACCGCTTCATCGACAATCTATGCGCCTCGAATGGCGATACCGGCGTGGCGACCTCGGCAGGTGGTCGCGGGATCAACCTGTGGCGGTGCATCAACAACCATGTTGCCGGCAACCGCCTCGTTTCGAATACCGAATATGGTTTTCGTATCTATTCCGAAGCCGCGGACACTTCGCCGAGCTCCGGAAACATCGTCGCCGGCAATTATTTTTCGGACAATGTCCGCAGCGATCTGGTGCTGTATGACGAGAGCCTGACGGGTTCGCTGGTCCTCAAGAACGTCATCGCGGACAACGTCTCCGTGCGTACCGTCGATACTACGCTGGGCATCGTCTTTCTGCTCCACGGCGGGCAAAACATCATCGATAATAACCATGCCCGCAGCGGCGCATTCAGCGCGGATGCCGCCTTCAGCTTCTATCATAGCTTCGACTGCGTGATGCTGAATTGCTCGGCCACGCGATTTGCCCAGGCCGTCTCTTTCAGTGGTTCCGAGCGGATCACGGTCGACAACTTCCTTGGAGACGGCGTTGGCAAAGCGGCCACCATTCTCCTGAAGGACATCACGATCCGCAACAGCCGCTTTGTTCATGGTGGTGCGGGGACAACCGACATCGCGATCGACCTTACCAACACGCCGATCGGCCGGAACTGGATCGATGGTTGCCGTTTCGATGGATTCCACACCGGCATTTATACGGTGGACGTCGCCGTTTCGCTTTTCCGTAACAAGACCGTCAACAGTGGCTTTGCCGGGTTCCGGAAGGGTGGACATGTGACGAGCGTTGTCGAACTTGCCGACAACGAATGGGATAAAGTGGAGGCGAATTGATCGGCTGAGCGGCGCGGGTGGTGGAGCTGAGCGGAATCGAACCGCTGGCCTCTGCAGTGCGATTGCAGCGCTCTCCCATCTGAGCTACAGCCCCGCGCGCCGGGCGTTTGCTTTAGCCGCAGCACCGACCCGATGCAACAGCACAAAATCAGGCGAGCCGCGATGTCGCGCGGCATCGACGTGCGATGAACGGTCCGTCCGCCGCCACTCCCCATTGGCCTCAAGCGCCGGAACAGCGGCGAGCCTCCAGACGTTTTTCCGCCTCTGCCGCATGACCGTGCCGCAGGCCTGTCGACGGCAAAAGCCGAGCCGAATGAGGAGGATGCCATGGGCTACGAACGTTATACCCGCCGTGATTATAGCGATTATGCCGACCGTGCACATCGCGGGCGCGAGCGGGACGATTATCGCGACCGCGACTATCGTGAGCGCGACCGGGGTTATGCCGGTCCGCGCGATTACGATGATGACCGCGGCTTCTTCGAGCGTGCCGGCGATGAGGTGCGCAGTTGGTTCGGCGATGAGGAGGCCGAGCGCCGCCGCCGCTGGGACGAGCGTGTCCAGCAGCGCGACGACGAGCGTCGCTATGGCCGTCACGACAATGAGCCGCGCTATCCAGATGGCGGCCGTTTTGCCGATCCCTCGCGCTACGGTGGTGGAGGCGGCGGTTCCGCTCGTGGCGGTTATACGGGCGAAACCTATGGCGTCGGCCGGGGTGCCGGCGCGACCAGCAGCTATGGCCTCGGCGCGGGGCAGAATCACGATGGCTGGGGTCTCGACCCAAATTACAGCGCATGGCGCCGCCGTCAGCTTGAGGCGCTCGACCGCGATTATGACGAATATCGCCGTGAGAATGAGAGCCGTTTCCATGACGACTTCGGAAGCTGGCGCAACCAGCGTGAGAGCCAGCGTCAGTCGCTCAACCAGGTGCAGGAGCATCAGGAGGTCGTCGGATCGGACGGCGCCCATGTCGGCAAGGTCGATCACGTCCGCGGCGACCGCATCCTGCTGACGAAGACCGACAAGGACGCCGGCGGACGCCATCATTCGATCCCGTCGGCCTGGATCGTCGATGTCGGCGACAAGGTCCGTATCAACCGAACCGCCGCCCAGGCGCAGTCGGTGTGGAAAGACGAGGAGGGCAATGGTGGCAATGATGGCCCGCACAATCTCAACAGGGCCTTTTCGGGCACTTATTGATCGGTCTCACGGATCTGACGAAGGGCCGGCGGTCACGCCGGCCCTTTTTCGTGACCGGAGCCGCAGCCTCTTGATGCGGTGCAGCATCGGTATCACTATGCGGAGGTTTTCACGGAGAAGGACCAGCATGTTCCTCAAGGGCAAGACCGCGCTCATCACCGGCTCCACCTCGGGCATCGGCCTTGCTTATGCCAAGGCATTGGCGGGCGAGGGGGCCAATATCGTCATCAACGGCTTCGGCGATGCGGCGGCGATCGAAGCCGAGCGGGGCGGGCTGGAGGCGTCTAGCGGCGCGGGAGCGATCTATTGCGGGCATGACCTGTCGAAGCCCGACCAGATCGAGGCGATGATGGCGGAGGCGATCGCGGCATTTGGCGGGATCGACATCCTGATCAACAATGCCGGCGTCCAGCATGTCGCGCCGGTAGAGGATTTCCCGGTCGATAAATGGGATCTGATCATCGCGCTGAACCTGACCAGCGCCTTCCACACGACGCGGCTCGCACTGCCGGGGATGAAAGCGCGCAAATGGGGGCGGATCATTCAGACCGCATCGGCGCATTCGCTCACCGCATCGCCGTTCAAGTCGGCCTATGTCACCGCCAAGCACGGCATCGCCGGTTTCACCAAGACGGTGGCGCTGGAGACCGCGACCTTCGGCATCACCGCCAATTGCATCAGCCCCGGCTATGTCTGGACGCCGCTGGTCGAAAAGCAGATTCCCGATACGATGAAGGCGCGGGGGCTGACCCGCGAGCAAGTGATGAACGACGTGCTCCTTGCCAGTCAGCCGACCAAGCAGTTCGTCACCGTCGAGCAGGTGGCGGCGATGGCGCTGTTCCTGTGCGGGGACGATGCCGCCGGCATCACCGGCACGAATATTTCGATCGATGGCGGTTGGACCGCGCAGTGATGTGACTTCAGCCAGGCTGAGCCGCCCAACCGCCTGAGCCGGATCATATCTAATCCGCTTGCGCGGCAGGCACGGCGGGGGCAGGCTGGTCTTTTGGGGGCGAGAGGAGACGATCGCTTGCAGTTGCCTAGAGCCATATTGGCGACGGCCATGGTGCTGACGCTCGCGGCTTGCGGGGCGAAGTCGCTCGAACCCCGATCGCCCAAGGCCCTGCCCAATGACTGGCGCACGATCGCGACGCAAGCTGACCGTGATCGGATCGCGCGCTGGCGACAGGCCTGGATCGCCGGGCTCGAAAAGGCGACCGCGGCCGGCAACGGATCGCACATCGCGGCGCAGGGGGCGCTGCTCAAGCCCGATCTTACACTCGACGATCCTCTGCTGCCCGCCGGCGACTATCGTTGCCGCACCTTCAAGCTCGGCGCGCAGACCAAGGGGTTGCTCGATTATGTCGCCTATCCTCCCTTCACCTGCCGGGTGACGACCGCCGACGGACGGCTGCGTCTCGCGAAGATCGACGGATCGCAGCGCCCGGTCGGCGACATCTTCCCCGACGAGGGGCGGCGGATGATCTTCCTGGGCGCGATGACGTTGGGCGATGAGGCGCGCCCGCGGCCCTATGGGCGCGATGCCGAGCGCGACATGGCGGGTATCGTCGAACGGGTCGCCCCCGATCGTTGGCGGATAGCCTTTCCCTATCCGCGCTGGGAATCGACGATCGATATTCTCGAGCTTGTACCGAAGGGATGACATGAAAGCCGCACTGCCACTGATCGCTCTCACCATGGCGCTGGCCTTCACGCCTGGCCGCGCCGATCCGCTCAGCCAGGCGGTGGCGGCCGATATGCACAGCCTGACCGCGATCTACCGCGATCTCCACACGCATCCCGAGTTGAGTTTCAAGGAAGGCCGCAGCGCCGGAATCATGGCCGCCGAGGCCAAGAAGGCGGGCTTCACGGTAACGACCGGGGTCGGCGGTACAGGCGTCGTCGCGGTGATGAAGAACGGTCCTGGCCCGGTACTGATGCTGCGCGCCGACATGGACGCGCTGCCCGTTACCGAGCAGACGGGCGTTCCCTATGCCAGCCAGAATCCCGGGGTGATGCACGCCTGCGGCCACGACACGCATATGACGAGCTGGATCGGCATCGCGCGGCGGATGGCGGCGTCGAAGGCCAGCTGGTCGGGCACGCTGGTGATGATCGGCCAACCCGCCGAGGAGATCGGCTCGGGCGCGCGGGCGATGCTCAAGGACGGGCTCTACACCCGCTTCCCCAAGCCCGACGCGGCGATAGCCTTTCACGATTCGGCCAGCCTGCCGGCGGGAACGATCGGCGTCGTCGACGGCTATGTGATGGCCAATGTCGATTCGGTCGACATATTGGTGAAGGGCGTCGGCGGCCACGGCGCCTATCCCCATCTCGCCAAGGACCCGATCGTTATCGCATCGCGGATCGTGACCACGCTGCAAACGCTGATCTCGCGTGAGACCGACCCGCTAGAATCCGGCGTCGTCACCGTCGGCAGCTTCCAGGCCGGCACCAAGCACAACATCATCCCGCCCGAGGCAAAGCTCCAGATTACGGTGCGCTCGTACAAGCCCGAGGTGCGCCAGCACCTCCTCGACGGCATCGCTCGCATCGCCAGGGGGGAGGCGATCGCCGCCGGCATGCCCGATGACGCGCTGCCGGTGGTGAAGCTTCAGGATCAACGGACCCCCGCCACTTTCAATACGCACGACCTGACGACGCAGATGACCGGACTGTTCACCGAGCGGTTCGGCAAGGATCGCGTCGTTTCGGTACGCTCGCAGATGGGCGGCGAGGATTTCAGCGAGTTCTATCTTGCCGATACGTCGATCCAGGCGATGCTGTTCTGGGTCGGCGGGGTCCACAAGGAGAAATGGGACGCGGTCAAAGGCGACATCACGAAATTGCCGTCGATCCACAGCCCCTTCTGGGCGCCCGACGCCGAAGCGGTGATCTCGACCGCCGTCGATGCGATGACCACGGCGGCGCTGACGGTGCTGAAGAAGTGAGTGGCGTGTAGCGGGGGCGTGAAAACGCGTCGTCATCCCGGCGAAGGCCGCGGATGACGACGTCTCTCAAGGCCAAGAGACGAAAGATTCCAGCTTTCGCCGGAATGACGAAAGAGCTCTACTCCGCCAGCGTCCGTGCGATAATCTGGGCGAGCTGCTCGATCCGGTAGGGTTTCGAGATGACGGGCGCATCGGCGAAGCCGCTGCTCGCGGGCAAGCCGTCATAGCCGGTGGCGAAGATGAAGCGCTTGCCGTTGTCGCGCAGATGGCGCGCAACCGGCAGGCTATCCTCGTCCTTCAAGTTAAGGTCGAGCAGCGCGATGTCGAAGTCGGTATCCGTCACGCGGGCGAGCGCCTCGGCGACGGTGCCTGCCACGGCGGCCGTCTTGCAGCCAACCTCGTCGAGCATATCTTCGGCCGTCATCGCGATGATCGTGTCATCTTCGACGATCAAGACCCGCGTTCCCGATAGGGGGTGGCTCAAACTCAAAATATCCTCGTCAGCATCCCCGAAAGATTTCGTGATGGCGTAGATTGTGCGTCCACGCAATTGCTCTTCAGCAATAGCATGCATTCCGGATCGGATTTGCGGCTGCCGAAAATGGTAACGCCCGCCAGGCTGGAGGGCCTGGCGGGCGTTGCTCTTCCTCCCCAGGAAAAGATCGGTGGCTGCTGACCTTACAAGCTTGGGCTCGTCGGCGTGTTGCGGCGAAATCAGGTTCGTCCTTTCCCTAGCGAATGAACTCGTCTGCAGGCGATGGCTCTCGCCAGTATTTTGATGTCCAACTGTAGGTTTGGCTGATAACGAAGGTGTAATTTTGTAAAGTTCTTACTCTCATGAGGCGGCGGCATGGCGAAGCAGGGAATATTGGCAGGGCCGCGGATCAAGCGACTGCGTCGCGATCACGCGCTTACCCAGCAGGCGATGGCCGAGATGCTCGGTATTTCCGACAGCTATCTGGCGCTGATCGAGGGCAATCGCCGTCCATTGACCGCGGGGCTCATCCTGCGGCTCGCCGAATTGTTCGACTTCGATATCCGCAGCCTTAGTCAGGAGGAACCCGGCGGCGGTGCGGCCGCGATGCGGCGGCGGCTGTCCGATCCGCTATTCGCGGGCATATCGGTGGATCGCGCCGAACTGGAGGCGTGGATCGACAATGCGCCTGCTGCTGCCGAAGCCTTCGCCCGGCTGTTCGACCGCTGGCGTGAGGGCGGCGGTGGTGGCGAGGACGGCGCGGGCCCGGTCGGGGCCGTGCGCCGGGAAATCGAGCGCTGGCGTAATCATTTCGCCGATCTCGACGCTCATGCCGAGGCGCTTGCCGACGAACTGCGTATCGGTGCGGGCGATCTTTATGGCGCGATTGCGGAGCGGCTGCGCGTAAAGCATCAGCTCAGCATCCGCATCCTGCCGTTCGACGTGATGCCCGACCGGTTGCGACGCCTCGATCTCCACGCTCGTCAGCTCCAACTGTCGGAACTGCTGGATCCGGCAGCGCGCAGCTTCCAGGCGGCGTTCCAACTTGCCCAGATCGAAGCCAAGGCCGAGATCGACGCGCTGGTCGCGGGTGCGGCCTTTGGCGATCGCGCCGCCGAGCGGCTTTATCGCCGCCATGTCACCGCCTATTTCGCCGCGGCACTGATGATGCCCTATGGCCGCTTCCTGCGGGCTTGCGAGACGACCGGCTATGATATCCAGTTGCTCCAGCGGAGGTTCGGGGCTGGCTATGAGCAGGTCGCGCACCGGCTTACCACGCTGCAACGGGTCGGAGCGCGGGGCCTGCCCTTCTTCATGCTGCGGATCGACCGGGCGGGACAGCTTTCGAAGGGCTATGCCGGTGCGAGCGGCTCGGCGCTGATCGACGCGGTACACCGCTGCCCGCTATGGGCGGTGCATCACGCCTTCGACCAGCCGGGCCGGCTGATCCGCCAGCTTGCCGAGCTGGAAGACGGGTCGCACTGGTTCACCATCGCCCGCAGCGTCCGCCATCATGGCGGTGCCGCAGGGGTGCAACAGGCCGAGCATGTCGTGGCGCTGGGGCTGGCGGCGGAGCATGCGTCGTCGCTCGCGCTTGCCCGCGGCATCGACATGGCGGGCCCGGCCGAACCGATCGGCCTGGGCTGTACCCATTGCCAGCGCCCGGATTGCCTTCAGCGCGCCGCTCCGCCGATCGGTCGCGCGCTGACGATCAACGAGCGCGAACGCGGGCTCGCGCCCTTCTCTTTCGCTGGAGATTGATGGCGGTTGGTGCTGGGCACTTCGCAGCCCAAAATCGACTCGCGTGCGAGCCGCCGCGCCGGTCTTCTAAAAGGGCATGTCGAGCGTGTCGTGGCTCTTTGCCTGCAGCGCCTCGACGATACGCTTCACCTCCTGGCTGCTGCCCCGCGGCAGGATCATCACCGCGTCGCGGGTTGCGACGACGATCAGGTCGTGAACGCCGACCGTGGTGATCACCGGTCCCTCGCTGCGTATCAGACAGTCGCGGGTGTCGATCGCGACGATGTCGCCGTGCAGTACATTGCCATGGGGGCCGCCTGCGCCGAGGGCGTGGAGGGCGTCCCAGCTGCCGACATCGGACCAGCCCATCTCGACAGGAACCACCGCGACCTTTTCGGCTTTCTCCATCACCGCATAATCGATCGATTCGGACCGGCTGGCGAGGAAAGCCGCAGGGTCTGGATAGACAAGCGGGCCCTTGCGCGCGGCCTCGTTGAGCGAGGCGCGGACCGACACGGTCATCTCGGGTTCAAACGCGCCCAGCGCCGCGAGGAAAGCGTCGGCGCGAAACAGGAAGATACCGCCGTTCCAGCTATAATTGCCCGCCTCCACATAGGCGGCAGCGCGCGCCGCATCGGGCTTCTCGACAAAGGCTTCCACCTTGTGGACTCCTGCCGCGATTTCCTCGCCGCGGCGGATATAGCCGTAACCTGTCTCGGGTTTTTCGGGGGTGATGCCGAATGTGATCAGCCACCCATCCTCGACCATCGGCATCGCGGCCTCGATCGCGCGGTGGAACGCGGGGCAGTCATCGATCACATGGTCGCTCGGCATCACCAGCAGCACCGCATCGGAGCCGGCCTCGATCGCGGCGAGCGCGATGGCGGGCGCGGTGTTGCGCCCGGCCGGCTCGAGGATGATGGCTGCGGGCGGGCAATCGCCGGTCTGCAAGGCGATCTCGTCGGCATGGAGCGCATTGGTCACGATGATCGGCTGACCGAAGCGTGTGTTGTCCGCGCAGCGGGCGGCGGTCATCTGCAACATGGTCTTCTCGCCGGTCAGCGCCAGCAGTTGCTTGGGCTTGCGTGAGCGCGACAGCGGCCACAGCCGGGTGCCCGAGCCGCCGGACAGGATCACCGGCGTTATTAAGGTGGTGGAAATGGCGGGCTCCATGGTCCAGAAGGATTTGGTCGTTATCGGAACCTAACCGTTAAGCGGCAAGGGGGTTTCATGTTCGGGCGTATGAAGCCGGTTATGTGGCGTCGGGCATGATCAGGCTTTTCAAACATTATATAGCTTATCCGGTGCTGGTGCTGTGCGTGGCGGATTTCGCCGTGCTGCTGCTAGCGGCGGAGGCTGGCTGGGTGTTCCGCCTGCGCCAGATCGGTATAGATCCGGGCTCGGTGTGGGACCGGATACCGCAATTGCTCACCTTTACCCTGGCGATCCAGGCGGCAATGATCGGGGTCGGCGTGTACAGCGCCGAATCGATGCAGGCGTTCCGCTTCGCGGCCGCGCGGCTGCTGGTCGCTATATCGCTCGGCGTGATCCTGATCTCGCTGCTCTACTTCATCGCGCCGGGCATCACCCTGTGGCGGTCGAACTCGCTCTATTCGATGGCGATGTCGGTCGTGCTGCTGATGGTCGTGCGCGTGCTGCTCGGGGGGTTCGTCAGCGGGGATATGTTCAAGCGGCGCGTGCTGCTGCTCGGCGCCGGCCGCCGCGCCAAGCGCGTCGTCGATCTCGAACGGCGGCTCGGGTCGGGCTTCCTGATCGTCGGCTGCGTCGACATGAAGGATGCTCCTCCGCAGATCGAGACCGCGATCTGCCGCACCGATGTCGAGAGCCTCGCCGATCTGGTCGACACGACCGAGGCCAATGAGGTCGTCCTCGCGCTCGACGAACGGCGCAACACCGTGCCGGTCGATGCGCTGCTCCGGCTCAAGACCACCGGGGTCCATGTGTCCGACATATCCGACTTCCTGGAGCGCGAGACCGGGCGGATCGATCTCGATACCGTGCGCCCGTCCTGGCTGATCTTCTCGGACGGCTTTTCCTCGGGCCGTCAGCTGTCGATGATCCTCAAGCGGGGTTTTGACCTGGTGGTGAGCGCGCTGCTCATCACCATCACCGCGCCGATCATCCTGATCACCGCGCTGATCGTGAAGCTCGACAGTCCCGGCCCGGCTTTTTACCGGCAGGTGCGTGTCGGCCGCTATGGCGAGACCTTCGAGATATTGAAGCTGCGTTCGATGCGGCAGGACGCCGAATCCGGCGGCGCGGCGATCTGGGCGCAGAAGGGTGATGCCCGCGTCACCCGGATCGGGCGGATCATCCGCCTGATCCGCGTCGACGAGCTGCCGCAGATGCTGACCGTGCTGAAAGGCGACATGAGCTTCGTCGGCCCGCGCCCCGAGCGGCCCGAATTCGTCGCCGAGCTGGAAAAGCAGATTCCCTATTATGCCGAGCGACACATGGTGAAACCCGGCATCACCGGCTGGGCGCAGATCAACTATCCCTACGGCGCGAGCCTCGACGATGCCCGCCACAAGCTCGAATATGATCTTTACTACACCAAGAATTACAGCCCCTTCCTCGATCTGCTGATTATATTGCAGACCCTCCGCGTCCTGCTCTGGGCCGAGGGGGCCCGGTAGCTATGGGTCGGTTCTAATGGCGCGGGGTCTAGAGGCGGCGATGCTCGGCCAGCAGGCCGACCTGACGCCGATCCAGACCACCTTCGTTCCCGAGCCGGTCATCCTCGCCGCGATCCAATGGGGGCATGCGCTCGCCGCTTTCATGTTCGCGGCGCTGGTCGGCTGGCAAATGACAGCGCGCCATGGCGGATCGCGCCGTATCGCGCTCATCCTCGCCTGCGCGCTGACCGCCTCATGGTGCGCGCTGGTCTCGCTGTCCGGCGCGGGGGGCATCGCGTCGAGCGTCACCAAGAGCCTCGCCGATCTCGCCTGGCTCGGCTTCCTGTTCGCCCTCCAGCCGCCGACCGCCGCGGCGGGCGGGCAGCGGCGTCCGGTGATCCTCGGCATCTATGCGCTGCTCGGCGCGCTGATCGTCGGCGCGGTGGTGATCAAGACCCTGCCGCTCGCCTTCACGGGTAGCCCGCGCATTCAGGAAACCCTGTTCCTCGCCGGTCAGTCGCTGCGCGTCGCGATCGCGGCCGGCGCGCTCTGCCTGCTCCACAATCTCTACACCGCCGCCTCGCCCGAGGCGCGCTGGGGACTGGGATCGCCGATGCTGGCGCTCGCGTTGATGTGGGGGTTCGATCTCAATCTCGCGACCGTTGCTTATCTGATCGATGGCTGGCCTATCGGCCTGTTCGCGTTGCGCGGCCTGTTGATGGTGCTGATCGCGCCGATGCTGGTGACGGTCAGCCGGCTCGCCACGCTCGATCGCATGCGCGCATCGCGCAGCGCCGGTTTCCAGACGCTCACCCTCGTCGTCTGCGGCGCCTATCTTGCGCTGATGGTGCTGGTCGCGCGGCTGTTCGCGATCGCGGGCCATCCCGATCGCCTGCCGCAATTCACGCTGGCGGCGGTGTTCGTCGCCTTCGCCTTGTCCTTCTTCCCATCGAGCCGATATCGCCAGCGGTTCAAGAAGGCGGTGGCGCGCAACCTCTTTCAGCATCGCTATGACTATCGCCTCGAATGGCGGCGCTTCACCGAGACGGTAGGCCAGCCGGCGGAGGCTGCGCCGGACCTGCCCGAACGCACCGTGAAGGCGATTGGCGACATCTTCGATTGCGAGGGCGGACTGTTGATGCAGCGCGGCCCCGACGGCGGGCTCGAAGCGTCGGCCCGCTGGAACTGGCGGACGCTCGCGGCGCCGCAGGCAGCGGCGCCGCTCGCACTTGCCGGGCATCTCGAGCGCCAGGGCGAGGTGATCGAGATCGAGCGGATGCGGCACGGCGAGGAGCCCGCCGTGCTGCCACTGGTCCCCGAATGGATGGTGGCCGAGGAAGATGCCTGGGTGCTGGTGCCGCTGATCCATTTCGATCGGCTGGTCGGCGCGGTGCTGCTCCAGCGCCCCCGCGAGCCCCGCCTGCTCGACGAGGAGGATCACGATCTGCTGAGGGTGGCCGGACGGCAGGTGGCGAGCTATCTAGCCGAAGCGCGAGGACAGGAGGCGCTTTCGGATGCCCGCCGTTTCGACGAATTCAACCGCCGCTTCGCCTTCATCATGCACGACATCAAGAATCTCGTGAGCCAGCTCAGCCTCCTCGCGCGCAATGCCGAACGCCATGCCGACAAGCCCGAGTTCCGCGCCGACATGATCGACACGCTGCGCAATTCGGTCGGCAAGATGAACGACCTGCTCGCACGGCTGTCGCAGCATCACCGCTCGCGCCCCGACGAACCCGAGCCGCATTCGCTGCGTGCGTTGGCGGAGGAGATGCTGCGCGGGCGGACAAACAGCTATCCGGTACGGATCAGCGCGCCCGACGAGGTGATGGCGGTGGTCGATCCCGACCGGTTCGAACAGGCGCTGGGCCATCTTGTCCAGAATGCGATCGACGCCAGCGCCGATGGCCAACCGGTCGATCTGATCATTGGCCGGCGCGGGCTGGAAGCGGTGGTCGAGGTAGTCGATCGCGGGTGCGGCATGTCGGCGGAGTTCATCCGCTCGCGGCTGTTCCATCCCTTCTCCTCAACCAAGGAAGGCGGCTTCGGCATCGGCGCCTATGAGGCGCGCTCGATCATCGCGGGCATGGGCGGACGGATCGAGGTCCAGAGCCGCGAGGGCGAGGGCGCCCGTTTCACGGTGACGCTGCCGATGGCCGCATTGTTCGGTGGCGGGCTACCGACGGGAGGGACGGCATGAGCACTGCCAAACCACGGCTGTTGATCGTCGAGGACGACGAGGGCCTGCAGAAGCAGCTGCGCTGGGCCTATGAGGATTATGAGGTCGTCTCGGCGACCACGCGCCAGGCGGCAATCGACGCTCTGCGCCATTATGAGCCGGCGGTGGTGACGCTCGATCTCGGCCTGCCGCCGGATCCCGACGGCACAACCGAAGGCTTCGCAACCCTGGACGCCATCCTGGCGCTGAAGCCCGACACCAAGATCATCGTCGCCTCGGGACAGGGCGCGCGCGAAGGCGCGCTGCGCGCGATCGCGGCCGGGGCCTATGATTATTACCATAAGCCCGTCGACATCGACGAACTGGGACTGATCGTTGCGCGCGCCTTCCAGCTTCACGATCTCGAACAGGAAAATGCCCGGCTACAGGCGCAGGGTGACGGATCTGCGGCGGATGGCGGATTGATCACCAGCGACCCTGGCATGCTCAAGGTCGCGCGGACGATCGAGCGCGTCGCCAACACCGATGCCTCCGTGATGCTGCTCGGCGCGAGCGGCACCGGCAAGGAGGTGCTGGCCCGGCTGCTCCACAATCGGAGCAAGCGCAGCGGCGGCGCTTTCGTTGCGATCAACTGCGCGGCGATCCCGGAAAATCTGCTCGAGGCCGAATTGTTCGGTTATGAAAAGGGCGCGTTCACCGGTGCGATCAAGACCACCGAGGGCAAGATCGAACTGGCCGAGGGCGGCACGCTGTTCCTAGACGAGGTCGGCGATATCCCGCTGCCGCTGCAGGTCAAATTGCTGCGCTTCCTGCAGGAGCGAGTGATCGAGCGGATCGGCAGTCGCAAGGCGATCCCGGTCGACACCCGCATCGTCTGCGCCACTCACCAGAATCTCGACGCGATGATCGCCGAGACGCGCTTCCGCGAGGATCTCTATTATCGCCTCGCCGAGATCGTCGTGCGCATCCCCTCGCTCGCGGAACGGCCGGGCGACGGGCTACTGATCGCACGGATGTTGCTCAAGAAGCTGGCGCGCGACATGGGCTCTCCGGTCAAGGGCTTTGCGCCCGACGCGCTCGCCGCGATCGACGACTGGAGCTGGCCCGGCAACGTCCGCGAGCTTGAGAACAAGGTCAAGCGCGCGGTGATCATGGCCGATGGCAAGCTCGTCACCGCCGAGGATCTCGACCTCGTCCCCGAACGTGAGGACGGCGGCTTCCTCAACCTCAAGGCGGTCCGCGAAGTCGCCGACCGCAGCGCGATCACCCGCGCGCTGGCGCGCAGCGAAGGCAATATCTCCAACGCCGCCAAGATGCTCGGGATCAGCCGGCCGACGCTCTACGATCTGTTGAAGCAATACGGGATAGAGGTTTAGCTCTTCACGCACTCGTCACCCCAGAAGGCGGAGGTCTCGGGAGAGGCTCGCGACCTTGCGCCCGTTCCTGCCGCCTGAGATGCCAGCCTTCGCTGGCGTGACGCGGCAAGTTGAATTATCGCCCTGCCCATGACCGATCCGCAAACCCTCGCCCGTATCGCCGACGCGCTCGATCGCATCGCGCCGCCGCCCGCGCCGCATGCCGATCCCTCGGCGCATGCCGCCTATGTGTGGCGCGATGGCGGGCTGGCCGAGGCGCGGGCGTTCGCGCCGCTGCCGCTTGACCTGCTCACCGGGATCGACGCGCAGAAGGCCGCGCTGGTCGACAATGCCCGGCGGCTCGCCAATGGCGCTGCGGCGCATGACGTGCTGCTGTGGGGCGCGCGCGGATCGGGCAAGTCGGCGCTGGTCAAGGCGACCGTCGGTGCGCTGCGCGACGAGGGGCGTGACGTCGCGCTGATCGAGGTGGCCGGCGAGAAGATCGAGATATTGCCGCGCCTGTTCGCGCTGATCGCCGATCTGCCGCGCGCCTTCATCCTGTTCCTCGACGATCTCGGCTTCGACGATCATGCCGGCGGGCAGGGGCCGCGCCTGTTGCGCTCGATGCTCGAAGGCGGTGCGGAAGCGCGGCCTTCCAATGCGCGGCTCCACGTCACCGCCAATCGCCGTCACATCGTCTCGCGCGACTTGCGCGAGCAGGATAGCCCCATCAATCCGCGCGACGTGGTCGACGACAAGCTCGCGCTCGCCGACCGCTTCGGCCTGTCGCTCGGCTTTCACGTCTGCGATCAGGACGCCTATGTCGCGATGGTCGCGGGCTATGCGGCGAAGTTCGGGCTCGACTTCGAGCCGCTCGACGCGATCGCATGGGCCACGCAGCGCGGCAGCCGCTCGGGGCGCGTGGCCTGGCAATATGTGGTCGAACTCGCGGGGCGGGCAGGAAAGCGAGTGTAAGACTAACCGACCACTCTGTTCGGGGGCGGGCATTATACCGCCGCCGGCAACCTTACCCGCACCAGCAGTCCGCCCAGATCCTCGCTTTCCTCCAGCGTGATCCTGCCGCCGTAAATGCCGATCACGTCGCGAACGATCGCGAGGCCGAGGCCGGTGCCGGGCTTGCCGGTGTCGAGCCGCGCGCCACGCTCGAACAGCTTCTCGCGCGCGGCGGCGGGGATGCCGGGGCCGTCATCCTCGATCATGATCTCGATGAAGTCGATCTTCTTCGCCGCGCCTGCGCCCGCCGCGTCGCGCGCCACGGTCACGAAGACGCGGCCCTGGCCATATTTGGCGGCGTTTTCGATCAGGTTGCCGAGTATCTCGTCGAGGTCCTGCCGCTCGACATGGACGACGGCTTTCTGGTCGCCGGCCAGATCGACGGTGACGTGGCGGTGCATCCGGGCCATCGCGCGCTCGACGGCCTTGAGCGACGGCCACACTTCCGACCGGGCCTGCGCATTGGCGCGGCGGCCGACCGCACGGGCGCGGGCGAGGTGATGGTCGACCTGGCGGCGCATGTCGCCGGTGGTGCGCGCGACGGTCTCGGCCAGTTCCGGGCTGTTCGCCACCGCTTCGTTCATCAGCACGGTGAGGGGGGTCTTGAGCGCATGGGCGAGGTTGCCGGCATGACGGCGCGCTTCCTCGGCCTGCCGTTCATTGTGCGCAAGCAGTTCGTTGAGCTCCTCGACCAGCGGGCGGACCTCGTCGGGCAATTTGGCGTCGATCCGCGAGCTGATACCCGAGCTGACCGCCGCCACCCCGCGGCGCAGGCTGCGCAGCGGCCATAGTCCATAGGTCGCCTGCAGCGCGGCGAGGATGATCAGGCCGAGGCCGAGGATTGCGAAGGATCGTACCAGCGTCCGCCGCAGCACTGCGATCTGATCGTTGAGGTTGGCGCGGCTCGCGGCGACCTGGAAACGCCATTCGGTGGTCGATCCAGGCAAGCGGACTTCTCGATCGAGCACGCGCAGCGGCTCGCCGTCAAATTCGCTGCTGTCGGCGACATGCAGCTTCTGGCCCTGATGCTCCTCCCCCTGCCGGAGCGCGCGATCCCAAAGCGAGCGCGAACGGAACGGTTCGTGCCCGGTGGCGGCCACCTGCCAATAGAGCCCCGAATAGGGTTCGAGGAAGCGCTGGTCGCCGAGCGGGCGGTTGAAGCGGACCTCGCCATCGGGGCCGATTTCGGCGGATCCGATCATCGCATTGAGCACATATTCGAGCTGGGCGTCGAAATTGCGGGTGATCGCCTCGCTCAACACCCTGTCGAGCGCGAAGCCGCCGCCGACGAGCAGGACGATGATCCACAGCGCCGCGATCGAGATCATCCGGCGGGTCAGCGAACCCGTCGAAGCCCCGTCGCTGTGCCGCCCCGGAAACCAGCCCCGGACGGTAGCGAGATACTGCTTAAGCGGGATCATCCAGCGAATAGCCAAGACCACGGATGGTGGTGATGACGTCCTGGCCGAGTTTCTTTCGGATCCGCGTCACGAACACTTCGATCGTGTTCGAATCGCGGTCGAAGTCCTGATCGTAGATATGTTCGATCAACTCGGTGCGGCTGACCACCTTGCCCTTGTGATGGAGCAGATAGCTGAGCAGCTTATATTCCTGCGCGGTGAGCTTCACCGGCTCGCCGGCCAGCGTCACCTTGCCGCTGCGCGTGTCGAGGCGGACGTCGCCGGCGGTCAGTTCGGACGAGGCGTTGCCCGAGGCGCGGCGGATCAGCGCGCGGAGCCGCGCGATCAGCTCCTCGGTCTGGAACGGCTTGGCGAGATAATCGTCGGCGCCGGCGTCTAGTCCGGCGACCTTGTCGGACCAGCTGTCGCGTGCGGTAAGCACCAGCACCGGTGTGTCGCGCCCCTCGCGCCGCCAGCGGTCGAGCACGGTCAGGCCATCGACTTCGGGCAGGCCGAGATCGAGGATGATCGCATCATAGCTTTCAGTCGAGCCGAGGAAATGGCCGTCCTCGCCGTCGGTAGCGAGGTCGATGGCATAGCCCGCGCCTTCGAGCGTGGCGCGGAGTTGCCGCCCGAGACTGGGTTCATCCTCGACGATCAGGACGCGCATGGTCTTCCCCTTTTCTGGCCGCGTTTCAGGCGGCTTATTGTCCGACCCGGCCGATTTCGCGTCCGGTGCGGCCGTCCATGTCCATCCATATCACCGATCCGCCCCGCTGAAACTTGAAACGGTAGCGTCCGGTTCCCGGATCGAACTCCGAACCGATCATGCGGCCGTCGACGCGACCCTGCGCCCGCGAGCGCATTTCCTGGTAGGGGAGGAATTCGCCGGAGCGCACGCCATTCCTCAGCGCATCCTGTTCGGGTACGCGATTCCGCTCCGCCAAAGCGGGCGCGGAAGCAACAAGGATCGTCGCCAAAGACAGGGCGGCAAGAGCGTTACGCATTGACATGGGGTATTGGCATAGGGTCTGGGGCTTGAATAGGGCATGAATGTTCGTGCTTTGGCGGAATCTCCGCCCCTGTTGCACCGCGAAGACACTTTAGAACCCCCTTATGTCAGCTCCGATCCTCGCCTTCCAGAATCTCGGCATCAACCAGGGCACTGGTTGGCTGTTCCGCGGGCTCGACCTTTATGTCGCCCCGCGCGATCGGCTCGCGCTGATCGGCCGCAACGGCGCGGGCAAAACGACCCTGCTCAAATTGCTCGCGGGTACGATCGAGGGTGACGAGGGGCTGCGCACGATTGTGCCGGGCACCCGAGTCGTCCTGCTCGAACAGGAACCATCGATGGCGGGCCATGCGACCCTGCGCGATTTCGCGCTGGCCGGGACGGATGCGCCCGCCGCACATGCGGTCGACGCGATCGCCGACCAGATCGGCATCGATTTGTCACGTGACGCGGCCAGCGCCAGCGGAGGCGAGCGCCGCCGCGCCGCCATCGCCCGCACGCTGGCGATGGAGCCCGATGTCCTGCTGCTCGACGAGCCGACCAACCATCTCGATCTCGCCGCGATCGAATGGCTGGAAAGCTGGCTCGCCCGTTTCAATGGCGCGTTCATCGCGATCAGCCACGATCGTACTTTCCTCACCCGGCTGACCCGTCAGACCTTGTGGCTCGACCGCGGCGGCATCCGCCGGCACGAGGTCGGCTTCGGCGGTTTCGATGCGTGGACCGAGCGGGTTTATGAGGAGGAGGCGCGCAACGCCGAACGGCTCGATGCCAAGCTCAAGATCGAGGAGCATTGGAAACTGCGCGGCGTCACTGCGCGGCGGCGGCGCAATCAGGGCCGCCTGACCAAGCTTTACGAGATGCGTGAGCAGCGCAAAGCGATGCTCGGCCCGCCCGGCACCGCAAAGATCGCTATCGCCGCCGACGATGTGAAGACCAAGGTCGTGATCGACGCCGAGCATGTCACGAAGACCTTTGGCGACCGCACGATCATCCGCGACTTCACCTTCCGCGTGACGCGTGGCGACCGGATCGGTGTGGTCGGCGCGAACGGCGCGGGTAAATCGACCCTGCTCAAGCTTCTGACCGGTGAGATCGCGCCCGACGAAGGCCGGGTGAAACTATCGAAGACTTTGGACGGCATCGTCATCGATCAGCAGCGCAAGCTGATGGCCCCCGAAAAGACCGTGCGCGACGTGCTGGCCGATGGCGGCGACTGGATCGATGTTCAGGGCATCAGGAAGCATGTCCACGGCTATCTCAAGGAATTCCTGTTCGAGCCGGCAATCGCCGAGGCGAAGGTCGGCACGCTGTCGGGCGGCGAACGCTCGCGCGTGCTGCTGGCGCGCGAATTTGCCCGCCCGTCGAACCTGCTCGTCCTCGATGAGCCCACCAACGATCTCGACCTGGAGACGCTCGACCTGCTCCAGGAAGTGATCGCCGATTATGAGGGCACCGTCCTGATCGTCAGCCACGATCGCGACTTCCTCGATCGCACCGTCACGGTGACGCTCGGTCTCGATGGATCGGGCAAGGTCGACATCGTCGCCGGCGGCTATGAGGATTGGGAGAAGCAGCGGACCACCCGCAGCGAGCCGAAAAAGGCTGCGGCAAAGGCTGAGCCCGCCGCGCCCGCCAAGGCGAAGACCAAGCTCAGCTACAAAGACCAGCGCGATCTCGACCTGCTGCCGCAGGAGATCGAAAAGCTCGAAGCCGCAATCGCGCGCGACGAGGCGGCGATGGCCGATCCCGATCTCTATGCGAAGAACCCCGCTAAGTTCGATCAGCTGATGAAGGCGATCGACGCGGCTCGCGCGAAGAAGGAAGAAGCGGAGCTACGCTGGCTGGAACTCGCCGAGATGGCCGAGGGGCTCTCTTAAATCCTCCCCCGGCACGGGGAGGATCTATCCCCCCGCCTTCGCCTTGCGGTGATGATGAATCACCTCGTCGATGATGAAGCGCAGGAATTTCTCCGAGAAATCAGGATCGAGATTCGCGCTCTTCGCGAGTGACCGCAGTCGTTCGATCTGCACTTGCTCACGACCGGGATCGGCAGGGGGAAGGCCGGTGGTCGCCTTATATTCGCCGACCGCCTTCGTGACCTTGAAGCGCTCGGCGAGCATGAAGATCAGCGCGGCATCGATATTGTCGATGCTCTCCCGGTAGCGACCCAGGATATCGTCTGTCATGCCGCTCCCTTCAACTTTGTCCCGACCGCCTATCGTGGATCGACTCCGGCTTTGGCAAGCGCGGAGTTTGCGCCACCGACTGGTGACGGCTACTGTCAGCTCGTTACGGTCTTGCCTTTCGCGCGCTCGCGGCTCATGGGCACGCCCATGACAGCTACCGTGACTCCCATCCGGCGCGCCGCCGGTCCTTCGCTCGATCCGATCATGGCGCTCGTCGCGTCCGACATGAACTCGGTCAACAGCGTGATTCTGGCGCGGATGCAGTCGGATGTCCCGCTGATCCCCGAGCTGGCGGGCCATCTGATCGCGGGCGGCGGGAAGCGGATGCGGCCGATGCTCACCCTCGCCTGCGCCAAGTTGCTCGACTATCATGGCGAGCGTCATCACAAGCTCGCCGCCACGGTCGAGTTCATCCACACCGCGACCCTGCTCCACGACGATGTCGTCGACCAGTCGGGCCTGCGCCGGGGCCGCCGCACCGCCAATGTCATCTGGGGCAACGCCGCAAGCGTGCTGGTCGGCGATTTCCTGTTCAGCCGCTCGTTCGAGCTAATGGTCGAGGACGGCTCGCTGCGCGTGCTGCGCATCCTGTCCAACGCGTCGGCGGTGATCGCCGAGGGCGAGGTGAACCAGCTTACCGCGCAGCGCCGGATCGAGACCAGCGAAGAGCGCTATCTGGAGATCATCACCGCCAAGACCGCGGTGCTGTTCGCCGCGGCGTGCAAGATCGCGGCGGTGGTCGCCGAGCGGGATCCGGCGGTCGAGGACGCGCTCGATCAATATGGCCGCTATCTCGGCATCGCCTTCCAGCTCGTCGACGACGTGATCGACTATGTCTCTGACGGCGCGACGATGGGCAAGGACGCGGGCGACGACTTCCGCGACGGCAAAGTCACGCTGCCGGTGATCCTGGCCTATGCCCGCGCCGAGGGGGACGACCGCCAGTTCCTCCGCGAGGCGATCGAGGGCCTGCGCAACGAGGACGATGACCTTGCCCGCGCGACCGCTATCCTCCGGGAAACCGGTGCGCTGGCCGACACCGCCGCCCGCGCCCGCCACTATTCGCAACGCGCGATCGACGCGCTGGCCAGCTTTCCCAATGGCCCCGCGAAGTCGGCACTGGTCGAAGCCGCCCAATTCGCGGTGTCGCGGGCGTATTAGGCCGTCATCCCAGCGAAGGCTGATCTCGCTGCCTGCCCGCAGGCGCAGAAAAATGAGATCCCGGCTTTCGCTGGATTGATGTTGCTATAAACCGATTCCCCATGCTTCCGATCGACGCCGTCCTGCCCGATCTGATCGCCGCGTTGCGCGAAGGGCCGAACGCCGTGCTCGTCGCGCCGCCGGGCGCGGGCAAGACCACCGCCGTCGCGCCTGCCTTGCTCGGGCAGCCCTGGTGCGAAGGCCAGATTCTGCTGCTCTCCCCGCGCCGCCTCGCCGCGCGCGCCGCCGCCGAGCGGATGGCAGGACAAGCGGGGGAGGCTGTCGGGCGAACGATCGGCTACGCCACCCGGCTCGATACGAAACAGTCGGCCGACACCCGTATCCTCGTCGTGACCGAGGGCATCTTCGTCAACCGCATCCAGACCGACCCCGATCTGCCCGGCGTCTCGGCGGTGCTGTTCGACGAAGTCCATGAGCGCAGCCTCGACAGCGATTTCGGCCTCGCCCTCGCGCTCGATGCGCAGGCGGCGTTGCGCCCCGATCTCCGCCTCGTCGCGATGTCGGCGACGCTCGACGGCGGGCGCTTTTCCGCGCTGATGGGCGCCGCGCCGCTGATTGAAAGCGAAGGCCGCAGCCATCCGATCGAGCTGCGCCATACGCCACGCTCGGCCGAAAAGCGGATCGAGGACGACATGGCCGCGACGATCCGCCGCGCGCTGGCGGAGGAGGGCGGCAGCCTGCTCGCCTTCCTGCCCGGCGTCGCCGAGATCGAGCGCACCGCCGAACGGCTCGATCGACTGCCACCCGACGTCGTCCTTCACCGCCTCCACGGCTCGCTCGATCCGGCAGAGCAGCGCGCCGCAATCGCGCCGCCGCCTCCGGGCACGCGCAAGCTCGTCCTTGCCACCTCGATCGCCGAGACCAGCATCACCATCGACGGGCTGCGCATCGTCGTCGATTCGGGGCTCGCCCGCCGTCCGCGTTATGATCGCGCGGCGGGGATGACCCAGCTTGTCACCGAACGCGGCAGCCAGGCGTCGGTCACGCAGCGCGCGGGCCGTGCGGGGCGGCAGCAGCCCGGCGTGGTCTATCGGCTGTGGGAAGCGGCGGCGACGGCGGGCCTGCCGAAATATGATCCGCCCGAGATTTTGGAGACTGACCTTTCGGCGCTGACGCTTGACTGTGCCTTATGGGGTGTCGCCGATCCGGGGGCGCTGCGCTGGCTCGATCCGCCGCCGCCCGCCGCGATCGGCGAGGCGCGCGAGCGGCTGGGCCGGCTCGATGCGATCGACGGTGACGGCCGGCCGACCGCGCACGGCAAGGCGATCGCCGCTTTGCCTTTGCCGCCGCGCCTTGGCCATATGATGATCCGCGCTGCCGAGGGCGGCTTCGCCGAGACCGCCGCCGAGGTCGCTGTGCTGCTGTCCGAACGCGGACTGGGCGGGCAGGATGCCGATCTCGAACTGCGGCTGCGCCGCTGGCGCGGGGAGCGCGGCAAGCGGGCCGAGGGGGCGCGGCAACTCGCCGGCCGCTGGGTGCGGCTGGTCGGTCGGCGTGGCCGCGACGATGCCATGATCGCGGCCTGCGTCGCGCTCGCCTATCCCGACCGGATCGCCAAGCGGCGCGGTTCCTCGGGCGAGGACTGGATATCCAGCGGCGGCCGCGGCTTCCGGCTCGATCCTACCTCGCCGCTCGCGCGCAACGAATGGCTGGCGGTGGCGGAGATTCAGGGGGCGGCCTCTGGCGCGCGGATATTGTCGGCCGCGCCGATCGAAGGCTCCGAGGTCGAACGGTTGTTCGCCGACCATCTCGAAATTCGCCGCACCGCGCGCTTCGACCCGGCGACCGGCGCGGTCGAGGCCCGGCGCGAGCGGCGACTGGGGGCGATCGTGCTTGCTGCGGGGCGTGACGAAAGCGCCTCGCCCGCAATGATCAGCGCCGCGCTGATCGATGCGGTGCGAACGCGCGGGCTCGACCTGCTCGACTGGCCCGACAGCGTCGCGGCGCTACGCGCCCGCGCCGCCTTCGCGGTGGAGCAGGGCGGCGAGTTGCCGGACCTGTCGGATACGACGCTGGTCCTGACCCTCGACGACTGGTTCGCCCCGCTGGTCGAGGGCAAGCGGAGGCTGTCGGACATTGCGCCGGGCGATCTCTCCAACGCCCTCCACGACTTGCTCGGCTGGGATGGGCGGCAGGCGCTCGAACGGCTCGCCCCGACCCATCTCCAGTCGCCCGCGGGCAGCAGCCACCCGATCGATTACGCCGCCGAGGGCGGTCCTGCGGTCGAGGTGCGTCCTCAGGCGCTATTCGGCCTGTCGGCACATCCGATGGTCGGCGGCGGCCGTGTACCGCTCACCTTGCTCCTCACATCGCCCGCCGGGCGGCCGATCCAGACGACCAAGGATCTGCCCGGCTTCTGGAAGGGAAGCTGGGCGGCGGTGGCCAAGGAAATGCGCGGCCGCTATCCGCGTCACCCCTGGCCCGACGATCCCGCCGCCGCCGATCCGACTCTTCGGACCAAGAAGGCCGCGCTGCGTTCTTGACGGAATGGGGCCCGTTGCGGCAATGCGGCTGCAGATCAACGCCTTCGGGACAGACATCATGGCGCATGCGCGTATCTATCAGCTGACCAAGAATGCGATGCAGTCGGGCCGCGCCCGTACTGACAGCTGGATGCTCGAATATGAGCCGGCCGAGGCGAAGCGCGCCGATCCGCTCACCGGCTGGGCGGGCTCGGGCGATACACGCGGGCAGGTGAAGCTTGGTTTCCCGACTCTCGACGCCGCGAAGGCCTATGCGGAACGCGAAGGGCTGACGGCCCATGTCGTCGCGGGCGCGGCGCGGACGCTCAAGCTGCAGGCCTATGCCGACAATTTTCAGGTCGGACCGATCAACCTGTAAAAGCGCGTTGCCCCGGTGAAGGCTGGGGTCTCAGGCGCGGCTCGCCACCTCTGATCCGTCCCTGCAGCACGAGATCCCGGCCTCCGCCGGCATAAGGGTCAAGCCGTCAGGATCGGCCCCGCCAGCAGCAGCAGCAGCTTGACATCGATCATCTTCCCGAGCCCGCGCTGCTGCTCGACGAAGGCCGGAACTTCAGCCAGCGCTATGCGGTGGACGATGATGTCCTCGCCCTCGACCCCGCCGCCGTCATGCACTTTCTCCAGTCCATGCGCGCGCACGAGGGTGAAGGTTTCGGAAACCATGCCCGGAGACGAGCTGAATTCGCCGATCGTCTCGATCCTGGCGGGTCGGTAGCCGGTCTCCTCCTCCAGCTCGCGTGCGGCAGCGATGTCGTCGGCCTCACCTTCGCTGTCGTCGCCGATCAATCCCGCGGGCAATTCGATACAGTGGCGCTTGAGCGGCACCCGATATTGCTCGACGAGCAGGACATGGGCTCCATCCGCATCGGTGTCGATGGCGAGGATCACCGCCGCGCGGATGCCACGCGTTCGGCTGACATATTCCCACTTGCCTTCACGCTTGGCCGCGATGAACCGGCCCTGCCACATCGTCTCGATCGGACCGGCTCCGCTATCCGTCACAGGCAGATCATCCGGTTCGGCATCTCGTCGGGATCATTGCCACTGTGCGGGAAATGCTCGGCGAGCACCGCGCCGATCGCCCCCACCGCGGCTGCCATGCCCTCGCCGGGCCGACCGGCCTTGAGATGGTCGATCAGCAGCGCCATCGCCGCGCCCCACGCGTCGGGAGAGACCTTTGCGACGATCGCCTCGTCGGCGACGATCTCGGCGCGATGCTCGGCGAGCGAGAGGTAGATGAGGACGCCGGTGCGGCTATGCGTGCGCCGCTCGGTCGAGGCCTTGAACAGCGCGATGGCGCGGTTGCGGACGCGCCGGGTCTTGGTACTGCCGGGAGTGAAGACCATGCGCAGCGGCCACCAGCCGATGATAAAGCGCGCCGCGAGAAACTTGATCGTGGTCGCGAAGACCATGATCGTCAGCCACTCGCGGATCGTCCAGACATGCCAGCCGCCGGTGATCCGGTCGAGCAGCGCCAGATAGCAGTCGGGAAAGGCGGCATAGACCGCGAGCGCGAGCAGCGCGGTGAGCGCTGCCCAGATCAGCGGTACGTCGTTATAATTGTCAGATCGTTCGGAGACGATGGTCGCGATTTCGGCGTCCGACCGCGTCTCGGCCTCCGTCACCGCGCGGGTGACGAGCTCGATATCGGCGTCGCTGATGCTGATAGGCTGCGTCATCACCAGCTCCCCGACGATCCGCCGCCGCCAAATGACCCGCCGCCACCGGAAAAGCCGCCACCGCCGCCCCATCCGCCGCCGGACCCGCCGCCCCAATCGCCGCCGCCCCAGATGACGATCGGACTGCCACCGCGGCGATAGCGCCGGCCTCCGCCGAAGCGGTTTGCGATGCTCGATCCGAAGATGAACAGGATGACGATGATCCAGAAGATTAGCGAGAAGGGTATGCCGCTTTTTTCCGTTTTGCGGTCTTCGTCCACCAGCTTCTGCGCCTGTGCCTGCGCCTGATCGGGCGGAAGCTGAAGCAGTTGCACCAGACCCTCGGCGCCGGTGACGATGCCGCCCGCCATGTCGCCTTCGCGGAACAACGGCAGGATTCGACGCTGGATGATCACGCTTGCCAGCGCGTCGGTGACGATCGGTTCCAGGCCATAGCCGACCTCGATCCGCACCTTGCGTTCATTGGGCGCGACCAGCAGGATCAGCCCGTCATTGGCCTTCTTGTCGCCCAGCCCCCAGGCACGACCAAGTCTGTAGCCATAATCCTCGATCGGATAATCCTGCAGGCTCGCAACCGTCGCGACCACCATCTGGCGGCCGCTCTGGGCTTCGAGCTGCGCCAGCTTCGCGTCGAGCGCGGCGGCCTGTTCGGGCGAGAGAAGCTTGGCTTGGTCGACCACCCGGCCGGTGAGTGGCGGGAAGGTCTGCGCAAAAGCGGGGAGGGCGAGGAAAAGGGTCAACGCCAAGGCGATGAACCACAAGAACCCCCTCCCGCGTGCGAGCGGGGCGTAACGAGATGGGCTCGCCGTCACCGTCTTTGCGCTCAGAACTTCACCGTGGGTGCGGCGTCCGAACCCGCGCTCGCCTCGAAGGGCTGCATCGGCTGCGCGCCGTGGAAGACCTTCGCGCCGATCGCGCTCGGGAAGGTGCGGATCAGCGTGTTATAGGCGCGCACCGACTCATTATAGTCGCGCCGCGATATCGCGATGCGGTTCTCGGTGCCTTCGATCTGGCTTTGCAGCGCCATGAACTGGTCGCTCGATTTAAGGTCGGGATAGCTCTCCTGCACCGCGAGCAGCCGGGCGAGCGAGCCGCTGAGCTGCGCCTGCGCATCGGCGAAGGCCTTCACCTTGGCCGGGTCCTGCAAATCCGCGCCTGAAAGTTGGATGCCGGTCGCCCGCGCCCGCGCGTTGGTGACGTCGGTGAGGACGGTCTTCTCCTGCGCCGCGAAGCCCTTCACCGTGTTGACGAGATTGGGGATCAGGTCGGCCCGGCGCTGATATTGCGTCTGGACGTCGGCCCATTTCGCCTTGGCTTCTTCCTGGGCGGTCGGAACGCTGTTGATGCCGCAGCCGGTGACCGCGATCGCGGCGATGGGAGCGAGCAACGCAACGGAGAAACGGCGATCGATGGTCATCTGCGATATTCCCTGAGCCGACTGTATTATGCGGCTAGGTATGCCGCCCGTAACGGACTTCAATGCCCGGCTTGACCTTTATTGCATGGGCGCGATGATCGCGCCACGGCCAACTCATGGAAGGAGCGGACCATGCTCAACGAATTCAAGGCCTTCATCAACAAGGGGAATGTCGTCGACCTCGCCGTTGCGGTGATCATCGGCGCGGCGTTCGGCAGGATCGTCTCGTCGCTGACCGACGATCTGATCATGCCGGTGATCGGCTATCTCACCGGCGGCCTCGATTTTTCGAGCCATTTCCTTCGGCTCGGCGCGATCCCCGCCGATTTCAAGGGCTCGATCACCAGCTATACCGACCTCAAGACCGCGGGCGTTCCGCTGCTCGGCTTCGGGCAGTTCATCACTGTCGCGGTGAACTTCCTGATCGTCGCCTTCGTGGTGTTCCTGCTGGTCCGCTTCGTCCACCGCCTCAATCGCAAGACGGAGGAAGCCCCCGCACCCGCCGCCCCGCCCGAAGACGTCGTCCTGCTCCGCGAAATTCTCGCCGAGCTGAAGAAGAAGGGCTGAAACAGCCCCTTCAAATCCGCTGTGCATCCCCTATATAGGGGGGGCCGGGTTCACCCGGCTATGGTGATAAATGATGTCGCGAAATAGATGCAGCGGACCCGGGGGCGGTACCCGGCGGCTCCACCAGAAGGCCCGGAAACGGGGCTCCTGACGGGGCCGAACTAGGATCGACGTGTATTCAAAGGCGATGTTTTTGCCCGGCCTGAATGAGCCGTTAAACCGTTCAAACCTACAAGTGCTAACGATAACGAGGCACTCGCGATCGCCGCGTAACCTAGTCCTCACGGACAAAGTTACTAAGGCTTAGCGCGGTTCGGTCCGCACCGGGCAACAGAAGCGGAATCCAGCGGTTCGGGGAGCACCGGGCAACAGAAGCTCCCCACTTTCTCTGAAAATGTCCTCAGACGCCGTACGGTCGGCGTCCGCCGCCCTTGGCTTCCTCGCAAGAAGCCAGACGCGCCTTTCGCGCTTGTCTCCTCGAAATGCTACCACGACTCCAAAGTCCGGCGCCGGGACGCATCGCGTCCCGCAGGGGCGAACGGCCGTTCGAGCTTATGCGAGGAAAGCCAGGCGGACGGACGGATGCGCGCGCCCGGCTTTCGAGGCCAAACAAACAACTGTCTTCTACAGGCAATACACCCTTGCCTCCCCTAAAACGCCCTTTACTCTCCCAGCCATAACTCTCTCAGGGAGCAAGATTTCATGGATAGACGTCACTTCATCGGCTCGACCGGTCTCGCCCTGCTCGCCGGCATGCTGCCGCGTGTCGCCGAGGCGGCCGAGGCTTCGGGCAATGCCGCCGATCGCGCGCTCGCCGTGCTGGTCGAGAAGCTGTGGGAGGCCAGGCTCGACGAGAACCCCGAGCTCACGACGGGCCTCGGCCTCGACAAGGGCGCGCGCGCCGCGCAGCGCGGCAAGCTCGACCGCTACAGCAAGGCCGCGCAGGCCGAGGCGCTCGCCCGCAACAAGGCCGAGCTCGCCCAGCTCCGCGCGATCGACCGCGCCGCGCTCTCGCCGAAGGCGCAGCTCAACCATGACGTCGTCGTCTATATGTACGAGCAGGGCACCAAAGGGGCTTCGAAATATCCCTATGGCGAATCGGCGGGCTATTACGTTCCCTATGCGATCAGCCAGCTCAGCGGCCCCTATTCCAACATTCCCGACTTCCTCGATTCGCAGCATGTGATCGGCACGAAAGACGATGCCGACGCCTATATATCGCGCCTGCGCGAGTTTGCCCGCGTCCTCGACGAGAGCACCCGCTTTCAGCAGGACGATGTCCGATTTGGCGCCTATGCGCCGGATTTCTGCCTTGACCTCGCGATCGGCCAGCTGAAGTCGCTGCGCGACAAACCGGCGGCGCAGACCGTGCTGGTCGAATCGGTCGTCCGCCGGACGAGGGTCAAGAGCATCCCCGGCGACTGGGGCGCCGCCGCCGAAAAGATCGTAGCGAACGAAGTCTTCCCCGCGCTCGATCGGCAAATCGCGCTCGTCTCGGGACTGCGCAAGGCGGCGGTCCATGACGCCGGCTGCTGGCGCCTGCCCAACGGCGACGAATATTATGCCGACGCGCTGATGAACGCCACGACCTCGAAGATGACGCCCGAGGACGTTCATCAGGTCGGGCTCGAACAGGTCGCCGACATCACGGCGCAGATCGACACGATCCTCAAGAAGCAGGGCATGACCAAAGGCTCGGTCGGCGAGCGGCTGACCGCGCTCAACGCCGACCCCAAACAGCTCTTCGCGAACACCGACGCCGGCCGCGCCGAACTGATCGGCTATATCAATTCGGTGATCAAGGTGATCGACGCGAAGCTGCCCCAGGCGTTCGCGACGCTTCCGAAGGCGGCGCTCGAGGTCAAGCGGGTACCAGCCTTCATTCAGGACGGCGCCCCCAATGGCTATTATAATGCGGCGGCGCTCGATGGCTCGCGCGGCGCGATCTACTACATCAACCTCAAGGACACCGCAGACTGGCCGCGCTACGGCCTGCCCAGCCTGACCTATCATGAGGGCTCGCCGGGCCACCATCTGCAGATCAGCCTTGCGCAGGAGGCGAAGGACCTGCCGATGCTGCGCAAGGACGCGCCGTTCGGCGCCTATGTCGAAGGCTGGGCGCTCTACGCCGAACAGCTCGCCGACGAGATGGGCGTCTATGCGAAGGACCCGCTCGGCCGCGCGGGCTTCCTGCAGAGCTTCCTGTTCCGCGCGGTCCGCCTCGTCACCGACACCGGGCTGCACTACAAGCGCTGGAGCCGCGAGAAGGCGACCGATTACATGGTCGAGGCCACCGGCTTCGCCCGTCCGCGCACCCAGCGCGAGGTCGATCGCTACTGCGTATGGCCGGGGCAGGCGTGCAGCTACAAGGTCGGCCATATGAGCTGGGTCAAGGCGCGCGACGCCGCGAAGAAGATCCAGGGCGCGAAGTTCGACCTCAAACAGTTCCACCAGATCCTGCTCGAAGGCGCGCTGCCGCTGACGATCCTCGAGGCGCTGGCCGAGGAACGCGCGCGGGCCGCCTGACCAATCCCCCCTCAATCCTCTCCCGGAATGAGACGGTTGAGGGCTCACACGAGAGCTCCTTACGCCCAATTCCCCGAAGCCGCTCGACAGCGCGGCGGCCCGCATATTAAGGGGACGCAGCGATCCCGTTCCGCCGACCAGTGCGGCCGCGTCGGTTCGTAGCGGGAGTGTGTGCGGATCATGGTGAGGGCGGTGCTGCTTCTGTTCGATCGGGCGGCGGTCCTGTTCCTGGGTGTCGCGGCGGGTGTGGCCATCGGCTATGCCTTCGGCATCCGGCAGCAGGTCGAAAGCCCGGTGGCGACGGGTAACCTGGCGACGCCCGGCGAACCCGGCGCCAATGTCGCTCAGGGCCAGTCGCCCGATGGCAAGCCCCCGGTCCCGGCGGCGGGCGGGCTGCCCACGCCGCCGGCCGTCGCCGAGACCCGGCCGATCCAGCCCGGCATCGTCAACGCCATCGCTGCGGGCCGACCGGTGCGCGTCGGCGTGTTCGGCGACAGCTTCGGCGACGGCATCTGGTCAGCGCTCTATAATCAGCTCAGCCGCAAGGCGGGTTATCAGGTGATCAAGTACAGCCAACAGGCGACCGGCTTCACCCGCTACAAGACGCTCAACCTTGAACAGCATGACCGCGCCCGCCTCGCTTCCGCGCCCGTCGATATCGCGGTGATCTCCTTCGGCGCGAACGACATGATGGGGGTGGCTGATGGCGGCCATGTCTATGCGCTGCTGACGCCCAAGTGGAAGGCGGCTATCGCGCGACGCGTGACCGCCTATGTCGCAATGCTGCGCGATCAGGGGGCCATCGTCTATTGGGTCGGTCTGCCGAAGATGCGCGAGGCCGCCTATGACGCGGATGTCGCGCGTATGAACGCCTTCTACCGCGATCTGATGAGCCAGCTCGGCGTCGCCTATATCGAGACCGCACCCTACAGCGTCGATGCCGATGGCCGTTATTCGGCCTATCTGCCCGATGCCGTCAGTGGCAAGCCGGTGCTGATCCGCGCCAATGACGGCATCCATATGTCGATGAACGGCTATATCCGCATCACCCGCGGCCTCGCCGCGCGGGTCAGGAGCTATGTCGATCAGGCGCGCGCGCGGGCGGGGGGCGACGCGCCGCCGCCGCCGGTGGTCGCGCCCGCGCCGCTGGTCGTGCCGCCGCCGGTCCGGCCCGCGCCGAAGAAGCCGGTCGAGATCGAAGAGCTTCTGGAAAATGCCTTCGAGCCGGAACGGCCCGCCAAGACTGCTCCGCCAAAGCTCGAAGATCCCTTGCCGCCGGCCAGAGGCGCCCCTGCCAGCCTGTTGCCGCCCGACATCGGTAGCGACGACCCTCGCCGATGATTACCGCGCTCGCGCTTGCCGCCGCCGTCGCGACGGCTCCCGTCGTCACCGCCGATTGCGCGGGTGCGCTGTGCGACTATGCCGTGCTGCGGCCCTGGTTCGACAAGCTGGCGGCCGCACGCGACGGCAGCGGCAAGCCGGTGCACATCCTCCAGATCGGCGACAGTCACACCGCCGGCGACGCGATTACCGGCGCGTGGCGCGACATGCTTCAGGCACGCTATGGCAGCGGCGGGCGCGGGGTGATGCCGCCGGGCAGGCCGTTCCAGGGTTATAATCCACGTGGCGTCAGCGTCGATATGTCACCCGGCTGGACGGTCTCGTCGATCTTCGGCCCGGGCTCGAAGGAGCCACGCGGCAAGATCGGCCTTTCGGGCTTCAGCCTGACCTCGACCGCCGATGGCGCGCGGATCGGCATGACGGCGTCGGCGAGCCAGGCCTTTACCCGCTTCATGCTGTGCGCGATTGCCCAGCCGGGCGCGGGCGCACTTGTCGTCACCGTCGGCGGCGTCACCGAGCGGATGGAGCTCGGCGCGCTGATCACCCGTCCCGAATGCAAGGAAATGACCTTCGATCGTCCTCAGCTCGCCGTGTCGGTCGTGGCCGAGGGCGGTCCGGCGACGATCACCAGCTGGGCGAGCTTTCGCGATCTGGGCGGCGTGACGTTGTCCAACGTCGGCGTGGTCGGGTCGCAACTCGTTCATTTCGGACGCAATGACGACGCGGTGGTCGCGGAGGAACTGCGCAGCTATGATCCCGACCTGATCGTCCTCGCCTTCGGCACCAACGAAGGTTTCGCGCCCCGGGTCAGCCCGCAGGAATATGAGATTGCCCTGCGCAGCCAGATCGGGCGCATCCGCCGCGTCGCCGGGCGCGTGCCGATCCTGCTGCTCGGCGCGCCCGACGCGCTGACGCGCCGCAACGAACTGCTCAACAACGCGCCCACCGTGACGCCTACGCCGTGCATCGAGCCCGTGTCGCTCCCGCCGCTGGCGGTCGATCCTTCCCCCGCGCAGGCGCAGCCAGCATCGGACGCCGCTGGAATCGAGGATGTCCTCGACGCGCTTGGCCAGCGCGCGACGGTTTCGCGCGGCACCGCCCCCTTGCTGCCCGCGCTCGTGCAGCCCGCCGCCGCGCCGCGTGTCGGCTGGGCGATCACCGCGCGCCCGCTCTTCCCGCCGCCGGGTCTCAAGGCTGTGCGCGAGGTCCAGCGCCGCGTTGCGCATCAGCTGCGGCTCGGCTTCTGGGACTGGGAGGCGCGGATGGGCGGCCGCTGCACCGCCGTGACCTGGGTCAAGATGCCGCCGGCGCGGATGCGCGGCGACTATGTCCATTTTAACAGCGCCGGCGGCCAGGAAATCGCCGCCCGCCTCCAGGCCGATATCGAGGCCGCCGCCAATGCCGGTTCGGGGTGGCGGCGGTGACGGGGTATCCGCTGCCCCGTTCGTCATTCCCGCGAAAGCGGGAATCCATCGACGGCGGAACATCTGGCTTGAAGCGGCTCGCTACCATGGATTCCCGCTTTCACGGGAATGACGTTGGGCGGGGACGTTAGCGTCCGATGCTCTTCCCAACCCTCGACTTCGGTATCTTCTTCCTCGTCGTCTTCGCCGTCATCTGGGCGGTGTCGCGCAGCAACGAGTGGCGCAAGATCCTGCTGCTGCTCGCCAGCTGGGTCTTCTACGGCGCCTGGGACTGGCGCTTCGTCGCGCTGCTGATCGCCTCGGCGGTGATCAACTGGGGCGCGGCGCGGATCATCGACGCCAGCGATGCGCCGGGCGCCCGCAAGGCGGTGGTGACGATCGGCATCATCGGTAATCTCGCCATTCTCGGTTTCTTCAAATATTACGACTTCTTCCTCGAGCAGCTCGGCGTGCTGCTCGCCGACTTCGGCTATGCCCGCGATCTGCCGCTGCTTCAGATCATCCTGCCGGTCGGCGTGTCCTTCTTCACCTTCCAGGGCATGTCCTATCTGATCGACGTCTATCGAGATCGCATCCGTTCGGAATCGCTCCTCGATATCACCCTGCTGATGTCCTTCTTCCCGCATCTCGTCGCGGGGCCGATCGTGCGCGGGGCGGATCTGCTGCCGCAATTCCGTCAGACGCCGAAGCTGAACCGCAGCATGGTGGCGATGGCGCTGCTGCTGATCGTCTGGGGGCTGTTCAAGAAGGCGGTCGTCGCCTCCGAACTGTCCGTCAATCTGGTCGATCCGGTGTTCTTCGATCCCGCCGCGCATTCGAGTCTTGATCTCGTCCTCGCCGCCTATGGATATGCGGTGCAGATCTACTGCGATTTCTCGGCCTATAGCGACATGGCGATCGGCATCGCTGCGCTGTTCGGCTATCGCTTCCCGCGTAATTTCAATCAGCCCTATCGCGCCGCGTCGATGCAGGATTTCTGGCGGCGCTGGCATATCAGCCTGTCGAGCTGGCTGCGCGACTATCTCTATATCGGGCTTGGCGGCAATCGCGGCGGCCTCTTCATGCAATGCCGCAATATCCTGCTGACGATGCTGCTCGGCGGCTTCTGGCACGGCGCGAAATGGACCTTCCTGATCTGGGGCGGCATCCATGGCGGGGTTCAGGTGATCGAGACGCTGTGGCGCAAGGCGGGGCTGCCCGGCCTGCCGAAGCTATTGGCGATCCTCGTCACCTTCCACATCGTCACCTTCGGTTGGATCTTCTTTCGCGCCGACAGCTTCGATTCGGCGATCACCTATCTCGGCGGGATCGGCGTCGGCGACTGGAGCAACGGCATGACCACGCCGCTGCTCGCCGGGTTGATCGTGCTGGGCATGGCGTTCCACTTCACCCCGCCGCTGCTTGCGCAGGGCATCGCGCTCCGCCTGCGCGCGCTGCCCGCGCCGCTGCTCGGGCTGCTCATCGGGGCAGCGATCATCCTGATCGACGCGATGCGCTATGAAGGGGTCGCGCCCTTCATCTATTATCAGTTCTGATGGAGACCGGCTCATGACCCGCGAGATGAAGGAGCATGAACTGGCTTCCCCGGTCGACCTGCCCGGCGAGCCGATCGAGAAGCGCGCCCTTCTCTGGACCACGCTGACCATTGCCACCGCCGCGATAGTGCTGCTCTTCTTCAATGCCGGCACGCTTGCCGTCTGGGTCGACGAGAAGCCGGTGTCGGACGTCCAGCAACAGGCGTCGGCGGTGGCGGGGGAATGGAGAGCGATGGCAGAGGCCGATGGCCGCACCGCCCCGCGCGACGCGCTGCACAAGCGCTGGAAACAGCTTCAGGCGGCGCGCTTCGGCGACGAGGCTCCGGGCCAGTAACGTCCACCCGGCGTAAGCCCGGGCGACGTCTATTCGGCCACGACATCCGCCACGATCGCGCCAAGCGCCTTCGCCGCATCACCCGGCGCGAGGCGCACCTGCAATCCCCGCTGACCGCCATTGATATAGACCAGATCCTCGCCCATCGCGCCCGCTTCGATCGCTACGGCGACGCGCTTCTTCTGGGCGAACGGGCTGATCCCGCCGACATGATAGCCGGTGATCCGCTCGGCATCGGCAGGCTTCATCATCTGGGCGGATTTGGCGCCAAGCGCCGCGGCGGCCTTCTTCATCGAAAGCTCGCGGTCCGACGGGATCACCGCGCAGGCGGGCCGGCCATCGATCTCGATCATCAGCGTCTTGAGCACCCGCGCCGGATCTTCACCCAGCGCCTCGGCGGCCTGCAGTCCGACCCGCTCGCCCCCCGGCGCATAGTCATAGCTATGGACGGTGTGGGCTACCCTTGCCTCAGTCAGAAAGTGGGTCGCGCGGGTGGTCCTGGACATGGGCACGACCTACCCAGAATCGTCGTTCCAGCGAAGGGGGATGTTCGCCCGTTCGGAAATCAGCCCTCAACCCGTCCTTGCCGCAAAGCGGGAATGACGAAGCGCCTCATATGCGAAAGCCCCGGCGTTACGGCCGGGGCTTTCACGAAATCCGGTTCGGACGCTTAACGGTAGAAGACGTGGTCGCCGACCATCGAGATACGCTCGCGCGTCTTGAAGAAGCGGTTCGGCGCCTGATAGGCGGCGTGGTAGAAGACCGCGCCGGGGACGATCTGCTCGCCATGGCCCGCCATCGCCTGACGCGACACTTCGATCGCGGTTGCCCAGCGCGACGACGCGCGCGGCGGGTTATAGCTGTTGGTGTTGAAGAACTGGCCGGGCTGATTGACCACCTGGCACACGGTCTCGCCGAAGCGGTCCTGGCCTACGCGGTTCATGATCAACTGCGCGACGGCGAGCTGGCCGCTGCGCGGCTGGTTGGCGGCTTCGTGCATGACGACCTTGGCCATGCATTCGAGCTGCTTGTCGATCTGGGATGAGGCGATGACCGCCTCCTTGAAGAGAACCTTGTCGATCCCGTCATCGACGACCAGTTCGTCGGCGGTGATCTGGGCGGACATGTCATATGCGAGCGCCGGTTCGGACGTCGGGATAGCCGCAAAGCCCATGGCTCCGGTCGCCGCGGCAAAGATCATCGCAGCAATCATGAGCGGATGTTGAGCCAGTTTTGCGGACATTCAGCACTCCATAAGATGCGCAAAAGCCCACACTCGCCCGAACCTCAAAACAAAGGGCGAGGTGCTCATTCACGACTTGTCGGCAGGGAGGCGGAAGTACGTCGTGCCCCCGGACGACCAATTTCGAGGGGTCCATTGGCCGGGTGCCGGACCAGAGTCAATGAAAGCACGACGAATCGTTTCGTCGGCGGGGTGGGACGAGCAACGCTATATGTTGTGTTTTTGTGCAGTTGCTAACGCAACCGGCCTTATCTTTGCCATGAACCTGTTGTGTTGTCGTAATAATCCAGAGCCTGATCAGCCGCCCCGCCGGACCCGCTGGCGGGTTTCGCCGAAGGAGGCGATAATGGCATTGGGATGAGATGAACGCGCGGAGCGAATCGATGCAGGAGGAGGCGATCGACGGGGGAGAGCAGGCCGCTTCGGCGGAAGCGACGCCCGTTGTCGATGCGTTGCGCGCGTCGATGGAAAGCCAGGCCGAGATGGCCTATCGCCGGGATCGCCTGCTCGCCTGGCTGGCGCTGACGGCGGGCGCGGGCATCATCCTGGCCATCCCCTTTGCGCTGCGTTCGGGCGCCGAGTTCTTCCTGCCGGTGACGATCGCGCTCGTGATCGCGGTGGCGATGGTGCCGCTGCTCGAGTGGCTCGAGCGGCGCGGCCTGCCGTCGCCGCTCGCCGCGCTGTTGTGCGTGCTGCTGTTCCTTGGCCTCACCAATGCCGCGATCGCCTCGGTGATCGTCCCCGCCACCGAATGGTTCGCGCGGCTGCCCTCGCGCATCCGGCTGATCCGCGAAAATCTCTCGCCACTGATCGATATCTATTCCTCGTTCGAACGATTCGTCGACGAGACGATGGGGTCGCTCCTGCGCAGCAGCTCGGGGCGCGGTCGGTCCGTGACGATCGAGCAGCCCAATTCGCTGTTCGACTATGTCGCCACTTCTGCCCCGCATGCGCTGGTGCAGATGCTGTTCGCTACGCTGGTGGTCTATTTCTTCCTGTCGAGCTGGACGCGGATGCGGCGGCGGACGATCACCAACCGGGGCAGCTTCTCCAGCGCGATGACGACCGCGCGGGTTATCCAGGAAATGGTCGACCGCACCTCGGCCTATCTGGCGACGATCACCGCGGTGAACATCGGCATGGGTATTCTCGTCTCGCTGATGCTGTGGTTCGCGGGGATGCCGAGTCCGATCATGTGGGGGGGGCTTGTCGCGATCCTCAACTACGTCCCTTATTTCGGGCCGATCCTCGCGACCGGCCTGCTCGCGGTCGGCGGACTGATGACCTTTTCGGATCTCGGCTACGCGCTGGTGCCGGCATCTTTGTTCATCGCGGTCCATCTCGTCGAGGCCAATGTGTTGACGCCTATGCTGGTGGGCCGGCGGCTGACGATCAATCCGCTGCTGATTCTCGTCGCACTCAGCTTCTGGAGCTGGGTGTGGGGCACGGCGGGGGCGCTGCTGGCGGTCCCGCTGCTGATCATCCTGAAGACCGTTCTCGACGCGGCGGGCCGGCCGGATATCGCCGGATTCCTGTTCGCCGAAGGCACCTTCACCAACGCGCATGAGGACGAAAACGAAGCCCTGCCGCCAGAGCTTCGAAAATGATGCCGCACTGTGTTGACAGGCAAACGACCCTCCACTAGTTGCCCCGTCCACGACGCGATCGTTCGCGGGTGTAGCTCAGTTGGTTAGAGCGCCGGCCTGTCACGCCGGAGGTCGCGGGTTCGAGCCCCGTCACTCGCGCCACTTTCCTAAATGTGATGGAAAGTGAAGCTGTTCGTCCCTTCGGGGCAACTGCGCGCGTGCATTTTTCGATCAGTCCGTGCGACGTCCGGCCAATGATTTGGCGGCTAAGGATCGCCAGTTCATTCCGGACATAAACCTATCTGGACTCTTCTGAAAAATCGCGCATCATTGCGGGTCAGGAGGGGGCTCCCAATGCGAATGATCAGAACTCTTGCGATCTTATTTGCGGCACTTCTGGGTGTTAGCGCGAGCGCTCAAGATAGCGCCAACACGCTCACGCACGGCATGGCGCAGATGACGCTGCACATAGGCACCACCACACAGACCGAGGTGCTCGAAACCTTTGGGGCGCCCAACATCACGACATTGGACGGCCAGGGGCAGGAGGTCTGGGTCTATGATCGCCAAGCCACGGTCACATCGTCTGGAAGCAGTGGCTTTTCGATCGGCATGCTGCTTGGTGCTGGCGGGGGTAGTTCGGCGGGCGCGGGCGGACTGGGCTTTGGCAAGAGCAAGAGCAAATCCACACAGACCCAGCGCTCGATGACGCTGATCATCAAGTTCGGCGCGGATAAACGCGTGAGCGACTTCAAGAGCCGCAGCAGTTCGTTCTGATGTTTCCGCAAGCGCATATTCGCTTTGGCGCGATGATAGGTATCGCCGCCGCCTTTGCCTGCCCGGCTTCCGCCAAGGAGGCGCAGGTCACAGGAATGGCTCTGCAGCAGATTCAGGCCAAGGACTTCGAAGCGCCGGTCTCGATCGTTTTTCCTGCTGTGATGACGATTTTACAGGATGCGGGGTTTCGGATTCAGAGCGCCGATCGAGATACCGGCCTGATCACAGCGATTGGTCCGTCCAAGGCGTATCTTACTTGGTTGCCGTTCATAGGGTTTGGCCAAGGCAAGAAAATTCCGATCGTGTCCGCCTTCATCGAGCAGCGAGGAGCCGACCTGACGCGTGCACGATTGAATTTCGTTATGAGCTCCGGGAAAAGCCAATTGGCCTTCACCGACGAAAACCCTGTCCTAGATCCACCAGTCTACCGAGAAGCCTTTGAGCGCATCGAGAAGGAGATATTCGTAAGGCAGGCGATGGCGGCTCCGCTTCCGCCGACACCACCACCTCCTCCTCCAAGAGCGCCCGTCCTTCCTTTAGCCTCTCAACTGACCGTCGCAGCAACCGAACTCTTGCCGCGGCAATGGCATCAGGCATCCTATTCTCCGGATGTGTCCGTGGCTTTCATCGATGCGGCGAACTCCACGCGCGTCGGTGAAGTGGTTCGGTTTTGGCTGTCCATCTATTACCGCCCCGATCAGGGCAGCGATCACTTCATTGCATCCCGGGAAGCGAACTGTTCGACACAGGCATTCCGGGATTTGTCGACAACGCATTACATGGGCAAGGCAAGCGTCGGCTCGTCCAAGGTCGCGACAGCATATTCCCAGGCAAAGCCGAACACCGTGAACGACGAAATCATAAGGACAGCGTGTGGCATTCAACCGCTGGGCAAGCCGTTCAAAGATACCGATGCGGCGGCTCAGCTCTATTTTGAGAACGCCAACTGGTGATGGGCGCGCCGCTCAACTGACATCAATGTCATTATTTTGCGGGCCCAGCCCGAGTAAAATCTCCCCCGTTTCGAGGGTTTTCTCGACCATCGGCCTATGTTCGCGCAGAATCGCCGCATTTCTCCTAATGTTCTGGCAACCTCGCTCTGTTACGTTGCGCCCCTGCCGTGCACCGCGGCCTCGTATGTGGAGCCCTTGGTTGATCTCTTTGCGTAACCTTCTGCGTGGTCGCCGCCGTCGGGCGGCCGATATCGTGAAGGCCCGGCTTTCGGAAGCCACCTATGTCGAGCTGGTCCAGTCGCTATTCGGCCTGACTCTGCCGGCGGTGATCATGACGATCTGCTTTGCCGGCACCGGCGCCTATATCCTCGCGCATAGCCACGATGCGATGCTGCCCTTTCTCTACGCGCTGGGCATGGTCGCTTCGGCGCTCCGACTCGGCTCGCTGTTCGGCAACCGGGCGCGGGCGCGTTCGGAGACGCTCGGCACCAATGTCGCCCGCGCGATCGAGCGGCAGTTCGGCGCAACCTATATCCTCTTCGCGGCGACATTCGGCGCTTTTACCGCGCGCGCCTATGCGGTGGTCGACGCCGATCTCCATATGCTGCTTGTCGCGCTGATTTACGGCTATGGCGCGGGGGTGGCGGCCACGGTCTCGCTGCGCCTGTGGATCAGCGTCACCGCTATCCTGATCGGGATCGTGCCGATGATCCTGGTCAGCTTTTTCATGCCCGGCGGCGCGAGCACCGGGACCGGATTGCTGACCGCGTTGTTCCTCGGCGGTGGCGTCCTGTCGATGATCCAGCGCTATCGCGATACATCGTCACAGATCTCGATGCGCCGGCTGATGGAGACGCTGGCGCGCCAGAACGACCTGACCGGTCTTCCCAACCGTCTGGTGCTGCGTGAGCGCTTCGAGCAGCTTGCCACGCGCGCGGATGGCACCGAACTGATTGCGGTCCACTGCGTCGACATCAATCAGCTCGATCCGGTGAACGAGATGTACGGCCATATGGCAGGCGACGCGCTGCTGAAAGCGGTTGCGCAGCGCCTGCGCCGCGTGGTGCGCGGCGACAATCTCGTGATCCACCTCAATGGCGACGATTTCGTCATCATCCAGCCCAACATGGCCGCCGCCGCTGAGGCGGAGATGCTGGCGCATCAGGTCGTTGCGACGCTCGACAAGAGCTATGCGGTGGCGGGCGAGGATATCATCATCACCACGAACATCGGCTATTCGATCGATCTTCAGCAGGGCGCCGAACTCGAACGCCTGCTGCTCGGCGCCGAACGCGCGCTGCGGAGCGGCAAGCGGCAGGCGAGCGGTGTGTCGGCTTATGCGGGAACGGGCCGGGCGGCGTGAGTCCGGTTCGGCTGCCGGATCAGGCGGCCAGCGGCAGCTCTTCGCCGGCAAGTTCGGCGTGGCCGATGAGGCGCACCGACAGGCCGGCATAATAGGTGCTGATCGTCCTGAGATCGATCGTCGAGAATTTCGCCGCGACGAGGATGTCGCCGGCGGTGGTGCGGCGGCCGCGGAACAGCGCGAGCAGCACGGCCTTCTGCTTCCCGAGGGTCAGCAATATGCCAAGGTCGTCAGCGCTGCCGCCGAACAATGCGGGATAGGCGGCGAGCTTGTTGGCGGCGCTGCGCCGCCGCTTGAACGCGGTCAGCGCCGTCCCGCGCAGCCCGGCGCTGGCGGCGATCTCGTCGAGCAGCACCAGGAGAAAGCAGTCGAGTTCGCGCAGCGCATTGGCGAGCACCATCGCATGGCGTGAAACCGACGCGGTTCCCCGCGCCTCGATTACCGCTGCGCGGGCATGGAGGAAGGCGGTGCCGCGCACCATCGTGGCGATGGCGTCCGCCAGCCGGTGGGCGCGTAGTGCACTGGCGGGGTGGCTGTCGACGCCGCGTCCCCCGCCATCCCGCCAGGGATGTCGATGCACCCTAGTGGCGGGGGCGGATCGGCATCCGCTGCACTGCGCCCGTCAGCACCTTGTTGCCATAGGCGCGGGTGATGACCGCCGTGTCGTGCGCGTTGAGCAGCACGACGCGGGTGCCACCCGACTGGAGCGGCTCGATCACGCTGATGACGGCCGCGTGCTTGGCGCACATATCGGTGACGTGCGCCAGCGTGGCGTCTAGGTTGATGGCACGGGACATAGGGGAGGCTCCTGCACGACGCGATCGTGCCTGCCGGAATTAGCCCGATTGACCTTAGGCGCTGGCGGCCGATTTGTCCGTAATTATTTCAACAGGGCGTCAGTTCCCGCAATAACCCCGAAAACATACGCTTAATATTCATTGTTTATCACAGAAAACATGCGGCAAATCGAGGGTAGTCCCGCGCTCGATTGACTTTTAGGCCAGAAATGGTAGATGAACCGGGCTAACGTCGCCTGCGACGGATTTTGAGGCTTCGTAGCAGGCCGATCTCTCCCTTTCACGCTACTGGCCTTCCGGCACGTCGCCGGGAGAAATATTTTCTGTGAAAGGACGACTTATGCTCACCGGCGTCGTCAAATTCTTCAATTCCGATAAGGGTTATGGTTTCATCGCGGCAGAGGATGGCTCGGGCGATAGCTTCGTCCACATCACCGCCGTCGAGCGCGCAGGGATGTCGACCCTCGAAAAGGACCAGCGCATCAAGTATGAGCTGGAAACCGACCGTCGCGGCAAGCAGTCTGCCTGCAACCTGCAGCCGGCCTGATCGCATGGCCAAGGAGGACCTGATGGTCCTCGACGGCACGATCGATGAAATACTTCCCGACGGGCGCTTCGGCGTCACACTGGAAAATACTCATCGCATTATCGCTTACACCGCCGGCAAGATGCGGCGTTTCCGCATCCGCTCGGTGGTGGGCGATCGTGTCCAGGTCGAGATGACTCCCTATGACCTCGACAAGGGCCGGATCATTTTCCGCGAACGAACCCCGGGCGCTGCGCCCGGAGGCCCGCGTCGCGGCGGTTTCCGCCGCTAATCCATAAGATAGATATACAGCGCGCCATGGCATGGCGCGCCAAGGATAATATGAATCAAATTTCCACTTCGCGTTCCGTTACTTCCAAATCCTCTTACCTAGACCGGCGATCCGCCGCCCCGCGTTCAGCCGTGCTGACGCGCCGCGAGCTCCGCCGCATCGTCGCCGAAATGCTCGGCTGACGGCCCGCCCTGTGCGGATGACGCACAGGGCGACCCAATTCACATCATCGTGCGTACTGCGGTGGCAATCTTGCCGCCGTCGACCGTCAGCATATTGAACGATGGCGGCGTCGCGCGCGTGCGGTGCGACAGCGTACCCGCGCCGATGACGCGTATCGGCCGCCCATCGGCTTCGATCAGGCTGTCGAACGGGTCATGGACATGACCGCTCAGCACCACATCGGCCCCGGCCGCCGCCAGCTGCGACAATGCCTCGCGTCCGCGCAGGGTGCGTCCCCGTGACCGAATGTCGTCGCGGTCGATAAGCGGATGGTGGCACGCGACTATGGTGACGCTCCCCGGGGGCTTCGCCTCGATCCGCGCGATCGCCTGCCGCAGGCTGTCGTCGCCAACCACGCCCCACGACCAGTTGAGCCGCCACTGGAACCGCGCCGTGGTCTTTAGCGGCACCAGCGTAGCACCCGGCAACGACAGCGGACGGGCCAGGTTGGCCTCGATCCTGCGAAAATGCCGATAGGGCCGCACAAAGCGGACGAACGGATTCCACGAAAGGTCGTGATTGCCCGGCTCGATCGTCATCGGCACGTTCAGGCTGCCCAGCCACGCCGCCGCCGCCTCGAACTCGCTGCGCCGCGCGCGCATCGTCAAATCGCCGGTCACGACCACCGCATCGGGCCGCTCCGCCGCGACTGCGCCGGCGAACCAGTGCAGCGCCGCCTCGTCGGCACAGCCGAAATGGAGGTCGCTGACATGGAACAGGCGGATCATGACGCGCTTTCCTCGATCGTTCGGATGACGCGCAGCATGCGCATGCCGCTCCAATCGCGGACAGCGGCAGAGGTTCCGCCCCACAGGTCGGGCACCATGGCCCCCGGGCTCGCTAGCGGTTATCCAGATCGAACCCGATCACCTCGGGATCGGCCCGCAATGCGGACGTCAGCGACGCTTCCTTGGCTGCGGTCGTTCCGCCGATCGTCGCGCTGATCTCGTAAATCTCATTCTGCAGGCTCTGCGACATGGCCAGATGCTTGATGCCATGCGCAGCCAGCAAGGCCGTAAAGCCACCGGGCGTATCGCCTGCGTCTCGGGCATATCTTATCCTGAGCTGCGAGAATCTGCGTTGCGGCAAAAACCGTTCGGTTATGTCGGCGGCGGCGAGAACCAGCAAGGTGGCGATCGTCGCCCCGACCGCGAGGACATAGAAGCCGACCCCGAACAACACGCCTAGCGCCGAGGTCATCCACAATGACGCCGCCGTCGTCAGCCCTCTGACGGTGACGCCTTCCCTGAAGATGACGCCGCCGCACAGAAATCCGATGCCGGTGAGCACGCCATGGGCCATGCGCACCGGGTCGATCCGGACGATGTCGTTGGGCGTATCGGTCAGCCAATGAATCTGATGCACCGCGGCAAGCATCAGCAGCCCCGACGACAGGCCGACCAAGATATGCGTGCGAAACCCGGCGGGGCTCGCCCGATATTCGCGCTCCGCGCCGATTAGGGCGCCCGCGGTGGCGGCGCCAACCACCGGCAGGATCAGGTCGATAGCTTGGATGGTCATCGTTCCTCGTTGCTTCGCGGCTAAACGGCGGGCGCCCGCGATAGTTCACTTCGCCAGCGCGACCTTTGATGAGGTGCCCGGCGCGGTGTGCGGCGGCTCGCCCCCGATCCCGCACGCCAATCCTTACCGGTTGCCAGTCGGCAGCCCTTTCAGATCGAACAGATAGTCGCGCCCATGCGCGCCTTCGCGGTCTTCGACCGCCCCGGATCCGTGGAGTGGGGTCGGGATCGGTGTCAGTCAAGGTCGCTCGCGATCCGCGTCGGCTTGTTCGATACGGGGTCACCTCGCCTGAGAGCGAAGTACTGTTCGTTTGTCGAGTGACAGTGCGACCGGGCGATAACATGGGCACGAATGACCAATCGAACAAACCCCGCCGGCTCGCACCGGCGGGGTTCCTCTTTGGTGGTCCGGTCTATCTCTCTGCGGAGATCAGTATCTCACAAGTCGTCGACGCTCTTGCTCACCAGGATGTTCACCGCGACACGGCGGTTCTGCGCTTTGCCTTCGTCGGTATCGTTGCTCGCTGCCGGGTCGGCTTCGGCCATCCCGGTGGGGGTCAGCATACGATAGGGCTTCCAGCCGCACGCCTGCTGGAGATAGTTGATCACCCGGCTGGCGCGTTTCTCGCTGAGCTGCTGGTTGAACTCCTCGTCGCCGACCGAGTCGGTATAGCCGACGACCAGCATCAGGGCGTTTTCCTGCGCCTCGGCCGAGCTCGCCGTCTGGCAGAGGTTGGCCTTGGCCTCGGCGGAGAGTTCCGCCTTGCCGGTGTCGAAGTGCACGTTGACCGTGCCCTTGACGTTATACTTGTCGATATCGCCCATCCGGCCGCGCAGCGCCTCGGTCGCCGCGGTCTGTTCCTCGAAGCGCTGGTCCGTCGCGTTGCGGATCATCGTCGCAGTCTTGAGGTCCTTGTTTTTCAGACTGATCTGGCTCGCGACCAGCCCACCGCCCGATTGCCCGTCGCGCGGCTGCAACGTCTTGACCGTGATCGGCAACCCGTTGAGCAGCGAATCCGAGGCAAGCTTGCTGCGGCCGCTGAACAGGCCGCCGCCGCTCTTGATCTTCGTGGCGTCGTTGACGGCGACGATCGTGCTGGTGCCGTCGGCGCTCGTGACCTTTATCTTGTCGTCGTTGCGTGCGGAGATGACGCCTTTGATATCAGGGCCGGCGATCATATCCGGCGCATTGACCAGAATGCCCGACTCTGGGGCGGGCTGCTGCGCCGACAGGCCGCCCGCCATAGGCAGGGCCATCAAGGCAAGCATGACGCGAATATTCGGCTTTTTCGAAATGACGCGCATTATAGCGACTCCTTTATCCTACCCCTCTGTTTCTCCTGCGTGTTCAGATCGACCTGTCTGCCAGATGAACGGCCAACACCAGACGCCCTGTTGTGCGGTTGTTTGGAGCTCAGCGTGCGGCGAACCGAAGGGAAGGGGCCGGCGGGTGCACGGGTTTGCGACGGGAGAAGGGTCGGTTCCGTCAGACCGATTCCCGCCTCGCGCCGTGTCGGTATGCAGCGCATCGGAGCCGTCGTCGATGACGGCGCTTCGCCAGGCTCATGGCCGGTGATCGCATGCTGCCGCAAGCCGTTCAGCCCCACGCGCCTTGCCGCGCGCTCTGGCGCATCGCCTCGATGAACACCCGCACCGCCGGTACCGCCGCACGACCGGCGTCGTACAGCAGGCTCACCGGCATCGAAGGCGGCGCATGCTCTTCCAGCAGGGGCACGAGCCGGCCCCCGGCGATCGCATCGGCAGCCTGATAGCTCAGCACATTGGCCAGTCCCAATCCCGCCTCGGCCGCCGCGATCGTCGCGTCGATCGTGTTGAGCGTCATCCGGGCGGCCACGTTGACGATCATATCGCCCTTCGAGCCGAACGGCCAGGCGGTGCCGACCCGCACGCCGCTCCCCGTTATGCAGCGATGGCGGCACACATCGGCGGGGCTTGCCGGGACGCCATGTTCGGCCAGATAGGCCGGACTCGCGACGATGGTCTGGCGTACCGATCCGATCCCCACCACGCGCAGCGCACTGTCGGCCAGCGTCCCGATCCTCACCGCCACATCGATGCCTTCCTCGATGATGCGAACATTGCGATCGAGCAGCATCATGCGCGCGCTCAGCCCGTCATGCTTCGCCAGCAGCGCGTCGATGACCGGCAACACATGCAACCGGCCGAACGTTACCGGAGCCGTCACATAGAGCTGTCCACGCGGCACCGATCGGCCGCCGATCACGATCTGCTCGGCTTCACGCAGTTCGGCCAGGATTCGCCGCGCGCGATCGAGCAGGGCCGCGCCCTCGTCGGTGAGCGAAACGGCGCGGGTCGATCGATGGAACAGCGTGACGCCCAGATGCCGTTCGAGCGCCGCGACCGCGCGGGTCACCGCCGGGGGCGAGATGTTCAGCGCGCGCGCCGCCGCCGCGAACCCGCGCCGGTCGGCTACGGCGACGAACGCCGTCAGGGTCTCGAAACGATCCATTATTCTCCATAGCGAAATAGTGAAACACTATACTCGCCGATTATCACCTTGGCGGCAACCAACTATCTCCGGGGCATGGCACAGACATTCCTTCACGCCATGTTCGGCCCCGGCTCCCGCGCGCGCCAGGAGGCTGCGGGCTCGCGCTCGTCCTACGGCCGGATGGAGGATGGCGCCGGTGAGCTCGACCTTTTGACCGATCGCGAGGCGGATTTCATTGCCGCCCGCGACAGCTTCTATATGGCGAGCGTCAGCGAGGACGGCTGGCCCTATGTCCAGCATCGGGGCGGCCCGGGGGGATTCCTGCGGCGGATCGGCGGCAACCGGATCGGCTTCGCCGATTATCGCGGCAACCGGCAATATCTGTCGGCCGCCTATCTGGCCGCCGACGATCGCGTGTCGCTGTTTCTGATGGATTATCCCAACCGTCGCCGGCTCAAGCTGATCGGCCACGCCTATGGCAGCGAGGATCCCGCGGACATCGCCGCGCTGATGACGCCCGGATATGCCGCCGAGCCCGAACGGGCCTTCCTGATCGATGTGGTGGGGTTCGACTGGAACTGCCCGCAGCATATCACTCCGCGCTTCACCGAGGCCGAGGTCGCGCGTGAGACCCGGCCTCTGCTCGACGAACTTGCCCGGCTGCGCGCCCGCGTCGCCGAATTGGAAGGACATCATTCATGACCGACAAACTCACCCGCGGCGTCCATCATATCGGCCTTACCGTTCCCGATCTCGATCAGGCGCGCGCTTTCTTCTGCGGTCTGTTGGGCTTCGACGAAGTCGGCGGAGTGCCCGCTTATCCCGCGATCTTCGTGTCCGACGGCGCGATCCTGATCACGCTGTGGCGCGCCGCCGATCCGCCGACTGCGCGCGCCTTCGACCGGCGGGCCAATATCGGCCTTCATCATCTGTCGCTCGCGGTGGCGGACGATGCCGCGCTGGACGCGCTATGGGCCAGGGCAAGCATCTATCCGGAGGTGGTGATCGACGCCGCGCCGGGCCCCATCCGTCAGGGATCGGCGACGCGCCACTTCCTGCTGTTCATTCCCGGCGGTATCCGGATCGAGTTCGCAACACCCTTCGGCTGAACGGCCGCCCGGAAAAGAAAAACCCCGCCGGCTCGCACCGGCGGGGTCTTGTCTCAGCCTTGGCGCCGGAGCGCCGTAGCTTATTCCTTGTTCAGATATTCGCCGGCATCCTCGTCGGTGCCGTGCGTTTCGCCCGCAACTGCGGCGAGCACATCGTCGCCGATATCGGCTTCGACGGGCTGGCGCAGTTCGGCGGCATGCTCTTCAGCGGCGCTCGCCGGGGCGATCAGCGACTCCTGCCAGTTGCGCTGCGCGGCCCGCAGGGCTGCGTCGCGGCTGGTGGCGGTCACGCGCAGGCGGCTCATGCCGGCGCCGGTGCCCGCCGGGATCAGGCGGCCGACGATGACATTTTCCTTGAGGCCGTTGAGCGTGTCGATCTTGCCCTGCACCGATGCGTCGGTGAGCACGCGGGTCGTTTCCTGGAAGGAAGCGGCCGAGATGAACGAGCGCGTCTGGAGCGAAGCCTTGGTGATGCCGAGCAGGATCGGTTTGCCCTGCGCGATCACCCGGTTCTCGGCTTCCGCCTTGGCGTTGATCTCGTCCATTTCCTCGCGGTCCACCTGCTCGCCGGGGAGCAGGGTGGTGTCGCCGCCATCGGTGATCTCGACCTTCTGCAGCATCTGACGAACGATCGTTTCGATGTGCTTGTCGTTGATCTTCACACCCTGGAGACGATAGACCTCCTGGATTTCCGACACGAGATATTCGGCGAGCGGCTCGATGCCGAGCACCTCGAGAATATCATGCGGATCGGGCGAGCCACCGATCAGGTTGTCGCCGCGCTTGACGTAATCGCCTTCCTGCACGTCGATGACCTTCGACTTGGGCACCAGATACTCGACCGCATCGCTGCCATCGTCCGGACGGATGATGATCTTGCGCTTGGCCTTGTAATCCTTGCCGAACTCGACGCGGCCCGAGACCTTCGCGATGATCGCGTTTTCCTTGGGCTTGCGCGCCTCGAACAGCTCCGCGACGCGCGGCAGACCGCCGGTGATGTCGCGGGTCTTGGCCGACTCGCGGCTGACGCGGGCGAGAACCTCGCCGGCCTTCACCGTCTGTCCGTCCTCGACCGAGAGCATCGCACCCGGCGCCAGCATGTAGCGCGCGGTTTCGCCCGAGCTGTCGTCGAGCAGCGTCAGGCGCGGACGAAGGTCTTCCTTCCGGCTGGTGGCGCGATACTCGATGACGACCTTCTGGCTGATGCCGGTTGCTTCGTCGGTCTGCTCGGTGAGCGTCTGGTTGTCTAGCAGGTCCTGATACTTCACCGTGCCGCCGGTCTCGGTGATGACCGGCATGGTGAACGGATCCCATTCGGCCAGGCGATCACCCTTGGTCACCTTCACGCCATCGTCGACGAGGAGATGCGCGCCATAAGGCAGGCGATGGGTCGAACGCTCGCGGCCATCGGCGTCGATGATCGCGACTTCGCCCGAACGGCTGAGCGAGACACGGCGTCCGCGCGGATCGGTGATGATCCGCAGGTCGCGATACTCGATCGTGCCGTCGGCGATCGATTCGAGGTTCGACTGCTCGTTGAGCTGCGCCGCGCCGCCGATGTGGAAGGTCCGCATCGTCAGCTGGGTGCCCGGCTCGCCGATCGACTGCGCCGCGATGACGCCGACGGCTTCGCCGATGTTCACCGGGGTGCCGCGGGCAAGGTCACGGCCGTAGCAGGCCGCGCAGACGCCGCCCTTCGATTCGCAGACCAGCGGGCTGCGGATCTTGACGCCCTGGGTGCCGATCGCCTCGATCGCGGCAACCATCGGCTCGTCGAGCAGCGTGCCCTCGGGGATGAGGACCTCGTTGTTCTTCGTGTCGACGATATCCTCGGCCGTGGTGCGGCCCAGGATACGCTCGCCGAGCGATGCGATGGTGGCGCCGCCCTGAACGATCGCCTTCATGTCGAGCGCGCGATCGGTGCCGCAATCGACCTCGACCACGACGCAATCCTGCGACACGTCGACCAGACGACGGGTCAGGTAGCCCGAGTTCGCCGTCTTGAGCGCGGTGTCGGCCAGACCCTTGCGGGCGCCGTGGGTGGAGTTGAAGTATTCAAGGACGGTCAGGCCTTCCTTGAAGTTCGAGATGATCGGGGTCTCGATGATCTCGCCCGAAGGCTTGGCCATCAGGCCGCGCATGCCGGCGAGCTGCTTGATCTGCGCGGCGCTACCACGGGCGCCGGAGTGCGCCATCATGTAGATCGCGTTGATCGGCAGTTCGCGGCCGTCCTCGCCCTTCTTGACCGCCGAGATCTCCTTCATCATCTCGGCCGCCACGCGGTCGCCGCAACGCGACCAGGCGTCGATCACCTTGTTGTACTTCTCCTGCTGCGTGATCAGGCCGTCCTGATATTGCTGCTCGAAGTCCTTCACGAGCGCCTTGGTCTCGTCGACCAGCGGGATCTTCGCGTCGGGGATGATCATGTCGTCCTTGCCGAACGAGATGCCGGCCTGGAATGCGTGGCGGAAGCCCAGCGCCATGATGGCGTCGGCGAACAGCACCGTCTCCTTCTGGCCGGTGTGGCGATAGACGATGTCGATGACGTCGCCGATCTCCTTCTTGGTCAGCAGGCGGTTGACCGTCTCGAACGGCACCTTGTGGCTCTTCGGCAGCGTCTCGCCGAGCAGCATGCGGCCAGGCGTCGTTTCGACCCGCTTCATATACTGCTTGCCGTCTTCATCGGTCTGCGGAACGCGGGTGATGATCTTGGTGTGCAGCGTCACCGCCTTGGCGGCCAGCGCCTGATGGACTTCCGACATGTCGGAAATCATCGCGCCCTCGCCAGGCTCGCCTTCCTTCATCATCGACAGATAATAGAGGCCCAGCACCATGTCCTGCGACGGCACGATGATCGGCTTGCCGTTCGCGGGCGACAGGATGTTGTTGGTCGACATCATCAGGACGCGCGCTTCCAGCTGCGCTTCGAGCGACAGCGGAACGTGCACGGCCATCTGGTCGCCGTCGAAGTCGGCGTTGAAGGCCGAGCAGACCAGCGGGTGAAGCTGGATCGCCTTGCCCTCGATCAGCACGGGCTCGAACGCCTGGATGCCGAGACGGTGAAGCGTCGGCGCGCGGTTCAGCAGCACCGGATGCTCGCGGATCACCTCGTCGAGGATGTCCCAGACTTCCTTGCGCTCCTTCTCGACCCACTTCTTGGCCTGCTTGAGGGTCATCGACAGACCCTTCGCGTCCAGACGGGCGTAGATGAACGGCTTGAACAGCTCGAGCGCCATCTTCTTCGGCAGGCCGCACTGGTGGAGCTTGAGCTCCGGACCGGTGACGATGACCGAACGGCCCGAATAGTCGACGCGCTTGCCGAGCAGGTTCTGGCGGAAGCGGCCCTGCTTGCCCTTGAGCATGTCGGACAGCGACTTGAGCGGACGCTTGTTGGCGCCCGTGATCGTGCGGCCGCGGCGGCCGTTATCGAACAGCGCGTCGACCGACTCCTGCAGCATGCGCTTTTCGTTGCGGACGATGATGTCCGGCGCGCGCAGCTCCATGAGACGCTTGAGGCGGTTGTTGCGGTTGATCACGCGGCGATAGAGATCGTTGAGATCCGACGTCGCGAAGCGGCCGCCGTCGAGCGGGACCAGCGGGCGCAGATCCGGCGGGATGACGGGGACGACTTCGAGGATCATCCATTCCGGACGGTTGCCCGATTCCAGGAAGCTCTCGACGACCTTCAGCCGCTTGATGATCTTCTTGGGCTTGAGCTCGGATTTGGTCTCGGACAGCTCCTTGAGAAGCTCTTCCTTCTCGCCTTCGAGGTCGAGTTCCTCGAGCATGCGGCGGACCGCCTCGGCGCCGATTCCGGCGGAGAAGGCGTCCTCACCATATTCGTCCTGCGCCTCGAGCAGCTCATCCTCGGTGAGGAGGGTGAACTTCTCGAGCGGGGTCAGGCCAGGCTCAATGACGATATAGGCTTCGAAGTACAGCACGCGCTCGAGCTGCTTGAGCTGCATGTCGAGCAACAGGCCGATGCGCGACGGCAGCGACTTCAGGAACCAGATGTGCGCGACTGGGGCGGCGAGCTCGATATGGCCCATCCGCTCGCGGCGGACCTTCGAGACGGTGACCTCGACGCCGCACTTCTCGCAGACGATGCCCTTGTACTTCATCCGCTTGTACTTGCCGCACAAGCACTCGTAATCCTTGATGGGACCGAAGATGCGCGCGCAGAACAGGCCGTCACGCTCGGGCTTGAACGTGCGATAGTTGATGGTTTCCGGCTTCTTGATCTCGCCGAAGGACCAGCTGCGGATGCGCTCCGGGCTGGCGATGCCGATCTGGATCTGGTCGAAGGTTTCGGCCTTCGCAACCGGATTGGCGAAATTGGTCAGTTCGTTCATTTTTCAGTCCCTCTGAAGGGTCAAAATCGGGTCGGGGCGAACTGGCCGCTGCCTTCGGAGGGCAGCGGCCGGGTGGTTCACTCCGCGGCTTCGGCCAAGCCGTCGTCGCCGGACGTGTCGGCGATCGACGACAGTTCGACGTTGAGGCCGAGCGACCGCATTTCCTTGACGAGCACGTTAAAGCTCTCGGGGATGCCGGCCTCGAAGGTGTCGTCACCCTTGACGATCGCCTCATAGACCTTGGTGCGGCCGACGACATCGTCGGACTTCACCGTCAGCATCTCCTGCAGCGTATAGGCGGCGCCGTAAGCCTGGAGCGCCCAGACCTCCATTTCGCCGAAGCGCTGGCCGCCGAACTGCGCCTTACCGCCCAGCGGCTGCTGGGTGACGAGGCTGTACGGCCCGATCGAGCGTGCGTGGATCTTGTCGTCGACAAGGTGATGGAGCTTGAGCATGTAGATGTAGCCCACCGTCACCTTGCGATCGAACTGGTCGCCGGTGCGGCCGTCGAACAGCTCGACCTGGCCGCTCTCGTCGAGCCCCGCCAGGCGGAGCATCGCCGCCACGTCGGCTTCGCGGGCGCCGTCGAACACCGGCGTGGCCATCGGAACGCCGTTCTTCAGCACCTTCGCCATCTCGACGATCTGATCGAAGCTGCGCGCTTCGATTTCGGCGTGATACTGCTCGCCATAGACCGTCTTCAGACGCTCGACGACCGCTGCCGGCGGGGTGCCGCCGGTCGCGTCGGGGTTCGCCTCGCGCCAGCCTTCCAGCGCCTCGGTCACCTGCTTGCCCAAGCCGCGCGCGGCCCAGCCGAGATGGGTCTCGAAGATCTGTCCGACGTTCATGCGCGAAGGCACGCCCAGCGGGTTGAGCACGATGTCGACCGGGGTGCCGTCCTCCAGGAACGGCATGTCCTCCTGCGGCAGGATGCGGCTGATCACACCCTTGTTGCCGTGGCGGCCGGCCATCTTGTCGCCCGGCTGAAGCTTGCGCTTCACCGCGACGAACACCTTGACCATCTTGAGCACGCCCGGGGGCAGCTCGTCGCCGCGCTGCAGCTTCTCGACGCGATCCTCGAACTTCTTGACGATCAGGCCGACGGCTTCGTCATACTGCGCCTTGACCGCTTCGAGATCCGCCTGGCGGGCGTCGTCGGCGACGGCGAACTTCCACCATTCGCGCTTCTCAACCTCGTTGAGCAGCTCGTCGTTGATCTCCGCGCCCTTCTTGATGCCCTTGGGGGCGGCCGAAGAGACCTGGCCGAGCAGCATCTCGCGAAGCCGCGCATAATTGGCGCGGTTCAGGATGGCGCGTTCGTCCTCGCGGTCCTTGGTCAGGCGGTCGATTTCCTCGCGCTCGATTGCCATCGCGCGCTCGTCCTTGTCGATGCCGTGGCGGTTGAACACCCGCACGTCGACCACGGTGCCGGAGACGCCCGGCGGCAGGCGCAGCGAAGTATCGCGAACGTCCGAAGCCTTCTCACCGAAGATGGCGCGAAGGAGCTTTTCCTCCGGCGTCATCGGGCTTTCGCCCTTCGGCGTGATCTTGCCGCACAGGATGTCGCCCGGCTCCACTTCGGCGCCGATATAGACGATGCCCGCCTCGTCGAGGTTGCGCAGGGCTTCCTCGCCGACGTTCGGGATGTCGCGGGTGATGTCTTCCGGCCCAAGCTTGGTGTCGCGGGCCATCACCTCGAACTCGTCGATGTGGATCGAGGTGAAGACGTCGTCCTTCACGATCCGCTCGGAGATCAGGATCGAATCCTCGTAGTTGTAGCCGTTCCACGGCATGAACGCGACGAGGACGTTGCGGCCCAGCGCCAGTTCGCCGAACTCGGTCGACGGGCCGTCGGCGATGATATCGCCGGCGTGCACGACATCGCCCACCTTCACCAGCGGACGCTGGTTGATGCAGGTCGACTGGTTCGAACGCTGGAACTTCATCAGCGTGTAGATGTCGACGCCCGACTTGCCGGCATCGACGTCACCGCTGGCGCGGATCACGATGCGGGTGGCGTCGACCTGGTCGACCACACCTGAACGACGCGCGCCGATCGCGGCGCCCGAGTCACGGGCGACGGTCTCTTCCATGCCGGTGCCGACGAACGGCGCTTCGGCGCGAACCAGCGGCACCGCCTGGCGCTGCATGTTCGAGCCCATCAATGCGCGGTTGGCGTCATCGTTTTCCAAGAACGGGATCAGCGACGCAGCAACCGACACCAGCTGCTTGGGGCTGACGTCCATCAGGGTGATGTGGTCGCGCGGCGCGATCAGGAACTCGCCCGCTTCGCGCGACGAGATCAGGTCCTCGACGAAGCGGCCCTCGCCATCGAGCTCGGCGTTCGCCTGCGCGATGGTGTGCTTGGCTTCTTCCATCGCCGATAGATAGACGACGTCGTTCGTGACCTTGTGATCGATGACCTTGCGGTACGGCGTCTCGATGAAGCCGTACTTGTTCACCCGGCTGAACGAAGCCAGCGAGTTGATCAGACCGATGTTCGGGCCTTCCGGTGTTTCGATCGGGCAGATGCGGCCATAATGGGTCGGATGAACGTCGCGGACCTCGAAGCCCGCGCGCTCGCGGGTGAGGCCGCCTGGCCCGAGGGCCGAAACGCGACGCTTATGCGTCACTTCGGACAGCGGGTTGGTCTGATCCATGAACTGCGACAGCTGCGACGAGCCGAAGAATTCGCGGACCGCGGCGACCGCCGGCTTGGCGTTGATCAGGTCGTTCGGCATCGCCGTCGACACGTCGACCGACGACATCCGCTCCTTCACGGCGCGCTCCATGCGGAGCAGGCCGACGCGATACTGGTTTTCCAGCAGCTCGCCCACCGAACGGACGCGGCGGTTGCCGAGATTGTCGATATCGTCGATCTCGCCCTTGCCGTCCTTCAGGTCGACGAGGGTCTTGACCACCGCGAGGATGTCCTCGGAGCGCAGCGTCGTGATCGTGTCCTCGGCGTCGAGCTCGAGGCGCATGTTCAGTTTGACGCGACCGACGGCCGACAGGTCATAGCGCTCCGGATCGAAAAACAGCCCCGAGAACAACGCCTCGGCGGTTTCCTTCGTCGGCGGCTCGCCGGGGCGCATGACGCGATAGATTTCGCTGAGCGCATGGTCGCGCTCCTCGACCTTGTCGGCTTTCAGCGTGTTGCGGATCCACGGACCTGTAGCGATATGATCGATGTCGAGCAGCTCGATATGATCGATCCCCGCCTTGTCGAGCATTTCGAGATTTTCCGGCGACACTTCGTCACCGGCCTCGATGTAGATGCGGCCGGTAGACTCGTCGATCAGGTCATAACCCGAAAAGCGGCCGAAAATCTGGTCGGTCGGGATGAGCAGCGTCGACAGGCCGTCCTTGCCGGCCTTGGTGGCGGCGCGGGGGCTGATCTTCGAACCTGCGGGGAACACGACTTCGCCGGTGTCGCCGTTGACGACGTCGAACGCCGGCTTCTGGCCACGCCAGTTCTCCGAGACGAAGGGCACCTTCCAGCCGCCTTCGCCGCGGACATAGGTCTGCGTGCGGTAGAAATAGTTGAGGATGTCCTCGCCGTTCATGCCCAGCGCATAGAGCAGCGTCGTGACCGGCAGCTTGCGCTTGCGATCGATGCGGACGTTGACGATGTCCTTGGCGTCGAACTCGAAATCGAGCCACGAACCGCGATAGGGGATGACACGCGCGGCGAACAGATATTTGCCCGACGCATGGGTCTTGCCGCGGTCATGATCGAACAGCACGCCCGGCGAACGGTGCATCTGCGAAACGATCACGCGCTCGGTGCCGTTGATCAGGAAGGTGCCGTTCTGGGTCATGAGCGGCATGTCGCCCATGTAGACGTCCTGTTCCTTGATATCGAGGACCGAACGGGTGTCCGTATCGGGATCGACTTCGAACACGATCAGGCGAAGGGTTACGCGCATCGGCGCCGCATAGGTCATGCCGCGCTGGCGGCATTCCTCGGTATCGTACTTGGGATCTTCCAGTTCGTACTGGACGAAATCCAGCTCGGCGGTGCCGGCGAAATCGCGGATCGGGAAGACCGAGCGCAGCGTCTTCTCCAGCCCCGACACATAGCCGTCGGCGGGACGCGAGCGCAGGAACTGCTCGTAGGATTCACGCTGAACCTCGATCAGGTTCGGCATCTGCACGACTTCGTGGATGTTGCCGAAGACTTTGCGGATGCGCTTCTTGGCGGTCTGCGGAGCTGCCTGGGTGGCCATTGCGTTTATTTCCTCGCGTCAAAATTCTTTCCGCATCGCAGCGAATTTCAGCCTGATTCGCGTCCATTTTCGTGGCGCGATCCACGACAAAAAGTGCGGGTCCGGGCTGTCGGAACCGCACTGCCAGCGTTTGAGAACCCTTGAAAAACCAACTCCAATTCGTCGCGGACCGTTCGCAAGGCGGTCCGTGTCCCGGAGGGTCAAGGGCGGCACCCGCGCTCAAGCGCAAGGCAACTGCCGATGTAAGTGGAGGCGGCTATATAGGCCGGGGTGCAGGGTTTGGGAAGGGGTCTATCCCCTCAAACCGTCATACTGAACGGGTTTCAGCATATACCGGGATGGCAAGGGTGCGATCTATACGCAAACAAGGCTATGTCGAAGCCTCATAATCGCCTCAGTATCGCCGCGATGAAGCCGGCGATCTCCTCTCGCCCCAATCAACGCGACCGGCTCGGCATCGCCGAGCCTGTTATATAGCGAGGATCAGCGCTTCGCGCAGGCGTGGAGGGTGATGACATCGCCCCCGCTTGACCGATCCGCCCTCCCGGCGCAGGTTATTGTGATGACGCTGCAAGGCTTACCGCACATTTCTGTTGATTTCGCCATCTGTGGGAGACGTCCGGCTATTCCCGGAACATGGACGAGCTTCGCTGACGCGCTCGAATTGCTTGCCGATGAGGCGCAGGCTGCTGTCCATCCGATCGTTATCGCGGCTTAATGAGATTCCTGATCGAAGCGCAACTGCCTCCGGCTCCGTCAGTTTGCTGATGATCCCCGGAGATCGAGATTTCGGGCGCGCCGTTAGGGCTGTCGACCGTGGCGCGGCAAAAGCGCTTGCTTTGGCAGGAGCCGCATTTTGAGAAGGATAACGATTACTCACATCTCGCTTGGTTTTTCGCATTGATACGCTTTGTCGCTTACGTCCTGCACCGCTGCTGGCAGGCCGCGACGTATATCGCGCGCGCTGCGGTGTGTGGCATCGCGCGACGGCGCTTTCATTCTTGTGGGCGTAATGTGAGGTTCGACCCATTCAATTCGTATTTCTCGTTTGAAAACATCTCGATGGGCAACGACGTCTTCGTCGGCGGGCACGCATGGTTTAGCTGCCCGCATGGGCCGATCTCGATCGGATCGCACATCATGTTCGGACCGCGGGTCTCACTGCTCGGTGGCAACCACCGCTTTCATCAGGTCGGCATCTACATGCATGACGATGTGCAAAAGGGCTGGGGCGACGATCCGGGTATCATCATCCGCGACGATGTCTGGATAGGTGCCAATGCGACGGTTCTTGCCGGCGTTGAGCTCGGCGAAGGTTGTGTGGTCGCCGCCGGAGCTGTCGTAACACGTTCGGTGCCGCCTTACACGATCGTGGGCGGCGTCCCTGCACGGGTCATTGCGTTGCGTTTTTCCGATGCTGATATCGAACAGCATCGGGCGTTGCTGGGGCTGGCCTAATCCGCCTAGGCGTGGCATCGAAGAATCATCGTCGCCTTGATCGGTTGCGTAAATGGCTGTGGAAGATGGCATTAGAACTAAGCGCGATCCTGAAGCAGTTTCCGCAGTTGGAGGTGCTTGCGCGATCGCTATATTGGCGATCTGCTTTCATCCGCAGGATCCTCCAGCGCCAAAAGCGGAGTGCTAGGCGTGGGTCGCCGCCGCCTGTAGCCATCTCGTCGCCATCGCCGGGCCTCGACGATCTCGCGCGCGAACTGAGGGCGCTGGGTGTCGCGCAGGGTGATATCTAATCATCGGGAATTGAATCGGGAGTGACCAGTTGCCAACAGACACCACCCTTCGACCAAGACTTCTTATTGTTGGCGCGTTTCCGAATCCAGATAGCCCAATAATTGGTGGTATTGTTACCGTTTGCAGAGCGCTGGTGACGCCACGCTTTATCGGAAAATTTGAACTGATTCTTGTCGATAGTACTCAGATTAGCAATCCGCCTCCTCGATTTTGTACGCGTGCATGGTTGAGCATCTGGCGTTTTGCGCGCTACATCCGTGCGCTCCTGTTTGAACGTCCACAGGGTGTTCTCCTGTTTGCGTCGACCGGGGCTAGCCTCATTGAAAAGGCAGCGATGGCGATAGTCGCCCGGCTTTTAGCAATCCCTGTTGCGCTCTTTCCACAGGGCGGGGCGGTAATTGATATTATAGAGAAAGATAGGCTTGGTAGCTCGGTCTTTCGGGCTGCGCTAAAGACCGGGAATAAGTTTTTTTGCCAAGGTTTAAGGTGGCAGCAGTTGGCAACTAATCATCTCAATTATAGCCAAATTGATGCTCCAATTATTGAGAATTGGTCTGCTTCGCCGGCGCTACTTGAGGTCGGTCGTGCGCGGTTCTCGCGAGAAACTCCGCTACGAATTATATTCGTCGGTTGGTTGGAAAAAGAAAAGGGCGTTGCAGAGTTGTTACATGCAAGCGCGTGTCTCGGGAATTTATTTGAGTTTCAACTCATTATTGTTGGCGATGGTCATTTTTCTGCCGAAGCCCATGCATTAGTCGACGAACTGGGCTTAACTAACAAGGTTATCTTCAAAGGTTGGGTTAGTTCTGACAGTATACCGATACTTTTGGGCAACGCAGATATTTTTGTGCTTCCCTCTTATGCAGAGGGTTTGCCAAACGCGATGATTGAGGCGATGGCGGCTGGTTTGCCAGTAGTGGTATCACCCGTTGGCAATATTCCGCAGGTGGTCACCGATGGGGTGAATGGACTGCTTGTTCCGGTCAAAGATGTAATGAAACTTAGAACAGCGCTCGCTTCACTGCTCGGCGACGCTGATCTAAGGATGATCTTGGGAAGGAATGCACATCACACGGCAGTGAAATCCTTCTCTACGGAAGTTGCATTGGAGAAATTGGAAAAGGAAATCAGGAGGATGATGCGGAAGATGGAGCACTCCGCATCTGAAATCTCGTAGCTATTTAGCAGATGCTCTGGCAGCTTGATGAGCCACTCGCGGATCCGGCGCCGCTCGATGTGCTTTACATCAGCCAGCTGGCACGCACCGCCGGTATCAAGGTGCTCTTGTCCGGGGTCGGTGGCGACGATCTTTTCTCGGGCTATCGCCGTCATCTCGCGGTCAGCTACGACTGGTTGTGGTCGTGGATGCCCGCGATGGCGCGTCGCGGGCTCGCCGGGCTTTCGCGTCAGCTCGACCAGCGGACCGCACTCGGGCGGCGCGCTTCGCGTCTTTTCGGCAATGCCGACGGTAGCGAACATATGCAGCTTGCCAAATATTTCGCCTGGGCGCGGCGGGGCGATCTTCACGCGCTATACACGCCTGAGCTGAACGCCGCGATCAACGACATCTCTGCCGATCAGCCGATGCTCGATCACTTGCGCCGCATGTCGCCCGAAACATCGCGCCTTGAAAAGCTGTTATCGCTCGAACAGCGTTTCTTCCTTGCCGACCATAACCTGATCTACACCGATAAGATGGCGATGGCAGCCAGCGTCGAAGTGCGCGTGCCGTTCCTCGATCCCGATCTCGTCGATCTCGCTGCCCGGATCCCGGGCCGATTCAAGCAGCGTGGCCGCGAGGGCAAGTGGGTTCTGAAGAAGGCGATGGAGCCCTATCTCCCCTGTGATGTCATCTACCGGCCCAAATCGGGCTTTGGCGCGCCGCTGCGCTTATGGCTGCAGGGAGACCTGCGACCGCTGATGTTCGATATATTATCGACGGACAGCCTGCGCGCGCGGGGGCTGTTTGATCCTGTCGCGGTCGACCGGTTGATCGCAGATAACGACGCCGGCCGGGTCGATGCAGCCTATACGATCTTCTCGCTGATGTGCGTCGAGATCTGGTGCAGGAAGTTCATGGGCAGCAACTTCTCCTTCGAAGCTGAAAGACGTGCAGCGATGGCTTGATTCCTGTCGCGCTGCAGCACAAGCAATGGCGCCGCACCGTGTGGTGTCAACGAGGTGATCGAAGCATATCATGAGACAGCTGCTGCAGAACCTGGGCAACGGCGACACCTCGATAATCGACGTTCCCGTTCCCGCCGCGACGCCCGGCACCATAGTGATCGCCAGCCGCACAACCCTGATCTCGGCCGGAACCGAACGTATGCTCGTCGATTTCGGACGTTCTTCGATGCTCGGCAAGGCGCGCCGTCAGCCTGAAAAAGTGAAGATGGTCGTCGACAAGGTTGTGGCTGACGGGCTGTTCGCCACGCTCGATGCCGTTCGCAGCAAGCTCGCCCAGCCGATCCCGCTGGGCTATTGTAATGCGGGCACGGTGATGGAGGTGGGAGACGGCGTACGGGGATTCCGTCCCGGCGATCGCATCGTCTCCAACGGATCGCATGCGGAAGTGGTCCGTGTTCCCGCAAATCTTTGCGCGAAGATTCCCGATGGGGTGAGCTACGAGGCCGCAGCCTTCACCGTGATCGGCGCGATCGGGCTGCAGGGCATCAGGTTACTGTCCCCGGCGCTCGGAGAGGCCGTCGCGGTGACGGGGGTGGGCCTCATCGGGCTTCTTGCCGTCCAACTGCTCATCGCGCAGGGTTGTCGTGTTCTGGCGATCGACCTCGACCCGGACAAACTCAAGCTGGCGCGCAGCTTCGGCGCCGAGACCTGCAATCCCGCGCAGGGCGAGGATCCGGTTGCAGCCGGCATCGCCTTCAGCCGCGGGCGCGGCATGGACGCTGTCCTGATCGCCGCATCAACCGCATCGAGCGACCCGGTCGTCCAGGCGGCAAGGATGTGCCGCAAGCGGGGTCGCATCGTCCTCGTCGGTACGACCGGGCTCGAGTTGAACCGCGCGGATTTCTACGAGAAGGAACTTAGTTTCCAGGTATCCTGCTCCTACGGACCCGGGCGTTACGACCCGGACTATGAGGAGGGCGGACAGGATTATCCGGTGGGCTTTGTCCGCTGGACCGAGCAGCGTAATTTTGAGGCGATCCTCGACATGCTCGCCAATCGGCGGATTGACGTCACACCGCTGATCAGCCGCCGTATCCCTTTCGAACAAGCCGCGTCGGGCTATGACCTGTTGACCGCCGACAAGGCGCTGCTCGGCGTGCTGCTCAATTATAGCGATGTTGCCGTGAAGAACGATGCGCGTTCGCGCGTCGTTAGGCTGGCCGATGCGCCGTCATCGGCGGGCAGGGCGGGCGTTCCGCTGTGCGGCTTCATCGGCGCCGGAAATTATGCCTCCCGCGTTCTCATTCCGGCGTTCCGCGCGGCCGGCGCGCGGCTGCGGACGATCGCCACGTCCGGCGGGCTGAGCGGAGCCATCCAAGGCAGGACGTCGGGATTCGAACAGGTATCCACCGATGTGGGCACGATTTTCTCCGATCCGGACATCAACGTGGTGGCGATCGTTACGCGTCATGACCAGCACGCGCCCCTCGTCTGCCGCGCACTAGAGGCGGGCAAGCATGTGTTCGTCGAGAAGCCGCTGGCATTGACCGGCGCGGAACTCGGCGAAATCCGCGCGGCATATGCTGAGGCCGCGGCCACCGGGACAGCACCCGGCGTGATGGTCGGCTTCAATCGTCGCTTCGCGCCGCACGTCATGCGCATGAAGGCGCTCATCGACGGGGTGCGCGAACCCAAATCCTTTATCATGACGATGAATGCTGGGGCGATCCCTGCGGGACACTGGACGCATGATCCGAAAGTTGGCGGCGGGCGCGTGCTGGGCGAGGCGTGTCATTTGATCGATCTAATGCGCTTCCTGGCCGGTGCCGCGATCGTCTCGGTGCAGGCGCGGCGCATGGGCGAGAATAGCGTTGAACCGATCGTTGATGACAAGGCGGCGCTGATTCTCGGTTTCGCCGATGGTTCGTTCGGTACGATCCATTATCTGGCCAACGGTTCGTCTCGTTTCCCCAAGGAGCGCGTGGAGGTTTTCTGCGCCGGACGGGTGTTGCAGCTCGACAATTTCCGTCGGCTCACAGGCTATGGCTGGCCGGGCTTCCGGAAAATGGGTGGCTGGCGGCAAGACAAAGGTCAAAACGCCTGCGCTGCGGCTTTCCTGCACGCGGTTGAGCAAGGCGCTCCAATGCCGATCCCGTTCGAAGAACTGATGGAGGTTGCGGCCGTCACTATCAGGGTCGATGAGATCCTGCGCAATCAATGAGACGTCTGTGGGGGCTCATGCGGACGATCCCCCGTCTCGGATTGTCCAGCATAGCGAGGGTAATGGTTTATCGCCTGGGCGTGCGGAGCGGGATAAACCCAGTCCGCCGCCTGACATCCGCCCCGTTCGACGGCCCCTTCTTCACGGAAGAAGTCGGCGATGTCGAGCGCAAGCAACCCGCCACGCTCGTCTATTTCGGCTGGCTCGAACAGCCGGTGACGGATCAGGCCCCGGCCTGGTTCCGTAATCCTCTAACCGGTCGCGAGATCACGGCCGCGAGCAGGCCGTGGTGGACCATCCCCGACTTCGATCCCGAAGTCGGTGACATCAAGCTGCTGTGGGAGCCGTCACGCTTTGGTTGGTGCCTCGATCTCGCCTTGGCCGCACGGGACGGCGACGCTCAGGCCGGTCCGCAGATGGAGCGTTGGCTGCGTGACTGGTGCGCGCGCAACCCGGCTTATAACGGGCCTAACTGGAAATGCGGGCAGGAGGCGTCTATCCGCGTCCTGCATCTCGCAATGGCGAGCCTTCTGCTGGGCGAGCCCGAGCAGGCGGCCCCCGGCCTTGCTGATCTGATCGCAGGCCATTTGCGGCGGATCGCGCCGACGATCGGCTATGCGATCGGGCAGGATAATAACCATGGTACTTCCGAGGCGGCGGCGTTGTTTGTCGGAGGAAGCTGGCTCACGCGTATCGGGCGGTCCGAAGGCAGTCGTTGGCTGGCGCTTGGCCGCTATTGGCTGGAGAATCGCGTCGATCGGCTGATCGCGGCCGATGGCAGCTTCAGCCAATATTCGCTCAACTATCATCGCATGACGCTCGACACGCTCGTGATGGCGGAAATCTGGCGTCGACGACTTGAGCTTACAGATTTCTCCGCAGCCTTTCGCTCGCGCGCAGAGGCGGCTTCGCTGTGGCTGTACAATATGATCGATCCGCTTGGCGGTGACGGGCCGAATGTCGGCGCAAACGATGGCGCGCATCTCTTCAGGATCGGCACGGCACCTTATCGCGACTATCGCCCCACCGTGCAGGCCAGTTCGGTGCTGTTCGGGGCAACGCGGGCCTATGGCGGTGAGGGCGACTGGAATCGTCCGCTACTAGCGTTCGGCGTGGACCTGCCCGATGCTGTGCGCGCGCCCGCCGGATCGGTACGTCTCGACGATGGCGGCTATATGATCCTTCGGTGCGGGCGAGCGGCCGCGATGCTGCGCTATCCCCGCTTCCGCTTTCGGCCGAGCCAATGCGATGCGTTGCATGTTGATCTCTGGCGTGACCACGAAAATCTCCTCGGTGACGCCGGCACCTATTCATACAATGACGGGGATGTATGGCTCGACTATTTCGGTGGGAATGCCGGTCATAACAATATCGCCTTCGACGGCCGCAATGCCATGCCACGGCTGGGGCGCTTTCTGTTCGGGGACTGGCTGCAGACCGGCGACGCAGTATTCGGAGCGCAGACCGGCGAAGCGATCGTCACCGATGCGCAAGGTGCCTGCCATCACCGCAAGATTCAGCTGAACGCCGACAGGCTGGTGATTACCGACTCCGTTTCCGGATTTCGGAAGACGGCCAGGCTGCAGTGGCGCTTGCGGCCCGGCGACTGGCGGCATGATGGACCCTGCGACATCACCGATGGCCAGCACCGCCTCCGCGTCGCAAGCCCGGCGGCTATTAAGCTGGAGATCGCAACGGGATGGCGATCGCTCTTTTACCTATCGAAAGAGCCCATCCCCGTGGTCTCGGTTACATTGTCCGAGCCTGCCAACATAACCACCTGCTACAGCTGGACGGCATGAAAATCCTCTACATCCACCAATATTTCTCCACGCCCAGCGGCGCGTCTGGGCTGCGATCCTATGATATGGCGCAGCGGGCGCTTAAACACGGTCATCGGGTGACGATGGTCTGTGGTAATTCCTCGATCAGTCAGACCGGGATAGAGGAGCCGTTCCGCGGTGGCCATCGCCGCGGCATGGTGAACGGGATCGATGTGATCGAGTTCGACCTCGCTTACGCCAACGCGCATGGGCTGTTCCGGCGCGCCTGGACCTTCCTCCGCTTCGCGGTCGCCTGCGTTATGGTCGCGCTACGCGAGGACTATGACGTCATCTTCACGACAACGACCCCGCTCACTGCGGGCATTCCGGGCATCGTAGCGCGCTGGCTTCGCCGCAAGCCGTTCGTATTCGAGGTGCGTGATCTCTGGCCGGAATTACCTAAGGCGATGGGGGTCATTCGGAACCCGATCGTGCTGACGCTGATGTCGGCACTTGAGTGGATATCGTACCGGTCGGCCGACCGCCTGATCGGACTTTCGCCAGGGATCGTTGACGGTATCGCGCGACGCGGCGTGCATAGAGATCGCATCATTGAGGTGTCGAACGGATGTGACGTGGCCCTGTTCGGGACGACCGTCGCGCCTTGGCGCCCGGAAGGGGTACGGGATGGCGATCTGATGGCTGTCTTCACCGGCGCGCACGGTATGGCGAACGGGCTGGACGCGGTGCTCGACGTCGCGGCTGAACTCCAGCGGCGCGGGCGCGATGACATCCGCATCGTTCTGATAGGCGAGGGCAAGTTGAAGCCCGGGTTGCAGAAGCGGGCGCGGCGCGATGGCATTTCAAACGTGATCTTCCATGATCCGGTCGGCAAGCGGCGGCTCGTCGATCTGCTAGGGGCGGCGGATCTCGGGCTGCAGATCCTCGCTAATGTGCCCGCTTTCTATTACGGGACCTCGCCGAATAAGTTTTTCGACTATCTTGCCGCGGGGCGACCGGTGCTGATCAACTATCCCGGATGGCTGGCGGAATATATCACCGTGCAGAAATGCGGCTTTGTCGTGCCGCCCGACGATGCAGCCGCTTTCGCCGATGCGCTTGAACGCGCTGCCGATGATCGCGCGACGCTGACGGCGATGGGTTCACGAGCGCAGCAGCTCGCAATTGAACAGTTTGATCGCGGCGATCTTGCCGATCGTTGGGTAGATTGGGTTAAGCGGGCAGCAACAGTGCGCGCGGCGGACTGAGGGGGCGAAGGAGTGGAATCGGAACAATCGGCCGCTGCCATCGTCGACGCGGTTCGCGAAATATACGGATATGATTTTGTACCGCTGCACCGGCCTGTCTTCGCCGGTGCGGAGAAGGCCAATCTCGCGGCATGTATCGATTCGAACTTCGTGTCGTCGGTCGGCGAAAAGGTCACGGCGTTCGAGGCCTCGATCGCCGCGTTTACCGGCAGTCGCTTTGCGGTGGCGACGGTCAACGGCACGGCGGCGCTTCATGTCGGACTTATCCTCGCCGGGGTCGAGCGAGGCGACGAAGTCATATCGCAGGCGCTCACCTTCGTCGCGACGTGCAATGCGATCAGCTATATCGGTGCGCATCCTGTTTTCGTCGATGTCGATCGCGAGACAATGGGCCTGGGGGCCACCGCGCTGAAGCAGTTTTTGTCCGCCACCGTTCGCCTCACCGATGGCCGCGCCTATAATCGCGTGACTGGCCGGCGCATCGCCGCCTGCGTCCCGATGCACAGCTTCGGTCTCGCTTGCGAGATAGAGGAGATCGCCGATCTTTGCGCGGGCTACGGCATCCCAGTGGTCGAGGATGCCGCCGAATCGCTCGGCAGCTATGTCGGCAAACGTCATACGGGCACCTTTGGGCTGATCGGCACGTACAGTTTTAACGGCAACAAGATTATCACGACGGGTGGGGGCGGCATGATCGTCACCGATGACGAAATCATCGCGCGTCGGGCCAAGCATCTCACCACCACTGCGAAGACACCGCATCCCTATGAGTTCGTTCATGACGAGGTCGGCTTCAACTATCGCATGCCTAACCTCAACGCGGCGCTAGGTTGCGCCCAGATGGACCAACTCCCCGGCTTCTTGCGATTGAAGCGGGCGGTCGCGGATTATTATCATGACCGGCTCGCTGATATCGGTGCCGGGTTCATCAAGGAGAGGGAGGGCACGCGCGCCAATTACTGGTTGAACGCACTATGCCTGCCGGATGCTGCCGCCCGCGACGCAGTCCTCAATGCCTGCAATGATGCCGGTGTGATGACCCGCCCCGTCTGGCGGCTGATGTCGAGCCTGCCGATGTTCCGCGACTGCATGCACGACGGGCTCGAAGTCTCGCGCTGGCTAGAAAAAAGGATCGTGAATATTCCGTCGAGTGTGCCCGATGCGGTGATAGCCGATGGGCCGCTAGGGCCGTATCTGGCATGATGATCGCTCTGGACTTTGGGAAAGCCTCACGGGAAATGCCATGGATATTCTGAACCTGATCGGCCGGACCGCGCCGCTCTTCGCAGCGGACGTTAGGGCGCATGATGACCGCCTGCGGGAAGTTGTCCGCGGAAGCCGGTTTCTGGTGATCGGTGGCGCCGGATCAATCGGACAGGCGGTTACGCGGGAGATATTCAAGCGCGGGCCAAGAACGCTTCATGTCGTCGACATCAGCGAGAACAACATGGTTGAGCTGGTACGCGATGTCCGCAGCACGCTCGGCTATATCGCCGGTGACTTCAGCACCTTCGCGATTGACTGCGGCTCGCGCGAATTCGAACAGCTGATGCGTCAAGCGGGGGGCTATGACTATGTGTTCAACCTGTCTGCTCTCAAGCATGTTCGTAGCGAGAAGGACCCGTTCACCCTGATGCGGTTGATCGACGTCAACATCTTCAACACACTGAAGACGCTGGGCATGGCACGTGAGACAGGCGCGGGCCGCTATTTCTGCGTCTCGACCGATAAGGCCGCGAATCCAGTCAACATGATGGGCGCTAGCAAGCGCATCATGGAAATGTTTCTGATGCGCGAGAGCGAGACCATGCCGGTCTCTATGGCGCGCTTCGCCAATGTCGCCTTTTCCGACGGCTCGCTGCTCCACGGCTTCAACCAGCGCTTCGCCAAGCGGCAGCCCATCTCGGCACCCAGCGACGTGCGCCGCTATTTCCTCACCCCCGCCGAGTCGGGGGAGCTGTGCCTGATGTCCGGACTGCTCGGCGACAATCGCGATATCTTCTTTCCGAAGCTGAGCGAAGAGCTTGACCTGATCACATTCTCCGACATCGCCGTGCGCTATCTCGCCGCTCTCGGTTATGAGGCGGTGCCATGTGCGAGCGAGGACGAGGCGCGCGATCGCGCCGCCGAACTTATCCCGCGGCGCCGCTGGCCCTGCTATTTCTTTGCGAGTGACACCACGGGAGAGAAGGATTTCGAGGAGTTCTTCACGGCCGGTGAGGCGCTGGACATGGACCGCTTTACCAATATCGGGGTGATCCCGAGCCGGCTCGCCTATGATGATCGCGTGCTCGATCGCTTCATCGACGAGATAGGCGCCCTGCGCGCCGCCGGATCATGGGAAAAGGCACCCATAGTCGACCTGTTCAACGATATGCTGCCTGAGTTCGCGCATAAGGAAACCGGCCGCTATCTCGACTCGCGGATGTAGCATGCAGCGTTTTCTCGATATCTTTCTCGCCGTCATCGCCCTGCTGCTGTTCGCACCGATCCTGATCCCCGTGATGATCATCCTGCGCCTAACGGGCGAAGGCGAGATATTCTACCGGCAGGAGCGAGTGGGAAGGGCGGGCAGCCCGTTCATGGTCTACAAGTTCGCAACGATGCTGAAGAACAGCCCCAGCCTCGGCACCGGTACGGTAACGCTGAAGAACGACCCACGGGTGCTTCCACTTGGGCGGATGCTGCGCAAGACCAAGCTCAACGAACTGCCGCAGTTGCTGAATATCCTCAATGGCACGATGAGCATCATCGGGCCACGCCCGCAGACGCGGCGCTGTTTCGACGCTTACCCGCTTAATTCGCAGCACGCTATCGGAACAGTGCCTCCAGGCCTATCTGGCATTGGCTCCATCGTCTTCCGGGATGAAGAGGAGATTATGCACGCAAGCATAGATCCTGAATACTTCTACGATCATGTCATAATGCCGTACAAAGGTTTGTTAGAGCAGTGGTATGTGGAGCATAGGACGATAAAGACTTATATTATTTCTATAATTTTGACGATTTTGACGGTTTTTTTTCCAAGATCAGGCTTCATCTGGAGAATATTTCCAACCTTACCAAAACCTCCAGTGGAACTTTTGGAAAAGATAAATGGATGCGGCCCAGGTGCATGATCGAGCGACCTATTTGCAGGTAGCGCAGCTTCATGCCGCTGCGATCCATCAAGGTTTCTTGCCGATGCTCGGCGCCGAATTTTTAGCCTTGCTCTACCAGTCGATCGACGAATGCGCTGAGAGCGTGCTGTTTGTTGAGCGCGAAGCTGGTCGCGTGATAGGTTTCGTTGCAGGCGCCAAAAGCATGCGATCGATTTATCGCCAGATGATCGGACACTGGTATAGACTTGCGCGGGCCCTGATTCCCATCGTGCTTAAGCCGCGCCACATATGGCGCATCGTGGAGATTCTCCTTTACAATAGAGCAGATGGCGGCGGCCCGAACCTGCCAACTTACGAACTGCTTAGTATAGCAGTCGACGATGGGTTCCGTGGCCGGGGTGTTGCCCGACGACTCTACATGCGCCTGGTCGATCATTTCCACGCAATGGATGCTTCTGGTTTCCGTATAGCCGTCGGGAGCAAGTTGGACGCGGCACACGCCTTTTATAGAGGCATGGGAGCAGTGGAGGTCGGAGAGGTTGAGATGCATCAGGGAAAAAACTCCGTGATTTATGTGCACTGGCTGCAAACTAACCGCCTGACGGCGTCCTGATCGTCCGGGCCCGGATGAGATATTCCCATATATGGAGCCTACCGGCTGATCATAGGGCGTGGCCTCGGCCCTGGGAGTTCGAGATTGGCGCAATCATGGTTGCTACCGTGACTGCTCACGCCGCTGGTTGCCCTGGCGCAGGTATTGAGCAGCGGTCCGGCTGGGTTCAGGACGATATTGGTCAAGGTGATGTCGGCGGTTTCGATGCTGGGCGTCGATCCGGCTTATCGCATCGGACGTTGCGGTCATTCGATCCCGGCCGGACTGTTCTCCGCGTCGATCGCCGCGGTCTGGGCCGAGATCGTGTATCTGTCGCCGCATATCGTGGCCGAGATGTTGCAGCCGACGGGTTCACCGATCGCGCGGGTGAATATGTCCAGCCGTGGCGTCAGCCGCGCTGAAAGGGCGATGAGAATATCCGCCTGAAGCCGGGCGACAGCGCCTCGATAGTGCGGTCATGCGCGATCGCCCTCAACGGCCCGCGGAACTGTTCCATATCTTCGAAAAGCGTCGCCGGATCGGTCCGGCAGAGCAGGTCGATGCCCTCCGACGGGCTGGAGACAAGGAAGCCGAAACGGCCATAACGCCGTTCGAGATCGTCGATCACCGAGTTCCGGACGGCAAGCGGCGGGATTCCGAAGCGGACGCAATCGAGCAGCGTGCCGCTCGCGGTCAAGCTGTACCAGTCCGGATCGAAGGGAAGGAAGATGAGGTCATTCTCGCGCGCGAGATCGCGATATTCCTCCTGCGTTAATTTGGCCTCGCTCGGAGACCTGTGAAAGCCCGGCTGGAAGGACGGATCATAGGAGGGGCCGCGACGGCCAATACAGTTAGAGTCGAACACGATCGTGTTGAATCGGCGGATTCCCTTTGAGGCTGATTTGTGATTCAGAGTGCTGGCTGGGATGGAGGTCGGCATGGATGGGCAAACCTTATTCGGATGATTTGCGGGAGCGCG
>NZ_LARW01000093.1 GCF_000971055.1 Sphingomonas sp. SRS2
CGGTCGGGCTACGCCCTCCCTACGCCGCGCTCAGCGCAAGCTGGCGCCTCACAACAACGTTACCCGATCCCGCAAGGGGGTCCCTTTTAGACGCCTATCGGGGGTCCCGTTTGCACGCCGATTGACACCCCATGCCCCCATATCGAGCCGAGCTGCATGCCGCCCATCGATTGCCAGACCTGCCGGCCGAGCTGCATGTCGGCGCGTGTAAACAAGGTCTGGCCGCTTTGCGTGACTACGCGTTCGGGCAATGGGGGTGCCTGAATGCTGATATCGCGCCCCACCAGCAGCAGAACGGCGAACGATGTCGCAAGCAATGCGAAGAGCCAAATCCAGAGTTTGCGCGTATTGCTCATGGAATTCCCCCTTGTCGGCTATCCCGTTCGAAGCGATACAATCTTGGGCTGGGACCTGTCCTTCAACCTGTTGGCGACGGAACGGCGCACTGCTTGCGCGCCCAGGTGCCGAAGTATATCAAGTGTGTGTTGCGGGAAGAAGAACCGCAGGAAGACGCTATCCGCGCGCTAATCCTGACTGATCGACGCACCTGCCGGCTCACCAATACTCACATCGGCAGGCGGAAAAAGGATTGTCAACAGCAGCACGGAATCGTCGAGACCCTTTATCGAATGGGGTGCACCGCCTTCGAGATAGACCCACTGATGCGCCGCCAACTGGGTCACTGTTTCGCCGAGCCCCAATTGCACGCATCCTTCAAGGCAGTGTAGGGTTATGCTGCCGGGAACCTGATGCCGCGGCATGTCTGTCCCACGCGGGATCAAGAGGCGAATGGCTTCGAACTGGGCGGTTTTGACGATCGCCGTCGAGTGTTCGGTTTCGGCTGAAAGCGGCATCAATGAAAGGTCAACGACCTCGCCGGCTGCCGCGTGATGCAGAGCCATTATTCGGATTTCTCCCTTACGATGCGATGATGGCAATGTTCGCGTGGAACGATGCGGCCGACGATCCGGCGGAACTGCGCCGCGATCCCCGCGAACAGGCCTATTGACTGGCGACGAGGGTCGAACGGCGAAGGATCGACCGGCTGGCCGCATTCAGGGCAGACCATGCCTCAGGCCTCCTTTTCCAATGCCAGTTGCCGACTGCGCTTTCGGACAGGGGGCCCCTGAAGAGCGCCGACCTCCTGGCGATCGAAGATCGCTGCGATATCTCCTCGTTTGGCAAGCAGGTCGGCGAGCGTATAGCGGTCAAGCACCGCCATGAACGCACCGAGTGCTTCCCTTAACACGCCCGTAAGGCCGCAGGCCGGAGCGACAACGCAGCTTCCGCAATCGACAAGATCGAAGCCATCTTCTGTGCGACGAACGACCGCGCCGATATTGATCTGCTCTGGTGGCATACCCAGGCGAATGCCCCCGGACCGTCCACGCACACTCTCGACATGACCGCTTCGCACCAGTTCAACGACCACTTTCATCAGGTGGTTCTGTGAGATCCGGTAGGCCTGCGCCACCTCACCGATCGAACAGAGCCGTTCAGGCCGGGCGCCTAGATAGAGCAGTGTGCGCATGGCATAATCTGTGAAGAGGGTAAGTTTCACGGCCTTTTCCCCGCATTTGGTCGGCTCGCGCTAAAAACATGCATATGCGTTACATCTTTTTTGCCCCATGTCCAGATGTTTGCTTATCGCTGATCTTCGGTATGATACTTCACCCACATCGAGCGCGGGGGACCGTGAGAGATGGCACCGCTCTTGCGCGCGCCTGACTGCGCGCGCTATGTCCAGTATCTGTTGAAAGCAGCGCACGCCGATTTGCGGCGATGGATAACAAAGGCGCGGCCATCCTCGTCTGCGGCAGTTTGAATGGCATGGTGCAAGCTGTCCATGTCTCACTCTCGGCGATCTTGGGCGATGAATAGCTCGACATGATGGCGGAGACCGGAATTTGTAAGCGCGACGTTTAGCAACAGGATGGGCGTCAGCTCAGGCCCCGTAAACGCCTATTGAGGTGTCTTGACATGGATCGCGCAGTGTTTCGCAGTTTCGCGGCAAGGCTACACCGTCTAGCCATCGTTGACGGCGTGGGCGTTCACAACCATTATCGAGCAGTCGGGCCAGTCCTGACGATTAATCGAGCGGGCGCTCACCTCGACCTAACGCTGCGCCTGTTCCAGTCTGCAGAGACCGACCGGTGAGGACGGATTTGCAATAGCGGTGACTGCCTGATCCAGACAGCAAGCGCTGGTATGTAACGCTCGCCCGGCGAAGTACGCTCAAAGGATGACATGGGCACCTGCTCCCGCTAGTGACGGCTGCATGATCGGGCAGGCAGGGAAAACATCGAACAAGCATGGCCTCGTGGCCGTAATGTTTGTGCTGGCTCTGCTTACCCGTGCATTAGTTCCCACGGGCTATATGCCCGCTCAGACAGCATGGGACTGACCGTCATCCTGTGCACGGGCGAGGGAGCAAGAGAGGCCGTCATCGATATCCCGATGTCGGATAGCCAGGGGGAGCATGGAGGCGATCGGAGTCTTCAGTCTGTAACCTGCCCTTTCTTCGGTTTATCGACGCCAGCGCTGGCCGCTGATGTGCCTCGAGAGTTGCTCCCAGGTCCCGGCCTGTTTCACGAGATCGCCCAGCCACCGCCCTTGCAGGTCGAGGTTGCCGCCAGACCTTTTGCCCTTCCACCGCTTCGCGGTCCTCCTTTGGCATCTTGAACATCGGAGCCGTTGGGTTTCTGCCTGTTCGATTATAAGCGGGCAGGCTTCCCCGCGCCGCCGTTCGAGGGGCCGAAAATCTGACAGCTGAAGGGCTGCCGCTTTCGGTCTGACGCAAGCAAAAGCCTGGTCGCAGGCTACACCGGAATCGATCCGACCATGGTCTGGATAAGGCAAGCGCAAAGGATGCGGGGGACGTTCGTCCTCTTGATTCTTTGCGTCTTCGCCACTCGCATGCTCGTTCCGCCGGGCTTCATGCCGACACAGGGCGTATCCGGGTTTGTCGTGACGCTCTGCACCGGTTTCGGACCGGTCCGGACAACCATGCTTCTTCCTATGGAAAAGCAGGAAGCCGGTCATGAGGATCATAAGCCTGCATCTCACGAGACGCCTTGCGCTTATGCAACCAATGGCACCCCTTTCGACCAATCCGTCGGGTTCGCGCTGGCGAAGGCGCCGCTGCGGTACGCGCTGAGCCTCGGATCGCCGTTCATTTCCATCGGTGCACCAGGGCGCGGCATGGCCGCGCCGCCGCCACCCTCCCAGGCACCTCCTTCCGCAATGAACTGACGGAACGTCGCGCGAACACATGTCGCGCCCCTTTTGTCGACCGGCACCCGATTGGGTGCCGGCCCTGGCCTCACGGCCCGTGTAATTGCGAGATCATGTATGTCCAAATCTACCATTCACAGATATTTCGGCAGCGGCCGGCGGTTCTGCCTTTTGTCGGGAGCCGCCTTGCTAGGCGCTTCAGGTCAGGCATTTGCCCAGGAAGCAACGGCGCTTCCCGACATCGACATCGATTCCGAAGTCGTTCAGGGCGAGACGGCAGCGGGAGCCCAACGCATCGACCGTTCGGATCTGCGAGCGCGCCAGAGCAGTTCGAGCGATACCGCAAAGCTCCTGCAATCGGTTCCCGGCGTCAGCGGCTTCTCGGCGGGGGGCTTTTCGACGCTGCCGGTCATCAGGGGGCTCGAATCACAGCGCCTCGGTGTCACGGTCGATGGCGTCACCATCATGTCCGCATGCCCCAACGACATGAATCCGCCGCTCTCGTACACCGACCCACAGACCGTGCAGTCGATCGGCGTCATCACCGGCGTCTCGCCTGTCAGTTCTGGCGGCGACAGCATCGGCGGGATCATCGCGGTCGAAACCGCGCCGCCGCAGTTCGCGCGCTCGGGAGAAACGCTCCTCACCGGAGAAGCCTCCGCCTTTTACCGGAGCAACGGCGATGGCTTTGGTGGCGCCATGTCGCTCACCATGGCTAATGATGTGCTCAGCCTCACCTATAACGGCTCCTATACCCAAGCCGATAATTTTGAAGGGGGCGGCTCACACGGCACGGTGCGTTCGTCCGAGTTCGCCAAGACCGACCATAGCCTCAACCTCGCCGCGCAGACGGATATCGGATTGTTCGAGCTCAAGGGCGGCTATCATTTCTCGCCCTATGAGGGCTTTCCCAACCAGTATATGGACATGACCTCCAACAAGAGCTGGTTCCTCAACGGGCATTATGCCGGGGCCTTCGATTGGGGCGACCTCGATGTGCGAGCTCATTATCGTAACACCGATCATGAAATGAATTTCCTGGCCGACAAGGGCGGGACCGCGAACGGCGGCATGCCCATGAACACCGAAACCCGCTCGGCCGGCTATAATGTGAAGGTGGATATTCTGCTCGGCAATGCCGGCACGCTGCGGGTCGGCAACGAATTCCAGCACCAGTGGCTAAACGATTACTGGCCTGCGGTCGCGGGCAGCATGATGATGGGGCCTGACCCCTATATCAACGTCAACGGTGCGAAGCGCGACCGGCTTGGGACCTATGTGGAGTGGGAAAAGAACTGGTCCAGCGTGACGGCAATTGCGGGGATCCGCAACGATCAGCTATGGATGAACGCTGGCGAGGTCCAGCCTTATGGCACGGGCATGATGCAGATGGCCGACGTCATGGCCGCCACTGCCTTCAACGCGGCCAGCCGCCGCCGGCACGACAGCAACTGGAGCGCCTCGGCGCTGCTGCGCTACGACTTGTCGAAGATCGCCAGCCTTGAGCTTGGCTATGCCCGCAAGGCGCGCTCGCCGAACATCTACGAGCGCTACACCTGGGGCCGGGGCAGCATGTCGAGCAGCATGATCGGCTGGTTCGGCGACGGCAACGGTTATGTCGGCAATCTCGATCTCAAACCGGAAAAGGCCGATACGCTGAGCGCGACCCTTACCTTCAAGGGGGGCGGCGAGACGGGTTGGTCGGTAAGAATCTCGCCCTATTACACCCATGTGACGGACTATATCGACGTCGTGAAGCTGAAGGATTTCACCGACATGATGGGCATGCCAACGGGCTTCGCGCAGTTGCAATTCGCCAATCAGGACGCGGAAATCTATGGAATCGACGTGTCCGGCGCGGTGCCGCTCTGGTCGAGCGAGCGCTTCGGCAAGACCAGGCTGAACGCCAAGGCGAGTTGGCTGCGTGGCCGGAATATTAGTGATGGTGCGTCGCTCTATCACCAGATGCCCTTCAACGGGTCAGTGAGCCTTGAACACAGCCTTGGCGGCCTTGAGACGCAGGTGCAGCTCAGCTGGGCAGCCGACAAGGACCGGGTCGATCCGACCCGCAACGAGCCGCGGACCCAAGGCTATGCGCTGGTGGATGCTCAGATTGCCTATAGCTGGAAGACCTACCGCGTCACGCTGGCGGCTGAAAATCTGCTCGATAAGGCGTATTTTGCGCCGCTCGGCGGCATATCGCTCGGTGATTACGGTGCAACAGGCATGCTGCGTCCCGTGCCGGGGCGCGGCCGTTCGATCAATGTCGGCTTTGGCGTGAAGTTCTAGCCTTGCTCACTGCGAGGAAGCCATATCAAGACAAGTCGGGGGATGGAACATCTCCCGGCTTCCTTTCGGCTTCGCCTCGAGCAAGGTTTGTCGGGGCGCTGCTCTCTCTTCTGGTCACCTGTGGGTGGCTTTGTGGCCTGGCAGTAGGCCTCGCGGGTGTGCTCTCTCCTGAAGTACAACGGTCGGACAGACGATCTGTCAGCCTGTTCACGCTACCAACCGAACCCCAATTAGATGCGCAACCGGAACTGGCTTCCGAGCGTCCTAAACGATCCGTGGCCAGACAGCAGCAGGTCGCTATGGCTGCGGCCGATGCACGCTCTGCGAAACCGGCGGCCCAGCCTGCAGCAGCAGAAATGCGAGCGACATCTCCTTTACACCCACAACCTCCCGTTCTTGCTCCATCACCCGCACTGACCCTCCCTTCCGCGTCTGTCTCTCCTCGCGACAGGGCGGAGGCTGACAGCATCTGGACTGCCTACCAGGCCCAGGTCTGGCGGCATATTCAGGTGAGCAAACCACGCGGCATTCGTCTGTCGGGCGAAGTCGGATTGCGCATCGCGCTCGATCCTCGGGGCGAGTTGATCGACGCGCGGATCGAATCATCTAGCGGCAACAGGATGCTCGATCGTTTGGCGCTCAGAAGCGTACACGCCGCCAGTCCTCTGCCACCGCCACCTGTCGAAATACAGGACTACGATCTTGTCTTTTCAGTGAAGTTTAGCTTTAGATAAAGATCAGTTCGCGCGAGGAGAGCGGATAGAGGTATATGTTAAATAAGATCGCTGCCTGCAATATTAAATTTATGATATACCATACCATAACTGCCCGTGTATGGGATATTGGGGGTAATTCCGATAAAAACGTGCGTCTCTGGATTAGAGAGACGTGAGCATCTAGCGAGTGTATGTCAGATTTCTGCTTTAGGGCACGATTTTCCGATGACAGTATGAGAGGATTGGGTTAGGGGGCCGTTATGGTTCGGCAAGGGTTTCTGATTCTCTGGATGCTGGCGATGTCACTCGTGACATCGACCGTCGTGCATGCCCAGGAGCTTTCGACCCCGATTGCCCAAGCGTGTACTGCGGAGATGCGCGAGGAGCAGAATGAAAAGCCGGCTCCCGGCGATGCTGATCCAGCGGTCCCGCATCAGCACGGATGCCATCACGCATCCTCGTTCGTGATTGGTGTGGGGCAGGGCGAGCAGATGCTCGACCGTGCTGCGGCCTTATACGGTCCTGCATCTGCAGATGTTTTTGTGTTCCGAAATTTGGGGCCGGATTTGCGACCTCCTATCGCTTGATCGAGTCGTAACGATCTTGCAGCGCTGATGCTTGTCGGCGGTGCTGTCATACGTCTTTGATCAGGATTATTTACCATGCATCGACTGATCGCGGCCGCGCTGGCCGCGGCGTCCTGCGCGACTATCGCGCAGGCGCAGACTGCGCCGTCTGCCGAGACGAGCGCAACATTCAAGCTTGACCACGCATTGGCACTGGCCGGTGCAACATCTCCGTCACTTGATGCGGCCGAGGCCAATGTCCGGGCCGCCGAGGCCGCGAGGACCGTGGCTGGCTTGCGGCCAAACCCGCAAATTTCCGTCCAAGCGGAAAACTTGGTCGGCAGTGGACCCTATCGGAGGGCCGATCGCCTGGAGACCACCACCTCCTTTGCACTGCCGATCGAACTGGGAGGAAAGCGATCAGCCAGGATCGGCGTTGCCGATGCTCGTTCGCAGCGTGTCGCGCTTCAGGCCGCAATCACTCAGGCCGATCTCCGGCTAACGGTCATACAAGCGTATGCGCAGGCGGCGGCGGCCCAGCAGAGACTGACAACAGCGCGGGACCAGGCGCGAATTGCGGGAGAGGGGTTTCGGGCGGCTGAAGTGCGGGTCCAGGCCGGTCGGGCATCGCCCATAGAAGTCCAGCGCGCGGATGTAACCCGCATCAACGCGGATGCCGAGGTTCAGCGGGCCGAGCGATTGGTAGAAGTAGCCCGGTTTTCATTGTCAAAGCTGGTTGGCCAGCCGGTGTCCGGCGAACTTGATACATTCTGGTTTGCCGATGTGCGCAGCGGCTATGGGCCGATGCAGGAGATCGAAAGCGCAGGCACGCTGGCCATGGCGGCCGCTGAGGCTGATCTGGCGATCGCTGACGCGGGTGTACGGTTGGCGCGTTCGCAGCGGGTTCCCGATCTCACCGTGAGTGCAGGCGCGCGCCAGTTCCGCGAGACCGGCGATACGGCCGCTATGTTTAGTCTGACAATTCCGATTCCGGTGTTCAACAACGGCAAAGCTGCGTTGGCACAGGCGACATCTGAACGTCAATTTGCTGAAGCACAGCGGCGAGTTACGGCCCTCGAGGTCGATCAGGCGATCGCGCGCGCTCAGGCGGATGCGGCGAATGCGGCGACCACTGCCGTAACAGCCAAGGGGCCAGCCCTGCGGGCTGCCGAAGAGGCAGCCCGTATCGCTCGAATAGGCTACCGCGAAGGCAAATTCGGTCAGCTCGAACTGCTCGATGCAGAACGCACATTAGCTGAAACGCGCCTCGCAGCGATTGACGCCCTTCTCAACTATCACAACGCCCAGGCGCAGCTCGAGCGGCTGACTGCTCCCGCGAACGACCTCCAGGGGAACTGATCATGAAATATTATGTGAAAGCGGCCTTGCCGCTTACTCTCGCCGCAATGCTGATGGGGGGGTGCTCCGGGGGCGATCCTGCACCTGAGAAGGCTGAAAATGCTGAAAATGCAGCGGGCGCCGGGGAAAAAGGAGAACATGCCGAGAAGGAAGGCGAGATCGACCTTAACCCCGACCAGATAAAGGCTGCAGGCATCGAACTGGTTCGTGCGGTACGCAGTGGTGGAGGTGCGTTGACTTTGCCGGCGACGATTGAAGGTGATCCGCAAGGTATGCAGGTCGTTTCCGCAGCAATCGGTGGTCGTGTGGTTTCGCTTACACGCAATCTCGGTCAATCGGTTGGTCGGGGGCAGACACTGGCGATCATCGAAAGCCGCGAGGCCGCATCGCTCAATGCAGAAATCGAAGCTTCGCGCGCGCGGTTGTCGCTTGCCGAATCCAATCTGCGGCGCGAGCAGAGACTTTTCGATCAGAAGGTTTCTCCTGAACAGGATCTGATCGCGGCGCGGACCGCGGCGACAGAAGCCCGGATTTCGCTGCGTCTCGCACAGCAGCAGGTGTCGGCGGCGGGCGGTGGCGGCGGTGCGCTTAATCGCATTGCCATCACCGCCCCGCTTGCCGGTCAGGTGGTCTCGCGCAGCGTAACGCTGGGTCAGACAGTAGCAGCCGATGCGGAATTGTTCCGGGTTGCAAATCTCGGACGGGTCGCGGTCACACTTTCACTGGCACCCGCTGACGCAGGCAAGGTGCGGCCCGGGTCTGAAATCGAGATCGTATCCGGTGCCCGCAAATCCGTCGCGAGGGTCGACTTTGTTTCGCCAATCCTTGACGAAGCGACTCGTCTCGCGAGCGTCATCGCGGTCATCGATAATCGCTCAGGACAATGGCGGGTGGGAGAACCGGTCACTGCCTCGATCCGCTTGGCGGGTGGAACTGGAGCGGCATCGGTACTGGTGCCACAAAGTGCGGTACAAACCGTCGAAGGGCGGCCCACGGTGTTCGTGCGCACAGATCATGGTTTTCAGGCGACACCCGTTACGCTCGGCAGCCCGAGCGGGGACAACGTAGTCGTAACCTCGGGGCTTAGGGGCGACGAGCAGCTCGCTGGTCCTAACAGCTTCACCCTCAAGGCTGAGCTCAGCAAGGGCGAAGCGGAGCATGGCGGACATTAATCATGATTGATCGTATCGTCACATTTTCCGTCGAGCGGCGCTGGTTTGTGCTGCTCATGACGCTTATCGCCATGGTCATCGGAGGCTGGGCAATCGCTCGACTGCCGATCGATGCCGTTCCCGACATCACCAACAACCAGGTGCAGGTGAATATCACCGCGCCCGCTCTCTCGCCCGAGTTGGTCGAGAAGCAGATCGCCTTTCCGATTGAAACGGCGCTCGCAGGTGTGCCTGGCCTTGAATATACCCGCTCGCTCAGCCGCAACGGATTTGCTCAAGTCACGGCTGTCTTCAGCGAATCGACCGACATCTATTTCGCACGTCAACAGGTCGCTGAACGGCTCAGGGTGGCCGAGGAAAACCTGCCCGACGGTGCCGTCCCGACTATGGGACCGATCGCGACGGGTCTCGGCGAAGTTTATATGTGGACCGTCCACTTCGAGCACCGCAAGGAGGACAAACATAAGCCGGGCGAACCCGGCATGCAGCCCGATGGCAGCTACATAACGCCAGAGGGCGATCGGTTGGTAAGCGAGGCCGATCAGGCGACCTATCTGCGGACGGCGCAGGATTGGATCGTTGCTCCATTGCTGAAGAACACGCCTGGCCTTGCGGGCGTCGATTCCATTGGCGGATATGTGAAGCAGTTCCAGGTCATTCCTGATGTGCAGCGGCTTGCCGCCCTGGGGCTGAATCTGACTGATCTCGCCCAGGCTCTTGAAGAGAATAATGTCGGCGTGGGTGCCGGCGTGGTCAATCGTGGCGGTGAGGGTCTCGCTGTCCGCTCCGATGCGCGTATCCGCAATATCGGCGAATTGGCCGGTACGGTCATTGCAACCCGCGAAGGCACGCCGATCCGGCTCGACCAGGTGGCACAGGTGCGTCTCGGCCAGGCTATTCGGTACGGCTCGGCCTCCGAGAACGGCAAGGAGGTCGTGGTCGGCACCGCCATCATGCGGATTGGCGAGAACAGCCGCACCGTGGCCTCGGCGGTCTCTGAACGCCTTGAGGGGATTAATGCCTCGTTGCCGACTGATGTTGTGATCCAGCCGGTGCTCGACCGAACAGCGTTGGTCAATTCAACGATCAAGACGGTTGCGAAAAACCTCACCGAAGGCGCACTGCTGGTCATCGTCGTGCTCTTCCTGCTGCTCGGCAACTTCCGGGCGGCACTGATTGCGGCATTGGTCATTCCAATTACGATGTTGATGACCAGTTTCGGCATGCTGCAAGGAGGCGTGTCGGCTAACCTGATGAGTCTGGGGGCGCTCGACTTTGGTCTGATCGTCGATGGCGCGGTTATCATTGTTGAGAACGCACTCAGGCGTATTGCGGAACGTCAGCATCATCTTGGACGAAACCTGTCGCTCGGCGAGCGGCTTGAGTCCGTTGTCCGCGCTGCGCGCGAAATGATCCGTCCGACCGTGTTCGGTCAGGCGATCATCATCCTCGTCTATGCGCCGATGCTCACGCTTACAGGCGTGGAGGGCAAGACCTTCTCGCCAATGGCGCTCACTGTCATCATGGCGCTGGTCGGTGCCTTCGTCCTTTCGCTCACCTTCGTGCCAGCGATGCTCGCCATCTGGCTGTCGAAGCCGGTTGAGGAGAAGGAAGGCCGGATCATGTCCTGGCTCAAGCGCAAATATGAGCCGGGGCTGGATAAGGCGATGAAGCGGCCTACGCTCACCGTAGGCGTGGGTGTCGGCGGCTTCCTTGCAGCGATCTTGGCTTTCTCCTTCCTCGGACAGGAATTCCTGCCGCAGCTTGATGAGGGCGATCTTACCGCTCAGGTCTTGCGTGTGCCAGGAACGTCGGTCGACCAGAGTCAGGCGATGCAGTCCCGGATTGAAAGTGCGATCGGGAAGCTGCCTGAGGTAAAATTCGTGTTCTCGAAAACCGGTACGGCGGAACTGGCGTCCGATCCGATGCCACCCAACATCTCCGATACGTTCATCATCATGAAGCCGAAGGATCAATGGCCTGATAGCGGCCTTTCAAAAGCGGCGTTGATCGCAAAGGTCGAGAAGGTACTGGAAGGCTTGCCGGGCGGTGCTTTCGAGATCAGCCAGCCCATCCAGATGCGATTCAATGAGCTGATTGCGGGCGTCCGCGGGGATGTCGCTGTCAAGGTATTTGGTGACGACTTCGATGCGATGAATGCGACGGCGAACCAGATCGCAGCGATCCTCCGCAAGACCGAGGGGGCAGCGGACGTTCGAGTGGAACAGACCCAAGGCTTGCCGATGCTCGACGTCCGTCCAAATCGCGACGTCATGTCACGGCTGGGTATCTCAGCAAAGACTGTCCAGGATACCGTGTCCGCCGCTATTGGTGGCCGGAATGCCGGGATGATCTTTGAAGGAGACCGGCGCTTCTTCGTCACTATCCGTCTGGAGGATGCGGCGCGAGCCGATCTTCAAACGCTGGCCCAGGTGCCTGTCCCGCTTCCGAGCGGTGGCTTCGTTCCGTTGCAAAGCGTGGCGGAGATCGGCGTTACCGATGGTCCCAATCAGATCAGCCGCGAGAATGGCAAGCGGCGGGTCGTGGTGCAGGCGAATGTGCGTGGCCGCGACGTCGCCGGCGTCGTCGACGACGCGCAAGCGATGATCGACAGCGAAGTGCGCCTTCCTCCCGGTCAGTATCTCGATTGGGGCGGGCAGTTCGAGAATCTCCGTTCGGCGAGCCAGCGGCTGATGCTGGTGGTGCCAGCGTGCTTCGCGCTCATCATGCTGCTGCTCTACGGAGCTTTGGGAAGCGTTCGCGATGCGTTGATCGTGTTCACCGGTGTACCCCTCGCGCTGGTCGGCGGCGTTGCCGCCCTTGCTCTTCGTGGCATGCCCTTCTCCATCTCGGCAGCGGTCGGCTTCATCGCCTTGTCCGGTATCGCGGTGCTGAACGGCCTCGTCATGGTGACTTCGATCCAGGAACTCATGGCGAATGGGATGGATCGGGCGAAGGCGGCCTATGAAGGCGCGATGATGCGTTTGCGTCCTGTGGTCATGACCGCGTTGGTCGCAAGTCTCGGCTTCGTGCCGATGGCAATCGCCACCGGATCGGGCGCGGAAGTTCAGAAGCCGCTTGCAACGGTGGTGATCGGCGGGTTGATTACAGCTACTTTGCTGACGCTGTTCGTGCTTCCGACCCTTTACGCCCGCTATGGGCGTAAAGAGATGGACGTTCCGAAAGACCGGACAGCGGATCAATCCGAAGGCGATGACAGCGGTCTGGTGGAAGCGCACCCATGACCTGGGCAGGTGAGCGCGCGGTTCGTAAGGTTGCGCTTCTCACTAGGCGGCGAGCGGCTTTGCTGCTCGCCGCCGCCACGGGACTAGCGCTCGCCGGATGCACGACCGGGCCTCCCCTCGCAAAAGGAGTCCACGCTTTTCCGAGCGAGCAGGTCGAGATATTCTGGGTGCGGGCTTACCCTCGGGCGGGTGGCGTTCTCGTTACGGGTAATGTGCGACGAGCGAGCATGGCCCGGACAGTGCATTGGGGACATCTTCACGTCTCCGTCGATGTCTCCGGGGCTCACGGTCGGGTGAGCAGGGACACCCGCTGGACTGGTTCGCTTGCTACGCGTGTTCGACGTTCGGCGCGCTTTAGCGTGCTGATCCCCGGCGTGTCGATCGAAACGGTTGAGTCGATCAATGTAGAATATCGCGGCGAGCGCGATCCTCCAACACCACCCGAGCCATCAGACGGGGCGGCGACAATCTCGATGCATGACGGCAAGCGAGAGCGGATGTGAGTAGTCACGTATACGCTCGCGCCGGCGTGAAAGGTCACATTGGCGATGGAAGAAGAAACCAGTTTCACGATCAATATGTCCCCGATCAGAGTCTGGTCTCATCTGACCGATTTCAAGTCGTTTACTCTGTGGCACCCAATTTATTGTTTCGAAGAGGTAGAGGCCGAGCCCGACAAGCCTATGCCGCTGCGTTACGCGCTGTTTCGGGGCCAATATCGCATAAAAGCGGAAGCGACGCTCATTTTGGCCGAGAAACCGGATCGGATCTGCTGGACGATCGGGATCAGCGGCATGGTTATCTATGATGAAACTTATACGTTTAAAAGTGTCGGTTCGGGTTGTGAAGTTCGACATGCAGTGAATTATCGGGGCCTATTTGGCCGCATCATGAGCATGTTCTCCAAGCGGGGGCTGCGTGCGACGCTGCGCGCCGAAGACGGCGCATTTGTCCGATTCTTGAAGAAGGAGATGCGCAGCGCTGGGTCCGTGCCGAACCGGCAGCGGCGGCGTGCCCAGGCTGCGCGACATGCCCGGAAGGCGGCCAACGATGGATGAAGCGCGTTCCAAGCGGCGAACTTTGTGGATCGTCCTCATTCTTAATGCTGGAATTTCCGCAGCATTCTTCGTCGTCGGTTTGACGGGGGACTCAAGCGCGCTGATCGCCAATGGTGTCGACAATCTTTCCGACGCTCTTGTCTATCTGCTGAGCCTGATCGCGCTAAGTCGGGGCGCCCTTTGGAAAACGCGTGTTGCGAGCGTTTCAGGCGTGATGCTTCTCCTGTTTTCGCTCGGTATCCTACTCGATGTGGGGCGGCGCTATGCGTATGGCAGCGAGCCCATAGGATCGGCGATGATGGCGATGTCTGCGGGCGCAGCGATCGTCAATTACATCTGCCTTCGGCTTCTCCAGAAGCTTGAGCAACCCGATGTGGCGTTGCGAGCTGCAACGACTTTCAGCCTCAACGACTTCATCTCCAACGGCGGTATTCTCATTGCGGGCGGTCTTGTGCTTTGGTTTGAGACCAACTGGCCCGATCTGATCGTCGGTTTTCTCACTGCGCTGATTGCCATGAAAGGCGGCGTAGAGATCCTTGCCGATGCTCGTGCAGAATCCCGGCGGAAGGGGCACCAGAAATCATGAGACGGCGCGCAGACATATGCGAAAGCAGAACGATCGCCGAAGCTCGCAGCGGGTTCCTTCGGGGACGCTCCCCCACCATCGTCTCCCCCGGGCGGTGGTGTGAGAAGGAGCCGCGCCGTGGATGCCTTGCCCCAGGTGTCCACGGCGAAGGATTTGGCGAAGGTTGGATGTAGCTATGCTGGCTCGACTTCGTTCACACCGCAGTCTTTACCTCCGGCCCTTGGCGCTACTGGGTATGGGAGCGCTGCTTCTGGGCAATGCCGGTTGTTCTTCGCCGACTGATGACTCCACCGATGGAAATCAGGCTCGGACCTCGGTAGCGGGAATGATCGGTCAGCATCTTTACATCTGCGAAGATGGAACGAAAGTCGATGTCGATTTTCTGGGTGATGGCCTGACACTTGATCTCACGATTCTGCCCGATGGCGAGACCAGAAGGCTGATTTCACCGGGAACTGGTGTGCCCTTTTTCGGTGACGGTATTAATCTACAAATTGTCAGTGGAAAGATACTGATCCTTCGCCCCGACATTCCGGCAAAAGCGTGCCGCCGAGTGAAGACTGACGCTTCCCAGGATAAGCTGCATCCTAATTAGACGCAGCGTCGTTACACGATATGCCGTAGCGCCGCCAGACAGGACAAGGTGATGACAGAAAAACTGCAACTCGAAATTCCCCTCATTCTTCCTGAAATCCCGGATTCGAGCGATGGTTGCGTCGATCGGTTGACTAAAAACCTGATTGCGCGACCGGGCATCGATCAGGCGCATATCCTTGCTCCTGAAGGGGATAAGCCGGCGCTGCTGTGCATCCATTACGATCCGGAAGCGGTTTCCTTGTCGCGCATTCGCGATATTGCACGTGCCGCGGGCGCAGCGATCGCCGAGCGCTACGGTCACGTCCTCTGGTCGGTCAAAGGCATCGGACATCAGCGCAAGGCCCGCGCGGTCGGCGAGCAATTGCGAGCCCTGCCGGGAGTTCTGGAAGCCGACGCGAATGCCGCAGGCATGGTCCGTATCGAGTTCGATGTCGAACGGATTTCCGAGCGGAAACTTCAGGATGCTCTCGCAGCAATGAGCGTCCGCCAAACAAGGCGTTCTCTGGTCTTGCCGACAAGCGATGCCCATGCCGGTCATGACCATGGGCCAGGGGAGCATGATCCCCACAAGGCTGCCGGAAAGGATGCCGGTCACGATCATGATCATGGCAATTTTCTGGGGCCGAACACCGAGTTGATCTTTGCGCTCGCTTGCGGCGCGCTGCTCGGCGTTGGCTTCGCCATCGAGAAGCTGGTTGCGGGCGCGCCGGGTTGGTTGCCGACCGCGCTCTATATTGCGGCCTATGTCTTCGGCGGCTTCTTTACGCTTCGCGAGGCAATCGACAATCTCAAGCGCCGCAAGTTCGAGATTGATACACTGATGCTGGTTGCGGCGGCCGGTGCTGCCGCGCTTGGCGCTTTCGCGGAAGGTGCCCTGCTGCTCTTTCTGTTCAGCCTCGGCCACGCTCTGGAACATTATGCTATGGGCCGTGCGAAGCGGGCTATCGAGGCGCTGGCGGAACTGGCGCCTCAAACAGCACTGCTTCGCTTGCAAGAGGGTGGTACCAAGGAAGTAGCCGTCGAGGAGCTGGTGCTGGGCGATATTATCGTCGTCAAGCCCGACGCGCGTGTGCCAGCTGATGGTTTTATCACCAAGGGAGCGACCAGCATCAACCAGGCGCCCGTGACCGGCGAGAGTATGCCTGTCGATAAGCATGCCGTTCCAGATGAAAAAGCAGCCAGGGCCAACCCGGACCGAGTCGACGCGGCGAGCCGAACATTTGCGGGAACGATCAACGGTAGCGGCTTGATCGAGATCGAGGTCACGCGTCTCTCAAGCGAAAGCACGCTTGCGAAGGTCGTCAAGATGGTCAGCGAAGCGGAGACGCAGAAGTCGCCGACACAGCGATTCACCGATCGCTTTGAACGGATCTTCGTTCCGCTAGTTCTTCTGCTGGCTTTCGCATTGCTGTTCGCTTGGGTCGTTGTAGATGAACCTTTCCGAGACAGCTTCTATCGTGCCATGGCGGTGCTGGTGGCCGCGAGCCCGTGCGCACTTGCGATCGCCACGCCGAGTGCGGTCCTTTCCGGTGTCGCGCGAGCCGCGCGTGGCGGCGTGCTGGTCAAAGGCGGTGCCCCCCTCGAATTGCTGGGATCATTGAAGGCCATTGCGTTCGACAAGACCGGTACGCTGACGCGCGGCGAGCCGCATATTCAACGCATCGTGCCGGCAGCGGGCGTTACGCAGGAAGAATTAATGGCCATCGCGGTCGCGGTGGAGAGCCTTTCGGATCATCCGCTGGCGCAAGCGATAGCACGTGACGGACGCGACTATATCGGCGACCGCATGATACCCGAGGCGAGCAGTCTCAAGAGCATGACGGGCAAGGGCGTGTCGGCGATTGTGGGCGAGGATGAAATCCTGATTGGCAAGCCCGAGATGTTCGGGGCTGATGGTCTTCCGGCGCTTTCGGATGAGATGAAGACGACAATCGAACTGCTGCGGGAAGGCGGCCAGACGACCATGATTGTGCGGCGCAACAATCGCGACCTGGGCGCGATCGGACTCATGGACACGCCGCGAGACACCGCACGAGAAGCCCTTGAGCGGCTGCGTGCCATCGGTATCGAGCGGATGATCATGATTTCGGGGGATAACCAGCGGGCGGCCGAAGGCATCGCCGCGCAGGTTGGACTGGACGAGGCATGGGGCGATCTCATGCCAGAAGACAAGGTCGAAGCGATCAAGAAGCTGCGCGGCGAGGCAAAGGTCGCGATGGTAGGCGATGGTGTTAACGACGCTCCCGCCATGGCGAGCGCGACGGTAGGCATCGCCATGGGGGCCGCAGGATCAGACGTCGCGCTCGAGACGGCGGATGTCGCCCTGATGGCCGATGACCTGTCGCATCTGCCGTTCGCGGTTGGCCTCAGTCGCACCACGCGGTCAGTAATCCGCCAGAATGTCTTCGTCAGCCTCGGCGTAGTCGCATTTCTGGTGCCGGCGACCATTCTCGGTCTCGGTATTGGTCCAGCGGTTGCGGTGCATGAGGGATCCACACTTTTGGTAGTGTTCAATGCGTTGCGGCTGCTTGCTTATCGCGACAGCAACGCTGCCTGACATCCAAATCCTTTTGATGAGAGGAGACAGAGAATGAATGAAGCTTCTTCCAAGCAAAGTATGCTTTGTCCGGTCTGTCGGGTTCAACTGACTCTTTCCGAGCGGCAGAGTGTGGAGATTGATTATTGTCCGCAATGTCGGGGTGTCTGGCTCGATCGGGGTGAACTCGACAAAATCATCGAGCGCTCAGAACGTGTCGAAGAGCCTCGTGGTCGGCTTTCACCCAACTTTGACCGACAGCACAGTGACGATCGCAGGGGGCACGGGTACTCAGGTCATCATGGTGGTAAGCGGCGGCGCGGGTTTCTTTCCGAACTGTTCGACTGAGAGCATGATCTTGCCACTGTCGGGTATCTTCTACTCGTTTTGCGGTGTTGCAGGGGATGGTCAATCTTTCGAAGATTTCAGGCACAAGAGGAGCCGGAGGTTCTCCGCCTGACTGCGTGTTGCCCGGCGGCGAGATACTTGCTGGAGGATATGTTTGATTGCCTAAGGTCCTGAGCAACGCTCTCCAGCAACGACTAAGTCGGGTTGGCGTTCATCATCGACGTCATCCTGTGAGCACGATCTGGACCTTGCGGCGATGGGCACTACTCGTGGTCGCGCTTTTAGCCGCAATTTATGCTGTTGATGTAGCGCAACCTTGGAATCCGGCGGTCACTGAGTGCTTCAAGCTCGGATCGAGCTACTTCGAATCACATCAATCACCGGTTTCAGAGGGGAAGGCGGGTGATCACCACCATGCCGGATGTGAGGGACCCGGCTTGATTGGGGTGTCAAGCGATGCCGCAGCAGAGTTCTCTTACTATCCAAGGAACCCAGCAGGATTGTCAGATTCAGTCGCGGCTGCAAGCTGGTCAGCCGGACCTAGGCTCAGGCCTCCCATAGATTCCCGATCCTCTCGCGTCATGTCCTGACGCCGCTTTGATAAATTACATTATTGCGCATCGGATATTTTCAGCAGTTGGGTTCGGGCTCTTTCGGGTCAGGAAGGTGCGTTGATGAACGCACGAGGCGGACGAAAAGCTTGGTGACCAATTCTGGTATCAGATGGGTGCAGCCATTGCTGACAGGATTAATTATGCAAATTACTAACGATAAGTCCCCCGACGGGCGGGCGTTTGACTTGGGTTGGCATTCTGATCGACCGTTAAGTGTTTTCTTGGAGACTGCTCTTGTCGCGCCGCGACGAGGCGCAGTTCGTAAACTTTTGCGTCGTGCTCGCATGTCTCAGGCGCAGCGAACCGCCGACATTGCTTCTGCCCCCGATCGACTTGTCATGAGGGAGCACATTTTTCCGGAGGTCGCGCGTCGGGCTGGAAATATCCTATTCGTTGGTGTTCGTGCATATACGTGTGAATATCCGGCTCAATTTGAGGAACACGGCGGTGTTTGCTGGACGCTGGACAAGGATCCTCACGCATCCGTGTATGGCGTCGAGGGGCGACACGAGACAGGTTGCGTGACAAAGATTGGCGAACTGTTCCCTGATACCGTGTTCAGGACGATCGTTCTGACTGGAGTGCTTGGTTTCGGGGTAAACCGCTTTTCGGACCAGTTGCGCTCCTTGGCGGCTTGTGCTGGCGCATTGGAGCTCGATGGAACTCTGATTCTGGGCTGGAATGACCGGCGCGTTCATTCTTCCTTGCTGGAGGAGGCCGCGTGCAGATGGTTTGATTTTCGAAACTTCGCACATCTTCCGCCCCGAATTTGGGTGACAGGGTATGACCACAACTTTGCCTTCTTGCGGCGGCGAGGCAGCGGAATGTGAACTGAGCCGCGAATAGATTGCGCACCGACGAGGAGCATTGCTTCGAAGCGTCACCCTTCGTTCGATCCGTCAGGGAGGAGTTTTCCGTCTTGGTCACTACTTGGTGTCGCTCGACGGATGGGAGTCGGAATTCATTCGGTTTCGGCGCTCTGCCACCCGGGCGGGGAGAAGTTCGGTCGGCTCGGATAGGGCTGGGAAAACAGCGCTATAGATGATCGAGCGTTCTTCCCGGGGGCTTCCGACGAGGCCGGATTGCTCGCGCAGACTGAGATGGAATGAGATGCGCGATGCAGGCGCGCCGCCCAAGGCTCGGGCGATAGCACCGGCGCATCGACCGTCGGTGCCGGCAACGACCAAAAGTCGCACGCTCCGAAGGCGGGTCTGGTTCGAAATGGCAGTGAAAGCAGTGAGCGCTTGATCTTCGTCCATAGGCCATTCAATGGTTCAGTATTACTTGAAATGAAGCCGTCTGGACGAGCGGCGGGAACAGAGCGATCGGATGAGCAATAACCGCATCGCCGCGCGCGAACCCGCGATCGGCGCCGCTTCGTGGCGAAACAGGGAGCAGTCCTTTCTAGGTCTGCTAATGCGCTGCAGTCGCGACGCAATGCGACAAATCTTTTTGCTGTTTACGTTCCTGATGGTGGCATTTCCTTGCCTCAGTGCTCCGGCGTCGGCGCAGACGGCGCCCGCGCAAACCATCTGGCGGTTGCTTGACTATATCGCGGTCGATTATCCTGAAGCCGTCGAGAACGGAAAGGTGGTCAACCAAGCAGAGTTCGACGAGATGGTCGAGTTTTCGTCCACCGCGAGCAAGCTGATCGGCGAACTGCCCGCGTCATCCGCGAAGGCCGAACTTTCCCGACAGGCGGCCCGCCTCGAACGGATCGTCGCGTTTAAGTTGCCCGCACCGGCCATCGCTATGGCGGCGCGTGGCCTCGCCGCCGATCTCATCAAATCCTATCCGGTGCCCCTCGCCCCGACGCTTGCGCCGGACTTGGCGCGCGGCAAGGCGCTCTTTGCCGAACAATGCGCGAGTTGCCACGGCACCATCGGCAAGGGCGATGGTCCCCAGGCCGCGGGCCTCGATCCGCCCGCGATCGCCTTCACCGACGAAGTGCGCGCGCGCGAACGCAGCATCTTCGCGCTCTATCAGGTGATCGAGCAGGGCCTGGACGGTACCGGCATGGCAAGCTTCGCGAACCTGCCGCCGCAGGATCGCTGGGCGCTCGCTTTTTATGCCGGGTCGCTCGCCTATCCAGAAGAGCTGGTGGCAAGCGGTAAGGCGCTGTGGAATAGCGATGCCGATCTGCGCACACGTCTCGATCTCGAGAAGCTGGTCGGCACGACGCCGGCCGCGCTGGCTGCAGAAATCGGCGAGGACAAAGCCCAAGCGCTGATGTCCTATTTGCGGCGCCATCCCGAAGCGGTCGCTGCAGCGCAGGCGACTGGCACGCTGACGTTGGCGCGTGCGAAGCTGGATGAAGCGCTTGCAGCTTACGGACGCGGTGAGCGCAAGGCCGCGACCGATCTGGCGCTGTCGGCTTATCTCGATGGGTTCGAGCCGGTCGAGGCGGTGCTTTCTGCGCGTGACAATGCGCTGATGATCCGCATCGAGGGCGCGATGGCGGACCTACGCGCTGCGATCGCGCGCGGTGAGCCGGTCGATACGGTCAGGGGGCATGCCGCAACGCTCGACGATCTGTTCGAAGACGCGGAAGGCGCCTTGGCACCAGGCGAAGCCTCTGCAACGTCGAGTTTCGTGGCCGCCTTCACCATCCTCGTCCGCGAGGGGCTGGAAGCGATCCTGATCGTCATCGCCATGATAACGTTCCTCGCCAAGGCTGATCGGCGCGACGTGCTTCCCTATGTCCATGGCGGGTGGATCGCTGCGCTCTTCGCCGGGGCCGGCACCTGGGCAGCCGCAACCTGGCTCATTACCATCAGTGGGGCGAGCCGCGAACTGACTGAAGGCTTTGGTGGCGTCTTCGCGGCGTTGGTGCTGCTGTGGGTCGGCATCTGGATGCATGGCAAGAGCAACGCTGATGCCTGGCAACGCTATATCCGCGACAAGCTCGGCCGAGCCCTCAACCGGCGCTCGGCCTGGTTCCTGTTCGCCCTGGCTTTCATTGTCGTGTATCGCGAGGTGTTTGAGACGATCCTGTTCTACGCGGCAATTTGGAGCCAGGGGAATGGCGGCGCGGTCGTCGCCGGTGCGTTCGCCGCGATCGCGGTGCTGGCGGTCATCGCCTTCGTCATGCTGCGCCACAGCCGCACGCTGCCGATTGGCAAGTTCTTCGCCTATAGCTCGGCGCTGATCGCGGTGTTGGCGGTGGTGCTGATCGGCAAGGGTACTGGCGCGCTGCAGGAAGCGGGCTATCTGCCGATCACGCCTTGGCCCGGTTTCCCACGCAGCGACCTGCTCGGGATTTATTCGACGCGTGAAACGATCCTCGCGCAATTCGCTATGCTGGTGCTGCTCGCGCTCGGTTTCCTTTGGAACCGGCGTGCAGCGCAGGCGAGCGCCGCATGAGGCGAGAGGAACTGCGGGACCTGTTGGAGACGCGGCAGGTCGCGATGTATTTTGTGGCGGTCTGTCTCGCTGCAGTCGTCGCCGCGGTACTCAGCGGCACTGAGAGTCTGGAGCCAGCAATCAGTCCGGCGTTGGCACTCATGCTCTTCGTGACCTTCTTGCAGGTGCCGCTCGCCTCGTTGCGTGAGGCGTTCCGCAATGGCCGGTTCTTCGGGGCACTGCTTGCTGTCAATTTCGCGGCCATGCCCATCCTGGTGATGATCCTCGTTCAGTTTGCGCCGCCCGAGCCGCTTGTCCGGCTCGGGATCCTCATTGTGCTGCTCTGCCCGTGCATCGACTATGTCGTCACCTTCTCCCATCTCGGCCGCGCCGACGCCCGGCTGCTGTTAGCAGCGACGCCGGTACTCCTCGTCGTGCAGATGCTCTTGCTGCCGCTATGGCTCACCCTGTTCCTCGGGTCGCAGGCCGCAGACCTGATGCAGATGAGGCCGTTCGTTCACGCCTTCCTGTGGCTGATTGCCATACCGCTGGCCTTCGCCGTGCTCTGTCAGATGTGGGCGGCTCGCAGCGCAGCGGGCACCCGCGTTGCTGAAACGCTCGGGCTGCTCCCGGTGCCCGCGACGGCGCTCGTCCTGTTCATCGTCATCGCCGCCGTCGTTCCGCAACTCGGTCCGGCTGTGGCAACCGTGTTAGCGGTCGCGCCGCTTTACATCGCCTTTGCAGCGATGGCACCGCTGGTTGGCTGGGGCGTCGCGCGTCTCGTCAGGCTGGACGCGCCAGCGAGCCGCGCGGTCGCTTTCAGCGCAGCTACGCGCAATTCGCTTGTGGTATTACCGCTCGCGCTAGCTGTGCCCGGCGCGATACCGCTGCTGCCCGCCGTCATTGTCACTCAGACGCTTGTCGAGCTTGTTGCTTCGCTCATTTACATCAGGCTGATGCCGCTTCTGGGTAATAAATAGGATTCAATTGGAAATTGTCGTTCGTTTTCTCCACTTACTGGTTGATCTGCGCCGGAAGATATCAAGCTGAGCGCGGGTTGATTATGATCATATTATCCTACCTTCTAAATTTCACTCAAGTTGCGGGCCGGAAAGTTGCTGATTTTCTGGGTCGCCGCTTTTGCGGCGCGTAAACGCGTTATTCTCTCCATCCATTGGTCGCGCCGAACACGGCGTGGCTAAGGCGCACCTCGCCGAATTCGTTAAAAATCCGCCATGCGGTCGATCGGCGGACCGCACGCGTCCCGTGCTGGGTATGCTGGCGCTTACCGGATAACGGCACACGCAACGCGTGCGCCCGCCCCGCCGATCGGTTGCGTGACATGGTCATCGGGGCTGGCGTGAATAACCAGGGCGGACCCATCGGCATCGAGAAGGTTCGGCCGGGATGACGCTGCGTCCAGCGAGACAAGTGCCGAGAAGGCTTCGGCATTGACGGTGCCGTCCGCCGCCACATGAATATTCGGCAATTCCCCAAAGTCCGGCCCTTCCGGATTGAGAAGCCCGTGAGGTGTCTTGTGATCCTCGTGGTTGATATGCGCGCCCGATTTCTGGAAGCCTTGGTCGGAGCAATCGCCAGTCGCATGGAAATGCATGGCGTGCCAGCCAGGCGTCAGCCCGGACGCCGTCAGACGCAGAAGCACGCCACTGCGACCGTTGGTCAAGGTCACCTCTCCGATCTTGCCGCCGCCGGCCTGAACGATGTCGCTCTTGACGGCTTTCGGCGCGGAAGTTTGCGCAATCGCCGCGGTTGCCGTTGCGAGTCCCAGGATCGTCAAAGCCGCTATCCCATATTTCATCGCTCTATCTCCTTCCGCGTGAATTATTTACCCTCGTCCAATGGACTGCGGAGGGTCGCCGGTCAGTGCCCTTTCCGGACCCGGCCCAGACCGCTTGTCGCCGGAGGGATGGCTATGGGATATTCCTCGCCTTTTTGCGACCGACAAGAGGCAACATGCGATGCAGCACGAGGTCGCGATCTATGAAATGGTGTTTTAGAGCGCCCAACACATGTAAGGCGAGGACGACGTAGATCGCTTTAACCATGATCTTGTGCGAATCACCGAGCGCTCCTGCAACATCCTCGTCCTGCGGTAGTGGCAGGTTAGGGGCTGGCAGCACTCCATAGAGCGGGACTTCGGGCGTAGCGCCTGCTGACGCCGCGGCCCATCCCAGCAACGGGACACCGATCATCAGTACGTAGAAGACAATATGGGTGCCGCGCGCCAGCGCCCGTTCCCAAAACCACATATCTTGGGGGAAGGGCGGCCAGGGATGTGAGATCCGCCAACCCAGCCTGAACAGGCTCAACAGCAGCACCGTGATGCCGACAGACTTGTGGAGTTGGTAATAGCCGAGCTTTTGTGAAGGCGCCGCATCTTCCATCCAACCCCCGAACGTCGCATTGGCGAAGATGAGGATGAAGATCGTCCAATGGAGGATGATCGAAACAATGGAATAGCGAGATTTGGCTTCTTGCATCGATATGTCCCCGGCAGCCTCTGGCGAGGGTAGCATGAGTCCAAGCCCGTTGCTTGCAGCGCATGCTGACCGGTTACGCAGAAGCACTGTGAGCGCTTGTGCGGGCCGCAAGCCCAACGTGCTTCCGGCGCGCGCCGTGAGGTTAGCTTGGATCCCCAGACAATCACATCGCTGCTCTCGCCGGCAAACAGCAAACCAGATCATCCGGGCTAGACACGTGCGACCCAATGCTCGGCCATCACTCAATGATCTTTGCAAAGGCATCTTCTTTGGAAGGGACTTTTACATCAACTCATCGATCAGCAGCAAGCCAAGGAAGCCGACAAAGAACATCGCGCTAATGAGTGGACTGTCGGGTCGCTCGTGTGCTTCGACAAGCAACTCTTCGGTGACGAGGTAGAGCAGTGCCATCAGACCGAAACTCAGGAGGCCCACGATTACCGGCGTCGGTAACATGGCGACGGGCATGGCGACTGTGGTGCCTAGTGGCAAGAGCAGGCTGAGCCCGAATACGGTTGCGATCACGCGCAGTTTTGACGCGAGCGTCTCACTGAGTTCGGCCGTGACGGTGACACCGAGGAACAACACCTCCAGCGTCAGAGCAACGGTCAGAAGCACGCCAGCCTTCTGCCCAGCGATGAATGCCAGCCCGAGGACCAGGCCATCGACAAGAATGTCAATGCCGACAGCGCTGAGCATCGCCACCGGGCCTTTCGCGCGTCCTTCGAGCTCCTTTAGAAGCAACATAACGCCGACGCCGATCATGCCGCCGACGAGCGTGGCAAAGGGCGAGGCATCGTGTTTGATCTGCGGCAGGATTTCAGTCGCGGCCGCCGCGAACACCACGCCTGCGGCAAGATGCTGCATGGCGCTGACAAAGCTCGCGCTGGGCCTTCGCAACAGCGACAGGAGCGCCCCGGCCATAACGGCCGCGACCGGGATAATCGTATAGGCGATCGCTGGCATCAACACCCCCTCAGGCGCGAGCGCATTTGCGCGAGGGCTTACCCGGCTCGCGAACATCGATGTCCTTACCGGACACGGTAAGGGTCATGCCATTTCCGGCATAGGTGCTGTCGGGGGCGGGCGCTGTCAGCCGCGCTGACGGACCGGAAGACCCCTGCCTTACATTGATCGACAATTCGTCCTTGAGAAAATCCACATAAATGACGTCGCCACCGACGCACCGATAGGTATGGCTCGCAACGATCGGTGGCGGCATCGCGACGGGTGGAGCCTCCGCCTGGTTGTTGCTGGATGTGTCGGCCGTGTCGGTGCCGGAGCACCCGGCAAGCAAAGCGGCGCACGGCAATGCCAGCAGAATAAGGTTTCGCGCCCGCGCAGTCCGGCCCGGGAGGTCAGCTTCCTTGGAGGGGCATGTCATGGCAATCTCCTTTCGATGGTAGGTGCTTACGAGCGTGGGCATACCGATCCGACATGGGCAACAACGCCCGGTGCCGGACCGCGATCATTTGAAGCCCGGTTCGAACAGTGTGCCTCCAAAAAGGTTGAGGTCGCGCGCTTCGGCACGCCCCATCGCGGCCAGCAGTGTGAATCCGGCAACATATGCATCGCGTTCGGCGGTGACGAGCTGGACGCGGCTGTTGAGCAGTTCCTGCTCCGCGTTGAGCACGTCGAGAACATTGCGTGTGCCGACGCTGTTTTCCGCCCGAACCCCCTCCAGGGCGAGCGTGTTGGCCGCAATCGCGGTCTTGGACGACTGGATCACCGTCTGCGCGGCCAGATAGCGCGAATAGGCCGCGCGCGCTTCGGCAACGACGCGCCGTTCGATGAAGATGATTTGCTCGATCGCCTGGCTTTCGAGCGCGGTTGCGCGCCGCACCTGGGCGGCCGGCAGGCCGCCTTGATAGAGCGGGATCGTCGCTGAAAGCCCGATGGTCGCCGTCGTTTGGGCCTGCTGGAACACGCGTCCGGGGATGTTGCTCGCGAGCGTACCGAGATAATTGTTGTAGCCGCTGCTTCCCACAACCGAGAGCGTGGGCAAGCGCGAGGCCGCCGCTACACGGACATCGTAGCGCGCAGCCTTGGCATCGGCCTTCGCCGCGACAAGCTGCGGATTGTTTTCGACGGCAATGGCGACGGCATCGGCGGACGATCGTGGTAGACCCGGCAGCGCCGGCGGTGATTCCAGATCGCGTGCGGGCAGGCCGACGAAACGGAGATAATTTTCCAGGCTGGTATCGAGTTGCGCGAGCGCCGTTTCGAGCTGGCCTTGGGCCACGGCAAGACGTGCCTCCGATTGCGCGACATCGGTACGGGTCAGATCCCCGACCTCGAAGCGATCGTGCGTAGCCCGAAGGTTGGTTTCGAGGACAGCGACATTGCGACGGTTGAATCCTACGATCGCGTCATCGCGCATAACGTCCATGTAGACAGAGACGATTGCCGTGAAGAGATCGGCTTCGGTGAAGCGCAGGTTCGCACGGCCCGATTCCACGCGCGCATCGGCTGCACGGATCCCGTTCTTGACGCGGCCGCCCTGATAGAGCGGAAACGATACGTTGGCATTTGCGCTCGTGGCCCGCAAGGGCGCGGAGAAGCTATTGGCAGAACGCACGACAAATTCCTGATAGTCGGCGGTCGCGCTCAATGCCGGGCGCGCCGCCGCCTTCGCGATCGGCACACCTTCATCCGTGGCGCGCAAACCAGCCCGCGCCCCGGTCAGGCTGGGATTGGTGCGATAGGCATGGATCAACGCCTCGCGCAGGGTTTCGCCATGCGCGGGGCTCGCCGCGATAAGTGGTAGGGCAATCCAGGCGAATCTTGGGAATGAGTTCATAGCGTATCTCCATTTTTCTGAAAAGTAAGCAATCGCGCCGTCCTCGGCGCGGCGAGCGGCGGCAGCGAGGCTCAGCGCTTCAGACACGCGATGATCGCTGACATGACGGCCGCGGTCTCATCGACATCGCGCACTTTCACCACGTCCACGCCGGTCTGCGCGGCGGGATAGTCGTTGCCGCCCGGATAGATCGCATCGCCGAGGAACAGCATTCCCGCCAGCGGCACGCCGCTTTCCTCGCTTAGCCGCTTCAGGCCGTAGCCTTTGTCGACACCTTCGCGGGTCACATCGATCGACGTCGTGCCGCCAAGATTGACCGACAGGCCCGGCAGCGCCGCGCGCAGCGTCTCTTGAAGGGCGATGCGCTTGGCGCGGTCCGGGTCCCAGCTCTTCTTCGCGAGCAGTGGTGCGTTCTGGCCGAGGCCAGAGAAGGTAATCTGGCTTCCCCGATCTTCGACCCGAGCCCCCCAGGCCCGCTCATCGGCGACTCTCACTATTGACAGCGCGTGGTCAAAGGCAGCGCGGATCTTCGCCTTTTCCGCTTCATCGAACAACTCGGCATAGATTGTGCGCCACTCGCCGTTGATGAAGCGATAGAGCTTGGTGCCCGTGGTGGGCATCAGCCATAATCGATCACGCGCTGAGTCGGCCGGCAATCGCGAAGCGACTTGTCTATAGAATTGCGGCCAATCACCCCCCGAGATCACCGCGACATCCGCCAGCGCGAGCAGGCGGATGAGCAACGCTGCCATCTCGGCAGACAAGGGGCGTTTGCTTTCGGTAAGAGTGCCGTCGAGATCGAAGACGATCAGCCACTTCATGTCGCATCACCTGCTGGAGCGCGATCGGCGAGAAGGGGGTAGTGCATAGCTGACATCAGACTTTCTCTCGGCACAGATCCTTCATCGCAGCCACTGAATGACCGCCACTAAGATCAGGATGATTGCTGTGACGCCCACCACGACCAGCCTCTCCGCCCGCGGATCGCCGACATTCCTTATGCGCGCGGCGACCTGCCAGGCTGGCCGCAGCCGGACGCGCCAAGACCCCGCGACAATCCGGTCCAGTTCGGCGTCCGACAGACCGAAAAATGCTTTCACATCATCGCGCGCACGGCTTTTCAGGCCCATGACGCGCAGGATCGGATCGTCCCATGCGACGTCGATCGCACTCGGGCTGGAGAACAGCGGCCCTCGTTTGTCCTCGCCGGCCCAGGAGGGAGAGAGAAGCCCGATAATCTGGCGGGGATCGCGTTCCAGCAATACCGCCCAGCGGTCGAGCCGCACATGCCTATCCTCCTTGCGAACCTCGGGATCGGCCACACACCGATCGGCCCAAGCCCGATCGACCAGAACCCGCAGGCGCCGTTTCAGGCGGGCATCGGAGGACCAGATGTGCTTCACGGGCTGTCCGATGCGTCGATGTCGTCATGGGTTGCGCGCTTCAGCGGCCGCGAGCCGCGCAACGTCAGGAAGGTTGTCAGGCTAAGCACCAGCGCGATATCGTAAAGGCCGTAGCCCACCGCTGCCCCGAGAGCGCCGGTCGCCCACAGGCTGGCGGCAGTCGCCGTGCCAGACGCTTTCCCTTTATGCTTCAAGATCGCGCCACCACCGATGAAGCCGACGCCGGTAATCAAGCCCTCCAGCAGGCGCGCTTGTGCCGGCGAGGTGCGGCCGAGGATCGCGATCCCGACGAGCACGAAGCCGCAACTGGCGATCGCGACCAGCGGAAAGGTTCGAATGCCGGCGCTGCGTTCGTCCTTCTCGCGATCCCAACCAACGGGCAACGCGAGGGCATAGGCGATCGCCAGGCTGAAGATGTGCGTGAGGGATTCGGACCACGGTGGAAACGTCATTCGGCAGACCCCATCCGGATCGGGAATATGTCACAGGCTGCAGCCATGGATCTGTTCACCGTCGTCCCTCCGCATCGCGATAGGCGAGCAGTCGGAGAGCGTTGAACACCACGAGCAGCGTCGACCCTTCATGCACCGCCACTGCCGGGCCGATACCAAGTCCGAGAATGGTTGCCGGCACCAGGAGGGCGACCACACCCAGGCTGACGAACACATTCTGCAGGATCACCGAACGGGTGGTGCGGCTGAGCCCGACCGCAAAAGGCAAGTGCGACAGATCGTCGGCCATGAGCGCGACATCGGCCGTTTCCAGCGCGACGTCCGAACCCGCCGCGCCCATCGCGATCCCGACCGTCGCGCTCGCCATCGCCGGCGCGTCGTTGACGCCGTCGCCGACCATCGCGACTTTCGCTTCGGCGCGCAGCTTCTTGATCGCCTCCACCTTGTCCTCCGGCATGAGATCGCCCCATGCCTCTTCGATCCCCACTTCACGCGCGATCGCTTTGGCCGCCCGTTGATGGTCGCCGGAGATCATAATCATCCGCTTGATGCCGATTTCGTGCAGCCGCTTGAGCGCGGCCTTGGCCGTTTCGCGCGGCGTGTCGAGCAAGCCGATCGCGCCAAGATCGCGGCCATCGCGCTGCACGACCATGCTGGTCTGTCCACTCTCTCGCAATTGCTCGACGGCCTCCACCATCGCGGGAGACAGTGGCGGGATGCCATCGGCGCCGAACATTCCCGGCTTGCCAATCAGGACCTCATCTTCACCGACAAGGGCCGAGACGCCGCGACCCGTCAGGCTCTTCAGGCTTTCCGCCTGCGGGATGGAACGGTTTCCGACATGATCGCGCCCGTCACGTGCTATTGCTTGCGCCAGTGGATGATCGCTCAAGGATTCGACCGCTACTGCGATCGCCATAAGCTCCTGCTTGTCCACGCCGGTCGCCGGGATGATCTGCTCGATGCGCGGCTCGCCCATGGTGAGCGTGCCGGTCTTGTCGAAGGCGATAGCCTCGAGCGAGCCAAGCAGTTCGAGCGGGGCACCGCCCTTGACGAGAACGCCGCCTCGCGCGGCGCGGGCAACGCCCGACAGGACCGCGCTGGGCGTGGCAATAGCCAGTGCGCAGGGACTAGCTGCCACCAAGACGGCCATGGCGCGATAGAAGCTATCGCGAAACGGCTCATCCACGACTGTCCAGGCGAATAGGAGCAGCACGGCCAAAGCTAGGACCACCGGAACGAACACCCGCTCGAACCGATCTGTGAACCGCTGCGTGGGGGACTTCTGCGTCTCCGCTTCGCTCACCATTTTGACGACCTTCGCGAGCGTGCTTTCGCTAGAAAGACGCGTGACCTCGATATCGATCAGTCCGCTGCCGTTGATGGTCCCGGCGAATACGCGATAGGCTCGATCCAGCTTATCCGGATTGGCGCGTGCTGCATCGTCGTCTGTGACTGGCCGCTTGTCGACGGGCATGCTTTCGCCCGTCACCGGTGCCTGGTTGACCGACGTTGTGCCTTTGACGATGAAGCCGTCGGCGGGAACGCGCGTGTCAGGCCTCACTACGACGATATCGCCCCATACCAATTCCTCGACCGGCAATTCCTCGGTGCTTCCGTCGAGGCGACGAACGATAGCTGTCGGAGGCGTCAGCTCGGCGAGCGCTTCGATCGCCCGTCTTGCGCGACCCATCGCGTAATGTTCCAGAGCGTGTCCAAGGCTGAACAAAAAGAGGAGCAGGGCACCTTCCGCAAATGCACCCAGCGCCGCTGCACCCGCGGCTGCCACAAGCATAAGCGTATCGATCTCGAATTTGCGCAGCTTCAGATTCTCGATCGCCTCGCGCAGCGTGAAAAAGCCACCAAAGACATAGGCCGATACGTAGAGCGCGGTGGGGAGCCACAGCGGCGCGCCGGCAACGAGTTTCTCGATGGCAAAACCGATCGCGAGCAACCCGCCACAGGCAAGTGCGAAAATCAGCTCGGTGTTCGGGCCGAGGAAGGCGCCGTGAGCATGATCATGATCTGCATGATCCCTCCCGGCATGTTTGTGTCCGTCAGCCTCGCCGTGCTCTTCGCTGCCGGCCGGAGTCGGCCGGCTTGCAGTTGGCATGTTGCGCGGCGTTATTCCCAATTCAAGAAGTGCGTCTGAGATCTGTCGCTCGGTTAGTTTTTCCCGGTCGAACTCGACGCGGAGCTGGCCCGATGCGCTCGCGCCCGCTTCTATGATACCCGGAAGCGCCCGCAGCCGGCCGACGACTGTGCGGGCACGCCGCTGGTGGGCGATCCCCTCCACTTCATAGAAAAGATGCCCGAAACGTCCGGTGATCGCCGCACCTGCAGCGTGAGCACTTTCACGTATGCGGGATAAAGAGACGATTTCAGGATCATAGTGAATGCACAGTAGGGCAGGCGTACCATTGTCTGGTACCATGATGTGCGCTTGTTCGACCCCCGGCCGTGCGGCCAGTTCCGAGGTCAGACGCTCGACACACGCGTCGGAAGCGTCAGTGATCTCGGGCAATATGAGGGGAATATCGAGCTGAAGCTTTTGTGTCATGAGTGGTCCTGTCTTGTAGCAGGGCGCTGGCATGGCCCTGCACCCCTGGGATCGATCAGTGGGCTGTCAGGGAGGACGCGCTTGATCCTTGGGCGGGTCGAGCGGGGCTCGGCGGCAAACACGCGTAGGCTTGTCAGGGCGCATTATCGCGATGTCGCTGTTCGAAATTGCTACGTTCGCCTGGTCGCCAACATAGGTTAGGCCCATCGCAGGCGCTGTCAGGCGTTCAGGCTTGCCATCTGGCAGAACCCTGAGGTCGATTGTCAGCCCATCGAGTAGGAAATCTAGATCCACCCTCGAACGATCATCGCAGACATAGCTATGTCTGACGACTTGTCCCGCGATAGCTCTGCGATCATGATCGCTCTTGGCCGCATTGTCGGCGTCTGCTGAGCAACCTGCTGCACCGATGATGGCAATGATCCCGGTGAAGATAGCGATCGACCAACACGGCAGATTCTGCTGCTTCGAATGTTCTAAGAATCTCTTCACGGCCAGCCCCTCAGATGCAATCGCCGTGGGCGCCCAGGGTTGACGCCCACGGCGCGGACCCTTCTCACAAGCGCGCGGGGGGGCGATGGCTTGCGGGGGTCGATTGCCGACATGTCGTTAAAGCTGCTCTGGGAAAGAGTATTTGCGGCGGCGTGGGCGTGCTTTGTGGACCCAAGCATAACCGGGTAGGTAATGCTTGTATGGCGCAGGCTTTTTGCCACCGCTTTGATTTGGATCGCGCTAGTCATTGGCCCTGCCTGGCCGTGGTGGCATCTTGATAGGCCGCTGCCGATGCCGCGCAGATTGAGGCAATCTCGATTGCCTACGAAGAAGCGAGAGAAATGCAGCGTCCTGATGGCGCATTGTTCGCCGAAGTCCTTTTCGCATCAGTCGACCCAGCACCAGGCCAAAAATGCCTCGAACTTCGACGGCATGATGGATGCAAACTCCATTCGCGATCGGATCAATCTCGTAGTATTCGTCGAAGGTAAGGAAGCCGCGAACTCCCATTTCCCATCCTATTGTCCGGGGTTTGATGAGCTTGTTGATGATCATTTGTGTTTTCATCTTTCGATCCCCCCCAAAAAACAGCCACGTGATGTCCAATTCGGCTCCGTGCTCGATTTGGCCAGTGATGCGATAGACTGGATGCCAGCGAGCGAAGCCGTGGAGATCGGCGAGCAACGACCACACCCTGAGGGCGGACATGTTATAGTTGAATGCTGTTTCTTCCTTCATGGCTGTCTGTCCCAACGGTTCGCAGCCTCGCCGAACGGAAGGCCGCGTGAACGCGGCCTTCTTCCTCGCTCAGCATCGGATTCCTGCGATGAAGCAGGGCAGTCGGCATGCACGATCGCGCCGCCGTCCCTTGGAAATGGAACTCAAGGCAGGTCATGCGGCTGACTCTTTGACGGCAAGGTTGGCTTTGCCGCCGACGACCTCGACGGCCTCCAGCGTGATAAGCCCGATGTCTGCCGTCGCCGCGACCGTTGCGGCGAAGGGACGCAATTTGTCCTCGTCGTCAACGATCTCGATGACAACTGCCCGGTCGTTTTCGAAGACGTGGCGCTGATGGAGATGGGCCGAGCGGCCAAAGCCGAGCCGCGCTTCAAGCACGGTTACGCCAGCGAGCTTCCACTCTTGCGCAAGTGAGGCTACATATTCGAAAACCTTGCGGTCGCCAATGTAAGCTACGTCATCAGTATAAAGGCGAAGCAGTTTCATATTTTGATTCATTCTTTCTCTCCTTCACTTGTTATTGCCGAGGCGAGGGGTTCAACCTCTTTGCCTCGGCGTCGCCAGTTGAGTTTTACGCCCAGCACCACCTTGGCGATCGCGGGCAGTACGAGCAGGGTGAGAATGGTCGCCGCGATCAGGCCGCCGATGACCGTGGTTGCGAGGGGCTTTTGCACTTCCGCGCCAGTTCCGCGGGCGAGGGCCATTGGAACGAAGCCGATCGCGGGCACGAACCCAGTCATTACGACGGCCCGCATCTTTTCCGTCATGCCTTCCCGGATCGCTTCCACGAGCGACACGCCCCCGTCGAGGCGCTCGCGGATAGCCGTCATGACCACGAGGCCGTTCAGTACGGCAACGCCCGCTAGACAGATGAATCCCACGGCGGCCGAAACTGAGAAGGCGATCCCGGTCAGGGCCAGTGTGAAGACTCCGCCCGCCAGCCCCAGCGGCACCGCTAGAAACACCGCTGCCGCCCGCCCGAAGCCGCCCAACGCCATGTAGAGCAGCCCGAAGATTGCTGCGAAGCACAGCGGCACGACGATAGACAGGCGTTGTGAAGCCGCTTGCAGGCTTTGGAACTGCCCGCCCCATTCCAGATAGTATCCGGCGGGCAGCTTGACCTGCGCAATCTTTGCCTGCGCCTCGGCTACGAACGAACCTGCATCCCGTCCCTGGAGATTGGCTTGGATGACAACGCGCCGTTTGCCATTCTCACGGCTGATCTGGTTCAAGCCTTCGGTGAAGCGGATTTGCGCGACTTGCGACAATGGCACCGATCGCCTTACCTGCCCCTCTATTTGCGGAAGCAGGACGGGGAGAGCGAGTATCGTATCAAGATCGACGCGTGTCTTCTCAGGCACACGAACAGCAATGTTGAAGCGACGGTCGCCCTCGAACAGCAGGCCAGAGTCGCGCCCACCCATCGCGGCGGCCACGGTGTCCGCGACCTCCTGGACGGTAAGCCCGTAGCGTGCGATGGCGGCACGATCGAACCGAACATCGAGCGTTGGCGCACCGCCGGTTTGATCGGCCTTGACGCTTGCCGCCCCGGGGACCGACTGCAGCACCCGCACAATCTCGTTCGCTGACTGTGCCATCTTGTCAAGGTCGTCGCCGTAGAGCTTGATGGCGACGTCGCCACGCACCCCGGCGATCAACTCGTTGAAACGGAGCTGAATAGGCTGGCTAAGCTCGTAGAGCTGGCCCATCTTCCCGTTGGCCGCCTTCTCGACACGTTCGATTACATCGGCTTTGGACGTCACACCGCTCGGCCATTGATCCTGCGGCTTGAGGATGACGAAGCCGTCGGACACGTTAGGTGGCATGGGATCGGTTGCCACTTCGGCGGTGCCCGTCTTCGAGAACATCAGCTCGACTTCGGGCAATTTTGTCACGGCACGTTCTACGTTGCGCTGCATGGTAAGCGACTGTTCGAGGCTAACGGAAGGAACCCGCGTCGATGCGAGCGCCAGATTCTTTTCGTCGAGCTGGGGGATGAACTCCGAGCCCAACAGGCCGAAGGCCGGGATTGCGGCGACGAAGAAGGCGAAACCGCCGCCAATGAACAGCCACGGCCGCGCGAGTGCTTTGTCGAGAAGTGGCAGATAGCGTTCCTTGGACTTGCGGATCAGCCACACTTCCTTCTCGGCCACCTTGCCTCGGATGAGCAGGGCAACGAGCGCCGGAACGAAGGTGATGGCGAGCACAAAGGCCGCGACCAGCGCCAACATGATGGTGATTGCCATCGGCGAGAAGGTTTTGCCCTCGACACCGGTGAATGTCAGTAGTGGCGCGAAGGCGAGCAGGATGATGGCCTGGCCGAACACCGTCGGCTTGATCATCTCCTGGCTGGCCCGCATTGTTTCTTCGAGCCGTTCGCGCAGGTTCAGCAATCGTCCTTCATGCTCCTGCCGGTGCGCGAGCCGGGCCAGGCAGTTCTCGATGATGATGACGGCGCCGTCGACGATCAGCCCGAAATCGAGCGCGCCAAGGCTCATTAGATTGCCCGGCACGCGAAACGCATTCATGCCCATCGCCATCATCAGGAACGAGAATGGGATGACGAGGACGGCAATGATCGCTGCGCGCCAGTTGCCCAACAGCAGAAACAAAGATGCCGCGACCAGCAAAGCGCCCTCGGTCAAATTGCGCTGGACGGTGGCGACGGTGGCGTTGACGAGCTTGGCCCGATCGAGGACCACCTTGACCTCAACACCGGGCGGCAAGGTCGCTTTGACCTGATCGAGCTTTTCGCCAACCGCGCGGGCCACCACGCGGCTGTTCTCGCCGATCAGCATGAGCGCCGTGCCAACGACCGCTTCCTGGCCGTTCATGCTGGCGGCGCCCGTGCGGAGATCGCCGCCGATCCGCACATCGGCGATTTGTCCGATCGTGATCGGCAAACCGCCGCGTGTCGCGGCCACCGCATTGCGGATTTCATCGACCGAGCGGATGCGTGCATCAGCGCGCACCAGATAGGCTTCGCCGCCCCGGTTGAAGAAATTGGCGCCGACCGCGAGGTTCGCCGCTTCGAGTGCCTGGCCAAGTTCGGTGTAGGAAATGCCGTAGCTGGTGAGCTTCACCGGGTCGGGTTCGACGACGAAGGTTTTTGCGTAACCACCGATCGAATCGACGCCCGCGACGCCCGGCACCGTCCGGAGCTGGGGCCGGATGATCCAGTCCTGGATGGTGCGAAGATAGCCAGCCTTTGCAACTTCGTCCGTGAGCCGGCTACCCTCGGGCGTCAGATAACTGCCGTCGGGCTGCCAACCCGGTTGACCTGCGACCTTGCGTGCGCCCCGGCCATCGGGTTTGCCGAAGCCGACCGTATACATGACGACTTCGCCGAGGCCCGTCGTCACCGGGCCGATTTGCGGCTGGACGCCCTCGGGCAGTGTTTCCTGGGCTTGGACAAGGCGTTCGCCGACCTGCTGGCGGGCAAAATAGAGGTCGGTCGAATCGGAGAAGATGGCAGTGACCTGACTGAACCCATTACGCGACAAGGAGCGTGTCGATTCCAGGCCGGGGATGCCGGCAAGCGCCGTTTCGATCGGATAGGTGACGAGCTTTTCCATCTCGACCGGCGAAAGCGCGCGGTCGACGGTGTTTATCTGGACCTGCTTGTTAGTGATGTCGGGAACAGCGTCGATCGGCAGTTTGGCGAGTTGCCACACGCCGATGCCAGCTATAGCGAGAAAGATGAACAGCACCGCCCAGCGCGCGCGGACGGACAGCGCCATGAGACTTGCGATCATGGCCTATTCCTCCTCGCCCGCGCCCTTGCCGAGTTCGGCTTTGAGCAGGAAAGCGTTACGGGTAGCGATGGTCTCGCCGGACTTGAGGCCGGAGACGATCTCGATGCGGCCAGCGCTGCGTTGCCCCAGAGTCACGAAGCGAGCGCGGAACCCTTGGGGGGTCCGGACGAAGACTGCATCGCGACCTTCAAAGCTTTGCACTGCGTCTTCGGACACGACAATGGAATCCGTCGGGGAACCCCGACTCGGCATCAGCCTCACGCGCACACCGAGGCCGGGCTGGAGTATCCCGCCCGGAACATCGAGCACCGCCGTTGCCGATCGGGTTTCGTTGTTGAGCGTGGGCGTGACGGCGCGCACCTTGCCTTCCACCGTGCGGCCATCGGCGAGTTCGACAACGGCGCGGTCGCCAGGAGCAAGGCGCGCAATATCGCCAGGAGTGATCGCAGCCTCGACCTGAATCTGGCTGGGATCGGCGACGCGGAACAGCTCGGCTTCAGGCTGGACAAAGGCACCTAGGCTTACCGATGCCGAGGTGACGCGGCCTGCGATCGGACTGGCGACGATTACGCCCCGACCGTCGCTGGTGACATTTGCGGCGCCGGCCGAGACTTGGGCTCGCCTTGCTTCAGCCGCTGCCGCTGCTGCTTCGGCTTGTGCCCGTTCGAGATCGACGCGCGCTGATACCTTCTGATCGAAAAGGTAGCGCTCGCGCGCGAGTGACTTCTGAGCCAGGTCGGCGCGAGCCGCCGCCGCCGTGCGATCAGCGGCGATCTGAGCCGCGTCTCGGCTCTCGACCACGGCGAGCGCTTCACCCGCTCGAACAGGATCACCGAGCCGTTTGAACACGCGCGTGACAGCGCCGCCAGCGCGGGCCGTTACCAGCGCCTCGCCGGTGGGGGAGGGCGATACGAGCGCCTGCGCAACGATCTCGGAGCCAAGGCCGCCAGCACGCACCGCCTCAACCGCAATTTCGGCTTCGCGAATCGCCTGCGCACTCATTGCAAGGCTGTCTGGTGGCGTTTCGCTCTTTTTCCCGCCGACCTTCTCGGTTGATTGGCTGCTGACCGGATCCGCGGTGCAGCGCGCGACGCTGAAGCCACCGACTGCAGCGAGTAAAACCGCCCCTGCCACGCCCCCAAGGAGGCGCTTGTCTTGTGTTATCATCGAGTTTCTCCGAAATTGGATGAGCAGCGGGCGAGAACTACCTCGCTCGGCACTGCGAATGCAGTGGAGACAATGTTGAGCGTTGTGGTGAAGGCGATCATTGCGGTGTCTCCGCAATAACTGGCGCCGGGACCGTCAGACGTGCGAGCCGCGCTTCCGCGTCATGATAGGCAACGAGCGCATCGACGAACGCACCATTGGTGTCCGCTAGCGTCCGCTCGGCAACGAGCAGGTCGAGTTGGCTGAACCTTCCTTGCGCATAGCCAATCCTCGCGATTCTGGCGGCTTCCGTGGCTGCGGAGAGTGCCGGCCCGCCGGCCGCTCGCGCGCTTGCCGCCGCATTGGCGAGCTCTGCCTGCACGCTGGCGATGGTTTGTTCCGTTTCCAATAGGGTAACGCGCCGTCGCGCATCGACCTGGAGCCGTTCCGACTCGGCCTGGCTCACGGCGGCACGGCCATTATTGAAGAGGGGGAAAGGGATGCTAAGACCGAAAATCGCTGCTGTGTCACCGGAGGCTGAGAGACGGCGCGCACCCGCGTTGAGCGTCACGTCCGGCACGCGCTGCGAGCGGGCAAGCCTGACCAGGGCGTCGGCCGTCGTAACATCTGCCTCGGCCGCCGCGATGATGAGCGTCCCCTGCGCGGAGACGGGGACTGCCGGACCATAGGTTCCGACCCGATCGAACCAGGCAACGTCAAGCTCACCGGCGATTGGTTCGCCGATCAAGCGCGCCAGGTTCTCTTTCGCGACGACGGCCTCCCGAACAGCTCTGTCGAACGCGACATTGGCATTTACCCGCTCGACATCGGCGCGTTGTTGCTCGATCGGCGAAGCCGCCCCCGCCGTTACTCTCGTGCTGGCAGCGCTGAAGCCGCGATTGGCAAACTCCGCCAATTGCCGTGCTACGGCAACGCGGCGTTCTGCAGAAACGGCGGCGACATAGGCCATCGTGACCCGCTCGCGCAGGTCCGCCTCCACAATGGCGGCTTCGATCCGCGCGCGATCGCGACGCGAGTCTGCAACGGCGATGCGGGCCGACCGCTTGCCTCCAAGCTCGATCGGCAGGGCGAGCCCGGTCGTCGTTTCGGCGCTTTGCGTGCCCCGGTAGAGGCCTGATCCACCGACATTTTCAACCTGGACCTGGACCTGTGGGTTAGGCCGCAAGCCGGCCACGGTGCGCGCGGCACCTGCCGCCCGTACGCCCGCATCAGCGACTTCAAGGCTTGGGGACGACGCGCCCGCCGCAATGAGGGCGCGTTCCAACGTGAAGGGAGGTGAGGAACTTGGCGGCGATGGCGACGTCTGCGCGTGCGCGATAGCCGCGCAAGACGCCACGGCCAGCAGGGCCGCAATGACACGATGCATGAATGAGAGCTCCTGATAATTCCGGGAGGCCGCGAACGTTGCGGCGAAGTCGGAATATCAGGCTATTGGAGGTCGCAGCGCGGGGTCAGCTGTAGCGAGCGGGAGGTACTGGAAACCGAAAAGCGATGACGGGTTGTCCATGCCAAAAGCGATTGGCAGCACTTCGCTTTTCACAGCATCGCAAACTTGGTGGCTGTGACAGCCCCCATGGTGATGCGTGAATCCCTTATTTGCATCGGAAGGAACCTGGTCCCCGTCACCGTTGCTGTGTCCCATGCTGGCGGCTGTTGCACTGTCCACGCAGGAAATCGGCTCCATGGCGTGTGCAATCGATCCGCCAGTCAGAGACAGGCTGACATAAAGCGCTGCAAAAATGAGCAGGACACGCCGCATGATAGACGCGGATAGCACGATGAGACCACTTCGGAAAGGAATTCCTTCAGTGTTATGGGGATGGCGTCGCCTGGGGGTAGAAGCAATCCTCTGGGCCGGGCGGCGGCCGGCTATCAAGGTCGATTACGAACGTCTCGCAGCCAATCGAGCCAATTTGCCTGGAGGGTGTTCATCGTCGGTGCGTCTGGATGAGGCGGTGGTTCTCAACCTCACAGAATTATCTGGTGAACTTCGGGACTGGCGTTTCATGTAAGTGTGACGTGCAGGTTTCGACCGAGAAGCCTTCGCAAGCACTGCTCTGGATCGACCCTGACCTCTTGAAGTTCGGAGGCGATACAGGCCAAGGCGACGATCTACCAAAAAACCTGTTCGTGTGACCCGCCAGTCGTTTACTGCGCCGTCGTTACGTCGCCATGGTGTCAATCTGGTGTTGTTCCAATGCAATCTTGAAGGAGGGTCCGTTGCGAATCCAGCTTTCGTCGCTTCTATTTGTCGAAGTGGCGGCCCCATATTGGCTGCCGTTTATTGAAATCCTCGGCTGCGATGCAAGATAGGTTGCCGGCGAGCGCCATGATCGATTCGCAAACCTTCTCCGTCACTTTCCCCTTCGCGGCGGCCATGCCTTCATGGCTGGAGGCGATGCTTGGGGTCGCCCTGCTGTTTGCGGTTGCGGTCTTCGTCAACTGGATCGTCAAGCAGGTGATCCTTAAGTTCGCCTTGCAGCTGTTGCCCAAGGACGGTCCGACTCCCGCACCTATCGTCGCGCGGCTCGCCAATATCGTGCCTGCGCTCATCCTCGCCCGCGGCGTCGGACTGGTCGTGCATCTGCCAGCTGGTTTGGCGACGGCGATCCATAATGTGGCGAATGCCTTCATCATCCTGACGATCATCCTGGCGATGAACGCCGCGCTCAATCTTGCAAACCGGCTCTATCAGCGCCGGCCCGATGCCGACCACCGTCCCATCAAGGGATATATCCAGGTCCTCAAAATCCTGCTGTTTCTTGCCGGCACGGTGCTGGTGATTGCGGTGGTAATGGAACAGTCGCCGTTGCTACTGCTCTCGGGACTGGGCGCGCTGGCGGCAGTGCTCATGCTGGTGTTCAAGGATACAATCCTGTCGCTGGTCGCATCGGTGCAGCTCACCTCCAACGACATGCTCCGGGTCGGGGACTGGATCGAGATGCCAGCGCTCAATGCTGATGGAGACGTGATCGATATTGCCTTGCACACGATCAAAGTGCAGAACTTCGACAAGACGATCACGAGCATACCCACCTATCGGCTCATCTCCGACAGTTTCAAGAACTGGCGCGGCATGCAAGACGTCGGTGTGCGACGGATCAAGCGATCTCTCTTCATCGACCAGAGCAGTATCCGCTTTCTGGGCGAAGAGGACGAACTGAGCCTGCGCCGTTTCGCGCTGATCGACGATTATCTAATCCGCAAACAGGGCGAACTGGCGCAATCGAACGATCAGCTCGTCGAGCATGGCGGGGATGTCGTGAATGGACGGCGTCTAACTAACATCGGCACGTTTCGCGCCTACGTTATCGCGTATCTTCGCGCACAAACGCGTGTGTCGGGCGATATGGCCCTGCTTGTGCGTCAGCTCCAACCTACCGCGCAGGGATTGCCGCTGGAGATCTACTGCTTCACCGCGACGACGATCTGGTCGGAATATGAAACCATCCAGGCCGATATTTTCGATCACTTGCTCGCGATCCTGCCTGAATTCGGCCTGCGCCTCTATCAGGCACCGAGCGGCCATGACGTTCAACGGATGTCATTGGGCGAGAATGCGAAGAAATCGATCGGGGTGGGAGATGGCTGAGCGTTCTCAAGCCGTCCAGGCGCTCGAGTTCCGTTGCGTCGCCATACTTCAATGGCGCCCCCGGACATAGAAACGGCCAATCAGGGACAAGCCGATAGGCAAAATGGCTAATGCGGCCATGCCGATTACCCAGATGACCACGACGGCACCCTTGCCGGTGCTCTTTAGCATCCCCAGCAATTGTCCGGGCAGGCTGCTGGTATCGAGCGCGGCCAGTATGTCGCCGGCAGATTTGTTGCCCAGGGTTTTCGCGGTATCCTGTCCGCGATCCACGACGAGATCGAGCGAGGTGGCGAGCCAGGCGAGCACGGGGTCGGTAAAGCTGTAGAGAAGCCAGGAGAGCAGCGACCAGATTAGCATCGCGAGGCCGATCAGAATCCAGGCGAAAGGCCGCAATTTCCCGCTTCGGATCCGCGTGGCTCCCTCCTGCGGAAAGCCTTCGATCGATTGGTTTTTCCAGCGTCGCGAGCCATGTGACAAAGCGAATTCCCTTCATATTAGCCAGATGCGGGGTCTGGCCAAACGACCCAGCGGCCATCTTCACCCGTACGCAACAAAGACACCATAGGGAATGTCCCTATAGCGCGTCTGTTACCGAACATAGGAAAGGCGTGCCTCGATTGTGCTGCTCCGCTCCCGAGTCTCGGGGTCATGTGCGGAAGGCTTAGGAATTCGCCCGTTGATGAAAGGTTTGAAGATCATGGTCGAAGCCCAGATCCCCGGCGTGGGTGATCCGCTCGATGGCCTGGCGGAGACCATGGACCGCGCCGCGGGTGCCATGATTGCTCAGGCAACCTTCGGCTTGTCGCCAGCCACGCTGGCCCAGGCCGTCTCCGACTGGATGCTGCACCTTGCAGCCTCGCCGGGCAAGCAGACGCAGCTCGCTGCCAAGGCGCTGCGCAAAATGACGCGACTGGGAGACTATGCCATGCGTAGCGCGACGGACGCGCAGGCGGCGCGCGCGATCGAGCCGCTGCCGCAGGATCGGCGCTTTGCCGACCCAGCTTGGGCGTCGGCGCCGTTCAACCTCGTCTCGCAGGCCTTTCTGCTCAACCAGCAATGGTGGCACGCGGCAACGACCGGGATCACGGGCGTTACCGCGCATCATGAGGAGATGGTGGCCTTCGCTGTCCGCCAGTGGCTCGATACGGTGGCGCCCACCAATTTCCTCGCCACGAACCCCGTCCTGCAGCAGCGTATCCTGGAGACCGGCGGACAGTGCCTGGCCGATGGCCTGCGAAATTGGATGACCGACGTCGAGGCGCTGATGCGCGGCCTGCCGCCGGCCGGTACGGAAGCGTTCCAAGTCGGCGAAACCCTCGCGACCGCCGAAGGCAAAGTCGTGTACCGGAACCGGCTAATGGAACTGATCCAATATGCGCCGACGACGGAGCAGGCCCGGCCCGAGCCGATCCTGATCGTGCCCGCCTGGATCATGAAATATTACATCCTCGACCTTTCGCCGGAGAACTCGCTGGTCCAGTGGCTCACCGCGCAGGGCTTCACCGTGTTCATGATCTCCTGGCATAATCCCGGCAGCACCGATCGCGACCTCGAGATGGCCGATTATCTGCAGCTTGGACCGATGGCCGCACTCGACGCCGTCGCCGCGATCACCGGCGGCGCTTCGGTCCATGCGGCGGGTTATTGCCTCGGCGGGACGCTGCTCGCGATCGCGGCGGCGGCCATGGCGCGCGATGGCGACGACCGGCTGGCCAGCCTCACGCTGCTCGCGGCCCAGACCGAGTTCTGCGAGCCTGGCGAATTGGGCCTGTTCATCGACGAAGGGCAGCTTAGCCTGCTCGAGAACATGATGTGGGGTCGAGGCTATCTCGACAGCGCCCAGATGGGCGGCGCGTTTCAGATGCTGCGCTCGAACGATCTGGTCTGGTCGCGCGTGCTCACCACTTATCTCATGGGCGAGCGCGAGCCGATGAACGACCTCATGGCCTGGAACGCGGACGGCACGCGGATGCCCTATGCCATGCACAGCCAGTATCTGCGCCGGCTGTTCCTCGAGGACGATCTCGCTGAAGGACGCTTCCAGGTCAATGGACGCCCGATCGCCCTGTCGGTGTTGCGCTGGCCGATGTTCGTGGTCGGCACGGAGCGCGATCATGTCGCGCCTTGGCGTTCGGTCTTCAAGATCCACCGGCTGACCGGGGCGCCGATCGACTTCGTGCTGACCAGCGGCGGCCATAATGCCGGGATCGTCTCGGAGCCGGGGCATCCAGGCCGGTCCTATCGTCTGCTTACTCGCGAGGCGGATGGGGCCGCGCTCGACCCCGACGCATGGCTGGATGCCGCGCCGCGTCACGAAGGCAGCTGGTGGACCGCCTGGGGCGATTGGCTCGCGAAATTGTCGGGCAACGCGGGCACCCCGCCGCCGATGGGCGCAACGGACAAGGGCTATGCGCCGCTCGCTGACGCACCCGGCCATTTTGTGCTGGAGCGCTGAGCGATGAATGACGAACCAATGATCGAGAACCGCACCTTCGACGAGATCGCGGTGGGTGATACGGCGAGCCTGGCGCGAACACTGCGCGAGGAGGACATCCAGCTCTTCGCGCTGGTCTCGGGCGACGTCAATCCGGCGCACGTCGATCCCGACTATGCCGCGACTGACCTGTTCCGCCGCGTGATTGCGCATGGCATGTGGGGTGGCGGGCTGATATCGGCGGTGCTCGGCACCGAACTTCCGGGTCCCGGCGCCATCTATCTCAGTCAGTCGCTCCGCTTCTCGCGTCCGGTCGGCCTTGGCGATACGATCACCGCCAGCGTCACGGTGGCCGAGAAGCAGACGGAACACAGCATCGTGATATTCGACTGCCGCTGCGTCAACCAGGACGGCGAGGAGGTGATCTCAGGCCGCGCGGAGGTCAAGGCGCCGAACGAGAAAGTGCGCCGCCCGCGCATTGCCCTGCCGGACGTCCATCTTGCCGAACGTCATGGTTATCGTCGATTGATGGAAAAAGTGGCCGGGCTCGCGCCGGTGCCGACCGCGGTCGCCCATCCGTGCAGCGCGGCGGCGATCGTGGCGGTCGCGGAGGCAGCCGAGCAGGGCCTGATCGCCCCCATCCTGGTCGGCCCGGTGGCGAAAATACGCATCGCGGCCGAGGAAGCCGGCAAGGACATCACGGCCTTTCCGATCGAGCCTGCTGGCCATAGCCATGACGCGGCAGCCCGAGCGGTCGCACTCGTACATGAGGGCAAGGCCAGACTGCTGATGAAGGGTTCGCTCCACACCGACGAACTGATGGGCGCTGTCGTCACGTCGGGCACGGGCCTGCGGACGGAGCGGCGGATCAGCCATGCCTATGTGATGGATGTGGCGGACCACCCGGGACCTCTCATCATCACCGATGCGGCGATCAACATCGCCCCGAGCTTGGAGGAGAAGGCGGATATCGTTCGCAACGCCATCGATCTCGCGCATGTGATCGGAATCGAGGAGCCGAAGGTCGCGATCCTCTCCGCGGTCGAGACGGTAAATCCGGCAATGGTCTCCACGCTCGACGCGGCGGCGCTCTGCAAGATGGCGGATCGCGGGCAGATCACCGGCGGACTGCTCGACGGGCCGCTCGCGTTCGACAATGCGATCAGCCCTGATGCGGCGCACGAGAAAGGCATCGTCTCGCCGGTCGCGGGACGGGCGGACATCCTCGTCGTACCCGATATCGAATCCGGCAACATGCTGGCCAAACAATTGACCTTTCTGGGTGATGCGGATGCCGCCGGTGTCGTTCTCGGCGCGCGCGTGCCGATCATCCTGACCAGCCGTGCCGACAGCCTGCGGACCCGGCTGGCTTCGTGCGCGGTCGCTGTGCTTATGGCCCATGCGGCGACAAAGGCCGCGCCGGGGATGGCGACGCGCGCATGAAGGCCGTCGTCAGTCTCAATTCCGGATCATCGAGCATCAAGTTCGCGCTCTATACGCTCGGCAATCCTGACAGCCTCACCTTGTCGGCGAGCGGCAAGATCGAAAAGATCGGTATTGCACCCGCTCTCCGCATCCGCTCCGCCGAGGGTGAAGTCCTGATAGACCGCGACTGGCCGGATGGGGCGTCGCTGACCCATGCCGATCTGCTCGAAGATCTGTTTGCATGGGCCACGGACCATCTTGGTGACCGGCAGGTCGTCGCGATCGGCCACCGGGTCGTTCATGGCGGCACCCGCTTTGCCGCGCCGCAACGGGTCGACGCGGTCCTGCTCGACGCCCTGGAGGCGCTTTGCCCTCTCGCGCCGCTCCACCAGCCCCACAATCTCACCGCTATCCGCGCCATTGCCCGGATCAACCCCGATCTTCCCCAGGTCGCCTGCTTCGACACGGCCTTCCACCATGACAAGCCGATGGTCGCCTCCCGGCTCGCCATCCCCCGCTTCCTCCACGATCAGGGTATCCGCCGCTACGGCTTTCACGGTCTTTCTTATGAATATATCGCACGGCGTCTGGGCAAGATCGATCCGGCGCTCGCGCGCGGGCGTGTGATTGCCGCGCACCTCGGCAACGGCGCCAGCCTGTGCGCAATGCAGAGCGGGCGCAGCATCGACACGACGATGGGTTTCACCGCGCTCGACGGGCTCGTCATGGGTACGCGCTGCGGCAGCATCGATCCCGGCGTCGTGCTGCATCTCCAGTCACAGCTAAGCATGCCGGTGGCCGAGGTCGAGGACCTGCTTTACCGCAAATCCGGTCTTCTTGGCGTATCGAACATCTCGAGCGACATGCGCGCGCTGTCGGAGGATGGGAGCGTCGAGGCGGAGGAGGCGATCGATCTCTTCTGCTGGCGGGTGGCGCGCGAGGCCGGCGGGCTTATCTCATCACTCGGCGGACTGGATGCGTTCGTGTTCACCGCCGGCATCGGTGAAAATCACGCTGATGTGCGGCGGCGCATCTGTACCCGGTTGGCTTGGGCGGGTCTCGAGATCGACGACGACGCCAATGCGGACAACGCGCTTCGCATTTCGCGGGCCGGCGAAAGCCGCATCGACGTTCTCGTCATTCCGACCGACGAGGAGCGGATGATCGCGCTTCACACCCTGGCCCTTTTGGTAGCATTGCAATCATGACGTCACTTGTCGATCTTGACGGCAAACGCGGCCTGATTGTAGGCATCGCCAACGAGCACAGCATCGCGGCGGGTTGCGCAGAGGCGTTCACGCGGTCGCGCAGCGCCAATTTTCATCGTGATCAGGCACGATCTGCCAAGCGTCGCAGTTTGTGACCGTTTTCAACGTGCTGGCCGCACTATTATGCCGGGGGACGGGCGGTATCGCCGTTGCGAACTGCTCTGGGGTTGCGGCGCCTTATCCTCGCAAATTGCTGGTGCGATCATCGCTGCTAATATATTGTCGCCTGTGGGCGAAGGAGAAGTGATGAAGCCGACGATCATTGGATCCAACCCGGGCAGGAACTCCGTCGAACTTCAGCAGTCGGCGGCTTCTCCCATACCGCTTGAAACCGGCGCCATCATCCTTCGTCCCGAGCAGCTGCCCGAGGCGGAGAAGCAGCTCGCGCAGCTTGACTTCGCCACCATGCGTTCCGGCGATGTGATCCGTATCGGCCTCGAAGCCGAACAAGCGCTGCAAAGCACGCTCGACGGCTTTCTTCAGCGGCTCGACAAGAACAGTGCTGCGGCGGTGTTCGCGCTGTTCGGGCGGCTGGAGAAAGGGGTCGAGGACGCTGACCTGCCTGCCATCCTTGATAAAATGCAGAACGGCGAGAAGCCGGGCTTCCTCGGCCGCCTGCTCGGGCGGTTGCGCGGTAAGCGGCCAGACCAGCTGATCGACGAGATGTTGACCGCGATCGGCGACCTGATCGCGGGGCGGACCAAGACGCTTGCCGACGAGATGGCCCGACTGGAGGGTGAGCTCAGCAAGGAGATGCAGAAGCTGTTCGCCGAGCTCCAGAACCTCGACCAGCTGAAGAAAAGCTACGGCAACCACTTCGGCGAGTTCGCCGTCGCCGCCGGGGTGGCGCGCGCATTGCTCAACAAGGCGCAGGCCTATGTCGCAAATGAGGAGGCGGCGCTCGACCCGGCCGACCCTGTGGCACAGGCTCGGCTGACGGAGCTGAAGGACAAATTGCGCTTGCTCGAAAGCCGCGCGCTGGCGCTGGAGGGGAGCTACACCCGTCTTCCAGCCGACCAGCTGGTAATCCAGCAGATCGAGCAGGCCGGGGTCGCCACCCTGCAGGAAACTGCGACCACCGTCGCGTCGCGTTTCGCCTCCATCAAGATGACGCTGCTGTCGATCCACGGCGCGTTTGCGGTAAGAAGCGTGCAGCAAATCGCCGGCCGCCAAGCCAAGCTCGACCGCCAGTTGACCGAGCTGCGCGGCCGCGCGCTGAAGGACGTGGCGGTGACCGCGGCGATCGCACCCGGCGATAACCGGGTCGCGCAGGCCCAGCAGATCGAGACGATCATTGCTACCACCAAGGAAATTCACGGACTGGTCGAAGTTGCGCGCAAGACCACCGACGAGAAGTTCGAGATAGCCCGCCGCAAGTTCGCGGACGCGCGGCGGGAACTCGCCACGCTTGCTCCCAATTGAAACGAAGGACCTGATCAACAATGCTCACCCTGTCGCTCGAGAAGCCCGGCGTCGCGGTGCCTAAGCTGCAACTTTCGCTGAATAAGGGCGCGCGCTTTACCGCCAAGGTGGAATGGCGCTGCGACGCCGACCATGCGGACGACGTCGATGTCCACGCGCTGGAGGCGCGCAACGACGGCAATGGCGCCAAGGTGACCGAGCTGGTGAGTGTGCTCTCGACCTACAACACCACGCGAATGAACCCACAGGGTGGCGCGCTGGCGTCTAACACGGACGGCTCCTTCGCCACCCCGAGCGGTGGCTTGTCGCACAGCGGCGACCTTCGCGTGCAGAACAGCAGCGAATCAATCGTCATCGACGGATCGAAGTTGCCTGCGGGGGTCAATGAGATCCCTATTTTGGTAACGGTCCACGAGGCGGATCATGGCGGAGGGCATGAAGAGGGCGATGCCGATGAGGACGAGCCGGCGTTCGGCGACATCGACCTGTGCACGATCACGCTGACCGATGGCAGCGGACGCGAGCTCGGCGCGTACCAGCTGTCGTCCGAGTTCAAGGAGTTCAACGTGGTCCAGCTCGGCAGCCTCCTGCTTGGCCCTGAAGGCTGGGAATATGCCGCGGTGGGACGTGGCTTCAACGGGACATTTAACGACGTGCTCGCTCATTTCTCCTGAGCTGGTGACCGACGACTCGCCTTCCAACCGCGGGCCGGCCCGGCTGCGCCCGACGGTCATCGGCCCGATCGCGCCGGCCCAAAAGACTTTGCGCCGCTCCGCCGACCGCGCGCCGCCGTCCGTGTCCGAGCATGCGACCCGCCCCGTCGTAGCTCCCACCGCTATTCCCGGCGTCGAACGCAGGCGGATCGCCGTCACCGTCGCCGATATCGCCCGGCTGTCGCCCGGCGTCGCCCCCGCCGTCGCCGCCACCGCGGTGCGGCTCGTCGAGGGCTTCGTGGTCGAGGGTGCGCGCGACCGCACCATCACCTTGTGGGGCCACGGCGCGCAACAGGAGTACGCCGATCTTGTCGCACGGACGCTTGACCTGGCGCGGGCTGACGAACTGGGCCGGGTTCGGGCGTATGTGACGCGGATGATCGACTTGCTCGGTGCGATTGATCTGCCGGTGATCTGCGGCATCGGCCGGCCGGCCGGGGTGTTCGACCGGCTGTTTGGCGGAACGGGCCGGATCGATACACTCTGTGCGCTGGAAGACGCACGGGCCGAACTCGACCAGCTGGTGCGGCTGACGGCCGCCGCACTCGATCCCCTTCTGCGGCTGCGCGACCGGCTGAGCGAACAGGCGCGCCGGATTGAGGCCACCGGCGGCGACATCGAGGCGGCGGCGCTGGCGGCGGGGTTCCTGGCTGACCATCTCTCGATCACGCAGCCAGCGCTGTCGCAGCGGTTCCTGGAGCGCGCGATGAGCCTGACCCGCTCAGTCGTACAGCTTCGAGGCGACGATCCGCTCCGCGCCGCGCAGGCCGAGCAGCCGCTGCACCTGATCGCCGCGATCCAAGAAGCGGTGCTGGTGGCAATGCCCGCCTGGCTCTCCACCATAGCTGCATTGACCGCCACTGCGAGTGGGGCGCGCTCGCCCAACCCGACCGAGGCCGGCGAACTCCAACACCGCCTCCAAACTATTCTGCAGCAGCTCAAGACATGAAGGGCCCAAGACCATGACGCTCCAGCTCGACCTCCAGAAATCCGCCCGTACCCTGCGCGTGTCCCTCGAGAAGGCCGGTGTTGCCGCCGACGTCAAGGCCGAGCTGATCTTCGACATGGACGTATCGGGCTCGTTCGAGCACGAGCATGAGGAGGGCACCACCAGCCGGCTTATCGAGCGGCTGGTGCCCTTCGGCATGGAGCTTGATCCAGACGGGCGGATGGACGTCTTCACCTTCAGCGACGGGAAGCGTAGCGTGCAACACGTTGGTACAGTCGCGCCTGACGATTGCCGAGGGTATATTGTCCGCAACGTAGTAAAGCGCGTGCCTGGCTGGAACGGCGGCACAACTTACAGCTACGTGCTCGAACGGAATCTCCAGCACTTTGGTTGGCTGCCAGCTGAGGCGGGGGGTGGGTTCCTTAGTCGCTTCTTCGGGGTCGGCCAGGAGCCAGAATTTCGTACGAAGAAGCGTTCGATCGTCATCTTCGTAACCGATGGCGAGAACGACCCATCCGACCATGGCCGCACGATTCAAATCCTGGAGGAATCTGAACGGCGGGGCGATCAGGTTTATTTCCTGTTCGTCGGCGCATGCGAGCACGACGTCGATTTCGGCTTCCTGCGCCACATCGCCGCCCGCTTCCGTAACACGGGCGTTGTCATCATCCGCGATCTCGACGCCTTCGTCGAATTGTCCGACGAACAGCTCAACACTCAGCTGCTCGGCTCAGAACTGCTCGACTGGCTTAAATCCTAGGCGGTCATTTTACAATCAAATCACTTGGCAATTGATCGTAGCGTTATGACGTAGGATATTGCTGAGCCTCATCGGTCACGGCACGCTATTCTCCCGGGCGCGCGAAGATCGAACGGCCTACCGCATCACGCTGAGCAGATCATCGACGCTCGCCACCGCGAACGCGGAATATTCGTCGGCGACGGCGTAGGGCAGCAGCACACGCCGCCGGTGGAGCAGCGCGCCGCAGCTGTAGGTGACGTTCGGCACGTAGCCGCCATGCTCCTCGCCGCTCGGGAACAAAAGCGGAGAGGGTGTCCGCGCAAGCACCTTCGTAGGATCGTCCCGGTCGAGCAGGCAGGCGCCGATGCAGTAACCGCGGACCAGTCCCACGCCGTGGGTGAACACCAGCCACCCTTCGTCGATCTCGATCGGCGAGCCGCAATTGCCGATCTGGACGAACTCCCACGGGTAACGAGGCGCCATGATGGGCACGCCTTCTTCCCATCGCTCAAGCGTGTCAGATTGTAGAAGCCACAAGCTCTCACTATCCTGCCGTCCGAGCATTGTGTATCGCCCGTCGATGCGCCGCGGGAACAGCGCCATGCCTTTGTATCCCGCCATGGCGCCGACGAGTGGACGCATTTCATACGTGCGCACATCGATACCGCGCAAGAGCTCGGCGCGCGCCGTGCTGCCGTCGAAAGCTGTGTAGGTGCCGATTACGCTTTGCGCACCATCATGATCTGTAAAGCGGACCAATCGCAAATCTTCCACGCCCTGCCGCTGGCTGGGCAGGATGGGAAAGATGACCGTTTCCGAAATATCCTCGCTGTCATCGGACCGCAGTCGGACCCATCCCTGCTCCTGGCGCTCTATTCGGGGTGGCACGCCTTGGCCGCTCGCCGTATCGATGACGAGGCCGTCGCCACCGTCCCAGCTTCCGGAGCGGAAGGTGACCGACGAGACGTGACCCTCGCCAACCCCGCGCAACGAAAGAAGGAAGCGTATGCTGCCGTCGCCTGGGTCGCGATGGGGAATCTCGACGATGCTGGGGTTGAACAGCGCCGCGCTTTCGAAGGCGTATTCTTGGCTGAAATAGGCACCGACGAGCAGCCGATCGTCTTGGTCGACCACGTTGATCCCAAGCCCGCCTTTGACTTCCTCGAAGCGGTGCAGGAACACATTGTCGACGCGTCGATGACGCCTTTGCATCGCGCGGCGCAGCAACGCCAGCATCCGCCGCCGATAGGTAGGATCGAGCGCCATCAGCCGGGCCGCAACAGCTTGGCTCCTCGGCGGCCGGCCCGCTGCAAACGCCGCAGGATAGTCGAAACCGAAAGGGCGGATGACCGTCCGGGAGGGATCGGGCATCAGCTTAATGTCGAGCTTGGTAAAGACATCGGCTGCCTTGAGGGTGTCGGTCACTGCGTCATCCCGCGAGCTTTAGACGCAGCCGGACACGAGCGTACATCATGTCGGCTTCGCCTAGATAGGGCACTGTGATGCGAAGAGAAGTCAGCGCCATTTTCCCCGGTTGTAACTCCAGGCCGCAAAGCCCGCGCGATAGAGCGCGGCTGCTCGGAAGCTGAGGTAAAGCGCGAGACGGGGGTGGATCAAACCAAATCGCCGCGTCCGGCTTGAGGTAGCCATCATGGCCCGTGCGGCAAGCAGCCAAACGCCAGCCGGCAACAGCGCAACAACAACCGATGGTCGCTTTCTCATTCGAGTGCATCTTCCGAGTTCGTCATCTCGCTTGGCCGTCGACGTGCCGCCCGCTACTGCCGCGTGAAGTGACATTGATATCGAAATCAGCGGGAGAACCCCATGCGCGTTGTGGCCGCGCGAGTATATTGGGATGGCGTAGTCGCCCGGAAGCTCGCACCGGGCGCACTGGGTACCGGCGACCGAAATCGAACGGACGGTGCGTACATTGTCCGCATGGTCTGTCATGCTCGCGCTTCTGACATCGGCTACAGCGCTTTCCAGTGTGAATTTTCCCGGCATTGTAGGTGTGACGGCCAGGTTCGGCTAAGGCATTTTTCTTCTCGCCATGGGCAGCCTCTGCGCGGCGATCTGTCTGCGTCTGCGCCGACAACGCTGGGTGTAGCGTTTGAGAGAGCGGTCGGCGATCACACCTCTTCATTGTCCCCGCCACCGGCACCTTTAGGCCGCGCCGGCCGGACCGGTGGTGGCAGGTTGGCCGACAGGCGTAGCTTTGCGATCGTGATTTCCCTTTGGAGCCGGGCGTTGTCTGCCCGGATCGAACGGAAGGTGAAATGGCATAGAAAAGGGTGAACAGCGACAGTAGCGAACTCGCGATCAAACAGGCGCGCGGATACAGGCCCAGAGAACCCAGGACCATGATCGTGCCAGCGGCTGCCAGTCCCAACACCGTGACGATGATCGAGCGGCGTCGGAATGCGGCGCGGCGGGCCTGCGATCTCCTCTTTTCCTTCATGAGGCTTGATCCTCAATCTTCAAGTTATAACACGGCAGGTGTTTGCGGGCGCTACGGCAGGAGCACGGACGCGAGCGCCGCGCCGGCCATGACAATCGTTGCGAGGCAGCCAAGCACCAGAAGTGGACGCGAGGCTGTGAAATTGCCAAGCACCGATCGGCGATGGGCGATGGTCATCATCGTCGCCATGATCGGGACGGCGACAAAGCCGTTGATGACCGCGCTGTAGATAAGCGCATGCATCGGATCGATCGGTGACCAGCTGATCGCGAGCCCTACCAGTGTCGCAAGGCCGATGATGGTGTAGAAGCCCACCGCATGCCAGGGCTTTTCTTCGAGGCCGCATTTCCAGCCGCGGCTCTCACCTACGGCATAGGCGGCCGATCCCGCCAACACCGGAACCGCCAGCATGCCGGTGCCGATGATGCCGAGGGCGAAGAGCGCCAGGGCGAACTTGCCCGCGACCGGCTCGAGTGCCTTTGCGGCATCGGTCGCGGTCTGGATCGATGTCTGACCGGCGGCATTCAAGGTCGCCGCCGTGCCGATCATGATCGCGAGGGCCACCACAACCGAAATCGCCATGCCGGCGAAGGTGTCGATGCGGATGCGCTGAAACTCGCGCCGCGCCTGGCCGGGCGCCTCTTTCAAAGGTTTTGCATCAGGGTCCTGGGAGACTTGCTCGACCTCTTGCGCGGACTGCCAGAAGAACAGATAGGGACTGATCGTGGTCCCGAGGACGGCGACGATCATCGTCCAGGCACCGACGCCGGCCACCTTGGGCCAGACGAGGCCTACCAACACGGCGGACCAATCGATCTTTACCAGGAAGAGGACGGCAACATAGGCAAGCAGGCTCAGGGTCACCCATTTTAGCAAGGCAGCATAGCGCTTGTAAGGGACGAACAGCTGCAAGGTCAGTGAAACCAGTGCCAGGCCAACGGTCAGAATTTTGCCATCGAAGCCGACGATGAGCCCCGCCGCCTGACCCATAGCGGCGAGGTCGGCGCCGATATTGATCGTGTTGGCGATTAACAGCAGTGCCACGAGGCCCGCGACAAGCCATTTGGGCAAGGCGTTGCTCATATTCTTGGCAAGACCGCAACCGGTGACACGACCGATATGGGCGCTGATGAGCTGGATCGCGGTCATCAGCGGATAGACGAGCACCATGACCCAGAGGAGCTGGAAGCCGAAGCGAGCGCCGACCTGCGAGTAGGTGGCGATCCCGCTCGGGTCGTCGTCGGCCGCTCCGGTGACGAGCCCGGGGCCGAGCTGTTCAAACAGCGCTACCGATCGCAAGCGGCGATGGAACTTCTGCAGGGGTTTTGGGCGTGACCGCTGGAGGGCGTGCATCTGGACCGACTCAATCTTTCCGAGCTAGGTCGAAAATCGCCACCGTCGTGCTCGATCAAGCCAGTGGAAACTCAAGGAATCACTAAAACTACTGCGTGGGTTGCTTCATTTCGCCCATTGCGTCCACGGCATTCTTCCCGCCGTGCGCGACCGCATTGGTGTTGCAGTGCTGCATAGGATCAGCGCCCGCTGCGCCATGTACGGCTTTGTCGATATGTCGAATGGAATTGCATACGTCGAATAACTGCTAACTGAGCGCAGAGAGCCCCGAATAAACCGCGAACGGGCCGCCGCAATGGTGGCACCTTGGACGGTCTGGTGCATTCCACCAACTTTGGGCGCGCGCGAAGCGGCTAACCAACCCGGTCGACGGGAGATGAGCGCGCGGCTAGACAGAGGAAGGATGTGGCATGAAGCGACTGATTGCGTTCGATCTGGACGGCACGCTGGCGGAAAGCAAACAGCCTTTGTCCCAAGAGATGGGCGCCGCGCTATCGAGCCTTCTGGAGGTTGCGGATGTGGCGGTGATCTCGGGCGGTGACTGGCCGCAGTTCGACAAGCAAGTCGCATTGCGCCTGCCGGCCGACGCTAAGCGAGAGCGGCTCTGGCTGATGCCGACCACCGGCACCAAACTCTATCGGTTCGACGGGAGCGCGTGGCAAACGGTCTATGCGGACCTGTTCGAAAAGGAGGAGAAGGCAAAGATCCGCGCAGCTTTCGACCGGGCGCTGGCGGAGGCGGATCTGACCGATGAACGCATCTGGGGAGACCGGCTCGAAGACCGCGGCAGCCAGTTCACCTTTTCGGGGCTCGGGCAGCAAGCGCCGCTCGAAGCCAAGGAGGCATGGGATCCGGATCGCACCAAGCGGACGGCGCTTCAGGCCGTTCTCCGCGAAGCACTACCCGGTCTTTCGATCAACCTCGGCGGCACCACGTCGATCGACGTCACGCGCGCAGGCGTAGACAAGGGCTACGGTCTCAAGCGGTTGAGCGCGGAAAGCGGCGTCGGGCTGGATGAAATGCTGTTTCTGGGCGATGCGATCTATCCGGGCGGCAACGACTATCCGGCGGCCGAGATTGGTCTCGACACCGTAAGGGTTCGTGACGTCGCGGAGACGGTTTCGGTGATCACCGCGATCGTCGCTTGCCTGAAACGATGATCGCGCGGAGGGATTGTTGATGAAAGTAACCGTCACGGCAACGCTCGCTTGGAGAAAGCAGAATGTATGACGCGATCGTCGCGCTGATCTCCAACCTGGGCGGCCTTGGCGTATTTCTGCTCATGTTTGGGGAGATTCTTTTCCCGCCTGTCCCGTCCGAGGTCATCCTGCCGCTGGCCGGCTATACGGCAGCGCAGGGGCGCGGCTCGCTGCCGGTCGTGATCATGGCCGGCACGCTGGGGTCGGTCGCTGGTGCCACCCTCTGGTATTATGTGGGGCGCTGGATCGGGATCGAGCGGCTCAAGCGGTTTGCCGCGGATCATGGCCGCTGGCTGACGTTGACACCCGAAGAAATCGATCGGGTGGACAAATGGTTCGATCGCTATGGTCGCTGGGCGGTGCTGTTCGGCAGGCTGTTGCCGGGCATCCGCACGCTGATTTCGGTGCCGGCTGGTGTCACCGGCATGGCGCTGGGGCCATTTTTGGCCTGGACCACCATCGGATCGGCGGCGTGGACTGCCATGCTGGCCATCGCAGGCTATGAGTTGGGCGAGCGCTACGGCCAGATCGCCACGATTGTCGAGCCGGTCAGCAATGCCGTGCTGGCGTTGGCAGGAATCTGGTATCTTTGGCGCGTTGCGACCTTCGGTCGGAAGCATCGCTAAGTCGGACCGGCGTAATCAGGCATTGGGTGTGAGCAGGCCGGTGTCTCACCGGTGAGCGCTAAGCAGTGAAGCCATAGCGCCTCAAATCGACATGTTCATTATGTCCTTATAGGCTGTGAGCAGTTTGTTGCGTACCTGCAGAGTCGCTTCGAACTGAATGGACGCCTGCTGCTGAGTGAGCATGACGCTTGCGATGTCGGTTGTTTCTCCGCGCTCATAGGCTTCCGCCGCGGTGTCCTCGGCGTCCAGTCCGGTATTGACCCGGGCCAGCAGGCTTGAAAGCGTCGAGGCGAAACCGGGCACGGGACCCGCGGTTTCGGGGGGAGGAGTCCCGCCTGTGCTCGTTGCACGAAGGGTAGAAGGAGCGTTTTGGGCATTCACCAATGCCGTAGCGAATTGTGCGCCTCGTTGGGCATCGACCGGTGAACGCTGCACCGCGGCACGCAGGGCGGCATTGCCCTGGATGATCGCGTTGCGCGCGGCCATGATGCTGCCGATGTCGCTCATTCGTCCTGCTCCTTGAGGCGAGAAAATTGTCCTTCATTAAGGTTAACAAGCAGTGAAGGACTGCCCATTGCCTATCTCGGAACGGGCTTTCAAAGGAGCGATAGTCGGCGAAAGTCTACCGAGTACCGTATGGTGAGCCTGAACGTTTTTTAGAGCCGTTGCGGGCCTCTCGGTCGGTAGGTGTGGGCTTTGCCGGATCAGCACGGGGGGTGAGATAGGGCGCCCGACGCGGGTAGCGTTCGGTCGTAGTGGGGGTGGAATTGCCCTTGTAGTCGACGCCCGAGTAGGGGTGGCCTCCGTCCCAGTTGACGCCGCCATGTGACCCGGTCCAATTCACGCCGCCGCCATGCTGTCCGGCAAGTGCCGGCGCGGCCAGAAAGAGAGCCGCTGCCGATCCGGCCAAAAGCGACAAAGCACGCCTGTTCACGACAACCTCCTGACTTTAGTCAACCGTGGGCGAGCAGCGTGGCATCCTTTGGTTGAATTGGCGGTGAATGACGCTGACGCCCCGTAAAGCCAGCACGCTGCGCAGTTTGCTATGCGAAGGAGGCTCTGTGGTGTATCGTGAACATGCGGCCTTCGGGGAGGCACGCCAGAAGGAAGAACAATGTTGTTCACGAGATCGAGGCTTGCGGGAGTTGGTTTGCTGGCCGTACTTGCTTTGAGCGGATGCGCCACCACGCCGCGCGGACCAGGGTACGTCTATTACCGCGTGCCCTGCACGACCCCGGGTTCGATAGCCGCGGAGCCGATTGCGCCCGTTACCAGATCGCCGTCGCCTCCCGCGACCCCGACTGAAGGAGGTGTGACGGCGGCGCCGACCTGCCTGCTTGTCCTCTCTCCGGCGGTAGCCTCGCGCGGCTATTACCCTGCCGGTTATTACGGCCAACCCTATTTTGGCACCTTCGGCTACGGATCGGCGTTCGTTGGCTTGGGGCACCGTTCGATCGGCCATGGATCACGCGGCCATCACCGCATGAGCGGTGGCCATCATAATTCCGGACACGGCTCAGGCCACCACTGACAAGGACCCGGAGCTTAGCTGCGGTGCAATGATCGTAAAGCACTACTCTTCCGGCAGGTCTTCGACGCTTTCCCGGCCATCGTCATCCGGCTGCGGAAGCTGTTCCGGGGTCTGGTCGGGGCCGCGGGGTGGAGAGTCGGGATGCGGATCGGGTGGGGTGCTGGCCATGGCTATCTCCTTGCATCCCCAGAACCGGCGAGAGCGCCTGACAGTTCCAGATACCTCATTGGGCTAATGTGTGTCGAAGGCTACCAGCTTTTCAGAGCACGCAGTTGCGGTGTCTTCTTGTGCTGGTGCTCGCCCATGCGGCCGAGCAGGGTGTCGAGAACCTCGATCGCCTCGAGGATATGTGGGCCCTTGTTCAGCATCACGCATTCGGCGCGCGCGGCCATCGCCGCGTCGGTCATTTCGCCACGAGAAGGCCGGCCCTTCTTGACCAGGTTCTCCAGGACCTGCGTCGCCCAGATCACCGGCACGTGAGCAGCCTCGGCCAGCCAAAGGATCTCCTCCTGCATTTCGGCCATGCGGGCAAAGCCGATCTCAACGGCAAGGTCGCCCCGCGCGATCATCACGGCGGTAGGCTGCCGGCTGGCGGCGTGAACCATGATCTCCGGCAGATTGTCGATCGCCCGGATGGTCTCCACTTTGAGCACAATCGCGAGTTCCTGCCAGTCGTCGCGCAGTTCCGCCAACGCCTCCTGCAGCTGCATCACGTCGGCGGCGGACTGGACGAACGAGTATTGGACGCCGTCGGCATGGGCGGCAATGAACTTCAGGTCGCGGCGGTCCTTTTTCGTGAGCGCGGCGATGCCGAGATCGGCGTCGGGGAAGTTGAGGCCCTTTTCGGGTTTTAGCCTGACGCCCTTCTCCGGAGCCTGTTCGATAAGCACCAGCAGTCCGTCGTCGCCCGCTTCCTCGATCACGCCGCCGAGCTTGCCGTCGTTATAGAAAACATGGTCGCCGGTCCGGCTACTGCGCACCGCTTCGCCGAGCGTGCATTCGACTGCCGTAACCGCCTCATCCGTGTTGTGGGCACCCAGCGTACCGGGTTCGACGATCCTCAGGCGGTCGCCCACGTGCAGACGCCTCCTGCCGCCTTCCATGTCGCCGGTGCGGATCTTCGGACCGGCGAGATCCATGAAGATGCGCATCCTGTGGCCGGTCTCTTGCTCGGCTGAACGGGCGTGTTCGATCATCCGCAACCATCTGCGCGGACCGTCATGCGCGCAGTTGATGCGCAGTGCTTCGATCCTGCGGTCGGCGAGGTCTCGCATGAACGCAGGGTCTTCCGCGGCTTCGCTTGGACAGGTCACCATGATTGCGGTCGCGCGCAGATCGCCGGTCGCACCGAACAGGGCCTGCCGCCGCTCGGTCAGGCAGCGCTCGCCGGCGAAGAATGCTTCCGATGGCGGCCGCTCGTCCGGTTGCCTGCCGACAATCGCCGCAAGCGCCGCGCGGGTCGCCTGAAGCGCGGGGAGGACGTGCCCCTCCGATCGCCCCAACGAGGACAGGCCGAGCATCGTCAGCCCGCGCTGGAGCGGCCGCAGATCGTGTCCGCGTAGGGCGAGATAGTCCGCCAGGTTGGCGGCGCAGGAGGCAAACCCATGGGCTTCGCCAATATCCCATTGCCCCAACTTCGCGGCGCCTTCCCGCCGTACCTCGGTGGTCAGCGCATCGAGGCTGTCGAGCAGCGCGGCCGGTTCGGTGATCGCCTTGTCCGGCTGCGGGGACTGACGCACTTTCGGTCCCAGATGCCGATGGCGGCGCGGATCGCCCGCCGAGGCATGCCTGGCGTTTTTCATGCGCTGGCCCTTTTTGCTTCGCGGGCTTCGCACCGCGCATCGCGCAAAATCTCGATGCCGCCCTTGATCGCGATCACCGCGGTGAGAAAACCGACCAGGAGGTCGGGCCAGTTGGATCCCAGCCACCAGACCAGAGCACCGGCGACAAGGATCCCGCCGTTCGAGATGAAGTCGTTGAAGCTGAAAGTGGTCGCCGCGCGCAGGTTGACGTCTGGTTCTCGCAGCCGTTGCAGCAGTTTGAGGCAGACGAAGTTGACCACCGCCGCAATCGCCGACATGGTCATCATCGTGACGCCGATTGGCTCGCTGCCCTGTAGATAGCGGCGACCGACGTCGAGCAGGATACCGCCGGCGAAGATCAGGAGCATGAAGCCCGAAACGGCCGCCGCCCGCGTCTTCCACTTCGCCCCCCGGCTGAGAGCGATCAGGCTCAAGGCATAGACCGCCGCGTCCGACAGGTTGTCGAGCCCGTTGGCGAGAAGCGCGCTGGAATCTCCGCTAATGCCCGCGATCAGGAACGCGATCGCGATCGCGAGGTTGAGCACCAGGACGATCCACAGCGTCCGTCTCTCGTCTGGCCCTTCCGGCGCTCTGTCGTTCATGCGGCGCCTTTCGGATCGCTTGTCGGTCATGCGCGAGACGTCACGCCCTGGGTGATACGGCCGGCACGCCCTGCGGTTCCTCCGTGCCACGTTCCAGCAAGCTTGACCACAGCCACTCGTGACGGGAACCTCCGAAGGCGCCTATGGTTGCAGCGTCATGCGGCTTCCACCGATTCCCTATTGCGGCTCCGCGCCCCTTCCCGTCGAGATCTGGACGCGCTGGAATCCGGATCCGCTGGCGATAGGGCTGGTGATCGGTCTCTTCTTGATCGGCCGCGCAGTCCGAGCGCGGCCTCTTCCGCTCGCCGCAGGCTGTGCCATTCTCCTTCTGCTGTTCGTATCGCCGTTCTGTGCGTTGAGTTCGGCGCTGTTCTCGGCACGCGCGGCGCATCATATCCTGCTGACGGCCGTCGCGGCGCCTCTGCTGGCGATCGCATGGCCAGCCGTTCGGGGCAGGCCGGCGGCATGGGCCTGTGCCCATGCCCTGATCTTCTGGGCGTGGCACGCGCCGGCGGCCTATGCCTTCGCGCTTGCCAGCGACGGCGCCTACTGGCTTATGGAACTGACCCTGCTCGTCTCGGCGATCGGGCTCTGGCGCAGCGTGCTGGCCGCAACCGCCCCCACCGGCGTCGCGGTCCTGCTGGCGACGATGGTTCAGATGGGCTTACTCGGCGCTCTGCTCACCTTCGCGTCCACGCCGCTGTACGCCTGGCACTGGATCACGACGCAGCCCTGGGGCCTCAGCCCGGTGGAGGACCAGCAGCTTGCCGGCCTGCTGATGTGGATCGTGGGTGGAGCGATTTATCTCGTCGCCGCGCTCAGGCTGGCAGGCAATTGGCTCGCCGAGCGGCAGCGGATAGCGATCGCATGATCGAAGCGATCCGCGAATGGGCGGCGCGGCATACCGCCGATCGGCGCTACTCCCCGGTCGGCGTCGCCTTCCACTGGATCATGGCGGCCCTCATCTCCTTTCAGCTCTACTGGGGCTGGTATATGAGCCGCATGCCGGTGGGCGGCGACAAGCTGGACGCCTACAAGCTGCATTCCGAACTGGGCCTGGGCATGCTGGTGCTGGCGACGCTGCGCTTCGTGTGGCGCACGATCGTGCCGGGACCAATCAACGACGCGGATGGACTGGGTTGGCAAACCAAGCTCGCCTACGTCACCCATGCGCTCTTTTACATCTGCTTCTTCGGCCTGCCGCTGTCTGGCTGGGCGATGTGGTCGGCGCTGGGCGACGGGCCGAAGCTCGACCTGCTCGGCGCCGCGTGGCCGCAATTGCCGTTCCACGATATTCCGGTGGCGGCGCAATGGACCATCCTGGGTTGGGCAGACGGCATCCACACTCTGCTAATCCTGCTTCTGCTCGCGCTGATCCCCATGCATGTCGGGGCGGCGCTCAAGCATCATTTCTGGAACCGGCATGATGTGCTCATCGGGATGCTGCCGGAGTTGAAGGAGGACGAGCCGGCAGAAGCGGAGCCGCGCCATGGCCTGCCAGGATCGCAAGCTCGTCCGGCGCCAGTGCGCGGCTGATGGCCAGCATCGTGCCCGTGGGATCCCGCCGCTGACCCGATCGCCATGCCTCGATCTGCGCCGCGACGTAGGCCGGCGATTGCCCGGCAAGCGGCGGGTTGCCGGGGCCAACGCCTTCACCGTTCGGACCATGACAACTGGCGCATTTGCTGGCGTAAACCGGCGTCGATCGCCACGCGGATGCCGGGGGCGGCAGCGCGGCATAATAGGCCGAGACCTTGACCCGGTCCTCGCTGTCCAGTCGCCGGGCGATCGCACGCATCGCCACGTGCTTGCGCCGACCAGTGGCATAATCGTCCAGCTGGCGGACGAGATAACCGGCGTCGAGGCGGGCAAGACGCGGGGTCAGGCGTCCGTCCCCTTCGCCTTTCAAGCCGTGGCAGGTCGCGCAGGCGCTCGTAGGGCCACCGTTGCCGCCGCTGAACGCGATCACTTCGCCGGTCGCACGAAACGCCGGGTTGCCGCCCATCTCGTTGCATGCCGTCAGAAGCAGCGGAGCCAGCAGGCCGAGGCACAGAAAATATCGCGTCATCGCACGGGGAACCGAGTGGATGGCGGTCGGTTCCCCATCGGGGAAGGAAGATCTCTTTTGGGGGCACGCATTCTCTTGACCGCAGTCCTGCTGCTCGCCGCTTGCGACAAGCCCGAGATCGCGCCCAATGCCACGGGCGGCGAAGCAGCCGCGCGCGGCAAGACGGCGGCGGAACGCCTCGGCTGCGGGGCATGTCACGCCATGTCGGGCATCTGGCCGCAGGGAACGACCGGTCCTTCGCTCGAAAGGTTCGCACAGCGCGGCATGATCGCGGGCCGCTACCCCAACCGCCCTGATAATTTGGCTGCTTTCCTGCGCAATTCTTCCGGCACTGCCATGCCGACGGTCACCATGACCGCAGCGCAGGCCGACGACATCGCGGCGTTCCTGCATGAGCAATAGCGCCACCTTGAAGGCGGCGCTCGGCGGCTGGCCGCCAGCGGTGCTCGATCCGGCCGGCCCATACGCCGAGCCCATCACGCGGCTGGCCTGGGCGCTGCTGCTCGGCGGCACGGCCGTACTGCTGATCGTCCTCGCCGCACTCGCGGTGGCGCTCTGGGGCAAGCCGGCGTTGAGAAAGCGGCTGGGCGGCGACCGGACGATCTGGATCGGCGGCGTGGTCTTTCCCGGCGTCGTGCTGACGGCCCTGCTGGTCTGGGGCCTGTGGCTGACCGGCAGCCTGCAGGCGACGGCAGCACGAGCGGGCGAGATGCGCGTCAGGGTTACGGGCGAAATGTGGTGGTGGCGCGTGACCTACCTCGGCGAACGCGGCGAGACCGTGATCCGCGATGCCAACGAACTGCATGTGCCCGTCGGGCAACCGGTCCTGCTGGAACTGGAATCGGCGGACGTCCTTCACAGCTTCTGGGTGCCGAGGCTTGCCGGCAAGATGGACATGATCCCCGGCCGCCGCAACCTGCTGCGCATCCGCGCCGAGCAGCCGGGCACCTATGGCGGGCAATGCGCAGAATATTGCGGCGGCGCCCATGCGCTGATGGGCTTCGTCGTCGTCGCGCATACGCCGGAAAGCTTCGCCCGCTGGCGCGCCGAACGTCTGGCGCCTCCGCCGCCGGTCTCAGGGCGCGGGCCCGAACTGTTCCTCGCCAGCGGCTGTGCTGGCTGCCACGCCATTCGCGGCACGCCCGCCAACGGCACGGCCGGTCCCGACCTGACCCATGTCGGCGCACGGCGATCGCTGGGCGCGGGCATCCTGCCCAATAATCGCGGCACGCTGGCCGGTTGGATCGCCGACAGCCAGACGATCAAGCCGGGCAACCGCATGCCCAACTACAAGCAGTTCAGCCCCGACGATCTCAACGCGCTGGCCGCATATATGGAAAGCCTCAAATGAGGTCGGAGACCGGGTTCGATCCCGATCTCTACCAGCGGTTCCCGACGCAGGAGGAACGCCCGGCCGAGGAAGAGGAGGAACTGCGCCGTATTTGGTGCGCGCCGCACGGCTGGGAATATCTGACCGTCGTCAACAACAATTATGTCGGCATCTTCTATCTCGGCACCGCCTTCCTGTTCTTCCTGCTGGCGGGCGTGCTGGCGCTGCTGATGCGGGTCCAGCTCGCCGCGCCGCTGATGGAGGTGCTGCCACAGGCGACCTACAATCAGGTCTTCACCATGCACGGCACGGTGATGATGTTTCTCTTCGCCGTGCCGATGGTCGAGGCGGCGGGCGTGCTGCTGCTGCCGCAGATGCTGGCCGCGCGCGACCTGCCGTTCCCGCGCCTCTCGGCCTATGCCTTCTGGGCCTATGCGGTGGGCGGGCTCGCCTTCTTCGCCTCGCTGTTCGTCGGCCTTGCCCCCGACGGCGGCTGGTTCATGTACCCGCCCTATACGTCCAAGGCCTATTCGCCCGGCATCAACGCCGACTTCTGGCTGCTCGGCATCGGTTTCATCGAGATCAGCGCAATCGCCGGCGCGATCGAGATCATCGTCGGCGTCCTGCGCACCCGCGCGCCGGGCATGAGCCTCGACAAGATGCCGATCTTCGCCTGGGCCATGCTGGTCTTCGCGGTGATGATCATCATCGCCTTTCCCAGCGTAATCCTGGCGACGCTGCTGCTGGAGATCGAGCGTGCCTTCAACTGGCCCTTCTTCGACGCGGCGCGCGGCGGCGATCCGGTGCTATGGCAGCATCTGTTCTGGTTCTTCGGCCATCCCGAGGTCTACATCATCTTCCTGCCCGCCGCCGGCATGATGAGCATGATCGTGCCCACCGTCGCGAAGGCGGAACTGGTCGGCTACCGCCTGATCGTGCTGGCCATGATCGCCACCGGCTTCATCAGCTTCGGCGTCTGGGCGCATCACATGTTCACCGTCGGCCTGCCGCCGATGACGACGGGCTTCTTCTCCGCCGCCTCGATGGCGGTCAGCCTGCCCGCCGGCATCCAGGTCTTCTCGTGGATCGCGACGCTGGCGATCGGCAGGCCGCGCTTCAACGCGCCGGGGCTGTTCGTGCTCGGCAGCATCGTCATCTTCGTGACCGGCGGGCTGACCGGCGTGATGGTCGCGCTGGTGCCGTTCGACTGGCAGGCGCACGACACCTATTTCATCGTCGCGCACCTCCACTATGTGCTGATCGGCGGCATGGTGTTCCCGCTGTTCGCCGCGATGTATTACTGGATCCCGATGGTCAGTAGCCGCGCGATGAGCGAGCGGCTGGCGAAATGGGTGTTCGGCCTGATGTTCACCGGCATGAACGTCGCCTTCATGCCGATGCACCTCGCCGGCCTGATGGGCATGCCGCGCCGCGTCTACACCTATCTGCCGGGCAGCGGCTGGGACATGCTGAACCTCATCTCGACGGTCGGGGCGTTCCTGTTCGCCTTCGGCGTCCTGCTGTTCCTGATCGATCTCGCGCGCAATTTCCGCATGGCGCCGGGCGGCGGCAATGCCGGCAATGTCTATGGCGCGGGCTCGCTCGAATGGCTGCCGACCGAACTCTATTCGACGCGCTCGATCCCGGTGGTGAAGAGCCGCGAGCCCCTGTGGGACGACCCCAAGATTTCCGACAATGTCGAGCAGGGCCGCTATTTCCTGCCGCGCTCGGCCACCGGTCTGCGCGAAACGATCGTCACCAGCCCGCTGCTGGCCGAACCGCAATATGTCCAGATCATGCCCGGCCCATCGGTCTGGCCGCTCGTCGCGGCGATTTTCACCGCCTTCTTCTTCCTCGCGTTGACGGTGCAGGCCTATATGTTCGGCCTCGCCAGCGGCGTCATCACCGTCATGGCCATGCTGCGCTGGCTGTCGGAGACCGACCGGCCGATCGCGCAGGACGAGGTCGACATCGGCGCCGGCATCATGGTGCCGACCTACATGACCGGCCCGCGCAGCCATGGCTGGTGGGCGATGGTCATCCTGATGATCGTCATGGCCATGATCTCGGCCATGGCGATGTTCGGGCTTGCCTTCCTGTGGAGCAACCAACCCACCTTCTGGACGCCGCCGGCATTGCTTGGCGAAGGTGCGCCCATAGCGCTGGGCTACGGACTCGTCGTGGCCGCCGCCGTGTCGTCTCGGTGGCTGCACCGCATAGGCAATAATTGGGCGGTCGCCCCCGTGCTGCTCGCGGGTTTGGCGGCGCCGCTGCTCACCTGGCTCGATATCCGCATGTGGAGCGCCGTGCTGGCCCCCGACGCCAGCGGCCAGGGGGCGGCGGTGTTCGCCATCCTATCACTGCAGGGCACCGTGGCCGCGATCGGCATCCTGTTCGCCGCCTATCTCGGCTGGCGAGCGCTGCGCGGGCTCATCACGCCGACGCGCAACAGCACGCTCGACCTCGCCTGCCTGTTCATCGGCTATTGCGGCGCGCAGGGGCTGGTGGGTACGATTTTCACCCGCGCGGTCGGCGCGTGAAAAGCTGGCTGATTCTACTCGGCGGCTTCATCGTCTGGACCGTCCATTTCTTCGGCCTCTATCTGATCGCGGAGTTCGCGCCGTCGGCAACGCTCGTTATCGCGCTGACAATTCTCTGCATCATCGCCGATCTATGGCTGCTGCGCTGGCTTCGCGCGATGGCATGCTCGGAAGCATTCGCGCAGTGGCGGCGGTCGGTTGGCATGGCGGGCGCTGTCTTGAGCCTCCTCGCCGTGCTTTGGCAGGGCTTGCCCGTCATGCTGGCCTGACGCTCGCGGACGAGAAAACCCGTCAAACGCCGATGCGTTCTGCCCCCTCGCATTTTATCCCGCGATATCTGCGAGAACCGCCGCAAGCGAGATTAGCGTATAGAGTATCGCCGCCATCGACCGGCCCTTGACCCCGTCACTATCCAAGCCATTGCACGGTGCCGATGACCATGGCGATGATGGCCAGGATGCCGATCAGGAGCAGCCTTTCCAGGCGCGGGTCGGCGACATTCCGGATTCGCGCCGCCATCTGCCACGCCGGGCGAAGCGGAACGCGCCCCGAGCCCGAGGCGATCCGGTCGAACTGCGCGTCCGAAAGGCCGAAGAAGGCTGTCATCGCGCCGCGGGATCGGTCCCTCAGACCGGTGACCCGAAACACGGGATCTGCCCACGCGATATCGATCGCGCTCGGGCTCGATACCATCGGGATGACTTCACGACCTGACGCCCATGAAGGCCGCACGAGCCCGACAAGCTGATAAGGGTTGCGGTCGAATAACGAGGCCCAGCGTTCCAGGCGAGCGCGCCGACCATAAGGTTCGAACGCGGGATCAGAGGCGGTGCGGCCGGCGCGCGCAGGAAAGTGGCGCTTCAGTCGTCCCCTCGACGACGCATCGTCCCTCACGGGGGCGTGGCTTCGCGGGAATGATCGCACCGACCCACGGGACTTTCAGTCGAACAATTCGCTCAGGAAGCTCTTGCGGCGACCACGATGGCCACGCTCGTAGCCGTGCTTGCCTCCGTGATCGCTGTGGCCGCGACGGTCGTCGAACGCCCCCGCGCGCCCTCCGCCGGACCACGCGTCGCCAGTCGGGCGGGCTGCTGCATCGCTTATATTGCGCTCGATGATCTTGTCGAGTTCGCCCCGGTCGAGCCAGACCCCGCGACATTGCGGGCAATAGTCGATCTCGATGCCCTGACGCTCGCTCATGACCAGATCAACCCGGCAGGTAGGGCAAAGGAGACCTGGCGCTGCACGGTTTTCCATTGTGACAAATCCTTCTTTCCTGACGGGATCGAGCACGATTTCGCGCATCCTCATATAGCCTAGATAGCAGGCTTCCTCTCGAACGAATCGCAGATTCGGGCAGAGCCTTCTGCGCCAGCATGAAAGAGCGTCGGAGGGATCGCTGCGTGCGGCCCGCACGACCCCATCTGCGCTTCTCTCCACCTGCGATCCGCATGCATTTCAATGATCGCCTTTCTCTGCGGGGGTCTGTCCGTCCCTGTTCCGCAAGTCATTGTGCATGGCCGTGGCCGCGACTGCTGCATGGCCCATGGCCACGCTGATCTGATCGAGCGCCATCACGATATCGCCAGCCGCATACACACCTTCCATGGATGCGCGCTGCTTGGTATCGACGACGATGCAGCGATCGTCGCTCAGTTCGACATCAAGTTGCCTGGCGAGCGCATTGTTGGTGTCGGAGCCGAGCGCGGGATAGATCGTGTCGAACCGCAATTCGGTGTCATCGATCAGATGCACCACCACCTGATCGCCGGAGAAATCCAGCCGGTCGAGCGTGCTCGACGCGACCACGATCCCCGCATGGCTCAGACTTTCCCGGTCGCTGTCGTCGAGCTCGGTGGATTGATGCGCGAGCAGCGTGATCCGATCCGAAAAGGTTCGCAGGAACAAGGCTTCCGCCACACCATGGGTATCAGCGCCAATGACCCCGATCGACTGGTGGCTTGCCTCGAAGCCGTCGCAGACAGGACAATAGCGCAGAAGCCCCCGATCGAGGGCGTCCCGATGGGTGTCCTCGTTCATTTCCGGACGCCGGTTCTCCACGCCCGTCGCGATCAGGATCTGGCGCGCGGAAATGCTCAGCCCCTCACCGCGAGCGGCGAACGCATCCGCGGACCCTTCGATCACGTCTACGCGGCCGGCCCTGATCGTCGCGCCATAGCGCTCGGCCTGGGCGCGCATGCGAAGGAGAAGATCCTCGCCGCCAATGCCGTCCGGGAAACCGGCATGATTGTGCGAAAGCGGGATCCACTTCGCGCGGCTATGGCCTTCATCCACCACGACGACCCGGCGGCGATAGCGTGCGAGATAGATGGCGGCGGTCAGCCCCGCCGGACCGCCCCCGATAATCAGAGCGTCGCAGCAATCTTGCGTCATATTGTCCGCGGCTTCCTTCTCGAGCGGCCCGGGCGTTTGGTTTCCGAGCCCACCGGATCAACCCTGTAGTGCACGGCAAGATGGATCACGGGCGGCGGTGTCCTCATCCCGGCAGTCGCCGCACAGGCGGTTGGCCGGAACGGCGACATCGATCTGCTTGGGGTAAGGCAGGTCGAGGTTCGCCATGATCTCGATAAACTGTTCAAGGGCTCTGTTGCAAAAATCGTGAAGCTTGAGCATGCTTGGCGGAGATTGGACGGACGGAACGATGACGGATTTCAAGTGGCGCCATTTCCAGGGTGATGTGATCCTGTGGGCGGTGCGCTGGTATAC
>NZ_LARW01000094.1 GCF_000971055.1 Sphingomonas sp. SRS2
GGGTGATCGGCCGCAATCTACAGTTTGTTTCACTTACGTGGAAGCGGTACCGGCCCGCTCCCCCACCCAACCTCCCGATATATTACGCTGGATCGGGAGGTTGGGTGGGGGAGCGGGCCGGTACCGCCGTTTCAGCTTCGCTGAAACAAACTCTACGCCGGCGAGGCGCCCGCGATTCGCTTACCCGACAATGGCGCTTCCTCGCCGCGTGAATAGGTGCCGACCAGCATCCCCGCGCCGATCACCCGGCCCGTCAGCGCCCTGATCAATCCCGACCGGCCCGGGTTCGCGCCGATATCTAGCGTTTCGTTCAGCGCGAACAGCTGGAATACATAATCGTGCGACCCGTGCCCGGTCGGCGGATCGGGCGGCAGCCAACCCTCGGCGAAGAAGCTGTTGCGCCCAACGTCGCGGCCGTCCGCGCTCCCCGCCCCGTCGCGTGAGATACCAGCCTCGGCAAGGCTCCGTTCGTCGGCGGGAAGGTTCCAGACAAGCGCATGGACGAGCGGCTGCAGCGCCGGCGCATCGGGGTCCTCGACGATCAATGCGAGGCTCGCCGTGCCTGCCGGCGCTTCGCCCCACAGCAGTGGCGGCGAAACGCCGTCGCCATCGGCGGTGAAGCGCACCGGCAGTCGCGCGCCATAGGCAAAAGCCGGGCTCGACATGTCGATGACCGCGTCGCCGATATTCAGCTCCGGCTGCACGATCACGAGCTTTGAATGCCCCGCGCGGACATTGCGCAGCATGCCACCAAGCCAGCCGGGAAGATGTTCGAGCATCAGCCTGATCTCCTTTGCGACAGGACAATGTTCTAGCAGCGAAAAATGTCCCGACAAGGAACGTAGATGGGTGTTCGTCCATTGCCCTGCGATGAAGATCGCCACCTATAATGTGAACGGGGTCAATGGCCGCCTGCCCGTCCTGCTGCGCTGGCTGGACGAAGCGGAGCCCGACATCGTCTGCCTGCAGGAGCTCAAGGCCCCACAAGAAAAATTTCCCGCCGCCGCGATCGAGGCCGCCGGCTATGAGGCGATCTGGCACGGCCAGAAAAGCTGGAACGGCGTCGCGATGCTGAGCCGGGTCGGCACGCCGGTGGAGACACGGCGCGGCCTACCCGGCGATCCGCTCGATCTGCACAGCCGCTATATCGAGGCGGCGGTAAACGGCGTGCTGATCGGCGGACTCTATCTGCCCAACGGCAATCCGCGTCCGGGGCCAAAATTCGACTATAAGCTCGCCTGGTTCGAGCGGCTGATCCTGCACGCAGCGACGCTGATCGAAAGCGGTGTTCCCGCGATCCTGATGGGCGACTTCAACGTCATGCCAACCGAGCGCGACGTCTACAAACCCGAACGCTGGCTTGACGACGCGCTATTCGCGCCCGAGATCCGCGCCGCCTATTTCCGGCTGCTCGATCAGGGCTGGACCGACGCGCTGCGCACGCTCCATCCCGACGAGACGATCTATACTTTCTGGGATTATTTCCGGAACGCCTTCGTCCGCGACGCGGGGCTGCGGATCGACCATGTCCTGCTCAGCCCACCTCTCGCCGGCCGGCTGATCCGCGCCGAGGTGGACAGCCATGTCCGCGGCTGGGAAAAGACCAGCGATCACGCCCCCGTGTGGATCGAGCTTGCGCCAGCGAAGAAGCGCCGCCAACGATAGCATCATGGATCTCGAAGCCCTGCTCCACCACTATTTCGGCACCGAAGACCTCGACGAACTCGACGAGGAAGCGATTGAGGCCGGGCGCGAACGTGTCGCCATCGCGTTCGGCACCGAGCGCGATTCAGGGCGCCGTTTCGCGTTATGGATCGTCCTCCACGCGCTCGGCTCCGCACCCGATCCTCAGGCCGCCTTCAAGAATGCGGCCGACCGCAAGGCCGCCGAGGATTATGCCTGGGCCGCGGCTCGCATGGGACGGACTTGACCGAAACGCTGTCACTTCTTCAGGCCCGCCGCATCGCGCTCGCCGCGCAGGGGTTCGGCGTGTCGCGGCCCGCTACGGTGGGGCAGACGCATCTGAGGCGGGAAATCGAACGGCTGGCGCTCCATCAGATCGACAGCGTCAATGTCGTGTCGCGGGCGCATTATCTCCCCGCCTTCTCGCGACTCGGCAATTACGACCGCGACCTGCTAGACCGCGCCGCCTGGGGCCCGAAACGGGCGCGGCGGATGTTCGAATATTGGGCGCATGAGGCGTCGCTGCTGCCGCTCGATCTCCATCCCCTGCTGCGCTGGCGGATGGACGAGGCCGATCGCGGCGAACGCGGCTGGACCGCGCTCCGCCCGTTCGCGACCGAGCGACGCGCCGAGGTCGATACCGTGCTCGACCGCCTTCGCCAGGAAGGGCCGCTCGCCGCCTCCGATTTCGAGGAAGGCAAGAGCCGTAGCGGCTGGTGGGAATGGGGCGACAGCAAGCGCAAGCTCGAATGGCTGTTCTGGGCCGGCCACATCACCACCTCGACCCGCCGCAACAGCTTCGAGCGGGTTTACGACCTGACCGAGCGGGTGATCCCCGCCGGCATCCTCGCGCTGCCTACCCCCGACAAGGCGACGGCGCACTGCGCCTTGATCGAACGCGCCGCCCGCGCGCTCGGCATCGCCACCGAAACCGACCTGCGCGACTATTTCCGCACCGGCGTCGCCGACAGCAAGGTGGCAATCGCCGCGCTGGCGGAGGACGGCGTGCTGCTGCCTGTCACCGTAAAGGGCTGGCGGCATCCGGCCTGGCTCCATCGCGACGCCCGCCTGCCCCGCCGGATCACCGGACGCGCCCTGCTCGCTCCCTTCGATCCGCTGATATGGGAGCGTGCGCGCACCGAACGGTTGTTCGGCTTCCGCTACCGGATCGAAATCTACACACCGGCCGACAGGCGCCAATATGGCTATTATGTCCTCCCCTTCCTGCTGGGCGACCGGCTGGTGGCGCGGGTCGACCTGAAGGCCGACCGGCAGCGCAGCCGGCTGCTGGTCCAGTCCCGCCACCTCGAGCCCGACGCCCCGCCCGACACCGCCGCCGAACTCACTGGGGAACTCGCGCTGATGGCCGAATGGCTCGGCCTTGATCATGTCGAGATGATTGGCGACTGAGCGGCGGATCGCCTGCTCCTTAAATTTTTCGACCAGCGCAACTCCCGCGCTCTCAGATGGTTATCTGCGCCGGGAACTGCACGGAGCCTGAGCCATGAACATGATGCGATTTGGCCTGTCGGCGGTGGTGGCGACCATGATCGCTCCGGCCATCGCGGACGCCCGGCCCGTTGGCCTTGCGACGACCTTGCGTCAGATGGACGCCGGCTTCGTCTGTCCGCAATTCCTAGCCAATGACGATGCGCGGCGGACGGAAATCTCGACCTTCGCCCGCACGCTGGCCGCCAAGGGGTTGAGCTTCGCACAGGCAACCGAAATCCGCGCTCATTTCCTGACGCGGCATAACTGCAATGCGTCCATCGCAACCGACGAAACCCATATCCAATCCGCGCCGCCGGCGATCACCCCGATAGCGGTGGCTGAGGTCGCCGCGCCTAAATAGCTGCGCGGCGTTGCGATGCGCGACGCCCCGCCCTAGAGCGCCGGCATGGATTATCAGGTGCATGTGATCGGCGGCGGACTCGCCGGCTCCGAAGCGGCGTGGCAGCTGGCGGAAGCCGGCATTCGTGTCCGCCTGTCCGAAATGCGCGGCATAGAGGCAACGCCCGCGCACCAGACCGACAGTCTCGCCGAACTGGTCTGCTCGAACAGCTTCCGGTCGGACGACCCCAACAACGCCGTCGGCCTGCTCCACGCCGAGATGCGCGCCTTGGGATCGCTGATCCTGAAGACCGCCGACGCGCATCGCGTGCCCGCCGGATCGGCGCTGGCGGTCGATCGCGAGGGCTATGCCGAGGGCGTCACCCGGGCGATCACCGATCATCCGAATATCGATCTGGTGCGCGAACGGATCGATGCGCTGCCCGATACGGGACCGACCATTGTCGCCACCGGCCCGCTCACAGCCGCGGCGCTGGCGGGGTCGATCGGCGATGCGACCGGCGCCGACGCCCTCGCCTTCTTCGATGCGATCGCGCCGATCGTCCATCATCATTCGATCGACATGGACGTCGCCTGGATGGCCTCGCGCTGGGATAAGGGCGAGACGAAGGATTACATCAACTGCCCGATGGACAAGGAGCAGTATCTCGCCTTTCATCAGGCGCTGCTCGACGGAGAGAAGGGCGAGTTCAAGGACTGGGAGAAGGACACGCCCTATTTCGACGGCTGCATGCCGATCGAGGTGATGGCCGAACGCGGGGTCGATACGCTGCGCTACGGCCCGATGAAGCCGGTCGGGCTCGACAACCCGCGCACCGGGCGCTGGCCCTATGCGGTGGTGCAGCTACGTCAGGACAATGCGCTGGGCACGCTATGGAACATCGTGGGGTTCCAGACCAAGCTGAAGCACGGCGAACAAACCCGCATCTTCCGCACCATCCCGGGGCTCGAAAAAGCCGAGTTCGCGCGGCTGGGCGGCCTGCACCGCAACACCTTCATCCAGAGCCCGAAATTGCTCGATGCGGCACTGACCCTGAAGAGTCGCCCGCATATCCGCTTCGCAGGGCAGATCACCGGCTGCGAAGGCTATGTCGAATCCGCCGCGATCGGCCTGCTCGCCGGCCGCTTCCTCGCCGCCGAATTGCTCGGCAAGCCGGTCGCGCCGCCGCCACTCACCACTGCGCTGGGCGCGCTGCTCGGCCACATCACCGGCGGCGCAGACGCCGAGAGCTATCAGCCGATGAACGTCAATTTCGGCTTGTTCCCACCCGTCGAGGGCGCACGTGGCGGCCGCAAGCGCAAGGCCGACCGCAAGGCGATGTTCGCCGAACGTGCGGTCGAGGACCTGAAGGGCTGGATGGCGGAAACGACGTCGGTCTGATCGGTCGTCACGCGTCGCCCCGGCGGCGCCGGGGCAGCCACGATTTCGCTACCTCTCACTAAGCGTTTTGCCGGCCCGCGCCTCCACCGGGCGACGAATCGTCTACCTCCGCCTGATAAGGTGGGCGATGCTATCGGTGTGATGCGGTTTGCCGTTTTTGCCCGGGATGCATTCTTCCTCAATCTCGGACCGGATCTTCTCCAGTTCCTTCTCGGTCAGATGCTCGATGCCGATATAGCTGTTCCGTGCCGGTTCGATCGCTCGGATCAGCTCGTCAAGCTTGGCCTGCATAGCGGCGGCATCGCGATTCTGGGCATTCTGGATCAGGAACACCATCAGGAAGGTTATGATCGTCGTCGATGTGTTGACGATAAGCTGCCAGGTGTCCGAATAGCCGAACATTGGTCCCGTGACGGCCCACAATATGATCGCCACGAAGGCGATTACGAACGCCAGTGGCTGGCCGACCGCCGTCGCCATCTTGGCCGCGATCTTCGTAAAGAGTTGATCCATATACGTTCCCCTGTTCACTCGGCGGCGAGTTCGGAGCCGCGCTTCAGTGCGATCTTGCCCTCATCCGTCTTCACCAGATAGGCGGGATTTTCCGGCGTGCCGTGCCGTACGATCTTCGCGCCTTCGATCGTCCGTTGCACCCGCCGCTCGAACCGCTCGACGACATGGCCGCGAACGCTGTTCGCGCCCCATGTCCAGGAAATCTTCTGACCTTTGCGATGATGGTTCGACATTTTGCGACATCCTTTCGGGCCTGAACATTTCGCCTGCGCCGCTGTTCCGGTTGGCCTTTCGGGATCAAAGCGCTAGAGGCCTGCGCATGGATGCATCACAGCTTCGCGTCGCCTTGTTTACGGGCAACTACAACTATGTCCGCGACGGCGCGAACCAGGCGCTGAACCGCCTCGTCGGCTATCTGCTGAGCCAGGGTGCGGCGGTCCGCATCTATTCGCCGACCGTGGCACAGCCGGCCTTTCCGCCGACCGGCGATCTTGTGCACATCCCGTCGCTGCCGGTGCCGGGGCGCGCCGAATATCATTTTCCGATCGGCATTCCGGCGCGGGTGCGGCGCGACATCACGCGGTTCGATCCCAACATCCTGCATGTCGCCAGCCCCGAGATACTCGGCCATCGCGCGATCAGCCTGGCGTTGCGGCGCAAGCTGCCCGTGGTCGCGTCGGTCCATACCCGCTTCGAAACCTATTTTCGCTATTATGGCCTCGCCTTTCTCGAACCGCTGGTCGAGGCGATGCTGCGCCGCTTCTATCGCCGCTGTGACGCGATCTTCGCGCCATCGGAATCGATGGCGCAGCTGCTGCGCGAACAGCGGATGAGCTATGATGTCGGCATCTGGTCGCGCGGCATCGACCGGACTATTTTTCAGCCCGCCCGCCGCAACGAGGAATGGCGCGCGTCGATGGGCATTGCGCCCGACGATGTCGTGATCGGCTTCGTCGGCCGCCTCGTCATGGAGAAGGGCCTCGACGTCTTCGCCGACGCGATCGACCAGCTCAAGCGCCGCCAGATCCGCCATAGGGTGCTCGTCGTCGGCGAGGGTCCGGCGCGCGACTGGTTCGAAAAGCGCCTGCCTGACGCCGTGTTCGCCGGCTTCCAGGCGGGCGAGGATCTCGGCCGCGCGGTCGCTTCGATGGACATGCTATTCAACCCGTCCGTCACCGAGACATTCGGCAATGTCACGCTGGAGGCGATGGCGGCGCAGCTGCCCGTCGTCGCGGCGCGCGCGACCGGCAGCGAGAGCCTGATCGACGATGGCGTCACCGGCCGGCTGATCCAGCCGGGCCGCACCCACGCCTTCGCCGACGCGCTTCAGCAATATTGCGAAAATGCCGAATTACGCCGCAAGGTCGGTGAGGCCGGGCTCAAGTCGAGCGAACGCTATGGCTGGGACCAGGTCAATCAGGAACTGGTCGACTCCTATGTCCGGATTGTGCGCCAACACCGCGCCGGCGTGCGCGTCGTGCGCCAGAGCCCCGTGCCCTAAGACTGGCGTCGCGCCGGCGGAGACCGGGGCACGGCGTGTTTGTCAGACGCCCCGCCAGTCGAACGGCAGCGGCGCCTCCCGGAAGGCAAAGCGGTCCAGATGTCTCGCCACCGCCCCCTTCAGGCCTTCGAGCTGCGCGTCCGAGGTCGCGTCGATACGGACCTCCAGCGTCTTGCCGTCAGCGTCGAAGGTGACGAGCGCGTCGCCCGGATGATCCGCGCCCCGCGCGTCCTTTGGGAAGACCACCGTCCCATGTTCGGCCGAGAACTCGACCACGAGATTGTGCGACCAATGCTTGCAGAGCTGCTGCAGATATCTGCCCCCGCTCGCGGTCGGCACCGAAGCCACGGCGGAAACCATCACAGCCTCTCGATCTTGCGCGCGGTCTCGTCGAGCAGCGCCGCGATGTCATGCGCGAGGTCGGGGTTGCGGTCACGGGTCATGCGCGTGCGCAGCGCCATGGCGAGGTTGATCATCGCGCGCTTGACCGGCGAACGGTCCTCGTCGCCGCGCTGCTCGCCCAGTGCGCCAAGCCGCGCGAACAGCGCCTCGATCAACTCGGCCTGCTCGCCAATTTCAAGCTTGCCGGCATCGGTGATCGCGAAAAGCCGCTTCGAACCCTCAGCCGCCTGCTCGGCGATATGGCCCATATCTTCCAGCATCGTGATCGTCGGATAGACGACGCCAGGACTGGGAGCATAGGCGCCGCCCGACCGTTCCTCGATCGCCTTGATCAGGTCATAGCCGTGGCGTGGCTGCTCGCCGATCAGGGTGAGCAGGATCAGGCGGAGTTCCGCGCCGTCGAACATACGGCGGCGGCCACCGCCCCGCCCGCGTCCGCCCCGGCCTTCGCCGAAGCCATCCTCGAATGCGTCGGCGAAGCCGCCGCCAAAGCCGCCGCCGTGGCGGCCGCGCATCGCGTGAAACCCGTGGCGATGGCCATGGTCGCGATGAGATTTGTGAAAACCAAACAATCTATTCTCCAATTTCAGTCTACATATCGAATCACTCTCGATAGCTCTAAGATATATCTTGAAAGAGTTTTTGCAAAGGGTAGCTTTCTTCCTCTGTGCGCCTCGCGATCCGCGCCCTATATCGGGGATATGGCCGACCTCTTTGCGCCCGATCCCACCGCCGCCCTGCCCGCCGACGCCGCGCCGCTGGCTGAAAAGCTGCGCCCGCAGAGGCTCGATCAGGTCATCGGTCAGGAGCATCTGACCGGGCCCGAAGGCGCGATCGGGCGGATGGTCGCGGCGGGGCGCCTGTCCTCGCTGGTCCTATGGGGACCGCCCGGCACTGGTAAGACGACGATCGCACGGCTTCTCGCCGATGCGGTCGGCCTGCGCTTCGCCCCGGTCTCGGCGGTGTTCTCCGGGGTCGCCGATCTCAAGAAGATATTCGCGGAGGCGCGCGAACATGCCCGGCTGGGCACGCGCACCCTGCTCTTCGTCGACGAAATCCATCGTTTCAATCGCGCGCAGCAGGACAGCTTTCTGCCCTATGTCGAGGACGGCACTGTCGTACTGGTCGGCGCGACCACCGAAAATCCGTCCTTCGAGCTCAACGCCGCCCTGCTCAGCCGGGCGCAGGTTCTCATCCTCAACCGGCTCGACGCCACCGCGCTGACGAAGATGATCGGCCGCGCCGAAGACGTCGAAGGCCGCCCGCTGCCGCTGACCGGAACCGCGCGGGAGGCGCTGGTCGCCTCGGCCGATGGCGACGGCCGCTTCCTGCTCAACCAGGTCGAGACATTATTCTCGATCGCGATCGATCATGATCTTGAGCCCGGCGAACTGGCCAAGCTGCTCCACCGCCGGCTGGCCGTGTACGACAAGGATCGCGAGGGCCACTACAATATCATCTCGGCGCTGCATAAATCGCTGCGCGGATCGGATCCGCAGGCGGCGCTTTACTATCTCGCGCGTATGCTGACCGCAGGCGAGGAGCCGCTCTACGTGCTCCGCCGGCTGGTGCGCTTCGCTTCGGAAGATATCGGACTCGCCGATCCGCAGGCGCTGGTGCAATGCCTCGCCGCCAAGGACGCCTATGATTTTTTGGGCTCGCCCGAGGGTGAGCTGGCGATCGTGCAGGCGTGCCTCTATCTCGCCACCGCGCCCAAATCCAACGCCGCTTATGTCGCGCAAAAAGCGGCCTTCCGCTCGGCCAAAGACACCGGCTCGCTCAGCCCGCCGAAGAATATCCTCAACGCCCCGACCAAGCTGATGAAGGATATCGGCTACGGCAAGGGCTATGCCTATGATCACGACGCCGAGGACGGCTTTTCGGGCGACGATTACTGGCCCGAGGAGATGGACGCGCAGAGCTATTACACCCCGTCGCCACGCGGGTTCGAGGCCAAGATCTCCGAACGGCTCGCCCATTGGGACAGGCTGCGTGCCGAACGTCGCGGCGAGTGAGCCTCGCCAGGAAGCGCCCCTGAAAAAAGGCGTGACGCGCCGCTTCGGACGCTTCGCCTGCATCGACTGGTCCGGCGCGAAGGGCGAGCGGCAGAAGGGGATAGCAGTCGCGATCAGCGAGGGCATCGGCCGGACGCCGCACCTGATCGAACGGAGCTGGTCGCGCGAAGCGGTGCTCGACTGGCTACTCGATCACGCGGCGGCGAACGCCGACATGCTGGTCGGCATAGACTTTTCGGCGGCGCTGCCTTTTCTCGATGCCGGCGCCTATTTTCCCGGCTGGGCGCAAAGCCCCGCCGATGCGCGCGGCCTGTGGCGGCTTGTTGACGACATCTGCGCCGGCGAACCGCATCTCGGCGCGGGAGCGCTGGTCGACCATGACGAAGCCAGTCGCCACTTCCGTCGCCATGGTGGGCGGCAGGGCGATCTGTTCGGCCCCGGCAACGGCCGCCATCGCATCGTCGAACGGCTGACTCGCGACGGCCACGCCCCCGCGACGAGCAGCTTCAATCTGGTCGGCGCGGCGCAGGTCGGTAAGTCGAGCCTGACCGCGATGCGCCTGCTCCACCGCCTCGAAGGCCGCGTGCCGATCTGGCCCTTCGATCCGGTGCCCGCGAGCGGACCAGTGATCGTCGAAATCTACACCACCATTGCCGCGCGCCAGGCGGGCTTGAGGGGCGGCAGCAAGATGCGCGATGCCGAACGACTGCGCGTCGGCCTCGCGGGCTACGGCATTTTCGACCCACCCGCGCTTGCCCGTTATGATGACCACAGCACCGATGCGATCCTGACCGCCGCATGGCTCGCCCGCGCTGCCGACGACGCCCATCTCTGGCATCCCCGACTGATGACCGACGAAATTGCCGGAGTCGAGGGCTGGACCTTCGGCATTCCCTGACGCATGAGAGCGCCACGTGCCGGCTTAGCTCAGTTGGTAGAGCACCTGATTTGTAATCAGGGGGTCGCGGGTTCGATCCCTGCAGCCGGCACCAGACATTCCCACATGAAGGCTCCTGCTCGTTTCCTCACGGCGGCGAAAAGCGCGGATCTCACCGGACCGGCTGTACCCGCAGGGTTGGCAGGTCGAGAATCGGCGCAGAGGAGGACGATCGGCCGCGGGCCTCAAACAGCATGGCTATATTCGGGATTTCGGATAATCCGTTTCCAGACGTAAGCTGGCCCAACCCGGCGCGCGATCAGATAACACGCTGCGCCTGCGCGAGCACGGTTTTGACCACGCTCGCTGGAACGGCGAAGCCGATTCCGATATTACCCTCGCCGCCAGGGGCCAAAATCGCGGTATTGATGCCGATGACCTCGCCACGCATGTTGATCAGCGGCCCGCCGGAATTGCCCGGGTTGATCGGCGCGTCGGTCTGGATCAGCCCGATGCCGCTTTCCGGTGTCAGGCCGCGGCCAAGCGCGCTGACGATCCCGGCGGTGACGGTCTGACCGAGCCCGAACGGGTTGCCGATGGCGACGACATAGTCGCCGACCTGCGCACTGTCCGTCGTGGCCAGCGGCGCCGCGACCAGTTGACGCGGCGGGATTCTGAGGACCGCGAGATCGGCGCCGGGGCTGGTGCCGACCAGTTCGGCCTGGAATTGCCGCTTGTCCTGCAGGACGACGAGGATCGCCGATCCTTGTCCGACAACATGGTTGTTGGTGAGGACCAGTCCCTTGGCAGCATCGATGATGACGCCGGAACCGGCCGACAGCCGTGGCTGTACCGCCGCGTCGGGAACGCCCATGAACCGCCGGAAATAGGGGTCACGCAGCAGCGGGTTTTGGGCATAGGGTGACGGATAGGCGACCGCTATGTTGACGACCGCTGGCGAGACGCGCTTGACGAGCGGCGCCACGCTCAGCCGGTCGAGCGGGACCGGCTCGCCGCTCGCGGCGAACGCCGCGCCATTGGCCGCTGGCGGATCGGGCTGATGGTCGCGCCAAGCAGGAACGAGCGCCAGCGCACCTACCAGCGCGGCCGTGATCAAGACCATGCGGCGCATCATACCCCTCCCCTCGTCAGGCAAGGCCCCGCGCGAGCACCCGCGAGAGGCGCTGCGCGAAGGCGCGCGGATCGACCGGCAACTCGCCGTCGGCGATCCTGGCCTCGTCGAACAGCAGGTGCGCCGCATCGGCGCGAAGCTCCGCGTCGGTGCCGGCGGCGCTCAGCTTTTCAACCAGGTCATGGCGCGGGTTGATCTCTAGCACCGGCTTGGACGCCATATCGAGCCGGCCCGCGCCGGCCAGCAGCTTCTCGAGCTGGCGGTCCATGGCATGCTCGGGCGCGACCAGGCAAACGGCGCTCTCGGTAAGCCGGTCGGATGCCCGGACGTCGGAAACCGCGTCGCCCAGCGTCTCCTTCACGAAGGCGATGAAGCTGCTGACGTCGTCGGAAGCGGCGGCGCCGGGCGTCTCGCCTTCGGGAAGCGGAATCAGGCTCAGGTCGGCGAGCCCCTGGGTGACCGACTTGAACGGCTTGCCTTCATAATCGATCCCGGAGGTGACCCAGAAGCTGTCCACCTGGTCGGCGAGCAGCAGCACCTCGATCCCGCGCGCGCGAAAGCCCTCGAGCTGGGGCGACGTCGCGAGCCGATCAAGGTCGGTGCCCGTTGCGTAATAGATCGCGGTCTGGTTGTCCTTGAGCCCCGCGACATAATCCTTGAGCGAGCGCCATTCTCCGGCCGACCCGGTCGTCTTGAAACGCGCGAGGCCTAGCAGCGTCTCGCGCCGGGCATAATCCTCGTAAAGGCCTTCCTTGATGACCGGGCCGAAGGTGTCCCAGAGCTTCAGGTAGCGCTCCGTATCGCCGGTCGCGAGTTTCTCCAGTTCGGACAGAAGCCGGTTGGAAACCCCTTTCTGGATCGCGGCGAGGACCGGGCTCTCCTGAATCATCTCGCGCGAGACGTTGAGCGGCAGATCGTTCGAGTCGACGAGCCCGCGAACGAAGCGGAGATAACGCGGCAGGATCTGGGCCTCGTCGGTGATGAAAACACGGCGGACGTAGAGCTTCATTCGTCCGGCGCGATCCGGGTCGAACAGGTCGAAAGGCTTGGTCTCCGGGATGAAGGCCAACACCGTATATTCGTGCCGGCCCTCCGCGCGATAGTGGAGCGTCAGCGCCGGCTCATCGAACTGGCCAGCGGCGCTGCGGTAAAAGTCCTTATACTCCTCTACGGTGATCTCGCTCTTGGGCTTGGTCCACAGCGCCGCCCCATCGGCAATCTGCTTCGCTTCGGCGTCCGGCTTATCCTTGAGAAGGATCGGGACAGGCACATGGCCCGACTGGCTCTTGATCGTGCGCTCGACCGTGGAGCTTTCGGTGTAGGAAGATGCGTCCTCCTTGAGGTGGAGCAGCACGCGGGTGCCGCGCGTCGGCGCGGTGGCCAGATCGACCGTCTGGATCACATAGGTTCCAAGCCCATCCGACGACCATGAAGCCGCCTGGTTTGAGCCCGCGCGGCGCGATAGCACCTCGACCCGGTCCGCGACCATGAAAGCCGAATAGAAGCCGACACCGAACTGGCCGATGAGATGGCTGCCCTCCGCCTCCTTCGCGCCGGCGATCCGGTCCATGAACGCCTTGGTTCCCGAACGCGCGATCGTACCTAGCGCGTCGGCGAGTTCGGCCTCGCTCATGCCGATGCCATTGTCCTCGATCGTCAGCTGGCGCGCCTCGGGGTCGAGGGTGACCGTGATGCGCGGCTGCCCGTCCTCTCCAAGCAAGCTCGCATTGCTCAAAGATTCGTAGCGCAGCTTCTCACACGCATCCGCCGCGTTGGAGACCAGCTCGCGCAGGAAGACGTCCTTGTCCGAATAAACCGAGTGCACCATCAGATGCAGGAGCTTTGAGACATCGGCCTCGAACGAACGGGTTTCAGGCGCGGCTTCGGTCGTCGTCGTCATGCTTTTATCCATCTGCTCCCGGGGTTGAACCAGGCAGCAGATGGACAGCGTCGCTTATGGTTTCAAGGCTGGAATGGCGCATCCTGGCGATCCGCGCTGCATTGCCCTCCCGGCGACAGCAGTTTGCGTCCGTCCGGCCATCCGGTGCCGCAAACGGGCATTTCGAACATCGACGTGGCCCGACAGACGACGCCGATCCCGACGAACCTCAAAAGGCGTCCGGTGCAAGCGCCATGATCGGGTCTTGCCCGGCCGCGATGCTGGCGGCGAGGCCCTGCGATTGCGGCAGCACCCGCAGGGCGAAGAATTCCGCAACCTGCAGCTTCGACGCATGGAGCGGCGAATCGCCCTTTTCCGCCGCGGCGGCCATCCGGGTCCACATCCAGCCCAGCGCAACGAGCGCGAACAGGCGCAGATAATCGACCGCAGCTGCCCCGTTCGCGTCGGCGTCCGCATTCCGCAACGATACCGTCGCCTCGCGCAAAAGGGTCAGCGCCGCATCGGTCCGCGCGGCGATCAGCAACCCCGGACAGCGGGCCAGATCGGACGCGACGAGATCGAAAAATCCCGCGACGACCGCACCGCCGGCCAGCGGCAGCTTGCGCCCGACGAGGTCCAGCGCCTGGATTCCGTTGGTTCCTTCGTAAATCTGGGCGATGCGCGCATCGCGGACATATTGCTCCATGCCCCATTCGCGGATGTAGCCATGACCGCCGAACACCTGCTGCGCCTGCACCGCGCTCTCGAAGCCGAGGTCGGTAAAGGATGCCTTGATCACCGGCGTCAGCAGCGCGACGAGCGCGTCGGCCTTCGCACGTTCCCCGGCATCCGGATGGCTCCTCGACCGATCGAGCTGAAGCGCGGTCCAGCCGCCCAGCGCACGCCCGGCCTCCACGAAGGCGCGGATGGTGAGGAGCATGCGCCGCACATCGGCATGTTCGATGATCGCAACCGGGCTGCGCGCGCCATCGGCGCTCCGCCCCTGAAGCCGCTCGCGAGCATAGCCGACCGCCTGCTGATAGGCCGCGCCGGCGACGCCCAGTCCCTGAATCCCGACCATGAGCCGTTCCGCGTTCATCATCGTGAACATCGCGGCCAGCCCCCGGTTCGCTTCGCCGACCAGCCAGCCGGTCGCGCCGTCATAGTTCATGAGGCAGGTCGGCTGGGCGTGGATTCCCATCTTCTTTTCGAGCGCGCCGACCGACATGCCGTTGCGCAGGGTGAAGCCGCCGTCCGCGTCGGGGAGATATTTGGGAACGAGGAACAGGCTTATTCCCTTCACCCCTGCCGGGGCATCGGGAAGGCGGGCCAGAACGAGATGGATGATGTTCCCGCCGAAATCATGGTCCCCCGAGGAGATGAAGATCTTGCTCCCGGAAACGGCATGGCTCCCGTCGCCGTTCGGCTCGGCCCTGGTCTTGATCAGCGCAAGATCGCTCCCCGCGCCGCCTTCGGTCAGCGCCATGGCGCCGGTCCATTCGCCGCTCACCATCCGTCCGAGCCATATCGCCTTGAGCTCGTCGCTCGCATGCGCCGCGATGGCTTCGCATGCGCCGCGAGTCAGGCCGGGGAACAGGCCGAAGGACAGGTTCGTGGCCGATATCATCTCGTCCAGCCAGAGTTGCAGGATCAGCGGAAGCCCCTGCCCGCCATGCGCCGGATCGGCCGCCATTGACGGCCAGCCGGCGGCGACGAAATCGCGATAGGCGTCCGCGAAGCCGGGCGGCGTCTGCACCGCGCCATCGACCAGCCGGCTGCCATGTTCATCGCCCTCACGGTTGAGCGGGTGGAGACGGTCCGCGCACATCCGGCCGGCTTCCTCGAGCACGGCTATAGCCAGATCGGCATCCACCTCCATGCCGAGCTCATCCATGGTACCGTCAAACCCCAGCACCTCCGTCAGGAGAAACCGGTAATCCTCGATCGGCGGGCTATAGCTCTGCATGGTGATTCCTCGAAATTTTCCGGCTCATACCAAACATCTGTTACAGCGCAAAGCCTCCCGCGCGCCATGCTCAGACCACTCAGCCGCCGGGCCTATTCGTGCTGGAAAACCGCGACGATCTGTGCCGCGACTTCCGCCGGACTCAAGCGACCGGGATGATACCAGTCCGCCGTGACGTTCAATTGCGACAGCAGCAGATTGCGGTAGACGGACCGGTCGATATGCCCCGGCAGGGGCAGCGAATCCACGAGCGACCGGAACAGCTCTTCAAAGCGGTCGCGCCGCGCGATCAGCTGCTGCCTGATGTGATCGGGCACCTCCCGGAAATCATTCATCATCGGCAGCGTCAGCGAGTCGGGATCGAGCTGAATCTCAAGCAGAACGGTGCAGGCCGCGCGGAGCTTTGCCCAGGGATCGTCCTGCGCATCGATCGCCGCGGCGATCTTCTCCGCCGCCCCGTCGAGCGCGGCATCGTGGAGCTCGACGAACAGCGCGTCCTTCGACTTGATATGGTGGTATAATGAACCGCCCAGCACGCCGGCCTGCTCGCCGATATCGCGCATCGAGGTTCCGCGATATCCCTTTCTGGCAAATAGCTGCGCCGCGATCTCCAGGATCTCGCGACGGCGGCTGCCGGGGCGCTCATCGGCGGCGCAATCGGCGGCGGGAGGGGATTTGCTCATCAGGCGCAGCTACCACAGCTTGAAGCCAATATAATACCGGCGATGCGGAGCCGGGAATGCGCGCCGTCTGCTCGCGGTCCACCGGTTCCGCGGCCGCCCGCTTGCAAGCCCCGGCAGCCATGTCTACCCCGAGGAGAAGCTGTCAGGGGAATGCGCGTGCGCCGACTGGAAAACACGAGCTTTCTAATAGTGGTGGTCGTGGTGTCGCTGGCCCTCGCCTGGGTCGTGCTGCCGCTGTTCGGGGCGGTGTTGTGGGCGATCATCGCGGCGATATTGTTCGCGCCGCTCAACGAACGGCTGCTGCTCAGGATGCCGGGGCGGCGCAATCTCGCCGCGCTGCTCACCCTGCTGGTGATCATGACGCTGGTGATCCTCCCGGCGATCCTGCTCACCGCCTTCCTGTTGCAGGAGGTAAGCGGCGTCTATGCCCTGCTGCGCAGCGGCGCGATCGACCCCGGCGCGTACTTCCTGCGCTTCCAGGCCAGCCTGCCCACCTGGCTCAGCGCTTCGCTCGAACGCGTCGGCCTGACCGACTTCGAGGCGGTTCGCGCCAGATTGACCGCCGGCATCGCCGCCAGCTTTCAGGATTTGACCGCCCGCGCCTTCAGCATCGGCCAGAGCGCCTTCGGCTTCATCGTCGGGCTCGGCGTGATGCTCTACCTGACGTTCTTCCTGCTGCGCGACGGTAAGCCGCTGGCGGCGCGCATTGAATCGGCCATCCCGCTCGATCCCGCGCGGCGGGCGACCTTGTTCGTCACCTTCGCCGCGGTGATACGCGCGACGATCAAGGGCAGCATCATCGTCGCGATCGTCCAGGGCGCGATCGGCGGGGTCGTCTTCTGGGCGCTCGGCATCCATGCCGCGCTGCTGTGGGGCGTGCTGATGGGCTTCCTGTCGCTGCTGCCGGCGGTGGGCACCGGGCTCGTCTGGGTTCCGGTCGCCACATATCTGCTCGTCACCGGCGCAATCTGGCAGGGGGCCGTGCTGATTTTCTGCGGCCTGTTCGTGATCGGTATGGTCGACAATGTCCTGCGGCCCATCCTGGTCGGCCGCGACGCCCGCATTCCGGATTATGTCGTGCTGATCACCACCCTCGGCGGGCTTGAAGCGATCGGTTTCAACGGCCTGGTGATCGGGCCTGTGATCGCGGCGCTGTTCATCGCGGTGTGGGATATGTTCTCGCGGTCTTCGCCCGCTCCGGCCTCGTCGCCCTTCCTGGCTTCGCCGCCGCGACGGCGATCGAAGCCAGCCGGCGAGGCAAAGGAATAGTCCGTCATACCATTGTCTTACGACTTAAGTAGGGTGCCCTCGTAATACTACGTTGGACCTTTCGTTAATTGCCCGAATCGGTCTCCAACCATAGGTACGGCACATGGTTAACGGTCACCGCCGGAGCCATGAAAGGGAGCGCAAGATGATCGGTTATCGCGTCTACATAATGGACTGGCACGGCCATATCGAAGACGTTGACGCGATCATGGCCGACAGCGATGACGCCGCGATCAGCGCCGCAAATCAGCGGCGCGACACCCAGCCCTGGGAATTGTGGCAGGGCGGACGCCTGATCAGCAAATGCGCCGGTCTGCAGATGGCGGCATAGGCGACCCGGCCACGACGTCCCGCCTCCGCCTTTCATCAGTCTTCCTCATCTTCGCCAGAACAGATAAAATCCCCGGGCCGGTAGACCGCCCCGGCCGCCTGCGATGCGCTTCGCTGTTGCTTTTGAGATCAGTTCGGTTAGCTACGGCATCTCCTGCAATAAGGTAGCAACGATCATCCAACCGGGGTCTATCATAGCCGACAGCGTCTTCGCTGGCCGTCGCCTCCGGTGGCTCCTGGCCTTTGCGCTCCTGTGCGGGATGCTCCTCGCGCCGCTTACCATGGCGGCCGCCTGCGCACCCCAGCCAAGCGCCGGCCAGACCGTCAGCCATTGCGAGCAGGAAGGCACGGGCAGCCAGCACGTGCCGACCAAGCTGTTCCAGTGCATGGGCACCTGCTCGACCGCAGTCGAGGTTGGCATGACCCGGCTCGCGCCACGCACGGCATCGCGCGCCACCGCAACGCAGATTCCAGCAGTTCCGTCGCTCGCCGGCATATTGCTCGAGCGCGATACGCCCCCTCCGCGCCTGTCCTGATCGAATCGAAACTGTGGCCGCCGCTGGTGGTCGCGAAATGCGGGGTGTATCGGGGCTGACAGCCGCAGGCCGATAGCTCGTTCACGCCGCACAGGTCGACGAGACAGGAAATTATAATGACTATCATGATCAGGCGACGCAATTTGCTGCGCGCCGGCGCCCTTGGCCTGGCAGGCATGGGCCTCAATGCGAAATTCCCGGCCTGGGCACAGACCGGATCCAGCGGTCTGCGCGCCGACATGCCGACGCTCACTGGCGAGGATATCCGCCTCCGGATCGCCTACGACATGTTCAAGGTCGGCGGGCGCACCGGCCACGCAATCACGATGAACGGCGTGCTCCCCGCCCCGCTCATCCGCCTGCGCGAAGGGCAGAATGTACGCCTCCATGTCGAAAACACCCTCGACGAAGATACATCGATCCATTGGCACGGGCTGATCCTGCCCTTCCACATGGACGGCGTGCCGGGGATCAGCTTCCCCGGCATCAAGCCCGGCAAGACCTTCACCTATGAATTCCCGATCAAACAGGCAGGCACCTACTGGTATCATTCGCATTCGGGCCTGCAGGAGCAGCTGGGGCATTATGGCCCGCTGGTCATCGATCCGGCCGGCACGGAGCCCGCGGCGTACGACCGTGAGCATGTGATCGTGCTGTCCGACTGGACCTTCAATCATCCCCATCAGCTGATCCTGAAGCTCAAGCAGAAGGGCGCCTATTTCAACCGGCAAAAGCAGACCCTGACCGACGGCACGATGAGCGCGGCCGAACGTGCCGAATGGGGCGGCATGCGGATGGACCCCGCCGATATCGCCGACATCAACGGCACGACCTACAGCTTCCTCATCAACGGCCATGGCCCGTCCGAAAACTGGACCGGACTTTTCAAGCCGGGCGAGCGGGTGCGGCTGCGCTTTATCAATGCCTCGGCGATGACGATCTTCAACGTTCGCATCCCCGGCCTGCCGATGACGGTGGTCGAAGCCGACGGCCAGCCGGTCCGTCCGGTCGAGACCGACGAGTTCCAGATCTCGGTCGCCGAGACCTATGACATCATCGTCACCCCGACCGCCGACCAGGCTTTCACGCTCGTCGCCGAGGCGATCGACCGCTCGGGCATGGCGCGGGCGACGCTCGCGCCGCGGCTCGGCATGGTCGCCGCCGTCCCTGTGCTGCGCGAACGCCCGACCCTGTCGATGCGCGACATGGGAATGGGCGGGATGGGCGGTGGCGATAGCTGCGCGCCCGAACATGCCGCCATGGGCCATTGCACGCCGGGCCAACCCGCTGCAGCGATGAACCACAGCATGCGCGACAAATCGACGGTTCCAGCAAGCGTCAAGGTCGGCGTCGGCGTCGACATGATCGCGCCGATGCCGGTCGACCGGACCGGTGATCGCCCGCTGGGGCTCGAAAAGGAGCCGCACCGCGTGCTGACCTATCACGACCTCGCGCCGCTTGTGCCTTTCTCAGACAAGCGGCCGCCTGCGCGCAGCGTCGACATCCATCTGACCGGCAATATGGAACGTTTCATGTGGTCGTTCGACGGCAAGAAGATGAACGAAGGCTTTGAACCGATCCGCTTCGAACTCAACGAGCGGGTGCGCGTGAACCTCATCAATAATTCGATGATGAACCACCCGATCCATATCCACGGGCATTTCTTCGAGCTTGTGACCGGCAAGGATCACGGCCACCCGATCAAGCATACCGTGAACGTCATGCCGGGCGGCAAGGCGAGCTTCGATCTTACCGCGGATGCACCCGGCGACTGGGCCTTCCACTGCCACCTGCTCTATCACATGCACGCCGGGATGATGAACGTCGTGAAGGTCCGTCCGATGACGGAAGGAGGCGCGGCATGATCCGCAACCTCGCCATCGCCATCGCCTTTTCCTTCGCCGCCCCCGCCGGGGCACAGCAGGCTGGAACCGCCGATCCGCATGCGGACCATGCCGTGTCCGCCACGCCGCCTGCCCAGGCTGCAGCCTGCGCACCGGAGCATGCGGCGATGGGCCATTGCACGCCCGCCCCGACGCCGCCGCCGGCGACTGCCGCAGCCTCCGACTGCTCAGCCGAGCATGCCGCCATGGGGCACTGCACAGCGGCTCCCGCACCGGCGCCGCAACCCGCAGCTACTCCGCAGGGGGATCCCCAATGTCCGGCGGAACATGCGGCGATGGGGCATTGCACGCCCGCCCCGACGACGCCACCTGCCGCAACCGATCCCGCCTGCCCACCCGAGCATGCGGCCATGGGTCACTGCACGCCGGCTGCGGCTGCGGCCTCGGCTCCTGCTCCTGCCGCCCCGCCCCGCACGGGTCCCTCAGCCGCCGCCCTCAGCGGCCCGGAACATGCCGCCGACGCGGTGTGGGGCGCCGGCGTCATGAGCCCGGTGCGCCGCGCCATCTATGCCGAACACGGGACGTTCCGCGGCAGCAAGATGTTGATCGATCGGCTCGAATATCGGGCACAGGATGGTCATGACGGTTATGCGTGGGAGGGCGACGCCTGGTTTGGCGGCGACTATGACCGCCTGTGGCTGAAGACCGAGGGCGAGGGCGGCTTCGGCACGGCGCTCGAATCGGCCGAAATCCAGGCGCTGTGGAGCCGCGCTTTGGATCCTTGGTTCAATCTCCAGGCCGGCATCCGCTACGACCTCAGGCCCCGGCCCGATCGCGCGCACCTTGCGGTCGGCATCCAGGGTCTGGCGCCTTATTGGTTTGAAGTCGATGTCGCCGCCTTTCTCTCCGACCGCGGCGACCTCACCGCGCGGATCGAGGCGGAATATGACCAGCGCATCACCAACCGGCTGATCCTCCAGCCACGCGTCGAGTTCAGCCTCGCCGCGCAGGACGTGCCGTCGATCGGCGTCGGCGCGGGCTTGTCGTCGATAGAAGCGGGGCTTCGCCTTCGTTACGAGGTGGTGCCGGAGTTCGCGCCCTATCTCGGCATCGACTATGAACGCAGCATAGGTCGCACCGCCGACTTCGCCCGGGCGGCGGGCGAAGATGTGGGTGGCCTCGCCTTCGTCATCGGCATCCGAACCTGGTTCTAGGCCTGCTGATCGGATCACCGGGCGCAACCGCCCGGTGGTCCACAGCCGCCCCCGCGCAAAAGCGCTCGCCCTAGCCCCTCGCGAGTATCGCCAGAGCCCAGTCCGGTGCGTGCGCGCCCGGAAGCAAGCCGAATGTGCAATTGGTAGCTGAGCCTTCGCGTGGCTACGTCGGATGTGCCCGACACGGGCCGATGCCGTCCCCCATTTGTATCGATATCTGGCCCGACGCAGCCGATTTCATGGCGTGTACGGCTGGCCCGCGCTCCCATAGTGGCATCATCGTCATACCAGGATGACCGCCGGTAACAGCCATGACTATGGTCAGGCCCTAGCGACTTCGGGTCGCTACCGGCTTGCCGCCGAAGCCATGAAGCGGCACGCACGGCAGATAACCTCCGATCTGTCCCTGTCGCGATGATCTTCGGCCCTTTGCCCCGCGACGGCGTGACCGCAGCTGATAGCATTTCGTTTCCGACAAAACGGGGCGTTCGATAATGGTGGTGAGACGTTGGACAGCCGGGCTGACGGGAACGCTGGCCTTCCTGCTGCTTGCGAGCCCGGCGCCCTCCCTTGGGCATGACGACAAGGCCGAGATCCCCGTCGCCCCGTCCAGGCAGACGTCCAATGCGGAGATCCCGGCCGTCATACCGCAGGGCAAGGGGCTTCCGCTGCGTCCCGATCGCATGCTGTCCTTCCGAACGGACGAGGGCAGCTGGATGTCGCCCGACCTTTCGCCTGACGGACGGCGGATCATGTTCGAACTGCTCGGCGATCTCTACATGGTCGACGCCCAGGGCGGGCGGGCGCGGCCGATCGCGACCGGCATGGCGTTCGACTCGCAGCCCGTATTTTCGCCCGACGGCCATCGAATCGTCTTCCTCTCCGATCGTTCGGGAAACGAAAATGTCTGGACGTCGGCCGCCGATGGCAGCGATGCACGACCGATCACGGAGATTGAGGAAGAGGCACACTTCACCTCGCCCTCGTGGAGCGCGGACGGCCGATCAATCTTCGTTTCCCGCTACCGGGCCGACCATGCCGCGTTCGAGCTGCTTTCGGTCGATGCCGCGACCGGCGAGCTGACGATACTCGCGCCGATCGGTGGCAAGGACGGAGCCAGCAACGTCGGCGCTGCGGCGTCGCGGGATGGGCGTTGGCTCTATTATGCGGCGCAGGTCGGCGATCGAGATTCCCAGCCGCCCGGCTTCGTCATCCGCCGTCGCGATCTGCGCAGCGGCGTCACCGATACGATCGTCGCGCCGCCGCGCAGCTATCGGCCAGATCTCGTTCTCGGCACCTTCTTCCGGCCGCTGCCGTCGCCCGACGGGCGCCACCTCGTCTACGCGACCCGCTATGGAGCGCAGATGTGGCTGCGGCTGCTCGATCTGGAAACACATGCGGATCGCTGGCTGGCGTCGCTCGGCCAGCATGACGAGCTGGACGGCGCGCCTTGGCGCGACCTTGCCCCACATTATGCCTTCACGCCCGACAGCAAGGCGCTGGTGGTCAATGATGGCGGCAAGCTGTCGCGCATCGCCCTCGACGGCGGCAAGGCGCCGATCGCCTTCACTGCCGACGTGCGCGTGCCGCTCGGGCCGCTCAACCGCGTGGCGATCCGCGAGGAGCAGGGGCCGGTCCGTGCGCGGATCATCCAGCAGCCGGCGCAGTCGCCCGACGGCGCCCGCCTGGCCTTCTCCGCGCTCGGGCAAATCTATGTGATGCCGCTAGGCCAAAGTGCCGCCCCGCGCCGGCTGACGAGCGACGCCTTCGGCGAGTTCGACCCGAGCTGGTCACCCGATGGCGCGACGATCGTCTATACCCGCTGGACGGCACGCGAAGGCGGGCAACTCTGGACGGTCGCCGCCGACGGCAGCGAGCCACCGAGGCGGCTCACCGACGCCGGTCCCTATTACACCAGCCCGGTCTTTACGCCCGACGGGCGCTCGATCGTCGCGGTTCGTTCGAGCAACGACGTTCGCCTGCACCGCTACATGGAATATGGGCCGCTGCGCGATGCCGAGTTGATAGTGCTGCCTGTCGCCGGCGGCGCCGCGCGGCGAATTGCCAAGGGCGTGCTTGGCGGCGTCCCGCACTTCGGCCCTGACCCGTCGCGCGTCGCCGTGCTGTTCGATGACGGCCTCAACCTCGTCGCGCTCGACGGCAGCGGCCGGACCTTGCTGGCCCAGGTCACCGGTCCCGGCTATTATTTCCTCTCCGGCCGCGCGTCGGTCGACGATCTGCGGCTCAGCCCCGACGGGAAATGGCTGCTCGCACAGGTTGCGCAGCAGCTTCACCTGCTCGAAATGCCTGCCGCTGCCGCGGGGAAGACCTTCGACATCGCCCGTCCGCCGGCACGCCACCGCCGCTTGACCGATGTCGGTGCCGACTTCCTGCAGTGGAGCGCGGACGGCAAGGTGATCGGCTGGGCGATCGGATCGACCTGGTTCCGCCGACCGCTCGCCGACATCGCACTCGACGCCGCCGGCGTCAGGCCACGCGGCGCAGAGGCTGGGCCCGCACTGAAGGATCAGGCCGTGGTCGCCGTGCCGCGCGCGGTGGCATCCGGCTCGATCCTGCTGCGTGGCGGCACCGCTCTGACGATGCGCCGGGACGAGGCGGTGCACGATGCAGATATCCTCGTCACCGATGGCCGCATCGTCGGTATCGGGCCGCGCGGCAGTCTGGCGATAGCCGCTGGAATCGAGATCCGGGATGTTTCGGGCAAATGGATCCTGCCGGGTTTCATCGATGCGCACGACCATATTGCCGATATCCGCCGGCAGCAGCTCGACCTCGACAGCTGGGGCGTCGCCGCCAATCTCGCTTATGGCGTGACAACGGCGTTCGACCCCTCGACGCTGAGCATCGACATGCTGGCCTATCAGGATCTGCTCGACGCCGGGCTGATCACGGGATCGCGTATCCGTTCTACCGGGCCGGCGCTGTTCTCATTCAACGAGTTCACCGACAAGGCGCAGGTCGATAGTGTGCTTGACCGCTACCGCGATCATTACCGGCTGTCGAACATCAAGCTCTATCGCACCGGCAGCCGACGCGTCCGCCAATGGATCGCGCAGAGCGCCAGTGAACACGGGCTGATGGTCGCGACCGAAGGCGCCGGTAGCGACAAGCTCGATCTCACCCAGATCCAGGACGGGTTCTCCACCTCGGAACATGCACTGCCGGCCACGCCGCTTTACAGTGACCTCGTCCGCTTCATCGCGCGCAGCGGCGTTGGCTATAACACGACGCTGATGGTGAACGGCGGCGGACAGGACCATTTCATCGTCGAGCAGCATCCCAATGCCGATCCCAAGCTCAACCGCTTCGCGCCGCGCTTCATCGTCGACATGAAGACGCGCAAGCGCGACTGGCGCGAACTTTCGGACGCGATGTTCCCGGCCTATGCCGCAGGCGCGGCGAGCGTCGTGCGCGACGGCGGTCTGGTTGGCATGGGCAGTCATGGCGAACTGCCCGGGATCGGCTTCCACTGGGAGATGGCAGCCCATGTGATGGGCGGAATGACGCCGATGGAAGCGCTCCGTGCCGGCACGATCGGCTCGGCCCGCGCGATCGGCCGCGAGGCCGATTTCGGTAGCCTGGAAAGCGGCAAGGTCGCCGATATGCTTGTTCTGGACCGCGATCCGCGCGCGGACATCCGCAATAGTCTTTCGATCCGGCAGGTGATGCTCGGTGGCCGACTCTATGATGCGGAGACGCTGGACGAGCTCTGGCCGCACCAGCGCAGGTTTGGACGGCCCTGGTATCGGGATGATCTTCCCCCCGGCACCCCCGATCCCAGGGCGTCGATACCGTTACCGCCCATCGGAAAGTAAAGTTGGCCCATTAGCGGGGTCCGGCGGAAGCGGGACGGATTAAAGTCATGACGACGACAAAATAATGATAGTTCCGTGTGGAGGGGCTTTCGGGGAATTCGCCGCATCCAAAAGGGGGGCAATATGCAAAAGGGTCAGATCAAGCTTCGTTCGAAGGTTCAGCTGCTATGTGCGGGCGCGTTGATCGCATCTTGCAGCGGCGCCGCATGGGCACAGAACGCCATTCAGAGCACATCGAACGAAACCGCCGTGACATCGGTAGGCGGCGAGGACGTGATCATCGTCACTGCCCGCAACTATGTCCCGGAAGGGAGCCTTACCGCTTCGAAGTCCGACATTCCGCTGATCCGCACGCCGCAGTCGGTGTCGGTCGTCACGCGCGACCAGATCGACCTGCTCAACTTCATCGATGCGCAGCAGGCGGTCCGCTATGTGTCGGGCGTCACGGGTGAGAATTACGGCCCCGATCTGCGCTACGACTTCATTTCGGTGCGCGGCTTTACCCCACGCCAGTTCATCGATGGCCTTGCGGCGCCGGTGTCGACCTCGATCCAGAGCGTCGGCGTCGACCTCTATGCGTTCGAATCCTTCGAGGTTCTGAAGGGTCCGGCTTCGGTGCTTTACGGTTCGGCTCCTCCCGGCGGCATCTATAATCAGGTCAGCCGGCGGGCGAGCGAAGATTTCGGCGGTGAGATCCAGGCCAAATACGGCATGTACGACTATAAGTCGGTGTCGGGCACGGTCACCGGCGCGGTCACCGATGACCTCGCGGTGCGTTTCACCGGCCTGGGGCTCGACCGCAATGCCGAACGCAGAGGTGTCGATTCGCAGCGCATCCTGGCCTCGCCCACATTCACGTGGAAGCTGGGCGATCGCACCGAGATAACCGGCCTGGGCTATTACCAGTATGACGAGGTGAACGGCGACACCAACGGCTTCCTGCCGGCGGTCGGCACGCTGTTGCCCAATCCGCTCGGCCAGATCGACCATCGCGCCAATTTCGGCGAGCCCGACTTCAACAAGTTCGTCCGTCGGCAGTGGGCGGTGGGCTGGGACGCCTCACACGAACTGGCCGAAGGAATCTCACTCCAGTCGAACGCCAAGTTCAGCCGTTATCACGAGGAATCGCGCGTGATTTACGGCGGCGGCGGACTCGGCGCCGACAACCGCACCCTTGGCCGGTTCAGCTTCCCTTATGACGAGAAGGTGAAGAGCTTAGCTATCGACAACCGTCTGGCCGCCAAGGTCGACACAGGCGCGATCTCGCACAATTTCCTGGCCGGCGTCGACTATCGCAATGTCACCAACGTCTCGGCCTTCGGCTTCGCCGTTGCGACTCCGATCGATATCTTCAACCCGGTCTACAGCACCGCGCCGATCGTCAATCCGGCGTTGTCCGTTCCGTTCAGCAACATCAAGCTCAAGCAGACCGGCGTCTATGTCCAGGACCAGTTCGGCTTCGGCAATCTCTACATCCTGGCCGGCGGACGCTATGACTGGGTGAAGATCGACGATCGCAATGGCGGAACCGAGACCAAGCAGCACAAGTTCACCTGGCGTGTCGGCGCGAACTATGTGTTCGACAACGGCTTTGCGCCCTATATCGGTTATGCCAAGTCGTTCGAACCGGTGATCGGCACGGACAGCACGACGCTTGCGCCGTTCAAGCCCAGTTCGGGCCGCCAGGTGGAAGGCGGTATTAAATACAACGTCACCGCCGGCGATGTGAAGATCTTTGCAACCGCGGCGCTGTTCGACATCAAGCAGACCAACGTCGTCACCACGGGCACCTCGATCGTTCCGGTGTTCGGCACGCAGACCGGTGCGGTAAAGTCGTCGGGCGGAGAACTAGAACTGGTCGCACGCATCCGCGAACAGCTGTCGATCAACGCGAGCTACAGCTACAACGACACCGAAGTCACCAAGGACGCCAACCCGGCCGCCATTGGCGCCCGGCTCGTCACGACTCCCAAGCACAAGGCGTCGTTGTTCGTCGACTACACGCTTCAGCGCGGCGCGCTGGGCGGTCTCGGCTTCGGCGCGGGTGCGCGTTATTCGAGCAGTAGCGCGGGCAGCCTGCCGGATGCGTTCAACCCCACCGTGTTGTATGGCGACGCTTCGACCACCTTCGATGCGATCGTCCACTACGACACGCCCGGCTGGCGTCTGGCGGTCAATGCGTCGAACTTGTTCGACAAGCGCTTTGTCGCGCGTTGCGCAAGCTTATCCAACTGTACCTATGGCGCGGGACGCCAGGTCATCGGCACCGTCACGAAAAAGTTCTGATATCGAAGGGCCGGCGACATTCGCAGGCCCTTCTTTCCCTGGAGGCCATCTGATGAAGACGCTTCTCGCGGCGCTGCTCCTGTGCGCATCCGTTCCGGCTCTCGCCGCTCCCGTCCCACCGCCCGAGCGGCCACAGGTCGGCAAGGTGCTGGTCGAGATCTACCGTGTCGCCCCCGGCCAGCACGAAGCCTTCCTCGAGGAGATTGCGCGTTACGACGAGGCGAACCGGCGCGCCGGCCTCCCGCCCCGCCAGCTCTATATCCACAGCGACGGTGCGGATTGGGACTTCCTGTTCATCCAGCCTGCCAAGACCCCGCCCGAGAAGTCGGCGGCGCTCGACAAGGCGTGGGACGAGATGAAGCTGCCGTCCGGCGCAGACTTCTTCCTGCAGTTCCGGCGCTTCATCGCCGAGCATAGCGACACGTTCGCCAGCGGGCCGACCACCGCCGCGGACTTCCTCGCCACCCGCAAGAAGCCCTGACCGGGCCGGAGATCCCGGCCTCCCTCCGCAATGGACGATCCGCATTTCGTCGTCCGACATTGACCTTTGCCCGCAGAGATGCTGATTTGCCCGTGGAAGCACATTTTGCGCACCTCTGTCGGAGATGGGCCATGAAGACCACGATCGAGTTCGACGAATCCGACCGGTCGGTCATCGGCCTCGAAGACGAATATGAAGCAGGCTTCGTCGACCCGACCCATCAGCATGGGCGCGACCAGATTCTTTATGCTTCGGCCGGGGTGATGTCGGTGACGACGGCGCGGGCCAATTTCGTGATCCCGCCGCAGCGTGCGATCTGGATCCCCGCCAATGTCGCACATGAGGTCGCCTGCCGCGGGCCGGTCTCGCTGCGGACACTCTATCTCTCCGACGTGCGGCCTGCATCGCGCGACTGCCGCGTCCTGGAGGTGACCGATCTGCTGCGTGCGTTGATCGTCGAAGTGTCGAAGCTCGGCGGCTTCTACGAGAATTCGGCCCGCAACCAGCTGTTGATCGAGTTGCTGAAGGTCGAGCTTGGCAATACGCCACTCGCGCATTTTCAAGTGCCTATGCCGCACGACTATCGGCTGTTGCGCGTATGCCGGATGATCATTGCCGACCCGGCGGGCCAGCACGACCTGAACGAACTCGCCAGCCTTGCAGGCATGGGCCGCCGGTCGTTTACGCGCGCCTTCCGTGCCGAGATGGGAATGAGCCTGGCGATCTGGCGCCAGCAGGTCCGCCTGATGCGCGCGCTCACCCTGCTGTCGGAAGGGCAGTCGGTGACGACGGTGGCGTTCGATGTCGGCTATGACAGCCCCAGTGCGTTTACTACCGTCTTCCATCGCGCCTTCGGCGTGCTGCCAAGCCAGTATCAGCCGCGCTGAACGTCGATGACCGCGAGCGGGCAGACCTCCGGTCTGACCCCATTGCGATGATTTCCGGCCCCTTGACCCGCGCTTCCCGAAGCGTAGCTGTTAGCATTCGAAGCTTCTGGCGGGGGTCGCGGCGATGGTGTTCGGTGGGCGGTTGAAACTCGGCGCAGGTGCAGTCTTCGCCATGGGGCTGCTTGCCGCGACGACAGCCGCGTCGCCTCGGCAGCCCGAACCACAGCCATCTTCCGCGGACGCCTATCCCGGCACTTATCGTGCGCGGCCGAACCGGCCGGTGCTGTTCGTCAACGCCACGATCCTCGACGGCGCCGACAAGCGCTTCGATCGCGCGGAACTGCTGATTGCGGACGGTAAGGTCGCGGCGATCGGACATGACCTGAAGCGCCCGGCCGACGCTGAGGTGATCGACGCCGGCGGGCGTTGGATCACCCCCGGACTCATCGATCCACACACCCATTTCGGCACCTACACCTTGCCCCAGACATCGGCGGACAATGAAGCGTCCGATGTGACCGAGACCAGCAGCCCGAACGCTGCCGGCACATGGATCGAGCATGCGGTACGCCCCGGCGATCCCGGCTTTCGTCACGCTCTGGCCGGCGGGATCACCGCGCTACAGATACTGCCGGGCTCCAGCGTCATCTTCGGTGGCCGGTCGGTTGTCGTGAAGCCGATCCCTGCGACCACTGTCGCCGACATGAAATTCCCGGGCGCGCCGCAGGGAATGAAGCTGGCGTGTGGCGGCAATCCCAAGTCGCACTTCGGCCCGTTGGGCCGCGCGCCGAACAGTCGGCAGGGCCAGTTCGAGATCATGCGCGACGATCTGCGCGAGGCTGTGGAGCATCGCAACCGGCGGAACGAGGCGATGGGCCGTGACGACAAAGGCCGTGGCCGTGGAGGCCCGCCCGGGCGTCACCCGCGCGAAGATATCGAGGACGAGGCGATAATGGACCTCGTCGACGGTAAGCTGATCGTCCATGTCCATTGTTATCGCGCCGACGATATGGCCCGAATGATCGACCTGTCGCACGAGTTCGGCTTTCGTATCAGCACCTTCCATCATGCGAGCGAAGCCTACAAGATCGCTCCCCTGCTCGCGGCGAACGGCGTATGCGTGGCGGTGTGGTCGGACTGGTGGGGATTCAAGGGCGAGGCCGCGGACGGAATCCGCGAGAACGCCGCCTTCGTCGACGCCGCAAATGGTTGCGTCATGATGCACAGCGACATTCCAATATTATCCGAACATCTGAACATCGAGGCGGCAAAGGCCGCCGCGGCCGGACGGCGGGCCGGGCTGGCGCTGCCGCCCGAGCATGTCATCCGCTGGTTGACCAGCAACCCGGCGAAGGCGCTCGGTCTCGAAAACCGGATCGGCACGCTCGCCCCTGGCTATAATGCCGATGTCGTTCTGTGGTCGGGCGATCCGTTCAGCGTCTACAGCTTCGCCGATCGGGTCTATATCGACGGCGCGCTCGCCTTCGATCGCGCGGCTCCCGTTCGGCCCTCCGATTTCGAGCTCGGACGTAGCGTTCTGGGAGCCACACGATGAAGCGCCTGATCCTCATCGCCGCTGGCCTGCTGCCCATCACGGCGTCGCCGGCCGAGACTCTCGCCATCACTGGCGTCACCGCGTGGACGATGACGGCCAGGGCTCCTGTCCGCAATGCGATGATCACGGTCACTGACGGTCGCATCGTTTCGATCGTGTCGAACGGATCCCCGCCCGCCGGCGCGCGGATCATCGACGGCAAGGGCAGGATCGTCACGCCTGGGCTCATCGACGCAGCGACGCAGGTCGGTCTGGATGAAATTGGCGGCATCGACGATGAGCGTAGCGGCAGCGTATCCAAGGGGCCGCTCGGCCCCGCCTTCGACGTCGGCTATGGCCTGAACGCCAATGCCCTGACCGTTCAGCAGGCACGCGCCGACGGATTGGCGCACGCTCTGGTCTTCCCCGATGGCTCGTCGGGCGCGCCGTTCGACGGCGCTGGTGCGATAATCCGAATCTCGCCGGCCGATGCTGTCATCGAGCGACGACGAGCGGCCATGTTCGCGACGATCGGCGGCGGTTCTGCCGCTGGCGTAGGCGGATCGCGCAGTGCCGCCTGGCAGCTGCTGCGTAACGCATTGGCCGAGGCGCGCGCCTATCGCGCCACGCCACGGAGCAGTGGACCGCGCGACCAGTTGCTCAACCATCTCGATGTCGAAGCGCTGGGCCCGGTCCTCGCGGGCGCCATCCCGCTTGTGATCCAGACCGACCGTCTGTCAGACATCCGCCAGGCGATCTCGCTGGCGCGCGACGAGAGGATCCGGGTGATCATCTTCGGCGGCGCTGAGGCCTGGGGCGCGGCGAGCGAGCTCGCTGCGGCGCGCATCCCGGTCATCCTCGATCCGCTCGAAGATCTGCCCGCCGTCTATGACAAGATCGGCGCGCGACGTGACAATGCCGCGCTGCTTGCGGAAGCCGGCGTTACGATCGCTATCAGCGTTTCGGCGCAAGGCGTTCACCGCAGCTGGAACGCAGCCCCCTCGATGCGCGAAGGCGCGGGTTATGCAGTCGCCTCGGGCTTGCCCTATGCCGACGCGCTCGCGGCGATCACCACCGCGCCCGCCCGAATCATGGCGCTCGGCGCGCAAGCCGGAACGCTGACGGTGGGGGCTGCGGCAGATCTTGTCATGTGGGACGGCGATCCGCTCGAAGCGTCCACCGCACCAGCTGTGGTCTTGCTCGAGGGGCAGGAGATATCGCCGGTGACGCGGCAGTCGCTGCTCCGGGATCGTTACAGGCCCTTAAATAGCGGCGTCACAGTTTCCGAGCCCGAATTGGCCCGATAGCGCGGGCGAATGGTCCTCCGCCGCGAGTCGCGGCCCAAGCGGGTGATAGACTGCCCGGTGCGGCACTATGGTCGTGCCCGCTCCAGGAGACGACCCAGCATGAATTCCGATCGGCATGGCGATCAGGTCGAACCGATCGATCCGGAGATCGCACGCTTCGTGGAGGCGGTGATCGACGGGTCTGCGCGTTATCCCGATCTCGCCGCACGTCCATATCCGGAACGCCGGGCCATAGCCGAGGAAATCCGCGTACCCTGGCGCAGCGGCGGGCCTGCGATGGCGCGCTGTGAGGAGCTGTCGGTTCCGTTCGGCGACCGCGCGGTGCGCGCCCGCCTGCTTGCGGGAGAGGGTGAAGGCGCCCGCCCCGCGCTGATCTACTTGCACGGCGGCGGCTTCGTGTTCTTCAGCCTCGACACGCATGACCGGCTGATGCGCGAATATGCCGCAGCGGCCGATCTGGTCGTGATCGGGATCGATTATTCGCTGTCGCCGGAGGCGCGTTTTCCCACCGCGCTGAACGAGGTGCTGGCGGTAGTGGACTGGATTTTCCAGGTCGCGCCGGCCCTTGGCCTCGACACTGCTCGTATCGCGATCGGCGGCGACTCCGCAGGCGCCAATCTGGCGCTCTCGACCTGCCTCGCCCTGCGCGATCGCGGGAGCAAGCATCCGATTGCCGCGATGCTCCTCAATTACGGCTTCTTCGACGCCGATTTCGACACCGCATCCCAGCAGCGCGACGGCGGCCCCGGGCAGATGCTGACATCCGAGGAACTGGCCGGCTTTCTCGACGAATATTTTGAGCCGGGCGCGCGCCGCGACGATCCGCTGGCCTTGCCCGCCTTGGCCGAATTGCACGATCTGCCGCCGTCCCTGCATATCATCGCCGGCCGTGATCCGCTGGCCGATGGTGACCGGGCGGTTGCCGAACGGATGGCCGCCATGGGCAATGCGGTCGAGGTAAAGATCTACGCCGGCGCGACCCACAGCTTCCTGGAAGCGATGTCGATCGCTCCCGTCGCACAGCAGGCGATCGCCGATTCGGCCGACTGGCTGCAACGGACTCTCACCGATCCAGAGGTCTCTGCTCTATGAGCGCGCGCATTCGTTCGCTGTCGATCCGCAAGCCGATCGCTCAGATCAGGGAAGACGCGCATGGTCAGGGCCTGTCGAAGTCGCTGGGACCGATCAACTTGCTGATGCTGGGCATCGGATCGATCATCGGTGCCGGTATCTATGTAATGACGGGCGCAGCAGCGGCGCATTTTGCAGGCCCTGCCGTGCTGATTTCCTTCCTGGTGGCCGGCACGGCCTGCGCGTTCGCCGGGCTATGTTATGCCGAACTGGCGTCGTCCATGCCGGTCACCGGATCAGCCTATGTTTATGCCTATGCCACGCTGGGCGAGCTCGTCGCCTGGGCGATAGGCTGGCTGCTGGTGCTCGAATATGCGGTCGCGGGCGCGACCGTCGCGGTGGGTTTTTCGGGCTATCTGGTCAGTCTGTTCACGACTTTCGGCGTGACGGTTCCCACTGGCATCGCCACACCCTTCGTACAGACGATCGTGGCGCCGGGAGGCTATGATCTGGTCACCGGCGGCGGCGTCAATCTGCTGGCCAGCGGGGCCGTGCTCCTCATGGCGACCCCGCTGATTTTCGGCGTGCGGCAGTCCGCTGCGATCAACACGAGTATCGTCGCGCTCAAGATCATCGTCCTCCTCGCCTTCGTCGTCTTCGGGGCCAGCGCGGTGCTGCCGACGAACTGGACGCCGTTCATGCCCGAAAACGAAGGCGGCTTTGCTTATGGCTGGCCCGGCGTGTTCCGCGCGGCATCGGTCATCTTCTTCGCCTATCTTGGTTTCGAGACCGTCTCGACGGCTGCAGCCGAGGCCCGCAATCCGCAGCGCGACATCCCGTTCGGCGTGCTTGGGTCGCTATGCGCCTGTACGCTACTATATATCGCGGTAGCTGTGGTGCTCACTGGCGTCGTTCCCTATCGGGAGCTCGGCGTGGCCGATCCGCTGGCCGTCGCGGTCGATGTCATCGGCAAACCCTGGCTGCTTCTGTTCGTGAAGATCGGCGCGGTCATCGGGCTGACATCGATCCTGCTCTCGACCTGCTACGCACAGTCGCGCATCTTCTACGCGATGGCGCGCGACGGGCTGCTGCCGCCAATGTTCAGCGCGCTACACCCGCGCTTCCAGACGCCCTGGCTGGGCACGATCGTGATAGCGTGCGGCATGGCGCTGGCCGCCGGTTTGCTGCCAATCACGCTGCTCGGCGACCTCATCAGCCTGGGCACGGCCACCTCGTTCGCGATCGTGTGCTTTTCGGTCATGTGGCTGCATAACGCCGAGCCCGACCTGCCGCGGCCCTTCCGGGTACCGTTCGGGGGCGTCCGTATCGCGGGCCGCTGGATCGGCATCGTTCCCGTGGCCGGTATCGTGATGTGCCTTGTCATGGTCGCGCCCCTCGCGCTCGACCTTGTCGAAAAGGCGATAAATGGGGACCTGCTGCCAGCGGGACTGCTATTGGGCTATGTCGGCTGCGGCGCGCTGGTGTATATCTTCTACGGGCGGCGACATTCACGCCTCGGCCGCGGGATGAGACCCCGCGCTACGCCGCCTGCAGATCTCGACCCTCTGGCGCCGGTAGATGCGGCGATCCAAAGCCGCTGATCGCCACCGCCATCATTTGCCGGACACTGCGACTGCAACTTACTGGTTTTCCTATCGTTTTGCTTATGCATCACATTACTTCCGAATGATCATAGCGACGAGCAAGTTCGATGAAGGCCCTGAATGCAGCCGAGGGATTTCGTCGATTGGGATAATAGAGGCTCAATGGCGCGAGCGGCGGCGTCCAATCTTGCAGCAGGCGTACGAGCCGACCCGCTTCGATATCTTCCCGCACATCGGACTCCATGAAGAAGCCGATGCCGACCCCGTCAAGGACGGCAATGCGTGAGAGGCTGGCTTCGTCGAGCGTGATCGGTCCCTGAACATCGATCTGGACCGGCTGGCCGGCCTTTTCGAATTGCCAGCGATAACGTCCACCATTGGGCAACCTCACGCGAATGCATGAATGATTGAGCAGATCGGATGGATCGCGCGGCGTCTCGAAACGCTCGAGGTACGCCGGTGAAGCAACCACGGCATAGCTTCGCGGCCGACCCAGCGGTATTGCGATCATATCGCTGGGAATGAGATCGGCGCTACGTAGCCCCAGGTCGAAGCCATCGGCCACGACGTCCACCAACCGCCCCTCCGTAACCAGGTCGATGTGAACCTTCGGATAGCGTCGCACGAACTTCAGAAGGAGCGGTGAGAGAATCTCGCGTGCGGCTGTAGCGAATGCGTTGATGCGCAAGACGCCTGATGGCGTCTCCTGCTGCGACCGAACCATATCCATGGCATTATGGATGTCTTGGACAGCCGGTCCAATCTGTTCGACGAAGTTGCGGCCTGCATCTGTGAGGGAGACGCTGCGCGTGGTGCGATTGAATAGCCGGACGCCAAGCTGCCGCTCCAGCTTGCCTATGGCGTTGCTCAGGGCTGTGGTCGACATCCCCAGTTCAAGGGCTGCCGCACGGAAGGAGGCGCTCCGGGCAACCGAGAGCACGGCATCCAACTCAATAAGATTATGACGAGACACTATCCAGCTTACCGCAATACTTCATCCCGCTTTATCCCGATTATCAGCACAAGGGTCCATGCCTAATTTGGAGCATCTGATTGGTATGACGGAGAAGAATGATGGATATCGAACTGCCCAGGATCATCGCGGAATATTTTGACGCGGACATCGGAGGAAGCGCCGAAGCGGTTTCGCGGTGCTTCATCGAGAGCGCGGTCGTGAAGGACGAGGGCAACACTTACATTGGGTCGAAGGCGATCCGGGATTGGAAGGCGGCGTCCTCGAGAAAATATACCTACACGGTCGAACCCGTGGCCATCGCAACCGAAGAGGAGCGTATAGTCGTCACGAGCCACCTCGTGGGTGACTTCCCCGGGAGCCCGGTCGACCTGCGCTATTTCTTCGATCTCGCTGGCGGAAAGATCGCGCAGCTGGAGATCATGATATGATCCCCTTTCTCACCTTGGCAGTGAAGCGTGCGCTGATCACGTCCGGTACACGTGGCGCGGGCGCCGCAACGGTCCGTTTGTTTCGGGAACTCGGCGCCGAGGTTTTGACCACTGCCCGGACGAAACCCGATCCGTTCAGCGACGATATTTTCTTCGCGACCGACCTGGCCACGTCCGAGGGATGCTCGGCCCTCGCCGACGCGGCGCGCGAACGGCTGGGTCGCGTGGACATCATCGTACATATGCTGGGCGGCTCCACCGCACCGCCGGGAGGATTCGCCGCACTCGGCGATGATGAGTGGTGCAGAGAGCTCAGTCTCAACCTCATGCCAGCGGTTCGGCTCGATCGCGCGTTAGTTCCTGAAATGGTGTCGCGCGGGGATGGTGTCGTCATCCATGTCACCTCGATCCAGCGCGAACTTCCTTTACCGGAGGCGACGACCGCCTACGCTGCCGCCAAGGCAGCCTTGTCGACCTACAGCAAAAGCCTGTCGAAACAGGTTTCGCCCAAAGGCGTCCGGGTTGTGCGGGTTTCCCCGGGCTGGATCGAGACCGAAGCCGCGATGCGATTAGCAGAGCGACTGGGTGCACAACATGGCGGTGACGCGGAGGTGGGCAAGCAGCGGATCATGGAGTCGCTAGGCGGAATCCCAATCGGTCGGCCCTCGACGCCCGACGAGGTCGCCAGCTTGATAGCTTTCCTCGTTTCCGATCGCGCGGCCAGTATCACCGGCTCCGAATATGTGATCGACGGGGCACCGTGCCCACGGTCTGAGGAGGCATTCAAAACTTGTCGCCTCGCGTCACCCAGGCCTTCAACACGACATCGAGCATGGGCCGCCTGACCCTCAACGTCATGACCCGGAAAGACACCACCCACAAGAAGGGCCGGCACTTTGATGGAGGCCAGTCTAAAAGTCGGTTTGGAAGCTCAACAGCTTGAACACCCATGAAATCCAGAAGAGCGTGCCGAAGGAGAAGATGAGCAAGAGGCTCCAAAGCCTGGAAACAAGGCCTCGATTTTTAAAGGCCAGCCAGCCATTGACCGAGGCGAGGAGTACACCACCGGCATAAGCGGCGAGCGTCAGCGTCGACGTTGCAATGACCTGGATGTCGATCGTATCAGGGTCTGCCGTGAAGGTCATCACCGGCTCAATTATCCTCAGCCATATGGTGGGCACGATCACACCAGCAAGCGCGGCCAGCCAGAGACAGAAATAGACGCGTCGGTCCGTCGCAGCCAGCACCGCCGGGATGCCGAAATAACGACGCCCCACACCGATCGCCGGCAAGGCCACGATCATCAGCAGCAGAACGGCGAACGCGCCTTGCGAAAGCGGGCCTAGCCAGAGCGTCGATTTCCACCATGGCAACCGGTCCCAGACGACCATCGGCGCATAGTCATCGACGCTGAAGCGGCTGGGTCGACCATCGACCATCTGTGCCGCCAGCCGCTCCCTGCCGTGCAGGTCGCGCCAGACGAACGGTGCTATTTCACGCCATTGCTTCGGCACGCCGTCGGGACCGGTAAGGTCGGCGATCACCAGATTGCCGTTGTCATCGACATCGACGACGGTCTGGTGCCTGAAACCGTTGATCGCAAGAAAATTGCTGGCCGAACGATCGCTCAACTCATAGCGACCGACCATCGCCCGAGCATGCCGAAGGGCCGTCTCGCGATCGATCCGACGATCGATTTCAACGGCCGGGAAGTAGCGATCGGCGAAAGCTTTGAACAAGGTAGCGCGCAGAATGTCCGCCGCGCCATCTCGGCCCGTGCTGTTGAATGAAACGAAGATCCCAACATGATCGTCGATAAAGAGGTTGAGCTGGCTATGGAAAAAGCGGGTGTCGCCATCATGCATGATGACCCGGTGGCCGTTGATGTCATGCTGATAAAAGCCGAGGCCCATGCCGTGCAGCGGTGGTAGCAGCGGATATGTCGCCCTGTGCATCATCCGGGCGGTTTCAGGCCGCAGGATGCGATCTGCTCCCAACGCGCCATCATTCAGATGCGCCATCATGAAACGAGCGATATCCGGCGCGGTCGATGCCATCGCACCGGCCGGGCGATGGAGTGAATATTCGTAGGGAAATGAGCTGCCCGCGCCCGACAAATAGGCTTTGGAGAGATCTTTCGCCAGTTGCGCCGGTATCGGCTGACGAATCGTTGATCGCGTCATCTGGAGCGGCCGAAGGATGTGACGCTCGATATAATCGTCGAAGGGCTCACCCGAAACGCGCTCGACGATGTAGCCAGCCAAGGCTGTCGCATAGTTCGAATAGGTCGGTGTCGTTCCCGGCGCGTAGATCCGGCTCGGCACCCAGCGCTTCACAGTGGCGCCAAGATCGGTCCCATTTGCCCGGGCGCTGAACAGATCGCGCATCACGAGTTCGAAACCCGCTGTATGGGTCATCAGGTTGCGCATCGTGAGCGGCTTGCCCCGATAGGGCGGGATTCTGAAATCCAGGTAGCGATTGATATCGGCATCGAGATCGATCTTTCCCGCCTCGACCTGCTGCATAACCGCGGTCCAGGTGAACAGCTTGGAGATCGAGGCGATCCGGAAAAGATGGCGGTCGGCATCGACGGGCAAGCGCTGCGCGACGTCCGCATAGCCATAGCCCTTGGTCAGGACGATCTGGCCATTGCTGACGATCGCGACGGTCGCACCGGCGATATCGCTGCGGGGGAGAGCGAGCGACATGAAGCCGTCCAGCCAGGGCTCGACATCGGCTCTGTCGAGCCTACGCGTTCCTATCGGCTTGCCCTCCGCGACCTTCGAGTCGGCGCCATGGCTCGCAATCGACGACGCATGAACGGGCGCACCGGCGATCAGGCAGCCGAAGAGCGCGAGCAAGATGATCCCGAACAGCCGGCGGGGTGCAGCTTCGGCGAGCATCATGCGGCTCAATCCCGCCGGCGGCCGGTTCTTCAACAACTGCATCGTATCGTTTTCCGATAGAGAGCGAGAGCGGTGCCGGCGAACAGCAGCAGGCCGATCGCCAGCGCGGCGCTGGAGAATGCCGGCGGCATGATCGCGAGCGGGTCGCCCGATCCGCTGAAAGCAATGATCCCGGCGAAGGCGACACCCCAAAGGCTCTCGCCCACGATCATGCCGGTGGCCGTCAAAATGCCCATGCGCTTCGCCATGTCGGGATTTGGAGTGCGCCCCGCCCGCCGGTCGTAGAACCAACCCACGATCGAGCCGATGACCACGGGCATGATCACCGTCATGGGCAGGTAGATGCCGATCCCCACGGCGAGCGGCGGGAAACGCAGCAGCTTTGCCCGCCCCAAGGCTTCGTCCAGCAGCACGAAGCCAACGCCGGCGGCGGCGCCATATTGGATCATTGGCCAGTTCAGATTCCCGCCCAGCCCGCCCTGCGCCAATGCGGAGATCAGCCCCGCCTGCGGCGCCGACAGGGCATTCGGGCCCGCATTTGGCGCACCGACGAAGCCGAAGGCGGTGTTGAGGAGGTCGAGCACCGGAGCCACGATCAGGCTACCGAAGATCACGCCGATGACGAGCGCCACCTGTTGCCGCCACGGCGTTGCACCGACGAGCTGGCCGGTCTTCAGATCCTGAAGATTGTCGTTGGAGATCGTCGCGACGCCGAAGACGACCCCGGTGACGATGAGCGCATAGGCGATGAGCGCCTGTTGGGTGTCCGGCGGGTTGTCCCGGCCGAACAGGCCCGCGAGCATCAGCGCCGCGGCCAGCACCGCCAGGATGCCCACCGCCGAGATCGGCGAGTTAGATGCGCCGATGAGGCCCGCCATGTAGCCACAGACGGCGGCGATCAACAGCCCCAGGACAAGGACGAAGATCAGCGCGCCCGCAACCAGAAGCATCGCGGAGCCCTCCAGCGGGCCGCCGGCGAGCAGCGACCAGAGCAGCCAGGCGATCGGGATCATCAAGGCGGCCGCGCCGCCGAGGACGACGGTGATCGGCATGTCCCGCTCTTCCAGTGGCAATGTCGCGCCGCTGGCGCGTGCCCGATTGGCGGCGAAGGCGGAGGCTATACCGCCAAGGACAGGCCGCGCGATCCTGATGAGCGTCCACAGCGCGCCCACGCCGATCACGCCGGCCCCGAAGAAGCGGATGTCCTGACGGAAGACCGTCGTCACCCAACTCGCCAGATCGCCGGCCATGGGCTGCTGGGCGGTGAGGATCGGCAGCAGGATCCACCACGCCGTGACCAGACCCAGAAGCTGTGCGAGCCCGACCGAAAGACCGACGAGGTGCCCGACCCCTAACAGGGCAAAAGACAGCCCGCCGGAGATGCCGGTGGCGCCCGCGCCGACCCGGAACCAGTTGGCGGCTTCGCCGGCCACCAATCTGGTCTGGGTGAGGATCGCGAAGCCCGTCGATGCGAGGCTCGCGTTGACGAGGAGGCGGAGGCCATGGCGGCTCTCTTCGGCACCCGCTTCGGTAGCCGAACCGACCTTCAGCACCTCGGCGGCGGCAACTCCCTCCGGGTAAGGCAGGTCGCTATTCACGACCAGCGCCCGTCGCAGTGGCACCGAGAACAGGACGCCCAATATACCGCCGAGCATCGTGATCGCGGCCGTCGTGACATAGGGGAAGCCGTGCCACCAGCCGATGATCACGAGGCCGGGAAGCACGAAGATGATCGCCGCGAGCGTGCCTGCCGCGCTGGCGATGGTCTGGACGATGTTATTCTCGAGGATGTTGGCGCCTGGCAGATAGCGGAGCACCGCCATCGCGACGACCGCCGCCGGGATCGACGTCGCAAAGGTAAGGCCCACCTTCAGCCCGAGATAGACGTTAGCCGCCGTGAAGAGGAGCGTGATAAGACCGCCCAGCACGATCGCACGCAGCGTGAGCTCCCCGCCCGCGGCACGCACGACATTCACAGCCGACACATCATCGTGGGCAGGGCGGTGCCCAGGTCCGTCATTCGAACGCTCATTGACTTATCCCGCCTGTTCTTGCGGCTTCCCGCGCTCCTGGCCCGTGCGATTCCAGACAACATGCCTAGCGGGCCGCTTTACCGGTCCAGCGATCGAGCCAGCCGATCACTTCACCATACCACCGGCGCGAATTCTGGGGCGTAAGCACCCAGTGGTTCTCGTTGGGAAACACGAGCAGGCGCGACGGGATGTTCCGCCGCTGAAGAGCCGTGAATGCCGCGATCCCCTGGCTGTAGGGGATGCGGTAATCCTTTTCCCCGGTGATCACGAGCTGCGGAGTTTTCCACTTGTCGACATGGTTCACCGGGTTCCATTTCTCGAATGCAGCCGGATCCTCATGATAGGCCACGCCGCCATAATCCCATTCGGGAAACCACAGCTCTTCCGTCTCATAGGCCACGGCGCGCATGTCGAAGATCCCGTCATGCTGCACGATGCATTTGAATCGATCCGGCCAACGCCCCTCGATCCAGTTCATCATATAGCCGCCAAAGGAGGGCCCCAGCGCGCATACATTCTTCTCGTCGAGCCACGAAAATTGCTGCGCCGCGGCGGCAAGCCCCTTCTGCAGATCGTCGAGCGGCCAGCCGCCCCAATTATTTCGGATGCTGTCGGTGAATGCCTGACCATAGCCGGTCGACCCGTGGAAATCGACTGCGACCAGTCCATATCCGGCGCCTGCGAACAACGCCGGATTCCAGCGATAGGACCAGCTGTTGTTGCTCGTGCTCTGCGGGCCGCCATGGACGACATAGGCGATCGGCACCTTGGCCGCCGCATCATGAGGCTTCACCGCATAGCCCCAAACGGTATCGCCCTGGGCACCGTTGAAATGGAATTTGGTGACCTGCGGCAGATCGATGCCAGCGAGTCTGCCGGCGTTGACGGCGGTCAACCGCTGCGGTGCCGCCCTTCTGTCGGTTATGCGATAGAAATCGTCCGGCGCCGTCAGGCTGTTCATCGACACGATCGCGCCCGACCGCGTGACCGCGACCGCGGCGACGGTGCCATCGCCCGTCAGGCGGGTGACCGCGCCACTTCGCGCATCGACTCGCCAGAGCGGAGTTTCCTGCGTGTCCCCCGCTGTGACGTAGAGCGACGCGGAATCGTGCGCCCAGGCGATCGAGCCGATCGAGCGATCCCACCGCTCGGTGAGCGACGTCGTCTGACCTGTTGCAAGGTCGCGTACCGTCAGCACCTGGCGATCCGCTTCATAGCCGGGACGACGCATGGCGAGCCAGGCGAGTTTGCGTCCGTCGGGTGATACGCTCGGCTGAGTATCGGTGGCCTTGTTGCCGGCCGTCAGGTTGATCGGTGCCCGGCTGCCATCGGCGGGCGCCGCAAAGATGTCCAGATTGGTGGAAAGCGCTTCGATCCGGCCCGCTTCGCGCATCGCGAAATAGACGGTGCGGCCGTCCGGGCTCCAGGCCAGTTCCTCGCTGTCGCCGAACGGCCTTGAGGGCGTATCGCCGACGAGGCCGCCGACGATGGCGCGGCCATTACCCGGCGCCGCTCCCCCGGCGAACGGCACGACGAAGAGCTGCTGACGCTCGTGATTGCTCCACGCATCCCAGTGTCGGACGAACAGCTGATCATAGACGCGCGCATCGCCGGCATAGGGGCTCTTCTTTTCCAAGGCCGGTTCTAGTGTCGGAGCGCCGGCTTTGCGATCGGCCCAGATCAAGATCCGGTCGCCGGTCGGCGCCACCTTGAACCCGTTCATGCCGCCCATGAAATCGGTCACCCGATGCGGCGTGCCACCGGTTATCGGCACCGCCCAAACCGCATCTTCGCCGCCGCTGTCAGAGCTGAAATAGACGGTTTCGCCGACGATCTGCGGATTCTTCTCGTTGGTCTCGGGGGCGGCCGCAAGCGTGGTCGGCCTGGCATCGCGCCGCGACAGATCGAGTTTCCACAGGTCGTAGCGGCCCTTGTTCGCGGCGAGGTCGGTTTCGCGTTGTGCCCAGACGAGCCAGCGGCCGTCCGCCGACACCACCGGCGCGCCGATCCTGCTGAGCATGACGACGTCGTCGATCGTCAGCGGCCTCGCTGCGAGAGGCGCGGATATAAGCGCTATCAGCGCGGCCAAAGCCGAAGCAGCGCCTTTACATGCCGTCGCACGGTGCATGCCTGGTTCCTTCCGAACCTCCCCCATCATTTGGTCAGAATGCATCGAACAGGGCCTGATCGACCGGTACCCCGGCAGCGAGAGCGACCATCGTCAGCATCCTCGCCTTGGCGGGATTGGGCGCGGTCCGTCGATCACCAGATCGAGGAGAAACCCGGTCTCCTCCATCGTGTCGGTGCCATGGGTGACGACGACGCCGGTTACGCCCGGATCGGCGAAGCTGGCGCGGATCGCCGTCACCAACGCCGACCAGTCCGCTCGGGTCAGGTTGCTCAACCCGCCATTGGCGACGTCCTTCACCTCCACCCGCACCTGTCGGTCGAGATGGAGTTGCTCGACCAGCTCCTCGCCCGAAAGCGCACGCTCCGATCCGCTCGCGATCGTGCCTCCGGTGGCGAGCACGACGATATGAGGGACGGCCGCATGGCTTGCCGGTGCGGGGGCCGCTACGGTCGCGTTCGGCGACGCAAGCAACGCTATCCCGAGCAGGCCGAGACAGGCCCACGCGCTGTTTCGCTTCACTTCGCCGATTCCTCGATCGAGTCTGGTTTCTCTGTCGCCATGCGATGTTCGAGGAAGGCGTAGATGTCGGCGAACTCCTGGACCTGGAGATCCCGTGCCGAGCCGATGCCGTGCCCGCCTTCGGTTTCGGCCCGCACCAGGATCAGCCGCTTGTCACCAAATTTCTCCTGTGCCCGTGCAGCGAATTTCGCGCTCATCCAGGGGGCGACGCGATGATCGTTGAGACCGATGGTCAATAGCGTGTCCGGCAGATCGCGCGCATGGGCGAGATTGAGATAGGAATCCTGCGCGGCAAGCGCACGCCAGCCTGCTTCGGTTCGCGGATCGCCCATCTCACCAAAATTGTTCGCCCCGTTTTCCGCGACTTCGAGACGGGTGGCGTTCAGGATGGCGACGCGGGAGACAAGCGCCGCGAAAAGTTCGGGCCGCTTTTGCGCCGCCATCGGCACCAGCAGTCCGCCGGCACTGGTACCGGTGATGGCGAGCCGCTTCGGGTCAGCAATGCCGAGCTGCACGATCCGTTCGCCGCAGGCGATCAGGTCGGCCTGGGCGTTGGCCTTGTTCTCCTTGCGGCCCCCATCGTGCCACGCGCGTCCGCGCTCGCTTCCGCCGCGCGTGCCGCAATAGACCATCGTGTTTCCGCGCGCGCTCCAGGCGAGATAATAGGGGTCATAGCCGGGCACCGTGGTCGAATCGCCATAGCTGCCATAGGCTTCGATGAGCGTGGGACGCACCTTGCCCTTTTGGCCATGGTCGATGATGACCATGGGCACGCTTGTTCCGTCCGCACTGCGCGCACTTTCACGCCGGACGACCAGCTTCGCGGCTTCGGACCAGGTTCCACTATCGACATTCAGCGGCGACAGCTTGCCGCCGCGAACGACATAGCCGCGTGGCGCGGTCGTCCATCCTGCGAGCGCGAATGTTGCGGCGGCACCATCGGCGGAGGCCGCGAGCCGCGTGAGGTTGGCTTCGAACGGGAGCGGAATCTCCCTGGCCGGCGCTCTGCCCCCTGCCATCCAGAAGAGATGCGACACGCCGTCGCGCCGCCCGCGAAAATAGATGCCGTCGCGTGCCGCCACGATGCCCGACAGCACATAGCCCGTCGGCGTGGGTAGGATCTGGCGCGCACCACCGGCGCCGGAGAGCCGAACGACCTGTCCGTCGGAGGCATCGCGCATCGAGATCATGTAGATGGCGTCACCGAGGGCTGCGACTTCGTCGATCCTGTCTGACGCGGTAGCGATCCTGCGCCAGGCGAGCCTGCCCGTGGCAAGATCGCTGCGGCGCGCCACGAAGACGAGAGGGTTGCCGCCGGCATTGTCGGCGAGTGCGACCACCCATTGGCTGACTTCCGACGTTGCGATCAGGGGAAATGCCGATGGCGAGAAATCGGGTCCTTTCGGCACCTGGGGCCCCAGGATCGGGGTGAAGCGTCCGCCTGGCGTGCCGGCGACGGCGACCATCCCCGCCAGATCGTCGGCGCCCGGCCGCTTTTCCGCCATACGCGTGAAGGTCAGCATGGTCGGGGTCAGCCATTGTGCGGTGAACTCGCCCCACACCGGTGCGAGGCGAGCGAGTTTCTCGCGCCCCGTGTCACTGTCAAGGAAGCGGATGGCGCCGATCTCCGCGCCGCCGAACGAGATATGCAGTGCCACGGTCTTTCCGTCGGGAGAGACATTGTAGCTGTTGATCGCGGCCGGCCCGGCGGCATCGGTGCTTTCCTGGGCGGGGTCGTAAAGCAGGCGCGTGCCGGCAGCCGACCGCACCATGAGCTTGGGCACCCGGTCGGCCGGATCGAGCTGCCGCCAGAACAGGTGATCGCCGGCCATGCGGATATTCGAGATCCTCGTTCCGGCCCGGGCGGCTTCGTCTACCAGCTTCGCCAGCTCGGCGCGCTGCGGGAGCGCCCCAAGCTTAGCGACCGTCTGCCGGGATTGCGCACGGACATAATCGACCATCTCGCCCTTGCGTGCGGGATCCTCCATCCAGCGATAGGGATCGTCGATCGTCTGGCCATATCGCGTTTCCGTGAACGGTTCGACCTGCGCCCTTGGCGCCGGGTTGATCAAATCCTGTGCATGCGCCGCACAAGCGACCAGCGCCACGGCAGACATTAAGACGCGCATCATGAGCCTCCTTCGATAACCGGCAACCGCCTGCCGCTGATGTTACGGATCATCGTTTTCGACCCCCTTCTGGTTTCGATGCGGATAATTCCGATGCCATTCAACGCGGCGCGGGCCTGCTCGCCAAATGGTGGCGCGGGCACCTCGGTCAGCGTGATGATATCTTCGACGATACGGTCATAGTCTTTGTCAATCGACGCTTTCGCGCAGCGAAACTGCTCGCCTTCGACGAGCGCTCCGGCAGCCGTCCGATAGGGATCGGCGGAACGAGCCGACGCCGGCGAAGGCGTCGTTGCGGCCAGGATGAGAAGAACTGTGCTTGCGAGCATGATCCCGTGCATCCTTCCCAAGATCTCCGGAGAGGCGAGCGAACGGCCTGGGCCGGCGGCCAGACGCCTTTCGCGCCCGGCCTTTCCACGGCGCGGATCAGCCGTTGCGGAAGGTGTAGCTATAGCCGTTGATTGCCGGCGCGCCGCCGAGATGGGCGTACAGCACTCGTGATCCCTTGGGGAAGAAACCCTTCCGCACCAGGTCGATCAGCCCCTGCATCGATTTGCCTTCATAGACAGGGTCGGTGATCATGGTTCAGCAGCGGATTGCCAACGAGGCGATGGTACGTGGGCTGTTGCGTGTCTACGGCGGCCGTGTCGAGGCAGGCGCTAAGGTGCCCGCCACTTTCCGTGAGAGGGTGATCGAGCAGCTCCTGCAGATCCAGGATAATGACGACATCAATCTGCGCCCGCGGATCCTGCCGATCCTCGATCTGTGCGCCCGTCTTCACGAAGATGCCGAGCGGATGGAGGCCGAACTCGAGATGCTGGCCCGACAGAACCCGGTATGCCGCCGCTTCATGGAAATCCCTGGCGTCGGGGCGATCACGGCCTTGTCGTTCTTTACCGCGATCGAGCAGCCCGAGCGCTTCCGTCGCGCTGATGACGTCGCCGCCTATCTCGGTCTCACGCCACGCATCTATCAGTCGGGTGAAAGCCTCTTCCGAGGTTCGATCAGCAAAATGGGCAACCGGCTGACCCGCACCCACCTGGTCAACGCTGCCACCGTGATGATGGCGGCCACCAAAACGTTCAGTTCGCTTAAGGACTGGGGCGTGCGGCTGTCGAAGAAGATCGGCTTCCACAAAGCGCGCATCGCCGT
>NZ_LARW01000095.1 GCF_000971055.1 Sphingomonas sp. SRS2
TTCTTCTGCAAACTCAAAGAGTTCAAGCGCATCGCCATGCGCGCCTGCAAAACCGATCTAAGCTTCTCCGCAATGATCTACCTCGCCGCAGCCGTCATCAACTCGCGATGAATCCCCACAACCCCTAGAGCGTAGCAAGCTTGCGCTGGAGCGTTCTCGTAAGCGGCTTGCTGATGCCGAGGTCAAAATAGCAGTGGCCGCGCCGCGCCAGAAGCTTGACCCGGAAACGTAGAGTGGTATTATGATACCATGACGAGCCGTGACGCTTTGCCGCGCATCCGCTGGCACGCCGAGATCGGCGCGAACGGCTTTGACCATCTCGCGCCGGATGTAGCCCAGTGGAACGCCGAGCGTAGCCTGCGATCGATTTGCCGAGTGTTAGACGAGATTGACGATACAGACAGTCTTGCCCGCATAATCGGGGTTAGCGGGATCGAACCCCGCAATGGGCGTAAAGGGGCGGTCGGTTAGGACGCTCACCCCCGAAAGATCGTTGACCGTGAAGGTGTCGATCTTCGGTTTGTTCGGAGCCTTGCCGTCACGCTCAACCACAACACCGTCAAGCTGCTGCGCTCCCTGATGGCCGGTGTACACGACATACGGCGCGATGATCAGCGTGTGCTTCTTCTCCACGACGGAAATGCACACCCCGGCCGTGATCGCATCGCATATCGGTCCCTTGGAAACATTGGGCCGCGCTCCGCTGCCAATTCCCAACCCCAAACCTAACCCCAAGCCGACCATGATCATCTCCCGATTCGTTACGGGAATGATGCGCTTTTAGGGATGTGTTTGCAAACTACATAATCGTCCCTACAAGTCAAGAACAAAAAGAGAACTTTGTCTGAGTTCGCCCCTCACTCCGCCGCCGGCAGGTAAATCTCTCCACCCTTCTCCTTGAAGACCTCGCTCATCGCCCGCATGCCCTGTTCGGCATCGCCTGCCGCGATGAAAGTTTCGACCGGGGCGTTCTGGGTCGCGGCGAAGTCGCGCACCTCTTGCGTGATCTTCATCGAGCAGAATTTCGGGCCGCACATCGAGCAGAAGTGCGCGGTCTTCGCGCCTTCCGCCGGGAGGGTCTGGTCGTGATACTGCTCCGCCGTGTCGGGATCGAGCGACAGGTTGAACTGGTCGCGCCAGCGGAATTCGAAGCGGGCGCGGCTTAGCGCGTCGTCGCGGAGCTTCGCGGCGGGGTGGCCCTTGGCGAGGTCGGCGGCGTGAGCGGCGAGCTTGTAGGTGACGACGCCGACCTTCACGTCGTCGCGGTCGGGCAGGCCGAGATGCTCCTTCGGGGTGACGTAGCAGAGCATCGCCGTGCCGAACCAGCCGATCATCGCTGCGCCGATCGCGCTGGTGATATGGTCGTAGCCCGGCGCGATGTCGGTGGTCAGCGGCCCGAGCGTGTAGAAGGGGGCCTCGCCGCACGCTTCGAGCTGCTTGTCCATGTTCGCCTTGATCTTGTGCATCGGCACATGGCCGGGGCCTTCGATCATCACCTGCACGTCATGCTTCCAGGCGATCTGGGTCAGCTCGCCCAGCGTCTTCAATTCGCTGAACTGGGCTTCGTCATTGGCATCGGCGATCGATCCGGGGCGCAGGCCATCGCCCAGCGAGAAGGCGACGTCATAGGTCTTCATGATCTCGCAGATTTCCTCGAAACGCTCGTAGAGGAAGCTCTCCTTATGATGCGCGAGGCACCATTTCGCCATGATCGATCCGCCGCGGCTGACGATGCCGGTGACGCGCTTGGCGGTCATCGGGATGAAGGGCAGTCGGACGCCGGCATGGATGGTGAAATAGTCGACGCCCTGTTCGGCCTGCTCGATCAGCGTGTCGCGGAAGATTTCCCAGGTCAGGTCCTCGGCGACGCCGTTGACCTTCTCCAGTGCCTGATAGATCGGCACGGTGCCGATCGGCACCGGCGAGTTGCGCATGATCCATTCGCGGGTGTCGTGGATGTTGCGACCGGTCGACAGGTCCATGACGGTGTCGGCACCCCAGCGGATCGACCAGACCATCTTGTCGACTTCGGCGGCGACGTCGGAGGCGACGGCGCTGTTGCCGATGTTCGCGTTGATCTTGACCAGGAAGTTGCGGCCGATCGCCATCGGCTCGGATTCGGGGTGATTGATGTTGTTCGGGATGATCGCGCGGCCGCGCGCGACTTCGCTGCGCACGAATTCCGCGGTCACATAGTCGGGGATTTCCGCGCCGAAATCCTCGCCGTCGCGCAGCAGCTTTTCCTTGAGCGCGGCGCGGCCGATATTCTCGCGGATCGCGACATATTCCATCTCGGCGGTGATGATGCCGCGCCGGGCATAATACATCTGGCTGACATTATGGCCGGCCTTGGCGCGCAGCGGACGCTGAACGACATTGGGGAAGGGGGTGACGCCGCCCGAACGGTCGGGGCCCTTGAGGCCGTTATCCTCGGGCTTCACGCCCCGGCCTTCATATTCCTCGACATCGCCGCGCGCCATGATCCAGTCGCGGCGCAGCGCGGGCAGGCCGGCCATGATGTCGATGCGGGCATTGTCGTCGGTATAGGGGCCGGAGCAATCGTAGACGCGGACCGGCGGCTCGTTCGCGGTCGGCTCCAGCGCGATCTCGCGCATCGCAACGCGGATGGGCTTGCCGGAAGAATCGGCTGGCCCCTCGACATGGATCTTGCGCGATCCCCGGATCGGGCCGGTCGTCACCTTCATTTCGGTACGCGCGGGAATATCGGCCATGTCGTCTCACTCCATCTGGCGATTTCGACGCAGGCGCTGCCCGGCACGGAAATCGCGGCAATCGAATATCTGGCCGACATCGACGGGAAGAGAGGCCGCATGCGGCGATTCCCTTCCTACGCCGGTGCAAACCGGATCAGGTTCAACGGGTCGTGGGCATTTCAGCACCACCTCTCAGCCTTCGGCTCCCCGGGGATGGAAACAATCGTAACGGAAGACCGCCTTGTGCGAAAGCCTTCTCTGCGAGGCTGTGCAGGGGGAGACAGCTCGCCTATAGGCTGGCCTGATGACCGGCGTAGCGTGCGATCTCGCGATTATAGGCGGCGGCTTGTCCGGCGGGCTCATCGCCATGGCCGCGCGGCGTGCGCAGCCCGAGCGGCGAATCATCCTGATCGAGGCGGCGCCGAGCTTGGGCGGCAACCATCTCTGGTCGTTCATCGACAGCGATGTCGGCCCGGCGGAAAAGGCGCTGCTCCAGCCGCTGGTCAATTATGGCTGGCGTGAATTTTCGGTGGTGTTCCCGCGCTACAAGCGGTCGCTGCCGCAGCCTTTCTACTCGATCCGTTCGGACCGCTTCGATGCGGCGCTGCGCGAGGCGATGCCCGCCGAGAGCATATTGACCGGCCGCCGCGCCGCCGGGGTCAGCCCCGATGGCCTCGTGCTGGAAGACGGTACGCTGATCGCGGCGCATGGCGTGGTCGACGCGCGCGGGCCGGCGGATCTGTCGCTGCTCGATCTGCATTACCGCAAGTTCGTCGGCTATGAGCTGACCCTCGACGGGCCGCACAGCGTGCGCCGCGCCACCCTGATCGACGCCGCCGCCGATCCGGCCGAGGGCTTCCAATATATGATGATGCTGCCGATCGACAGCGACCGGCTGTTCATCGAGGATGTCCGTTACGAGGCGCATGCCGATCTCGACATGACCGATCACGGCAACCGCATCGTCAATCATGCCGCGCGCTTCGGCTGGCGCATCCGCAGCTCGGCGCGGGGACAGGCGGGGATCGTGCCGGTCGCGGTCGGCGGCGATTTCGAGAATTACTGGCGGTCGGGGGGCGACGGGGTCGCCAAGGTCGGGCTGCGCGCCGGCCTGTTCCACCCGGTCAGCGGCAACTCGCTGGGCGATGCCGCGCGCACTGCGTTGTTGATCGCGCAGGCGAAGGACTGGTCGGGCGCGGCGCTGCACAAGATGCTCCACGCCCATGCCGCGAAAGCCTGGGCGAAGCGCGACTATTATCGCCGCTTCGCGCGGCGGATGCTGCGCGATACCCCGGCCGCGGACAGCTATAAATTCCTCGAGGCTCTCTACACGATGGACACCGACCTGATCGCGCGCTTCCATAGCATGACGCTGGGCTTCACCGACCGGCTGGCGCTCAGCCTGGGTGACGGGCCGATGCCGCTCGGCGCGGCGATGAAGGGGTAAGGCGCGGTTACGGCCTCCCCTGTCATCAATCCAGCGCAGGCTGGAATCTCTTGAGGCTGGGGCGTGCATTCTCCTCCTGAGATGCCAGCCGTCGCTGGCATGACGGATGGGAGCGGAGGTGTGTGGCGAATGGATTGGGTTCGATGATCAAACGTCTCTGCGTCTTCTGCGGCTCCAGCCCCGGCCATGATCCGGTTCACGCCGACGCCGCCCGCGCGCTCGGCGGGGCGCTCGGCGCGGCGGGGATCGATCTCGTCTATGGCGGCGGGCGGGTCGGGCTGATGGGGATCGTCGCCGATTCGGCGATGGCGGCGGGGGCGAAGGCCTATGGCGTCATCCCGCACGCGCTGGCGCGGCTGGAGGTCGAGCATCGCGGGCTGACCGAGCTTCACCTCGTCGATTCGATGCATGCGCGCAAGGCGATGATGGCCGATATGTCGGACGGCTTCATCGCGCTGTCGGGCGGGATCGGCACCTTCGAGGAGCTGTTCGAGGTCTGGACCTGGGGGCAGCTCGGCGACCACCGCAAGCCGGTCGCGCTGCTCAACGTCGCGGGCTTCTACGACAAGCTGACCGGCTTCATTGACGATGTCGTCGAAGCGGGCTTCCTGCGCGATGCGCACCGCGCGATGCTGATGGTCGAGGATGATCCAGCCCGGCTGGTCGCGCGGATGCAGGCCTATGCGCCGCCCAGCGTCGAAAAATGGATCGGGCGCGAGCAGCGATAGGCCTACTCGCCATCTTGTGCGGGTGGGGCGGAAGCGGCGCCCGCAGGGCTATTGGTTGAGGCTGGAAGCAGACCGCGATCGGCGAATAAGCCCGCGATCGCGCAAGGCTTGCTATTCCTAACTTTGTTAAATGCACGTGGGCCTGAAAGGGGCTTTTTTATGAGCCAGACAGGAGATCGCCATGACTGAACATGACAGCCGTTATTATCACGACCGGCTGATCGAGGAGCGCGAGAGGGCGCTGCGGGCGGTGACGCCGGAGGCCAGCGCCGTCCACCGTGCGCTCGCCCAGCTGTATAAGCAAAGACTGGACGGCGAGATCGTCGACGCCGGGCCATCGGCATTCCGCCGCGCGGGCGAGTAAACGGCGTCCTTCGCCTCGGGGAAGCTCGTTAGTTCAGCTTGTTAGATGGAACTAACCTCGATCAATTCGGTATAGATTTACCGTCGGACCATGATGAGCGCCTGCGGCTGAGAGACTCATGTGCTCCCGCTCGACGGGGGTTTTGTGCAGAAGCGGCTATCCATATTGATCGTGGAAGACGAACCGGTGATCGCTCTCGGTCTGTCCTTCGCAGCTGAGGATGCCGGCGCCGAGGTGATCGGTCCGTTCGATTCGATCGCCGATGCGCTTGCGCTGCTCGACAAGGCCAGCGTCGACGCCGCCATTCTCGACGTAAATCTGCGCGATCGCGACATCACCCCGGTGATATTGGCGCTGCTCGGCCGGGCGGTGCCCTTCGTCGTTCAGACCGGAACCGCACTGCCACCCGAAGTGGCGGCGGCCTATCCCGATATCCCGGTGATGAGCAAGCCATCGGCCCCCGATGCGGTGGTGACGCGGCTGCTGCAGGCAATCGGCGGGTCGGAAGCCATCCCGGCCGCTTAATAGGTGATCCAGCGCGCCAGCAGGCCGCGCGCCGCGCCGCTGTCGATAGCTTCGGCCGCGACCGTGACTCCCTCATGCCAGACGGCCGCCTTGCCGGCGACGATCAGTGCGGCGGCGGCATTGAGCAGCACGGCGTCGCGATAGGCGCCGCGCTCGCCATCGAGCAGCCGGGTAAGCGCGGCGGCGTTATAGCCGGCGTCCCCGCCGCGTATCGCATCGAGCGGGTGGCGCGGCAGGCCCGCCATGGCAGGCTCGAAACGCTCGGGGCCGAAGCCGGCCCCGCCAAGACGGAAGATGCTGCTCGGCCCCGCGATCGACAGCTCGTCGAGTGGTTCGTCGCCTGCGACGAGCATTACCGCATCGCAGCCGATCCGTTCGATCGCGCCCGCGTAGGCCGGCAGGAAGTCGGGCCGGGCGACGCCGATGAGCTGGCGTGAGACCCGCGCCGGATTACAGATAGGCCCGAGCAGATTGAAGATCGTCCGCCGGCCGATGCGTTTGCGGATCGGGCCGAGCGGCCTGAGCGCGGGATGATGCTTCTGCGCGAACAGGAAGCACAGGCCGATTTCGGCGAGCGAGCCTTCGGCGCGGTCCGAGGCGCGGTCGAGATCGAGGCCCAGCGCCTCCAGCGTGTCGGCTCCCCCCGCTTTTGACGATGCCGCGCGATTGCCATGTTTGGCGACCGGCACACCCGCGCCCGCGACGACGATCGCGACGGCGGTCGAGACGTTCAGGCTGTGCGCGCCGTCGCCACCGGTGCCGCATACGTCGATCGCGCCGGGCGGGGTGGCGATCGTCACCATGCGCTCGCGCATCGCGATAGCCGCGCCCGCGATCTCCGCGCTGGTCTCGTCGCGTTCGGCCATCGTGGTCAGGAAGGTGGTGAGGCTGTCCTCGTCGTGCGCGCCGTCGAAGATCGCCGAGAATGTCTCGTAGGCGGTCTTCTGGTCGAGCGGGAAAAGGGGGTCCGGCAGCGTGCCCAAGTCAGGCGCGCTCCTTCACCTTCATACCCGCCGCGCGCATGAAATTGGCGAGCATCGCATGGCCATGTTCGGTGGCGATGCTTTCGGGATGGAACTGGACGCCGTGGATCGGCAGCGTGGCGTGGCGCACGCCCATGACCTGGCCATCGGGGGTCCGTGCATTGATCAGCAGATCGGCGGGAAGCCCCTCCTCCGGCACGATCAGCGAGTGATAGCGGGTCGCGGTGAAGGGCGAAGGCAGGCCCTCGTAAAGTCCGGTATTGTCGTGGAGGATCGGGCTGGTCTTGCCATGCATCAGCTGTGGCGCGCGGACGACCTGCCCGCCGAAATGCTGGCCGATCGATTGGTGCCCCAGGCACACGCCGAGCAGCGGCCGCCCGTTCGCGGCGCAGGCGGCGACCATCTCCAGCGAGATGCCCGCTTCATTGGGGGTGCACGGGCCCGGCGAGATCAGGAAGGCCTCTGCCCCGCTCGACATTGCCTGGCCGACGCCGATCGCGTCGTTACGCACGACCTCTACCTCGGCCCCCAGCTCCATCAGATAATGGACTAGGTTCCAGGTGAAGCTGTCATAATTGTCGATGACGAGGATCATGAACGGGCCTGTAGCGGGTCCGTGATCGCGGCGAAAGCCGGAAGTCCTGCGGCGTTGCTTTATCGGGTGCGGGGGCTATGCTTCGCCCGTCCGCCGATGGCGGGCGCCCGCGCAGGGAGAGTCCGGTACAGCCGGCGCCGAAGGAGCAACCGCCCCGGAAACTCTCAGGCACCAGGACCGGCGCGGGCCAAGCTCTGGAAAGAGACGCCGGGTGGCGTCCGCCGACGGGATAGCGATCTCAGGCACCAAGGACAGAGGGGGCACGCAGCCGGCAATGTCGCCGGAATGGAGTGCCTTATGCCCATGGCCGTTACAGACCAGCGCCCCCGCGAGCGATCACGGATCGACAGCAGCGTCGCGATCAGCGTCGCCGACCTGTTCACGATCGGCATCGGGCCGTCGAGCTCACATACCGTGGGGCCGATGCGCGCGGCGCGCGCCTTTACCGAGGTGGTGGCGAAGGCTGGCCAAAGCCCCACCCATATCACTGCCGACCTGTTCGGCTCGCTCGCGCTGACCGGACATGGCCATGCCACCGACAGCGCGATCCTGCTCGGTCTTGCCGGCGAAAAGCCCGAGACGGTCGATCCGGCTGCGATCGTCGGGATGGTCGAGGGCATCGCCGCGACGAAGCGGATCGGGACGATCGCGGGCCCGGTGGACTTCGATCCGGCGAGTGACCTGCGCTTCCGCAAGGGCGAGTTCCTCGAAGGCCATTCGAACGCGATCCGCTTCGCGGCGACCCTTGCCGACGGAACGGTGCTCGCGCGCGAATATCATTCGATCGGCGGCGGCGCGATCGTCGCGGTCGGCGAGCAGCCGGGGCGGATCGGCCATAATTTCGTCCAGCGTCACCCCTTCTCCTCGGGGGCCGAGATGCTCGCGGCGGGCGAGGAAACCGGCCTGTCGATCGCGGCGATCGTCGCGAAAAACGAAGAGGCGTGGCGGCCCCGCGCCGAGACCGAAGCGCTGCTCGACCGGATCGCCGATGCGATGGATGCGTCGATAGAACGCGGCATGCGCGAGGAGGGGTTGCTGCCCGGCGGGCTCAAGGTGCGGCGGCGCGCGAAGGCGATCCACGCCCGGCTGCGCGCCCAGCCGCCCGAGCAACAATTTGCGCGGGTGTTCGAATGGGTCAGTCTGTTCGCGCTGGCGGTGAACGAGGAGAATGCGGCGGGCGGCCGCGTCGTCACCGCGCCGACCAATGGCGCGGCGGGGGTGATCCCGGCGGTCATCCGCTATTATCGCGACTTCATCCCCGGCGCGGATGCCGAAGGGGTGCGGACCTTCCTGCTCACCGCATCGGCGATCGGCTTCCTCTACAAGAAGCGCGCCTCGATCTCGGCGGCCGAAATGGGCTGCCAGGGCGAGGTCGGCGTCGCCTGCTCGATGGCTGCAGCGGGGCTCGCGGCGGTGCTGGGCGGCACCAACGCCCAGATCGAAAATGCCGCGGAGATCGGCATGGAGCATAATCTCGGGCTGACCTGCGATCCGATCGGCGGGCTCGTCCAGATCCCCTGCATCGAGCGGAATACGATGGGCGCGGTGAAGGCGATCAACGCCGCCTATCTCGCGCTTCAGGGCGACGGCCGCCATGTCGTCAGCCTCGATGCGGTGATCGAGACGATGCGCCAGACCGGCGAGGACATGCAGAGTCGCTACAAGGAGACCAGCCTCGGCGGCCTTGCCGTCAATGTGGTGGAGTGTTGAGAGCGTAGATTCCTCCCCGGAACGGGGAGGGGGAGGAATCAATCCACCGTCATCTCGCACGTCGCGCGGAAATGGGCGTTGATCTCGTCGCAGGTCGCCAGCCACACCCCGTCATGGCCGGTGATATGTTCGAAGGCGCGGCGGAGATGCCGGATGCGGTAGGCGTGGCCCGAGATGAAGGGGTGGAGCGAGATCGGCATGACGCGCGGGATGGTAGCGCCCTCCTCATACATCTCGTCGAACTGGTCGATCAGCATGTCTGCGAAATCGCGTGCGGTGAGACCCTTGCCCAGCACCCCCGGCACGTCGTTACATTCGAGCGCATAGGGCATCGACAGCAGGTCGCCCGACGCCACCCGCATCGGGAAAGGCTGGTCGTCGCACGCATAGTCGCTGATGAACTCGATCCCCGCCTCGGCGAGCAGGTCGGGCGTGGTGGGCGTCTCGGCGAGGTGCGATCCCATCCAGCCCTTCGGGCGGCGTCCGGTCGCCTGGGCAATGGTGTCGATCGTCTCGCCGACGATCGCGCGGACCTGATCGTCGGTCATGTTGGTGAGGATATCCGCCGAGGTGCGCCCCTGCGCGTTCCAGTCCCATTTCAGCGCCTCGCCTGCGCGGATCAGCTCGGGATATTCGCGGCACACATCCGAATGGAGATTGACGCTCGCGCGGATGCCGAGCCCTGACAGCAGGTCCATCATCCGCCAGATGCCGACCCGGTTGCCATAGTCGCGCCAGCCATAGTTGAGGATGTCGGGCACCATATGCTGGGTACCCGGATAGATGGTGTGCGCGGGGAAGGGCACGTCGATCGGGAAATGCTCGATGTTGAGATAGATCAGCAGCGCGACCCGCGCGCCGCCCGGCAGCGCGAAGCGGCGGTCGCGCGTGATCGGCCAATAGGGGTAGCGCGGCGTCTGGGTCAGCGCGGTCATGACGATCCTCTCGTGGATGCAAGCGCATCCACTTTGCCGATTTACAAGCTACTGTCCAGAGGGGTTGAACCGGCGGCGGCGGCGTTCGTTGGCGCCGGCAGGGAGAGGATATGGCCGATTGGGATATCGTCGTCATTGGCGCGGGCGCGGCGGGGATCGGCGCGGCCCGCACCCTCGCGGGACGCGGCCTGTCGGTGCTGATGGTCGAAGCGCGCGACCGCATCGGCGGCCGGGCGCAAACCGTCCGGCTGGGGGATGCGGCGGTCGACATGGGATGCGGCTATCTGCATTCGGCCGAACGCAACGCCTGGGCGGAGATCGGCGCCGGGCTAGGGTTTACCATCGACCAGTCCGATCCGGGCTGGCGCACCCAATATCGCAATCTGGGCTTTCCAGCGGTCGACCGGCATGAAGCGGGTGAAGCGTTCGCGCGCTTCAGCGGGAGGCTGCGTGACAATCCCCCGCCATCGGATCGCGCCGCCGACGCGCTCGACCCCGATTGCCGGTGGAACGCCTATATCGAGGCGTTATCGGCCTATATCAACGGCGCGGCTCTCGCCGATGTCTCGGTGCGCGACTATCTCGCCTATGACGACGCCGCGAGCGAGCGGAACTGGGGGGTGCGTGAAGGCTATGGTGCGCTAATCGCCAGCGCGCTGCCTCGGCGCGTCGAGCTGCGGCTCGATACCGCTGTGACGTTGATCGATCATAGCGGGCCGGTACTCAGGCTCGAAACGGTGGCGGGCACGATCCGGACGGATCGCGCGATAGTCACCATTCCCACGCCGGTGCTCGCTGCCGGACGGCTTGCCTTCAATCCGCCGCTGGCCGCGAAGCGTGACGCGGCGGCGGCGTTGCCGCTCGGCATTGCCGACAAACTATTCCTCGCCGTCGCCAACCCCGGCGATATCCCGTGCGACGCACATCTCCTCGGCAATCCGCGCAGCGCCCACACCGGCAGCTATCAACTCCAGCCGATGGGGCATCCGGTGGTGGAGGGCTTCTTCGGCGGCGCGGCGGCGCGCGAACTCGAACGGCTCGGCCCTGAGGGCGCGGCGGCGTTCGCGATCGAAGAGCTCGCGGGACTGCTCGGCAACAGCGTTCGCCACGGGCTGCGGCCATGCGGTGGTTCAGCCTGGGGCCGTGCCGCGTGGATCGAGGGCGGCTACAGCCACGCTCTCCCGGGCGAGGCCGGGCAGCGCGCGATCCTCGCCGCGCCGGTCGACGATCGCATCTTCTTTGCGGGCGAGGCCTGTTCGCTCCAGGACTTTTCGACAGCGCATGGCGCGCACGACACCGGCCGGGCCGCCGCCCTGCTCGCTATCGGAAAACCTGATGCAGGGAACGCTTTGCCCGCCCGCGTCTTTTAGAGGTGGTGCAACGGCGGGATTAAACGTGCTCGACATCCTTCTCATGTCCGCAAGCCTTGCCGTCGCGCCGCCCATCGCTGCATCCGGCGATTTCGACGTGGACGCCGCGATCACGCGGCATATGGCGGTCGAGGAGCTTGACGAGGACCGCTGGCTGCCCTCGCTGATCGATCTACCGGAAGAGGAAGAGGGAGCACGCCTCAAGCTGCGTGGTCGCAAGATCAAGCTGAGCATGCCGATCTAGGGGGCCTCGTCCATAAAACCGAACATGGCGAGCACATGGTCGAGCGTCTGGAGCGGTTCTCCCAGCCCCATGAACAATATGACGCCAAGCGCGATGAGCAGCATGATCAGCTGGCCTCCGGGAATGCCGCCCGACTTACGCCGCCGCTGGCGCGATGAGGCCGTCCGGGGTTGCCGACGCCATCGGGTGGGACGCTGTGTCATGGTCGCGAAAATGCGCTTCTCGGCCTGAAAGGCAAGAGCTTCAAGCAACCGGCTGGCCCAATCCCGTCTCACGGTGGCTGTGCAAGGCGCGACGCTCTTCCTCCAGAATCGCTTCGCAGATTGCCTCCGGCGAGCATGTCGCCGGCCGGGCGGTGTCGATCAGCAGCACGAATTCGGCGTTGACGGGTTTCGCGGAAAACCGCTGCGAGCTTACCCGGTAGCGTTTGTACGGCTGGATGAAGCTCTGCGTCGCGCCGCGCGCGCAACTGGCCCGCGCCAGATCGAGCAGTGGAATGTTGCCGTCGGTGCTGTAACTGATCGCGATCCAGCGGGCGGCGATGCCGTCGATCAGTTCGGCGAGCGCCAGCGTGGCGAGCCGCGCGCTGTTATAAGGGCTGCGCCGCTCGGTCCGCCAATCGAGCCGGATCGCCGACTTCTCTCCGTGGCCGCCGATCTTCAGGCTGAGCGCGGGCTTGTCCCACAGCGCGACACTGTTGAGAACATGATAGTTTGAGCCATAGGGATGCTGGTTATAGGGCGGGTCGACATAGACGAAGTCATAGTCGCAGCCATGATCGCGGCCGAAGCGCTGGGCATCGAGGCGGGTGACTTCATTGGCCTGGCCATTGTCGAACAGGGCCGCGGGTTCGAGCCGCAGATCGCCGCAAATGCGGTAGCGGGCGGTGCCGTTGCTGCCGCCCCAGCCGGCATGGAAGCCCTTGAACACCCCCGATGTGTTGCTGGTGTAGCAGCATTGATAGAGCAGCGGGGCGATCAGGCAGGCGAATTGCCCGTCATCGAGATCGCCGTTCGCGCGCATCGTCTCCAGCGCCTGGCGGATCGCGTCGATCCGCATGCCATTCTTGCGCATGAAGAACATACGGTCATGGCCGATGACATAGTCGTCGTCGTCGTCGGGGCAGAGATGGTCGGTGATCCACCCCGCAACTGGCGGCAGCGCGTTGAGATAGGCGACCATCCCCGCATAATCGCGCCCGGCGAAGGACGGTGCGGCGTTGCAGCCGATATAGGCGCGGTTGATCTGCTCCGAATAAGGCTCCCAGTCGTTGGCGATGGTGCGGAAGCCCCGCGTCTTGGCGAAGCGCGCGACCACGCCGCTGCCCGAGAAGAGATCGACGAAGCTCGCGCCCGGCGCGATCCCGCTGGCCTCCACCGCATGCTGGATCAGAGGCAGCAGCTTCCGCTTGTTGCCGATATAGGGAATCAGCTGGTTGAAGACGAAATCGTCGGTGCTGCGGGCGGCGTGTTTGCGGCGGTCGTATCGCACTTCTGTCTGCCCCGGCTTTCCCCCCAATCGATAAAGCGTGGGCGGGGTGATGTCGAGCCGGGGGATGCCCGGCGCGGCCGCCGCCGACGGATGGACTAAAAATACCAACAAGGCTGGATAGGCCGGACATCGCGGGTTAAGAACGGATGTTCGAGCATGGCACGACGCCGGCAAGATGATCTGGATATACGGATCACGGCCGGTTCGGATGCGAATGCCGGGAGAGGAGTCTGTTGCGTTGGAGCCGACGAACATCGAGGCGCCGGAATATTTCCATAAGGTCGTCGATTGCCAATGGGCCTGCCCGGCCCATACGCCCGTCCCGGAATATATCCGCCTGATCGCCCAGGGCCGTCATGCCGACGCCTATATGGTCAACTGGAAATCCAACGTCTTCCCGGGAATCCTGGGGCGGACCTGTGATCGCCCGTGCGAGCCCGCCTGCCGTCGCGGCCGGGTCGACGAGGAGCCGGTCGCGATCTGCCGCCTGAAGCGCGTCGCCGCCGACAACAAGGGCGACGTCCAGGCACGGATGCCTGTCCCGCCCCAAAAGAAAATCGGCAAGAAAATTGCCTGCATCGGCGCCGGCCCCTCCTCGATGACGGTAGCGCGCGATCTCGCCCCGCTCGGCTATGACATCACCGTCTATGACGCCGACGCGAAGGCGGGCGGAATGATCCGCAGCCAAATCCCGCGCTTCCGCCTGCCCGAAAGCGTGATCGACGAGGAAATGGGCTTCATCAGCGGTCTCGGCCTGCACATGCGGATGGGCGAGCGGGTCGAAAGCCTCGCGAAGCTGCTGGCGCAGGATTATGACGCGGTCTTCATCGGCACCGGCGCGCCGCGCGGCCGCGATCTTGATCTGCCGGGCCGGCAGGAGGCCGCCGCCAATATCCATATCGGGATCGACTGGCTGTCGAGCGTGTCGTTCGAGCATGTCGACAGCATCGGCAAGCGGGTGATCGTACTCGGCGGCGGCAACACCGCGATGGATTGCTGTCGCACCTCGCGCCGGTTGGGCGGCGAGGATGTGAAGGTCATCGTCCGCTCGGGCTTCGATGAGATGAAGGCCTCGCCCTGGGAGAAGGAGGATGCCCAGCATGAGGGCATACCGATCCACAATTTCCTTGTCCCCAAGGCGTTCACCCATGAGGGCGGCAGGCTGACCGGCGTTACCTTCGAGAAGGTCGCGCCGCTGTTCGCCGACGATGGCCGCCGCAGCCTCCAGCCGACCGGCGAGCCCGACCAGCATTTCGAATGCGACGATGTCCTGATCGCGGTTGGCCAGGAGAACAGCTTCCCCTGGATCGAGCGCGATATCGGCCTCGATTTCGATAAGTGGGGTATGCCCGTCGTCGACGAGACGACTTTCCAGTCGACTGTGCCGCAGGTCTTCTTCGGTGGTGACGCCGCTTTCGGGCCCAAGAACATCATCTGGGCGGTCGCGCATGGCCATGACGCGGCGATTTCGATCGACCATTATTGCCGCGGCACCAATTTGCGGCTGCGCCCGCCGCCCGGCGTCCATGTCTCGTCGCAGAAGATGGGCATCCACGAATGGAGCTATGACAACGATATCTCGCGTGAGGATCGCCAGAAGGTGCCGCTGCTTCCGATCGCCGAGGCGCTCGCCGATGTGAAGGCCGAGGTCGAGCTGGGCTTCGACGATCCGCGCACCTGGGCGGAGACGCAGCGCTGCCTGAATTGCGACGTCCAGACGGTGTTTGCGAAGCCGCTATGTATCGAATGCGACGCCTGCGTCGATATCTGCCCGACCGACTGTATCACCTTCACCGTCAACGGCGCGGAGGAGGAGCTTCGCCCCCGGCTGAAGGCGCCCGCGCTCAACCTGACCCAGGACCTCTACGTCTCCGGCACGCTGCCGACCGGGCGGGTGATGGTGAAGGACGAGGATGTCTGCCTGCATTGCGGCCTGTGCGCCGAACGCTGCCCGACCGGGGCGTGGGACATGCAGAAGTTCCTGACCGAGATGGCGCATGCCGGCGGGACCTTGGCGGGAGGCTGCTCGAAATGACGCGTTCCGGCACGGCGGGGGCGTTCGCCCCGGGGGCGATCAGCGCGGTGAACGATTTCGTCGTCAAATTCGCCAACGTCAACGGGTCGGGGTCGGCATCGGCCAACGGCCTGTTCGTCAAGGCGATCCTGCGAATGGGCGTGCCCGTCGCGGCGCGCAACATCTTCCCGTCGAACATCCAGGGCCTGCCGACCTGGTACGAGATCCGCGTCAGCGGCCAAGGGTGGATGGGGCGGCGCGGCGGCGTCGACCTGATGGTCGCGATGAACCCGCAGACCTGGGATGGCGACATCGCCTCGATCGAGAAGGGCGGCTACCTCTTCTACGATTCGACCAAGCCGATGCCGGCGGACCGGTTTCGCGACGACATCAACATCGTCGGCATCCCACTGACCGCCTTGTGCAACGAAGCCTATGCCGAGCCATCGAAGCGCAAGGTGATGAAGAACATCATCTATCTCGGCGCGCTCACCTATCTGCTCGGCATCGAGCGCGAGGTGGTCGAGACGCTGCTGACCCAGGAATATGCCTCGAAGCCCGCCTTGATCCCGGCGAATATCGAGGCGCTGGCGATCGGCTTCGATCATGCCAGCGAGAATCTCAGGCCGCTCGGGCTGCGGCTCCAGCGCGCCGATGCTGTCGGCGACCGCATCTTCGTCGACGGCAACACCGCCGCCGGGCTGGGCGCGGTCTATGGAGGCGCGACGGTCTGCGCCTGGTATCCGATCACGCCGTCGACGTCGCTCGCCGAGGCGTTCATCGATTATTGCAAGAAGCTGCGCCACGATCCGGACAGCGGCGAGGCGCGTTATGCGATCGTGCAGGCGGAGGACGAGATCGCCTCGATCGGCATGGTCATGGGCGCTGGCTGGAACGGCGCGCGTGCCTTCACCTGCACCTCGGGGCCCGGCATCTCGCTGATGCAGGAGTTCATCGGCCTCAGCTATTTCGCCGAGATCCCGGCGGTGATCTTCGATGTGCAGCGCGGCGGCCCATCGACCGGCATGCCGACCCGCACCCAGCAATCGGACCTGCTCTCGGCCGCCTATGCCAGCCATGGCGACACCAAGCATGTCATGCTGCTGCCCGAGGGGCCCGGCGAATGCTTCGAGTTCGGTGCGCTCGCCTTCGACCTCGCCGACCGGTTGCAGACGATGGTGTTCGTCATGCTCGATCTCGACATGGGCATGAACGAGTGGCTGACCGAGCCGTTCGCATGGGACGACGAGCGCAAGCTCGATCATGGCAAGGTGATGACCGCCGAGATGCTCGAGGCCGGGGCGGACTTCGGCCGCTACAAGGATGTCGATGGCGACGGCATTCCCTATCGCACCCTGCCGGCGACGCATCCGTCGAAGGGCGCCTATTTCACCCGCGGCACCTCGCGCGATCCCTATGCGCGCTATAGCGAGGAGGGCGCGGTCTATGTCGACAATATGGAGCGGCTGCTTCGTAAGTTCGACAGCGCCAAGTCGATCGTCCCCGCGCCTGTCCACCGCAAGGCGGCCAGGCCCACCACCTATGGCGTGATCTATTATGGATCCACTTCCCCGGCGATGGACGAGGCGTTGGCGGGGCTGGAGGCGCGTGGGCTCGCCGTCGACGCGATGCGGCTACGCGCCTTCCCCTTCGCGGGCGAGGTGTTCGATTTCATCGCCGCGCATGATCTGGTCTTCGTGGTCGAACAGAATCGCGATGCCCAGCTGCGCGCGCTGCTGATCAACGAGGGCGGGGTCGATCCGGCGCGTCTCGTCAAAGTGCTCAACTATGACGGCTCGCCGATCACAGCACGCTTCATCCTCGCCGAACTGGCGAAGGGGATGGGCGTGGGGGACAAGGATAGCGTCGGGGAGATGGTGCGATGACCTATATAGCCAAGCCGGCCTTTCATCATCCGTCGCTGCACAGCAACGCGCTCGGCTTCACCCGGCGCGACTATGAGGGCAAGGTCTCGACGCTGTGCGCAGGCTGCGGCCATGACTCGATCAGCGCCGCGATCGTCCAGGCCTGTTTCGAGATCGACCTGGAGCCGCACCGGCTGGCGAAGCTCTCTGGAATCGGCTGCTCGTCGAAGACCCCGGATTATTTCCTGGGCGCGAGCCATGGCTTCAACACCGTCCATGGCCGCATGCCCTCGGTGCTCACCGGCGCCAACCTCGCCAATCGCGACCTGATCTATCTGGGCGTGTCGGGCGACGGCGACAGCGCCTCGATCGGTCTCGGCCAGTTCGCCCATGCGATCCGGCGCGGGGTCAACATGGCCTATATCGTCGAGAATAACGGGGTATATGGGCTGACCAAGGGGCAGTTCTCGGCCACCGCCGACAAGGGCAGCAAGTCGAAGAAGGGCGTGGTCAATTCCGACAGCGGGATCGACCTCGTCGCGCTCGCGCTCCAACTGGGTGCGACCTTCGTCGGGCGCAGCTTCTCGGGCGACAAGGACCAGCTGGTGCCGCTGATCAAGGCGGCGCTGCGGCACAAGGGCGCGGCGTTCATCGACGTGCTCAGCCCGTGCATCGCCTTCAACAACCATAAGGGTTCGACCAAGAGCTTCGACTGGGTGCGCGAGCATAATGAGGCGGTCAATCGCCTCGACGTGATGCAGGATCGCGCGCCGATCACCGCACAATATGAGCCCGGCGCGATGATCGAGGTGGCGCAGCATGACGGATCGGTGCTGCGGCTGCGCAAGGTGGCGGCGGACTATGAGCCGACCAACCGGGTCGCGGCGATGAGCTATCTCAACCAGCGCGAGGCGGCCGGCGAGATCGTCACCGGCCTGCTCTATATCGATCCCGAGGCCGAGGATCTCCACGACGCGCTCGGCACGGTGAAGCGGCCGTTGAACGCATTGTCCGATCGTGAGCTGAGCCCGCCGGCAGCGGCGCTCGACAAGATCAACGCGGCGCTGAGATAAGCGCGGCCCCGGCGGAGGCCGCTGCCGCCGCTAACGCTTTTGCGGTCAGGCCGCCGCATATGACATGGCGGCCCCGGCCTTCGCCGGGGCGAGGATTAATCAGCCTTCGCTCGCTGGCTCCGACTGCAGCTGGATATAATTCTGAATGCCCATCCGCTCGATCATCTCGAACTGCGTTTCGAGCGTGTCGACATGGTCTTCCTCGGAATCGAGGATGTGCTGGAGAAGATCGCGGGTGACATAATCGCGGACCTGCTCGCAATATTGGATGCCGTCGCGCAGCACCGGGAGCGCCTCATTTTCGAGCGCGAGATCGGCCTTGAGCAGCTCCTCGACGGTCTCGCCGATGCGCAGGCGGCCGAGCATCTGGAAATTGGGCAGGCCATCGAGGAACAGGATGCGCTCCGCCAGCTTGTCGGCGTGCTTCATTTCGTCGATCGATTCGCCATATTCGAACTTGGCCAGCTTCGCGATGCCCCAATGGTTGAGCATGCGATAGTGCAGGAAATACTGGTTGATCGCGGTCAGCTCGTTCTTGAGCACCTCGTTGAGGAATTCGATGACCTTCGGGTCGCCCTTCATGATGTATTCTCCGCAATAGACTGGCGGTCTGCTTAGAGCAGTAATGCATCGATTTAAAGGCCGCGCAGTTTTATTGTTTCAAAATAATCCAGTTAAAATATATACTTGAGAGCGATAGTCATTCGCAGCAAGTTGTCGATCGTCATTCGCACAAACAAAAAAGCCGCCCGAAGGCGGCTTGCTGCTGGCGATGGGTCGGCCGGTCAGGCGGCTACGCTCTCTTCCTCAACGATCGATCGGGCATAGGGAATGCACTGTCCGCAGCGGGGACGCCGGCCGAGCGACTGATAGGCGCTCAATGGGCAGCTCGCGCCGTTGCGCACCGCCTCCCGGACATCGGACTCTCTGATGGCATTGCAGACACAGACAACCATGCGGCACCTCTCGAATCATGAGATAGCGCTATTGCGACTGACTATCAATACCATTGCGACGAGTTGCTTGCATGGAATGCGTCATACTGCTCTAGGCGCGGCGATGATCGATACCCCGTCCGATCGCCGGGCCCGGATAGCCGCCGCCTTCGGCCGCGCCGACCGCTATGACGAAGCGGCCGGCGCGCAGCGAATCGCCGCGGATGCGCTTGCGGCGCGTATCGCGACGGCCCCGCTGCCGCCCGCGCCGCGCATCCTCGAACTCGGATGCGGCACCGGATTCCTGACCCGCGCGCTGCACGACGCGATCGGCCCCGCGCGCTGGACGGTCAGCGACATCGCCCCCGATATGGTCGATCGCGCCCGGGCCGCGCTGGACATCGAAGCCGATTATCGCGTCATCGATGGCGAGGCGGTCGATCCGGCGCTCGGGCGATTCGACCTGATCGCGTCGAGCCTTTCCTTCCAATGGTTCGCCGACTTGCCACGGGCGGTGGCGGCGCTGACCGCGCGGCTCGATACGGGCGGCCTGCTCGCCTTCTCGACGATGGCGGCGGACGGCTTTCCCGAATGGACGGCGGCGCTGGCGGCGGAAGGCTTGTCCGGCGGCACCCCGGCCTATCCCGACCGTGCCGCGCTGGCCGCGCTCGCGCCGCTGGGGTTCCGGGCCGATGTCCAACTCGCCGATATCCCTCAGCAGCAAGCCGATGCGGCGACCTTCCTGCGCCGGCTCAAGGCGATCGGCGCGGGCACGCCGGCTGAGGGCTATCGCCCGCTGTCGCCCGCCGCGCTGCGCCAGGCGATGGCGCGGTTCGATGCGGGGCCCCGCATCGTCACCTGGCGGGTTGCCTACTGCCTGATCAGCGGCTGACCGAGACGCCGACCTCGCCTGCGGTCATCCCCGACAGGGCCAGCGTGTAGTGGCCTGCGGTCAGTTCGAAATCGACGATCTTGGCGATGCCGCTGCCCGGCGCGCCATGGCGATGCCCGATCGAGGCGAGCAGCTTGCCGTCGCGGATCATCTCGATCCAGCCCGGCGCGCCGAGCGAGACATGATATAGGCCGGGCTCGTCGATCTCGGCCGACAGGATCGCGCCGAAATTGGCCGGGGCGTGCGGCAGCCTGGGCGGCACTGGGTAGGCGAGCTCGCCCTGCGGGCTGAGGCGGATCGTCGCCGTCTGGCCCGGATCGATCGGGACTTCGGCGAGGGTAGGAGTGGCAAGGAGGAGGGCGGCGGCGACGGCTAATGATGTCAGACGCATTTCCCGATCCCCGTCATTCCAGCGAAAGCTGGAACCTTCATTGGCGCAAAAATAAGGGAGATCCCAGCTTTCGCCGGGATGACGACGAAGAGCCTATATCAGCCGCTGTTGCGCAGCGCGGTCGCGATCGCATTGATCGAGAGCTGGATGCCTTCGCGTACGCGCGGGTCGTCCTCGCCCGCGCGGTGGCGCTTGAGCAGTTCGATCTGGAGCAGGTTGAGCGGCTCGATATAGGGCAGGCGCAGCCGGATCGACTGGTCGAGCGACGGATTCTTCTGGAGCAGCCGGGTCTGGCGGGTGATCGACAACAGGCAATCCTGCGCCATTTGCCACCCATCCCGGATCTCGCCGAAGATCGCCTTGCCCATGTCCTGATCCTCGACCAGCGCGACATAGCGTTCGGCGAGATCCATGTCCGACTTGGCGAGCACCATTTCCAGATTGGCGAGGGTCGACTGGAAGAAGGGCCAGGCTTCGAGCATCTCGCGCAGCAGGCCGATGTCCTTATAGGCCCTGAGCCCCTGGCCGACGCCATACCAGCCGGGCAGCATCACCCGCGCCTGCGCCCAGCTGAACACCCAGGGAATGGCGCGCAGATCCTCGATCCGGTCGCTCTTGGTGCGGCTGGCGGGGCGCGAACCGATTTTCAGGTCGGCGATCTCGGCGATCGGGGTCATCTGGCGGAAGAAGGTGCGAAAGCCCTCGGTCTCATAGACCAGCCCGCGATAGGCCTTGAACGCCGTCCCCGAAATCTCGTCCATCGCCGCGAAGAAGCGTTTGGCGTCGGCGGGCTTGAGCGCGGCTTCCTCCAGGCTGGCGAGCAGCGTCGCGGAGGTCATCGCCTCCAGATTGGCGGCGGCGCTCTCGCGCGTGCCATATTTGGCGGCGATCACCTCGCCCTGCTCCGTGATGCGGATGCGGCCCTGCACCGTGCCATGCGGCTGCGCCAGGATCGCCGCGAAGCTCGAGCCGCCGCCACGGCCGACAGCGCCGCCACGGCCGTGGAACAGCTGGATCGCGGTCCCCGCCTTGGCGAAGACCGGCTTCAGCGCGCTTGATGCCTCGTGCAAGCTCCACACCGAGGTCAGATAGCCGCCGTCCTTGTTCGAATCCGAATAGCCGACCATCACCTCCTGATGCCCACGCGCGGCGGTGATCTCCGAGACCTCTGGCAGCGCGAACCACTTCGTCATCACCTCGGGCGCACGCTGAAGATCGCCGATCGTCTCGAACAGCGGCACCGCCATGATCGCGGCGGTCGGCGGATTGCCGGGAACATAGAGCCCGGCTTCCTTGAGCAGGACGTTGACCTCGAGCATGTCCGACACGCTCTCGGCCTTGGAAATGAGATAGGTGGTGATCGCCTCCGGCCCATAGAGCTTGTGCGCCTCGGCAGCGGCCAGGACGATCTCCAGCTCGGACAGCGTCTCCTCCGAATAGGCGCCGAAGGGGGTGCGCAGCAGCCGCTTCGAGGCGAGTTCGCTGCGCAGCAAATCGACCCGCGCGTCCTCGTCGAGCTTCAGATAGTCGTCCTCGACCCCCGCGACTTTGAGCAGGTCGGCGATCACCCGCTCATGGACATCGGCATTCTGCCGCATGTCGAGCGTGGCGAGATGGAAGCCGAAAGTCTCGACCGCGCGGATCAGCCGGCCGAGCGAGCCGCTGCCCGACAGCGATCCCGCCCCGGTGCGGTTGAGCGCATGTGCGATCTGGATCAGGTCGGCGCGCAGCGACGCGGGGTCCTCATAAAGGCCGCCTTCGGCATCGGTCGCGGGAAGGCGCGGGGGCGTGCGTCCGGTCAGCTGCTGATAGGTCTTCGACAGGCGCGAGTAGATGCCGGTGATCGCGCGGCGATAGGGCTCGTCGCTGCGGGTCGAGCTCTTGTCGCCCGATGCTTCGGCGAGCTTCTCGACCTCCCAGGTCGCCTCGGCCAGCTCGGTCGAGATCGACAGTTCGGCGCCGAGCTCGTGAAGTTGCTGGAGATAATAGCCGACCACCGTCTCCGCCGCCCGCGACAGCGCCAGGCGCAGCGAGTCGGCATTGACGAAGGGATTGCCGTCGCGGTCGCCGCCGATCCAGCTGCCGGGGCGCAGGAAGCTGGCCGGGCGATGTCCGAGCGCGCGTTGCCAGCGCGAATAAAGCGCGGGCAGGGTCGGCAGGAAGATGTCGCGCAGAAAGGCGAGCGCGCTCTCGACCTCGTCGGCCACATAGAGCTTCTCGCGGCGCAGCGGACGGGTCTGCCACAGCAGCGCGATCTGGCGGTAGATCGCCTGGTCGATCAGGTCGCCGTCGGCGGTCTCGGTCCGGCCGATGTCCTTGAGCGTCATCAACTCGGCGATCTTGTTGCGGTGATCGATCATGCTCTTGCGCCGCACCTCGGTCGGGTGGGCGGTCAGCACTGGCGCGATCAGCGCCTTGTCGAGCATGTCGACGACGTTCGAACGCGATATGCCCTGCTTTTCCAGCCGGTCGAGTGCGGCGGCGACGTCGGCGCCCGGCTCGGCGGCGACCCCCTGCCGGTCCTCTGCAAGGTTGGCGAGCATCGAGAAGAGCATGAAGCCGCGCACGAAGGCGAGCGTATCGTCGAGGGTGAGCGCGTCGAGCCCCGAGTCGATCTGATGCGCATCGACGATCCCGCGCGCGCGATCGACCGAGGCCGAGCGGATATATTCGATCCGCCGGAACAGCGCCTCGCCGCCATAGGCCTTGATCACGTCGCCGAGCAGTCGGCCGAGGAAGCGGATGTCGGGATTCTGGGTGATCGGCGGCGTGCTGGACATGGCTGGGATGCTGCGCCGCAATATTTTGGTCGTCAACCCATCACGTCGCCCGGCGGCGGCCGGACGACCAGCGCGCGATCGCGACTTTCGGCATAGGTCCATGGTCGCCCCGGACTCCAGCCCTGCGCGGGTCAGGCGAAAATCTCGTTCAGAAAGTTCCGCATCGCCTGCCACGATCGCGCATCCGCCGCAGGGCTATACATCCCCTCGCGCGCGGGATTGGTGAAGGCGTGGACGGTGTGGCCATAGGCGTGGAGTTGCCAGTCGGCGCCCGCCTCGGTCATTTCGCTGGCCAGGCCGAGCACCGCGTCGGGAGGGGCGAGAGGATCTTCCCAGCCGTGGAGGGCGAGGATCTTCGCGCTGATCGCCTCGTTGGGGAAGGGGGGAGCGTCGTAGAGGCCGTGGAAGCTCACCACGCCGGCAAGCCCGGCACCGCTGCGGGCGAGATCGAGGACGCATTTGCCGCCGAAGCAGAAGCCGATCGCCGCGACTTTCGCCCGATCGACCGGCGCGTCCGCCGCCAGCGCGGCATCGAGCGCGACGCGCAGCCGGGCCTTCAATTCGGCGCGGTCGGCGTCGAGCGTGGCCATCCGGGCACGCGCCTGATCGGCGTCGGCGGGCCAGTGGTCGACCCCATAGACGTCGATCGCGACCCCGACATAGCCGAGCTCGGCGAGCGAGCGCGCCTTGCCCTCCTCAAATCGCGAGCGGCCCATGAAAGTGCCCGCGACCAGCACCAGCGGACGCGGCCCGGGGGCGGCGTCGTCCCAGGTGGCGAAAGCCTCGAAGATGATCCCGCCATGCGCATAGCGGATGGGCCTGGTGACGATCGGCATGATGGCGGTTCCTCTCGAAAAGCTGCTTTTGCGCCGCCTATATCCCAATGCAAGGGTGACAGATTGAAGGCTGCCCATTAAGAGGCGCGTTCCGCCGCGATTAAGGGGAAAAAATGCCGACGCTCGTTCTGATCCGCCATGGCCAGTCGGCCTGGAATCTGGAGAACCGCTTCACCGGCTGGTGGGATGTCGACCTGACCGATCAGGGCGTCGCGGAGGCGAAGGCCGCGGGCGAGTTGATGGCCGCGAAGGGCCTCGACTTCGATATGTGCTATACCAGCTTCCAGACCCGCGCGATCAAGACGCTGAATATCGCGCTCGAGGCCATGGGCCGGCTGTGGTTGCCGGTCGAAAAGGACTGGCGGCTCAACGAGCGCCATTATGGTGGCCTGACCGGGCTCAACAAGGCCGAGACGGCGGCGAAGCATGGCGACGATCAGGTCAAGATCTGGCGGCGCAGCTTCGATATTCCGCCGCCGCTGCTCGATGCGGGCGGTGAGTTCGATCTTGCCGCCGACCTGCGCTACAAGGGCATCGCCATTCCCTCGACCGAAAGCCTCAAGGACACCATCGCGCGCGTCCTGCCCTATTGGGAGGCACGGATCGCTCCCGACCTGAAGGCGGGCAAGCGGGTGGTCATTTCGGCGCATGGCAATTCGTTGCGGGCGCTGGTCAAGCATCTGTCGGGCATTCCCGACGACGAGATCACCCATCTGGAGATTCCGACCGGCCAGCCGATCGTCTATGACCTTGCCGACGATCTCAGCGCCAAGGATCGCTATTATCTGTCCGAGCGGTAAAAGAGCTTTTTGGGGGAGTATTAGCGCATGGCACAGGCGCCGCTGATCGGGATTATCATGGGGAGCCGCTCCGACTGGGAGACGATGAGCCATGCCGCGGAGACGCTGAAGGCGCTCGGCGTTCCGCATGAGACGCTGGTCGTGTCGGCGCATCGCACCCCCGACCGGCTCTATGATTATGCCAAATCGGCGGTCGGGCGCGGGCTGAAGGCGATCATCGCCGGGGCCGGCGGCGCTGCTCATCTGCCCGGCATGACCGCGTCGATGACGCGCCTGCCGGTGCTCGGCGTGCCGGTCGAATCGAAGGCGCTCAAGGGCATGGACAGCCTGTTGTCGATCGTCCAGATGCCCGGCGGCATTCCGGTCGGCACCTTTGCGATCGGCAAGCCCGGCGCGATCAACGCGGCGCTGTTCGCGGCCGCGATGCTAGCGAACAACGATTCCGCGCTCGCCGAACGGCTCGATGCCTGGCGGGCGAAGCAGACCGCCGACGTCGCGGTCGAGCCATTCGACTGATCCTGCGCACATGATTCCGCCCGGCAAGACAATCGGTATCATCGGCGGCGGCCAGCTTGGCCGGATGCTCAGCATGGCTGCGGCCCATCTCGGCTATCGCAGCGCGATCTACGCGCCCGAGCCGAGCGGCCCCGCCGCCGACGTTGCCTCGCGCTGGGTGCAGGGCGCCTATGACGATGTCGATGCGCTGCAGGCTTTCGCCGCGACTGTCGACGTCATCACCTATGAGTTCGAGAATATCCCGGTTGCGCCGCTCGAAGCGTTGCGTGCGCCGCTCGCGCCGCATCCGCGCGCGCTTGGTGTGGCGCAGGACCGCGCGACCGAAAAGGCCTTCGTCAAGGCGATCGGCGGCCGCCCCGCGCCTTGGGCGGTGGTCTCCGAACGCGCCGACCTCGATACCGCGCTCGACCTGATCGGCGCGCCCGCGATCCTCAAGACGCGGCGGTTCGGCTATGACGGCAAGGGCCAGGCGCGATTGAAGGATGTCGCCGACGCCGACGAGGCCTGGGCCTCGCTCGCCTGGGAGCCCGCTGTGCTCGAAGGCTTCGTCGATTTCGAGCGGGAATTCTCGCTGCTGATCGTGCGCGGCGCCGATGGCGCGATGGCGATCTGGGATCCGGTGCTCAACGTCCATGAGGACGGCATCCTCGCCCTGTCGACGGTGCCCGCCGCGCTGTCGCCCGCCACGGTCGCGGCGGCGAAGGCGCTCGCCGAAAAGATCGTCACCGAACTCGATTATGTCGGTGTGCTGGCGATCGAATATTTCGATACCCCCGCCGGTCCGGTGTTCAACGAGATGGCGCCCCGCGTCCACAATAGCGGCCATTGGACGATCGAGGGCGCGGTGACGTCGCAGTTCGAGAACCATATCCGCGCCATTTGCGGCCTGCCGCTGGGCTCCACCGCACGCGCCGCGCCGCGCGTCGAGATGCGCAACCTGATCGGCGATCAGGCGGGCGACTGGGACATCATCCTCTCCGATCCCGCCGCGCATCTCCACCTTTACGGCAAGGGGCAGGCTCGCCCGGGCCGCAAGATGGGCCATGTGACGAAGCTGTTCTTCGATTGATTCAGGCATCGCCCTGGCTGAGGCGGGGAGGCTGCTGAGTGTCGTTGCGGCGAGGCCGGCCCTGATGCGGCGGTCGGCCTATCCCCAGGCTGCCCTTGTCAGGCCGGGCCGTAGCGCAAATGGATCAGCGGATAGGGCCGGCCCTGCCCGTCGAGCGCCGATCGCCCGGTCGCCACGAACCCCATCCGTTCGTAGAAGCGCACCGCCTGTCCGTTCTGCTCGTTGACGTCGGTGGTCATCGCCGGATGCAGTGCCAGGCCGTGCGCCACAAGCGCGCGGCCGACACCGCGGCCATGGAAAAGAGGATCGACGAACAGCGCCTCCATATGCCCACCGTCGAGGAGCATGAAGCCGACGGCGCGGTCTGCCTGATCGACCGCAAGCCACAGCGGCGCTTCGGGCAGGAAGGCGCATAGCATCTCGTCGATCGCGGCGCGGTCCTCGGGCATCAGGAAGCCGTGCGTCGCGTCGACAGCGCCGCGCCATATCTCGATAGCGCGCATGCCGTCCTTCGGTCGCGCAGGACGGATGATCATGGTCGTGGCCATTGCCGGACGGAGGAGGCTCAGCTCCGCCGCACCCCCGTCATTGCCGCCTTGCCCATCGGGCCGATCGTCACCGTGCCTTCCAATCGGTCACCGTCGATCACGGCCTTGCCGATGAGGGTCATCGGCATCGGCTTGGTGGTCGGCATCTTCCAGACCAGCCTGTCGCCCTCGATCCGGCCGTCGATCACCGGCAGCACGCCGATATCGGCGACATTGCTGCCGGTGAAGCTGTCGCCATCGCGGACGATGGTGAACACCGACTTCTGCTCGCCGAACGGCGCCTTGGTCACGCAATCCCAGACTTCGGTTGTCATTTGCCGCTCGCCATCTTCTCGACGGGCAAGCCCAGGGTCTTGAGCTGAGGCTCGACCTTCGCCGCGTCGCCGACGACGACCCACACCAGATCGTCGGGGCGGATCGCGGCGCGGGCGGCTTCGTCCATCTGGGCGGCGGTCATTGTGCGGTAGCGGCCGGGCAATTTGGTGTAATAGTCGTCGGGCCGGCCGAGCGTGTCCATCGTCACCAGCGCGCCAAGCAGGTCGCTCGACGTCTCGAACGATCCCGGCAGCGAACGGATCTGGCCGTTGATCGTGCGTTCGCGCTCCTCGGCATTCACGCCGTCCTTCGTCAGGAAAGCCTTCATGTCGGCGAGCGCGGCGGCGATCGACGGGCCGGTCTGGTCGGTCTGTACCGGCGCGATGAAGTAGAAGGGCATCGTCTCGCGCAGCGTCTGCACCTGGCTGAACGCACCATAGGCCCAGCCCTTGGTCTCACGCAAATCCATGTTGAGCCGCGACAGGAAGCTGCCGCCGACCACCTCGTTTGCGGCCACCAGCGTCAGCGGATCGTCGGTGCCCTTTGCGGGCAGCAGATGGCCGGCCATGATATAGCTTTGCGGGCTTTGCGGCCGGTCGATCAGCACGATACGCGACGGACGCGCCATCCTGTCCATCTTGAAGACCTTGGCGCCCTTGGCAGCCTTCGGCTTGGCCCAGCGTCCGAAGCGCGCCTCGAGCAGCGGCGTCAATTCAGCCAGGGTGGTGTCGCCGGTCACGAAAATCTTGGCATTGTCGGGACGTATCCAAGCGTCGTGAAAGGCAAGCAGATCGGCCCGGGTGACGGCTTTTACGCCCTCCTCGGTCCCGCTGCCCGACAACGGCACGCCATAAGGGTGCGCCGGACCGAACAGCAGCGGCGGCAGCGTCCGCCGCGCGATGCCTCGCGGCTGGGCGTTTTCGGCGGAGATGCCGGCGAGAATCTGGCCGCGCAGCCGCTCGATTTCCGGCGGCGCGAAGGTCGGGCGCTGGACGATATCGGCGAGCAGGTCGAGCGACGGCGCGAGATTGGCCTTGAGCGCGAACATCGACACGCTGGTGCGGTCCATCGTTGCGCCCGATGCGATCTGCGCGCCGAGCCGCTCCTGCGCCTCGGCGACGCCGATCGAATCGAGCTTACCCGCGCCTTCATCGAGCAGCGATAGCATCAGCCCCTGGGTGCCGAGCTTCGCCTTGGGATCGGCGGCGTTGCCCGCGTCGAACGCGACCGAGACGCGCACCGTCGGTACCGTGGTGCGCTGGGCGAACACCACCTGGATGCCGTTCGACAATGTGGTGCGCTCGATATCGGGGAAGGTCAGGTCGTTGATCGCCTCAACCGGCGGGGGGGCGGAACGATCGACACCGGCCTTCTGTGCGACAGCGGCGACACCCGGCGCGGGGGCGCCGCCTTCACGCTTCGGATCGCGATAATAAGCCGGGCTCATGCCCTCGCGCGCGCTGCCGCCTGCGGCCGCCATGTCCGATTCGGTGCGCTCGCCGGGCTCGACCATCAGCCGGTAGGCCGGGCGGCCGAGCCACTTCTGCAATGCCGCACGCACGCTGTCCGGCGTGACGGCGGCCGCGGCGAGGAGGTCCTTCTTGTACTTTTCGGGATCGTTCGAATAGACCGCGCCCTCGGCCAGCGTCACCGCCTTGCCGCTGAAGCCGCCGACCGTCTCCAGGCCGGCTATCTCGCCCGCCACCTGCCGCGTCGCGGCGCGCTTTACCTCATCGGCCGACGGGCCGTTCCTGACGAAGTCGGCAATCAGCGCGTCGAGTTGCTTAGCGACGACCGCGGCATCGACTCCGGGCGTGACGTCGGCGGTGATCTCGACCATCGAAATCTTCTCGAACGGCTGGACCTGCGCCGTCACCGCGACCGCGGTCTTGTCCTTGCGGACCAGCGCATTGTCGAGGCGCGACGAGGCGAGCCCGCCGAGCACGTCCATGCCGATGTCGAGCGGGATCAGATCGGGATCGTTGAGCCCCGGCACCGCCCAGTTGCGGTAGATCCGCGTGGTGGCGACGCGGTCCTTCATCACCTGATCGATCGGCGCGGCCAGCGTCGGCACGGTAACGGCGGCGCGCGCCGTCTCGGGCCCGCGCGGTATGTCGCCGAACCACTTCCGAACCTTCGCCTTCGCGGTCGCGGCGTCGATGTCGCCGGCCAGCACCAGCACCGCATTGTTCGGCCCATAATGGGCGCGGAACCAGTTCTTCACATCGTCGAGGCTGGCGGCGTCGAGATCGGCCATCGAGCCGATCGTCGAGTGGCGATAGGGGTGCCCCTCGGGGAACAGCGCGGCGAGCTGGGCATATTCGACCAGACCATAGGGATCGTTATCGCCCTGCCGCTTCTCGTTCTGAACGACGCCGCGCTGGTTATCGAGCTTCGCCTTGTCGATCGCGCCGAGCAGGTGGCCCATCCGGTCAGATTCGAGGAACAGCGTCATGTCGAGCGCGCCGGTCGGCACGGTCTGGAAATAATTGGTGCGGTCGAACCAGGTCGTGCCGTTCAGATCGGTCGCGCCGATCGCCTCCAGCGGCTTGAAGAAATCCTCATTCGCATTTTCCGATCCGTTGAACATCAGATGCTCGAACAGGTGGGCGAAGCCGGTCTTGCCCTTTGGCTCGTCCTTAGATCCGATATGATACCAGACCGAGACGCCGACGACCGGGGCCTTGCGGTCGGTATGGACGATGACGCGCAGGCCGTTGTCGAGGGTGAAGCTTTCATAGGGAATGTCGACCGCCTTCACGAGGGTGGCGACGGCGGCGGGCTCGGCGGCGAAGGCGAGCTGGGGTGCGGACAGCGAGGTCGCGAGCAACAGCGCGGCCAGCGGACGGACAATGGATCGGCGCATCGGGAAAGGCTTTCCGGAAAGGGAAGATTGCCGCCACTCTAGCCGCTGGCGCGGTGGGTGCAATATCCCTGCACTACGCTGATCGAACGCCATCGTGCGTTGGTCCGGGCAATCGCTGGCAAGTGGACGCCGGGTACGCTTATATCGGCCGTAACGAATTATCAGGAGCGGCGATGCGCCTTGTCCCGGCCGAGTGGAAGACCCTGGCCCAATTCCTTTATCTCCAGCGAATCACCGGTTTCACGGTGCCGCAGCAGATATATTTCGCGGGCGCGGAAGACGCGTTCCGCGAGCGGCTGGCGCAAAGCCGCTCCTATCTTGAATATGGCAGCGGATCGTCGACCCTGATCGCGGCGCATGCCGGTGTGCCGACCGTATCGGTCGAGGGCGACCGCTTTTTTGCGCGGGCGGTGAACAAGGCGCTTCCCGCCGGAGCGTCGGTGCGCTTCGCTCTGCCCGACATCGGCCTGACCGTCGGCTTGTGCCGGCCGTTCAACACGACCCCCACCGCGCGCCGGATGCGGCGATGGGCTCGTTATGTGGCCGCGCCCTGGCCGCTGCTCGATGGCTTTCCCGATTTCATCCTGACGGATGGACGCTTTCGCCTCGCCTGCATGCTGGATGTGGTGCGCCGCGCGCGGGACGGCGGCCACCGGGCGACGTTGATGTGCGATGACTATGCGAACCGCCCGCGCTATCACGCCATAGAAGCCTATATCGGCGCACCGCGCCTCGTCGGCCGCGCCGCCTTCTTCGAGGTTGGGCCGGACGATCAAGCGCGCGCGATCACCCCGGAGATCGTCCATGCGGCGCTGACGGATTGGTACTGAACATGTTGCGATCGACACTTGTGTTGCACAAAGGCAACACCATATCGCGGGACGTAAAAGACAGGGATCAGTCATGAACCTCGAAAAATTCACCGACCGCGCCAAGGGCTTCCTCCAATCGGCGCAGACCGTGGCGATCCGGATGAGTCATCAGCGGATCGCCCCCGAACATCTGTTGAAGGCGCTGCTCGAGGACGAGCAGGGCATGGCCTCGGGCCTGATCAAGGCGGCGGGTGGCGACGCGGGCATCGCGCTGCGCGGCGTCGATGCCGCGCTCGCCAAAATCCCCGCCGTTTCGGGCGGCGGTGCGCAGCAGACGCCGGGTATCGACAACGACCTCGCCCGCATCCTCGATCAGGCCGAGCAGATCGCCCAGAAGTCTGGCGACAGCTTCGTCACGGTCGAGCGGATGCTGCTCGCGCTGGTGCTCGCCTCGACTTCGGCGGTGGGCAAGGTGCTGGCCGAGGCAGGGGTGCGCGCCGAAGCGCTCAACGGTGCGATCAACGAACTGCGCGGCGGCCGCAGCGCGGATACGGCGGGGGCCGAGGACCGTTACGACGCGCTCAAGAAATTCGCCCGCGACCTGACCGCCGCGGCGCGTGAGGGCAAGCTCGATCCGGTGATCGGCCGCGACGAGGAGATCCGCCGCACGATTCAGGTGCTGGCGCGGCGCACCAAGAATAACCCGGTGCTGATCGGCGAACCGGGCGTCGGTAAAACGGCTATTGCGGAGGGGCTTGCCCTTCGCATTGCCAATGGCGACGTGCCGGATGGCCTGAAGGACCGCAAGGTGATGGCGCTCGACATGGGCAGCCTGATCGCCGGCGCTAAATATCGCGGCGAGTTCGAGGAGCGGCTGAAGGGCGTGCTCGACGAGGTGAAGGGCGCGGAAGGTAGCATCGTCCTTTTCATCGACGAGATGCATACCCTGATCGGCGCGGGCAAGTCCGAGGGCGCGATGGATGCCGGCAACCTGCTCAAGCCGGCGCTGGCGCGCGGCGAACTGCACTGCATTGGCGCGACCACGCTCGACGAATATCGCAAATATGTCGAGAAGGATCCGGCGTTGCAGCGGCGCTTCCAGCCGGTGTTCGTCGGCGAGCCGACCGTCGAGGACACGATCTCGATCCTGCGCGGATTGAAGGAGAAGTACGAGCTGCACCATGGCGTGCGGATCACCGACGGGGCGATCGTCTCGGCGGCGACCCTCTCCAATCGCTACATCACCGACCGTTTCCTGCCCGACAAGGCGATCGACCTGATGGACGAGGCCGCGTCGCGGCTGCGCATGGAGGTCGAGTCCAAGCCCGAGGAGATCGAGAATCTCGACCGGCGGATCATCCAGCTCAAGATCGAACGCGAGGCATTGAAGAAGGAGACTGACGCGGCGTCGAAGGATCGCCTCGACGCGCTCGAAGCCGATCTGGTCGAGCTGGAGGAGCAGTCGGCGGCGATGACCACGCGCTGGCAGGGCGAGAAGGACAAGATCAACGCCGAGGCGAAGCTCAAGGAGCAGCTCGACGCGGCGCGGATGGAGCTCGACCAGGCGCAGCGGCGCGGCGATCTCGCCCGCGCCGGTGAGATCAGCTACGGCGTGATCCCCAATCTGGAGCGCGAGTTGGCCGACGCCGCCGGCGCTACCGCCGGGGCAATGCTGCGGGAAGAGGTGACCGCCGAGGACATCGCCGGCGTGGTTGGCCGCTGGACCGGCATCCCGGTCGAACGGATGCTCGAGGGCGAGCGCGAGAAGCTGCTGGCGATGGAGACCGAGATTGGCAAGCGCGTGATCGGCCAGACCGACGCGGTCGAGGCGGTGGCGCGCGCCGTCCGCCGTAGCCGTGCCGGTCTCCAGGATCCGAACCGGCCGCTCGGCAGCTTCCTGTTCCTCGGCCCGACCGGCGTCGGCAAGACCGAGCTGACCAAGGCGCTCGCCGAGTTCCTGTTCGACGATTCGGCGGCGATGGTGCGGATAGACATGAGCGAGTTCATGGAGAAGCACAGCGTCGCCCGGCTGATCGGCGCGCCTCCCGGCTATGTCGGCTATGAAGAAGGTGGCGTGCTGACCGAGGCGGTGAGGCGGCGGCCCTATCAGGTCATCCTGTTCGATGAGGTCGAGAAAGCGCATGGCGACGTGTTCAACGTTCTGCTCCAGGTGCTCGACGACGGTCGGCTGACCGATGGCCGGGGCCGCACGGTCGACTTCTCCAACACGCTGATCATCCTCACCTCGAACCTCGGCAGCCAATATCTGTCGAACCTCGAGGACGGCCAGGATGTCGAGAGCGTCGAGGATCAGGTGATGGACGTGGTCCGAGCCCATTTCCGCCCGGAATTCCTCAACCGCCTCGACGAGATCATCCTGTTCCACCGCTTGGCGCAGGAGCATATGGGCCCCATCGTCGACATCCAGGTCAGCCGGGTCGGCAAGCTGCTCAAGGACCGCAAGATAAAGCTCGACCTGACCGACGGTGCTCGCGCGTGGCTCGGCCGGGTCGGCTATGATCCGGTCTATGGCGCGCGGCCATTGAAGCGAGCCGTGCAGAAATATCTGCAGGACCCGCTGGCCGATGCGATCCTGCGCGGCGAAGTGCCCGACGGGTCGACGCTGACGATCAACGAGGGCGACGGAAAGCTGGAGCTGAAGGCGGATTAAAAACAGGTGGCAGCGCCCGCTGCGCCTGTGTTATTTCGCTACTACGCACAAATTGGGAATCACAAAGCCATGAAGTCGCTTGTCAATGTTGCCCTGATCGCCACCTTCGCCCTGTCCTCGGCCGCCTTCGCTGCCGACGGTGAGAAGAAGGAGGCTCAGGACCCCGATCGGCTGATCTGCAAATCGGAAGAAATCGTCGGTAGCCGCCTCGCCAAGCAGAAGCGTTGCCTCACCAAGGCCCAGTGGGCCGAAGACCGGCGTATCCAGAAGATGGCGATCGATCGGGCACAGACCGCGCGCTACAAGAACAACTGATCCGGCGACGGCTCATCCTGGGGCTCACGCCTCGGGATGGGCCCGCCCTCAAATCCGGTAGCCCATCCCGTCCGCCCATGGCTTGAGGATCGGCAGCACGTCTTTCATCTGCACGCGATAGCGTTCCCAGCGGCCCGCCGATCGCGTGTAGATCGGCTCGGTAACCTGCGAGTAGCTGGCGGTGCGGATATGCTCGCGCTTCGCCGCGCTGCCGCGATTGTCGAGTACCTTGTCGTCCCATGGGATGTCGAGGAAGCCGAGCAGCCGACGCATTTCCCCCTCCAAATCCTCGACCATCCGCTCATAGCGGATCCGGATGACATCGATCGGCAGGTTCGCCTCGGCGCGCGTCCAGCCGGTCGAGGCGACGTCATATAGTCGCGCCGCGCTTTCCAGGCTGGTGAAACTCAGCATCGCGCGATTCAGCTCGAAACTCGACATGAAGCCGCTGAGCACGCAATCGCAAGGGTGACGCTCGACAAAGATCACTTTCGCGTCGGGGAAGACCCTGTGAATGATCCCCATTCGGGCCATGTGAAGCGGGAATTTGTCGACCACCCGCTGTCCCGGCTGCGGTGGCGAAACCTCCGCCAGCGTGTCGAAATAACGGGCGCGCAGCGCGTTAGCCTCGATGCTGGAAATCTCGCCGATCCGCGCCGGATCGCCCAGCATCGTCTCGACCGAGCGGACGATCGGCATTTCCTCAAGCACGTGCAGCATCGGCAGGTTCATCAACAATGTGTCGAGCAGCGTCGTTCCCGAACGTGGGAAACCGACCAGGAAGATCGGCGCGGGCGGGGCCGGATCGACGCTGATCTCGCTCCAGCCGGCGATTTTCTCGGATGTCAGCTGGTCGGCATTGGCACGGATTTCGTCGAGATAGGGCGCGGGATCGCGTTGCCCAGCCGGTGCCTTGTCGAGCGAGGCGATATTCATCATTTCGAAGGCGGTGAAGGCTGTGTTTGCATCGCCGAGCCGGTCGGCAATCTCTGCGATCAACTGGGAGCGACGAACGGGGTTAATCGTCTCGGGAATTGCTTGGGCGAGGGGTAGCGCCTCCTCGAACCGGCCTTGGCGGCGAAGCAGCCACGCTTTGATGAAGCCTGTCTCTCCCACCGACAAACCACGCGCCTCGGCCTCCGCGGCCAACTCCGCAAGCGCGTCGACACGATTGAGATTTTCCAGCAGCACCGCCAGTTCGAGATAGGCCGAGATCGACTTGCCGTTGAGACGGATTGCAGCACGAAAGGCGAGCTCTGCTTCTGCGAAAGCACGCATTGAGGCTTCGGCCATGCCCAGCTCGAGCTGGACTTCGGCGTCGTCCCCGCCGCGTGCGGCGGCATCCCGCATCACCGCTTGCCGCTCATCGAAGCGCTGCATCTCGGCAAGCAGCTTTGACAGATTGACATAGGGCAGCATGATATCGGGGCGGAGTTCGATCGCCTTGCGCAGCAGCGGCAGTGCGCCCTCGCCATCGCCGATCGCGGCATGGAGATTGCCGAGATTGTTCCAGCTTTCGAAATCGTCGGGAAAGGCCGCAACGACCTCCCTATAATCGGCGATCGCCGATTCGAGCCGCCCCTGGCGATGATGAACATAGGCGGCAAGCCGCAGCAGTTTCGGATCACGGCCGCCGTCCGCGCAGATCGCGGCGGCGTCATCGAATGCCTCACTCTCGATCAGCGCGCGGATCAGATTATTCCGTGTCGCGTGGTCTTCGGGGGCGAGCGCCAGCGCCTCGCGAAGCCGGGCGATACCGGTCGGCAGATCTCGCGTACGGCAGGCGAGCATGCCCGCCAGCGCCAGCAGCGGCTGATCCCTCGGGATCGATCGCAATATCTGTTCGGCGGCGTTGAGTGCACCAGGCAGATCGCCGATCTTGATACGGGCGAAGACAGGCGCGAGATGGGGGGGCGGGAGACTCATCCGGAGCAATACTCAATCGAAGGGAAGGGCGATGTCGAAGGCGACGCTGAGGCGTTCGCCGGTCCGATAGGGAAGCGTACCGTGCCACATGGTCGATGGAAAGAGCACCAGCCGGCCAGGGCGCGGCTCGATAGTGCGGGCGGGCGCGATCGGCAGGCCGAGCTCGGCTTGGGGCGCACCCAGGGTCAGCCAGCCGGACTGTCCGCCGGCGGTCGTCTCCGACGGTAACGCGACATAGAAGGCCGAGCTGATCCAGCCCGCGGGATGGACATGATTGGCATGATGGCCGCGCCCCGCCAGTCTCACCGACCAGCTGCCGGCGAAGCGCGGTCGATCGGGACGGCCGAAGGCGAGCAGCGGGTGACGGGGATCGGGCTTCGGGAGCTTTCGAACATGATCCGCCACCGCCTCGACGATCAGCGCCCGCAACGCCTGTATCTCGGGTTCGACCCGGCTGAATAGCGGCCCGTCGGTTTGAGTGCCACCGCGCACCGACTGGTCGAGATGCTGGCCCTTGGCGCGGTGCAGTCCGCGCAGGCCGATCGCAAGGCGGGTCATGTCGGATACCCGATCTGCAAGATCGACGACGCTGACAAACGCCGGATCGTCGTCGAGCCATGCGGCGCGGGGATCGCCCGACAGCCGCCAGGCGATCGCCGCATAGGGCCACATCGCGCGCTGCGGTCCGCGCGGGGAGAGCCAGCGCTCGATGATCGGCAGCGCGGCGTCGATCCGCCCGGTCCGCAACAGATGGCGGACATGGCGCACCGCGACCGAGATGTCCGATTGCGCCGGCAGTGCCGTAAACAGCGCATCAGCGGCGGCGACATGGCCGGTCTCGGAAAGCACCGCCGCTTCGTTCGTGGTAAGCAGGGCGCTCTCGCCTACGGCCGCGCGTCCTCGCCGGATCGCATCTAGCGCGCCGTCATAGCGTTCGGCCTGGACCAGCGCGACGACCAGCGTCCGCCAGAGACGGCCATCCTGCGGATGCGCGTCAGCGGTGCGGTTGAGCGTCTCGAAAGCCCGTGCCCGATCGCCCATCATCCAGCGCAGATGCACCAGACGATCATGACCCGCATACCAGCCGGGATGCTGAGCGAGCAGATTCTCCAGCTCCGCAAGCGCGGTCGCGCCGTCGCCGACGGCAACCCGTGCGGCGATGCGGCCGAGCAGAACATCGCCATTGCTCGGCGCGAGCCTGTGGGCCGTGTCGAACAGCGCCACGGCGTCGATCCCGGCTTCGAGGGCGACCTGTGCGCGGCCTTGCGCGATCCTCGCATCTTCGGGCGCGAGCAATGCGGCGGCATTGAGCGCAGCAAGTGCAGACTCGTGCTGGTCGATCGCGCGGTGGAGTAGACCGGTCCACTGCCACAGCAAAGCGTTGTCACGCGCTCGCTCGGCTGCCGCGGTGAGGAGCGGCAAGGCGATATGCTCGGCCTGACGCGCCGCGGCAGCTTCGGCGAGCGCGGTCACCGTAGCGACGTCGTCAGGGCGAGCGTTGGCCCGCTCGACAAGCTGGTCGAATGTGCTCACAGGCCGGTGACCTCCCCGCCTTCGGCTTCCAGAAGCGCGCGCACGGCGTTTTGTTCGGTGTTGCCGAGGCCGGGATGCCAGATATCGATGATCAGGATGACGCGCAGTTCGTCGCTGGGGTTCATCGCCTCATGCTCGATCGTGTCGTCGAAGACCCAAGCTTCGCCGCGTTTCCATTCGCGCGTTTCCGCGCCGACGCGGAACCAGCAGCCTGGCGGGACGATCAGCGGCAGGTGGCAGACCAGCCTGGTGTTGGCGACGCCGTTATGTGGAGGAATGCGGGTGCCGGGCGCGAGCAGCGAGAACATCGCATTGGGCGAGCAGCGCCCGATCTGCGGCTGCGGGAAGGCGGTAAGCAGCTCCATCGTGCGCGGGCAATGCCGGGCATTGGCATCGATGCGCTCGCCATATTGCCAGAGGTGGATCGCGGTCCAGTCGCGGCTGTGGTTGAGCGCCTTCCACTGCGCGAGCGGCGCGCCCGCGGGATATTGGATATAGGGGACGAGCTCGGCGCGTTCGGCGGCGGCGACAGCCTCGAACTCGGCCTGGATGACGTCGGTCGCGGCTTCGAGTTCGCCGAGCCAGGGAAACAGGCTGCGATCGTGATATTCCCGCTCGATCAAGCCCGGATAATGGAAATGGGTCGGCTCGGCGTGCCAGACACGGGTGCGCCGCAGCGCGTTGTCGCGGAAGCGGGCGATCCGCGCTGCCTCCTCGCTATCGGCCACGCGTTCGGCCTCGGCCATCGCGGCTCGCAGCCGAGTCTCCTTATCTTCTAGCCAGCGGTCTCGAACCTCCTCGCCCCGTTTGATCGCTGCGGCGATCTGCGGATTGGCGATGCTGGCCGGGCGCTGGGCGAGCGCCTGCGCATAGGCTTCGCCGGCGTCGGCGAGGCCGAGATTGTCCTTGAGACTGGCGCGCATCAGCAGCGCCATGAAATCGAGTGGGGAAGCCGCGAGCGCAGACTCGATCGCGGCGAGCGCACCCTGCCGGTCGCCCGTGGCGCGCAGCATTGCCGATCGTTTGAGATGTAGGTCGAAATTGCCGGGGGCGATGGCCGCCGCCTTGTCGAGCAGCGCCAGAGCTTCGCCGATCGCACCACGCGCTGCGGCGGCATCGGCAGAGCGCTGGAGATCGGCTGACTGCGAGGGAGACGCCATCCGTATACCTTAGATAGTGGCTCACCAAAAGAAAGAGGCGGCGGGGTCGCCCCCACCGCCTCCTCTGGCATCGCCTCGACTGTTAGAAGTTGAGGGTCACGCCGGCATAGATGTACCGGCCCATCGCGTCATAGACGTTCGGGAAGGTGTTACCCGAGCACAGCACCGCGGTGCAGGCGTTGACCACCGACGACGAACCGTTCGCACCGATGATCGGCGGATCGTTGTCGAGGATGTTCTGGACGCCCAGACGGAAGGTGTATGCATCGGTGATCGCGAAGGTCGCCGACAGATCGAAGTAGCTCTGCGCCGGCAGCTTGCGGTTGAAGTCCGCGAAGCCACCGTTCAGCGTTGTATTCGAGCTGGTACGATCGAGCGTGACGCTGTGGAAATAACGCCACTGGAGCGACAGACCCAAGCCATTTTCCATGGTGTAGGTCGCACGCGCCTTGTGACGCCATTCGGGGTTCGGCGTACCGCAAACCAGGCCGTAGAGACCGGCGCAGTCATAAGGCGCGGACACGCCGTTATCCGTGATCAGCTTGTCGAGCCAGGTTCCGACCATGCTCAGCGACAGCGAACCGCCGGGGACCCGGGTCGAGTAAGCTGCCGTGACGTCGATACCGCGGGTCTTCAGGCCACCGATATTCAGGTCGAGATCGCGGATGAAGCCATCCGACGAGCGCCACAACGAACCGGTCGGATCGCGCTGGATCAGCGAACAGAAGGTTGGGTTACCCGTGTTAAGGCACTGATCGATGATGACGTCCTGCCCATAAGGCTGGATCAGGTTCTTCACCTTGATGTCGAACCAGTCGACCGTCGCGCTGAAGCCCGGCAGGAAGCCCGGCTGGAACACGACGCCGAGCGTCTTCGTATCCGAGGACTCTGGCTGAAGATTGGGATTACCACCAATCAGCCCATTAAACTGGCCGGCTGGGTTCGGAGCGACCGGATAGTTGCCGGGAGTGACCCCCGTCAGAGCGCACTGTGCCGGCGTTGCATCGACCGACCCATCCGGATTTTCCGTGCAAGGGTCGCTGCTGCCGTTCAGCGCAACGCGGATCGGAGCGAACAGATCCTGGACATTCGGTGCGCGGACGGCGCGATTATAACCCGCCCGGAAACGGATGTCTCTGATCGGAGCGAAGTCGAGCACGACCTTGTAGGTGTCGGTATTTACGCCGCTGCTGTAATGTGAGTAGCGATAACCACCTTCGATCGCGAGACGATGGACGAAGCCTTCGTCGATGATCGGAAGCTGGAACTCACCGAAGACTTCCTTGACGTCGAACGACCCTTTGGTCGGAAGCGTCGCTGCGCCCTGTCCGGTGAGGTCGCCGGTCTGGAAATTGATGTCGGTGTTCAGCTCGAGCGATTCCTTGCGGTACTCGACGCCGACGTTGATACCCAGGCCCTGATCGGACCACGGGGTCTTCAGGCCATATTCGCCAAGAGCACCGGTGAAGTTGGCATTGAACACGCGCTCTTGCGTGTTGCCACGCTGGAAGCCGGGAACTTGCACATAGTTGAGCGCCTCCTGCGTAACGCCACCGAGTGCGAACATGTCATAGGGACGGCAGTTCGTGTCGACACCCGAAACGAAGACGCGGCAGGCATTCTGGCCAGTGCGGGGGTCGACGATGACGTCCACGGCGTTGTTCAGCCGACGTGCCGAGAACTCGTTGAAGTAGGTCTCGGTGAAGTTGGTGCGGCCGAAGACATATGAAGCGTCGTACGACCATACCGGGCTGATCTCACCCTTCATGCCGCCGACGATGCGGAAGCTGGTGTGCTGCAAGTCGTCGCGGCGCGGGCCGCCTTCGACGTTGCGGCGCAGACCCTGGAGGAAGCCTTTGTTGTAGGGATTGCCCGTCGTAGGGTCGAAGAACGTCAACGGGGTCGACGAGAAGCGTGGATCCGAGCCGTCATCGACCAATGGAAAACCGGTTTCAGTAACGCGGGTCACCAAGTTGCCGTTTTGAACGCCTAGCCCGCCGTTGCCGCAGATCAGCCCCTTCTGCTGTGCCGACAGAAGCGGATTGTCGCAGTTGACGCTGAGCGTGTTGCCGAAGTTACCCGACTCGGCGATCTGGGCAACCGTACGGTCGTCCATGAACATCGCTTCCATATAGGGATGGAAGGCCGGGCTGATTTCATAATCGGCGAAGACGCCCGCGGTATAGCGTTCGTCGGGACGCTGGAAATAATTCAGCGGCGCGAAGTTATAGGGGGTGAACCCGGGAATGAAGGTACGGCCGGGGCCGACCTGCAGCGTGTTGGACGCCCAGTCGAAGAACGTGCCATTCGCGGAGGTGGCCGAACCACCGCAGCTCACGGCGCTCGCCGCGCTGACCTGCGAGGCGCACGACGAGTAGTCGTACTTGCTCTGTGTGACCGCCTTGAGCTTGCGATAACCGGCATAGGCCGTGAAGTGGCCCTGGTCGTCATCGCCGAACTTGCCGCCGAAGGTCGCGGTCACGTCGATCGTGCCGCCATTGACGGTGTTGCCCTTGGGCTGCGCAAAGCCACGGGGCGCGTGGGCCGCGTCGAGGAGCGAGTTGTTGTTGTTGTGCTGGTACAGGCTGTACTGGCTGTCGATCTGGAAACCTTCGAAATCGGTATCCATCACGAAGTTGACAACGCCGGCGATAGCGTCCGAGCCGTAGGTCGACGACGCGCCGCCGGTCAGAACTTCGACGCGCTTGACCAGCGAGGAAGGGATGAAGTTGACGTCGGCGGCCGACGAGGTGGGGTCGCCCGGCATCAGGCGGCGGCCGTTGATCAGAACCAGGGTGCGCTCTTCACCGAGACCGCGAAGGTTTAGCGTGGCCGTACCGGTCGCGCCGTTGGCGATATTACCACCCTGGCCCGCAAAGGCCTGCGGAAGGCTGTTGATGAGATCTTCGGTGCGGGTCGTGCCCTGCAGCTTGATTTCGGCACTGCTCATGACCGTGACGGGCGTGGCGCCGGTCAGGTTCGGCTGCGGAATGCGCGAGCCGGTGACGATGATGACGGCGTCTTCTTCAGCTGCCGGAGCGGTCTGCGCAAACGCAGGCGCACCCGCGAAGGCGATGCCGAGCGCGAGCGAAGCCGCGCTGCAGCCCAGCCCGAATCGGCTGGTCTTGTTCGTTGTAATGGTCACTTTCCAGTCCCTTTTCTGGAGTGAGCGGGGAAGAAATCTCCCCCGAGCTCAACCTTCTTGGGACGAGGCTGGCGCTGGCACGCCGCTCCCGCCCCATTCAGGCATGCGGGCAGATGTGCAAGAAATCCGATCAGGCTGTAAAGCGGAGGTTAATTGCGGGGGCACGTTGCGCCGCCGTTGTCGCCTTTTTGCAACAGTCGCGAAATGTCGTTGCTCATATATGGCGAATGATGGTTATAATGTTTCACAGTCAGGAGGATAACCGTGAATTGTGCGTCCAGAACGACATTATTTCTGACAGCGCTCGGCGCTTTCGCATCCGCCGCGTCGGCCGAACGGGCATATGCCCGGCCCGAGGCCTTCACCAAGCTGATCAATTGCCGCGCGATTGCCGACAAGGATCAGCGTCTCGCCTGCTATGATGCCGCTGCAGGCGCTCTCGAGGACGCCGAAAAGAAGAAGGATCTCGTCGTCGTCGATCGCAAGGAGATTCGGGAAACGAAGAACTCGCTCTTTGGTTTCGCCCTGCCAAAGATCGGACTGTTCGGCGATGACGGCAAGGATGACGAGAAGGATGCGATTAGCGAGATCGCCAGCACCGTCGATGTTGCGCGGGTGATCGGGAACGGCAACTGGTCGCTCAGGCTGGCGGGCGACGCCGGCACCTGGGAAACGATCAGTGCGATCACTGTCGCCCCCCGTTCGGGTGACAAGGTGCGGATCAAGAAGGCGTCGCTGGGCAGCTATCTCGGTCAAGTCGGCATGAATCGCGGGGTGCGCTTCCGGCGGGTGCAGTGATGGGAAAACCCACCCTGCGCGGCGCGCGGGGAGGGTTTACTGTGGCATGCCCCCCGCCAGCGGCGCTGGATCGATCCGTGCTTCGCGCCATTTGATCGCCCAATGGAGGTGGGGCCCGGTGGCGCGGCCGGTCATGCCGATCGCGCCCAGTGGCTGTCCCTGCTTCACCGCCTGTCCTGTCCTTACGTCGATCCGCGACAGATGGAGGAAGGCCGAGTTCAGCCCCATGCCATGGTCGATCATCAGCAGATTGCCTTCGAGGCTGAAGGGCGACGCCGCCGCAAGGATTACCACGCCGTCGGCGGGCGCGACGATCGCGGTGCCGGCCGGCCGGGCGACGTCGACCCCCGAATGATAGGCGCCCGGCTCGCCGGCATAGATGCGCTGCGATCCGAAGACCCCGCTGATCCGGCCGCTCACCGGCCAGATGAAATGCTGCCGCCAGCCTTCGCTCGCCGAGTGGATGGCGCGGGCGGCGGCGATCTGGTCGGTCTCGATCTTGCGGCGGGCGAGATATTCGGGGCTCGGACTGGTGCCGCGCGCGAGGGTGGGCAGCGATTCGATCCGCCATTGGCGCGGCTGGACCGCCAGGGTGCGGCGCAGGATCGAGCCATCGATCAGTCGCGCCTCGATCCGCGCAACCGGCGCGGCGTCGCGATCGAAGGCGATCAGGAAGCGTCCGTCTTCGGCATAGCTGACCGGTTTTCCGTCGAGCAGCAGCGCGCTTGTGCCCTTTGGAGCAACGCCCATCGCGAGGCCGCCCTGTTCAATCGACCCTGCCAGCAGGAAATCCGCATTCTCGACGATCCGGGGCGCGGTGGGTGGCGGAGTGGGCGTCGGCGGCGGCGGGATGATGATAGGCGCGCAGCCGGCAAGCGTCAGCGCGGCGAGCGCGGCGATGGGGCCGCGCGCGGCTGACCTCAAGCCTTCTGCTCCGCCTTGGTGGCTTCGATCGCGCTTACATAGGCTTCCTGGCGCTTGACGCTCCAGTAGCGCAGGTCGTCGAGCGCGATCGGATTGCCGGATATCGCGCAGACGACATGATCGCCGGGCACCAGCACACGGAAACCGTTGGCGAGATAGTTGAGCTTGGCGAGGCGGCCCGCGTTCATCAGCATGTCTGGCTCCTTACCAGCGATATGGGAATGGCGTCGCCATTTTAGAAGAGATCCTGCTGCCGGGTGGCGGCCTCTTCCGATCCCTTTTTCGCATAAGCCGGCTTGCCGCCATTCTCAACCCGGGCGTCGACCGCGCCATCGGCGAAGTGAAGGGTGAGCAGCCCCGCCGCCTTCGCCTCGGCCGCCTCGGTCAGCACGCCGCCGCCGCGTTTCTCGACGCGGACATAGCCGCGTTGCAGCGGCTTGTCGGGATGGAGCTGCTCGGCGATCCGCCACAGCCGGTCGAGCGTGGCATGGCCCTCGGCGATCCGCGCCTGAATCGGTTCGGAGCGCAGCCGGATCGCGCCCAGCCGCTCGCCGGCGCGGGCGATCCGCTGGCTGAGCAGGGCGGGGCGAAGCGCGCCTGCGGCCTGCGCCAGATCGCTGCGGGCATGGGCGATGCGCGCCCCGAGCGCGCGCGGCAGCCGCTCGGCGATATCGTCCAGCCGCTGTTGCTGGCCCGCAAACAGGCTGTCGAGCGCGGGAAAGCGGTCGGCGATCGCCTCGAAGCGCTCGCCCGCGCGCTCGCGGTAGCGGCGCGTCAGCCGCTCGACGCGCGCGCCGAGTTCGCGGACATGATGCGCGAGATCGGCGCGCACCGGCACCGCCATCTCGGCGGCGGCGGTCGGGGTCGGCGCGCGCCGGTCGGCGGCGAAATCGGCGAGGGTGGTGTCGGTCTCATGCCCGACGGCGGAGATCACCGGGATCGGCGAATCGGCGATCGCGCGGACGACCTCTTCCTCGTTGAACGCCCAGAGATCCTCGATCGAACCGCCGCCGCGTCCGACGATCAGCAGGTCTGGGCGCGGTACGGGCCCGTCCGCCGCCAGCGCACCAAAGCCGCGCACCGCCTGCGCCACCTGCGCCGCCGCGCCCTCGCCCTGTACCGCGACCGGCCAGAGGACGACATGGGTCGGGCAGCGATCCTCGAGCCGGTGAAGGATGTCGCGGATCACCGCGCCGGTTGGCGACGTTACGACGCCGATGACGCGCGGCATGAAGGGCAGGGGGCGCTTGCGGTTCTCGTCGAACAGCCCTTCGGCGGCGAGCGCGCGGCGGCGCTGGTCGAGCAGCGCCATCAGCGCGCCCTGGCCGGCCAGCTCCATCCGATCGATCACGATCTGATATTTGGACCGGCCGGGATAGGTGGTGAGCTTGCCGGTCGCGATCACCTCGATCCCGTCTTCGGGGCGGAAGCGCATCATTGCGGCCTGACCCTTCCAGATCACCCCGTCGATACAGGCGCGGTCGTCCTTGAGGGTCAGGTAGCAATGGCCCGAACTATGCCGCTTGAAGCCCGAAATCTCGCCGCGCACGCGGACATGGCCGAACGCTTCCTCGACGCTCCGCTTCAGCGCGCCCGATAATTCGGAAACGCTGAGCGCTGGCGCGTTGTCGCCCGGCTGCTCCTCGGCTAACAGGCGAGGCCCGTCGCCCAAAGGCGCGTCGGGCGATTCACCGGGGAGAAGTTCGTTCATGATCGTCCTGCTGCTGGGATCGGGGGGCCGCGAACATGCGCTGGCCTGGAAGCTCGCGCAATCCGAACGGCTGACCAAGCTCTACGCCGCACCGGGCAATCCCGGCATAGCCGAGTGCGCCGAGCTGGTCGATCTCGATCCGACCCATATCGAATCGGTCCTCGCTTTCGCGCGCGACGAGAATGTCGGGCTGGTGGTGATCGGGCCCGAGGCCCCGCTCGTTGCCGGGCTCGCCGATCTGCTGCGCGAAAATGGCATCCTCACCTTCGGGCCGAGCAGGGCGGCGGCGCAGCTCGAGGGATCGAAGGGTTTCACCAAGGATCTCTGCCGGCGCGAGAATATCCCGACCGCCGCCTATGGCCGCTTCACCACCGCGGGTTCGGCCAAGTCGGCGCTCGACAGCTTCGGCGTGCCGGTCGTGATCAAGGCCGATGGCCTTGCGGCGGGCAAGGGCGTCGTCATCGCCGAGAGCCGGGCCGAGGCCGAGGATGCGATCGACGACATGTTCGGCGGCAGCTTCGGCAGCGCTGGCGCGGAGGTGGTGATCGAGGAATTCCTGACCGGCGAGGAGGCGAGCTTCTTCGCGCTGACCGATGGCGTCACCGTGGTGCCGTTCGGATCGGCGCAGGATCATAAGCGCGTCGGCGATGGCGATACCGGCCCGAATACCGGCGGCATGGGCGCGTATAGCCCCGCCCCGGTGCTGACCCCCGAACTGGAGGCGCAGGCCATGCGCGAGATCGTCGAGCCGACGGTCCGCGCGATGGCGGCGGCGGGTATCCCTTATTCGGGTGTACTCTATGCCGGATTGATGCTGACCCCCGAGGGGCCCAAGCTGATCGAGTATAACGCCCGCTTCGGCGATCCCGAATGCCAGGTGCTGATGCTGCGGCTGGAGGACGACCTGATCACGCTGATGCTCGCGGTCGCCGAAGGGCGGCTCGCCGAGCTGCCGCGTCCAAGCCTGTCACCGAATAGCGCGCTGACGGTGGTGATGGCCGCGAGCGGCTATCCGGGCACGCCCGCCAAAGGCGGCGCGATCCGCAACATCACCGAGGCCGAGGCGAAGGGCGCAAAGGTCTTCCATGCCGGAACCGCGATGTCGCAGGGCGGCTGGCTGATCGCCAATGGCGGACGCGTGCTCAACGTTACCGCGCTTGGCCAGGACATCGAAGAGGCCCGCGACGCCGCCTATGCGGCAGTCGACGCGCTCGATTTCGCGAGCGGCTTCTGCCGCCGCGATATCGGCTGGCGCGAATTGGCACGGCAGCGGAACGCTTGAGCCGCTGTCGCATTGGATAATCGGAATATCAGATAAGAAGGACGGGGAATGTCGAACACTACCCTCATAATCGCCGCCATCGTCGCGATCCTTGCGGTCGCCGGCCTCTTCGTGCTGCTGCGCAAGCCGACCCAGCGTGTGGCGCTGTCGGACAGCCCGCCACCCGTCGCGGCACCGAAGCCCGTCACGCCGAAGCCCGTGGTGAAGGAAAGTCACGGCATCGCCGACAGCGCCGCCGCCGCGGTGCTCGACGTCTCCGGGGCGGTGATCGGGGTCGACATCAATCCGGACCTGCCCGCCGACGATATGACGCGGATCAAGGGGCTCGGGCCCAAGGCGCAGGCGGTGCTCGCCGGCATCGGTATCCATCGCTACGCCCAGCTCGCCGATCTCGATCCCGCCCAGGCGGCGGAGGTCGATGCGCGGCTCGGCGCGTTCAAGGGCCGGATCTTCCGCGACCGCTGGATTGATCAGGCGCGCTATCTCGAGAATGACGATGTCGCTGGCTTCGAAGGCGAATTCGGGAAGCTGGGGTAAAGCGGCAATGCGCCGCCCCGGCTCAGCCGGGGCGGCGGCTATATCATTCCATGCCCTTCAGCGCGGCGAACTTCTTCACCGCCGCCGCCGGACCATCGGGGTCGTTCCACACCGCGCCCGACACCGCGAGAAAGTCTGCGCCGGCCGCGATCAGCGGCGTGCCGTTGTCGGGTGTGATCCCGCCGATCGCGACGCTCGGCAATTCGAACAGGGTAGCCCACCAGCCGAGGATCGAGGGATCGGGCTGGTGCTTCGTTTCCTTGGTGTCGGTCGGATAGAAAGCCCCGAAGGCGACATAGTCCGCCCCCGCCTCTCCAGCCTCCATCGCGAGATGGCGGCTGTCGTGACAGGTGACGCCGATCTGCGCATCGGGGCCCAGCGCCTCGCGCGCCTCGCGCGGGTCGCCGTCATCCTGGCCGAGATGGACGCCATCGGCGTTAAGCCGCTTCGCCAGCCCAATCGAATCGTTGACGATAAAGGCGACCTCGCGCGACGCGCAGACCGCCTGCAGCGGCCCGGCCAGCTCGGCGATGCGATGATCGTCGATCCCCTTGAGGCGCAGCTGGAACGCCGCGACGGGCCCGGCGTCGAGCGCGGCGGCCAGCGTCTCGGCGAACCCCGCGTCGATCACGGGCGGCGAGATCAGGTAGAGCTTGCACGCGCCCCTGCTTTCGTCGCGTTCGAAGCGGTCGGCAAAGCCGGGATCGAGGTTCAGGGACTCGCTGTCGTCGTCGAAATCGTCGTTCATGCCGCCCCACTAACCTATTTCGTCACCCCCGCGAAGGCCGGGCGAGATGGGGGCGGGACGGCCCGCCCCCCTCCAAAGGCTCGATCAGGCCGTCTTGCTGGTCGACGCCGTATAGATCTCGTTGATTGCGCCGCCCAGCGAGGCGTTGAACTCCTCGTCGCTCATCTGGTGGCGCAGATCTTCGAGCAGGGCGCGGCTGAAGCTCGCGATGATACCCTTGTTTTTCGCCAGTTGGGCGCAGGCCTCCGGCCGCGCAAAGCCGCCCGACAGCGCGACGACGCGCAGCACGCGCGGATGCGCGACCAGCGGATCGAACAGTCCCGACTTGGCGGGCAGCGACAGCTTGAGCATGACTTTGTCGTCGCCGGTCAGCGCATCGAGTGCCTTGGTCAGTTCCTCGAGCAGGATCTGGTCGGCCTCGGCGCGCTCGGCGCTCTTGATGTTCACCTCAGGTTCGATGATCGGCATCAGCCCGGCGGCGAGCACCTGCTTGCCGACCTCGAACTGCTGCCTGACGATCGCGGCGATTCCCTCCCGATTGGCGAGATTGATCACCGAACGCTCCTTGGTGCCATAGACGCCGAGCGCCTTGGAACGCTTCAGCAGCGCGTCGAGCTCGGGCATCGGCTTCATCAGCTGGACGCCGTTCGCCTCATCCTCGAGGCCCTTGTCGATCTTGATGAAGGGGACGACGCCACGCTCGATCAGCGCCTGGGGCACCGACTTGCCGTTCGCCTGACCGTCCATCGTCCGCTCGAACAGGATCGCGCCGATCACCTTGTCACCGCTGAAGGCGGGGGAGGTGATGATCCGGGTGCGCATGTCGTGGATCAGGCCATACATCCCGGCTTCGTCGCTCCACGCGCCTTCCTCGATGCCATAGCCCTTGAGCGCCTTGGGGGTCGATCCGCCGCTCTGGTCGAGCGCCGCGATGAAACCGTTTCCGGCTGCGATCTTCTTGGTCATGTCCTGATCGAGCATGTGCGATATTCTCCCATCTTGTTGGTGCGCCGTGCGGGCGCGTCTCGTCCGTCCCTGGATATCGTAAACCGGCCCGTCAGGCTTCGAGTGCCTTGACGCCGGGCAGTTCGCGGCCTTCCATCCATTCGAGGAAGGCGCCGCCCGCGGTCGACACGAAGCTGAAATCCTTTGCCACGCCGGCATGGTTGAGCGCCGCCACGGTGTCGCCGCCGCCGGCGACCGATACCAGCGATCCGCCCTTGGTGAGCGCCGCCGCAGTCTTCGCCAGCGCGACGGTCGCGGTATCGAACGGAGCGGTCTCGAACGCACCCATCGGCCCGTTCCATACCAGCGTCTTGCAGGTCTTGAGCGCGTCGCCCAGCGCCTCGACTGCGGCCGGACCGACGTCGAGGATCATCTCGTCGGCCTCGACTTCATGCACATTGACGGTGCGCGTCGGCGGATTGGCGCGGAATTCCTTCGCCACCACCACGTCATAGGGCAGGTGGACGATGCAATCGGCCTTGTCGGCGGCATCGAGGATTTCCAGCACGGTATCCTTCAGGTCATGCTCGCATAGCGACTTGCCGACATCGACGCCGCGCGCCGCAAGGAAGGTGTTGGCCATGCCGCCGCCGATGATCAGATGATCGACGCGGGCGACGAGATGTTTGAGCACATCGAGCTTGGTGGAGACCTTCGCCCCGCCGACCACCGCCGCGACCGGATGTTCGGGCTGGCCCAGCGCCTTCTCCAGCGCTTCCAGCTCGTCCTGCATCGAACGGCCGGCATAAGCGGGCAACAGATGGGCAAGCGCCTCGGTCGAGACATGCGCGCGGTGCGCGGCGGAAAAGGCGTCGTTGACATAGAGATCGCCGAGCTTGGCGATCGCCTTCGCAAGCTCGGGATCGTTCTTTTCCTCGCCACTGTGGAATCGGGTATTTTCCAGAAGCGCGATGTCGCCGGGTTCGAGCTGCGTGACCGCGGCTTCGGCCTGCTCGCCGCAGCAGTCGCCGATGAAGCGAACGTCGCGGCCGAGCACAGAGCGGAAGGCGGCTGTGACCTGCGCGAGGCTCATATCGGGATTGCGCTCGCCCTTGGGGCGCCCGAAATGCGCGAGGACGAGGACGATCGCGCCCTTATCGGCAAGTTCGGCGACGGTCGGCGCGGCGGAGCGCAGTCGCGTGTCGTCACTGACGGCGCCGCCTTCCATGGGCACGTTGAGGTCTTCGCGGACGAGAACCCGCTTGCCCTTTACGTCTCCGATGTCGTCGAGCGTCTTGAAAGCCATGTTACGATCCCATCTCTATCACGTCGCCAAGGGCGATTTCGCCACCCTCGATCACTCTCGCAATCCGTCCGCCGCGCCAATCGGGCGTCAGGGCGAGCATCAGGCCATCCGCCACAGCGTCCATCCGGCGGCACGGATCGCATTCGCCGGTAATCTCGATCAGCACCGGGCCGATTCGCAGTCGGGCGCCTACCTCGCGGGGAAGGTCGATGCCCTCGCTCAGCAGGTTGACGCGCCGCTGCTCCCACGACACCGGCTGGCCTAGTTCGGCGAGTGCCGCAGTCCAGTCTTCCGCCGTCATGATCGTGATCTGGCGGCGATTGGATTTGCCTGGCCTCAGCGCCCCACGATGGTCGCCATGCACCCCGGTGTCGAGGCCGACCATGACATGATCGATCGCCTCCATCGGCGCGAGGGGGCGACCCTTGCGAGCTATGCCGATCAGGCGGCCGACCATGTTACTTTTTCCCAAATCCGTCATGCCAGCGCCGGCTGGCATCTCGTGAGGCAAGGGAGCGTCCCTGCCTCCTGAGACCCCAGCCTTCGCTGGGGTGACGGGAGAGAGGAACCATCACTCAGATCAGCTTGCCGATCGCGCCCGCGGTGTCGACCATGCGGTTCGAGAAGCCCCATTCATTGTCGTACCAGCTGAGCACGCGGACCAGCTTGCCTTCGATGACGGTCGTCTCGAGGCTGTCGATCGTCGACGAATGCGAGTCATGGTTGAAGTCGATCGAGACCAGCGGCTCGTCGGTATAGCCGAGCACGCCCTTGAGCGGGCCTTCCGACGCTGCCTTCAGCAGCGCGTTGACTTCGTCCTTCGTCGTCTCGCGCGACGGGGTGAAGGTCAGGTCGACGACCGAGACGTTCGGAGTCGGCACGCGGATTGCCGAACCATCGAGCTTGCCCTTGAGCGCCGGCAGCACCTCGGCGACCGCGCGGGCGGCGCCGGTGGTGGTCGGGATCATCGACATCGCGGCGGCGCGGGCGCGGCGCGGATCCTCGTGGATCTGGTCGAGGATCTTCTGGTCGTTGGTATAGGCGTGGATCGTCGTCATCAGGCCGCGCTCGATACCGATCGACTCGTGGAGGACCTTGGCGAAGGGCGCGAGGCAGTTGGTGGTGCACGACGCATTCGACACGATGATGTGGTCGGCGGTCAGCTTGTCGTGATTGACGCCGAACACGACGGTCAGGTCGACTTCCTTGCCGGGTGCGGAGATCAGCACGCGCTTTGCGCCGGCGTCGATATGCGCCTGGCCGCCCTTGCGATGGGCGAAGAAGCCGGTGCACTCGAGCGCGATGTCGATGCCCTGTGCCTTGTGGGGCAGCTTGGCCGGGTCGCGCTCGGCGGTGACATGGATGCGCTTGCCGTTGATGATCAGGTCGTTGCCGTCGACTTCGACGGTGCCGCTGAACGCGCCATGGACCGAGTCGCGCTTGAACAGCAGCGCATTGGCCTTGGCGTCGGCGAGGTCGTTGATCGAGACGAGCTCGAGGTCGTGATCCGTCCGCTCGAGGATGGCGCGCGCGACATTACGTCCGATGCGTCCGAAACCGTTGATCGCAACCTTCACAGCCATGTGCCGTACTCCTTCTGATTAGACGAGAGCCCCGATGATCTGCGGGGCCAGCTTGTCGGCGGTTAGGCCGAAATGGTCATAAAGCGCCTTGACCGGGGCCGATGCGCCGAAGCCGTCGAGGCCGAAGCGCAGGCCCTTGCGGCCGACATAGCGTTCCCAGCCGATCGTCGTGCCGGCCTCGATCGAAACGAGCAGCACGCCATCGGGCAGGATGCCGTCGCGGTAGCTTTCGGGTTGCGCGTCGAAACGCTCCCAGCTCGGCATCGAGACGACATCTGCGCCATGGCCGGCGGCTTCGAGCAGCTTGGCGGTGGCGAGGGCGATCTCGACTTCCGAACCGCTGGCGATCAGCACCGCCTTGCGTGGCGCTTCGGCGGCCTTGAGGCGATAGGCGCCCCTGGCCGAGAAATTCTCGCTGATGTCGGTGCGCAGCTGCGGCAGGCCTTCGCGCGACAGCGCGAGCAGCGAGGGGCCGTCGGCCTTTTCCAGGCTCAGCGCCCAGCATTCGGCGGTCTCGATGACATCGCACGGACGATAGACGTCGAGGTTCGGCATCACCCGCAGGCTCATCAGATGCTCGATCGGCTGGTGGGTCGGGCCGTCTTCGCCAAGGCCGATCGAATCATGCGTCATCACATAGACGACGCGCTGTTGCTGAAGCGCCGACAGGCGGATCGCGCCACGGCAATAATCGGAAAAGACCAGGAAGGTGCCGCCATAAGGAATGACGCCGCCGTGCAGCGCCATGCCGTTCATCGCGCAGGCCATGCCGAACTCGCGGATGCCGTAATAGACATAGCGCCCGGCATAGTCTTCGGCGGTCAGCGGGGCCTGACCCTTGGTCTTGGTGTTGTTCGATCCTGTGAGATCCGCCGAGCCGCCGATCGTCTCGGGCAACTGATCGTTGATCGGCGCGAGCACCATTTCGGACGCCTTGCGGGTGGCGACCTTCTGCGGATTGGCGATCAGGTCCTGAAGATAGGCGTCGAGCGAGAAGCTCTCGGGAAGCTTGCCGGCCATGCGGCGCTCGAACTCGGCGCGGTCCTTCGATGCGGCCAGCTTCGCTTCCCAGCCGCTGCGCACCGATGCGCCGCGCTGTCCGGCTTCGAGCCAGGCGGCCTTGATATCCTCGGGGACGACGAACGGCTCCGACGTCCAGCCCAGAAATTCGCGGGTCGCCGCAACCTCGTCGAGGCCGAGCGCCGCGCCGTGGGTCGCCGACGTGCCCTGCTTGTTGGGGGCGCCATAGCCGATGATCGTGGTGCACTGGACGATCGTCGGGCGGGGATCGGCCTTCGCCGCGTCCAGCGCCTTGTTGATGCTCGCCGCGTCATGGCCGTCGCAGCTGACGGTGTGCCAGCCGGTTGCCGCGTAACGCGCCAGCACGTCTTCCGAGGAGCTGAGCGAGACTGCGCCGTCGATGGTGATTCGGTTGTCGTCCCACAGCACGATCATCTTGCCGAGCTTCAGATGGCCGGCGAGGCCGATCGCCTCATGATTGATGCCTTCCATCAGGCAGCCATCGCCCGCGATGACCCAGGTGCGGTGATCGACGAGGTCATTGCCGAACACGGCGTTCAGGTGACGCTCGGCGATCGCCATGCCGACTGCGGTGGCGACGCCCGAGCCGAGCGGGCCGGTGGTCGCCTCGACGCCCGCCAGCTCGAAATTTTCGGGGTGGCCGGCGCACGGGCTGTGCAATTTACGGAAATTGGCGATGTCCTCGATCGTCGGACGCGCATAGCCGGTCAGGTGCAGCAACGCGTAGATCAGCATCGAGCCATGGCCCGCCGACAGCACGAAGCGGTCGCGGTCGGCCCATTTCGGCTGGGCCGGATCGAACTTCAGATGCTTCGTGAACAGTTCGGTCGCGACGTCGGCCATGCCCATCGGCATGCCGGGGTGCCCCGAATTGGCGGCCTGCACGGCGTCCATCGACAGCGCGCGGATGGCGTTGGCGAGCTGCTTCGATGCAATCGTCATAGGGAACCTTTGTGCAGACCGGCGGGATCGACCGAACAGGCCGAAAATCCTGCTCGCGCGGACCCTTTGTCGTGCCTGAGCGGTATCGTCAACCTTGCGGGACGATGATGCCCCGCTTGCGGGCCGGAACGAGCCTGCTATTCCTGCGAGTCGATGACTGACCGCCGTCTCATATTGGCTCTGGGCCGCCTCGAACGCGCACTTGCTCGGGTGGAGGCCGGAATCGAGTCCGTGCCGCCGCCCTTCGGGCATGACGAGAGCGAGGCGCTGTTCCGGCTGGCCGAGCGGCACCGCACGCTGCGCGAGGCGACCGAATCGGCTATCGAGCGGATCGACCGCCTGCTGGGAGCAAGCTGATGGCCGAAGTCGAGGTGTCGGTCTCGGGCCGCCGCTACAAGCTCAGCTGCCGCGACGGCGAGGAGGACCATCTCCGCGCACTGGCCCGCATGGTCGATGTAAAGGCCGAGGAAATCACCGGCGCACTGGGCGAGATGACTGAAGCGCGGACCCTGTTGCTGTCCGCGTTGCTGATCGCCGACGAACTCAACGATGTGCGCGGCGCGGCTGCGGTCGCCCGCAACGAGTCGCCCGCCGGGACCGAGCCCGATCCAGCCTATGCCGTCGCGATCGAGCGCATAGCCGAACGCGTCGAGCGTCTGGCGAGCCAGCTGGATCGCACGGGGGACTGACGTCTCCGTGATTTACTCACTCGCGAGAATGTAGACGCATGGCTGACGGTCCATGTGCCTTCGATAGCATCCGCAAGTCTGATGGTGGAGGCTGAAACAAGTTCAGCATGACGATTTTTAGAGGGCGAGCGACGTGTAACCCTTGAGCAAAGCCGCCGTAGCGCTTACATATGGCGGTGGCGGGTACTGCCCGGCACGAGCTGCGCGAACATCCCTGAGGCGATTCATTTCCTAAGGGGGCTGTCCCTGCCTGGACCCTGGTCCGGTGCATATGGTCCCCACCTGATGCTTTTGGCGTCAGAGGATATTCCAGGAACGACCATGGCGGTCCCGCCACCCTCCATAGTCAGTGAGCGCCCGAGATGACAAAGCCTGACAAGGCGGCATTGCGGGCCGAATTACGCGCCGCGCGCGATGGCTTCATCCTCAATCTCGCACCCGGTGAGCGCGCGCGACGCGAATCGCGGGCCGCGGCCTATCTGGCGCCCTGGATCGACGGCGCGTCCTGTGTCGCCTTCTATCATGCGATCGGCAGCGAGCTTGATTGCGGCGCGGCGATTACCGCCGCTGTGGCGCGCGGCATCACCGTCGCGCTGCCGCACGTCGAGGACCGGGACAGCGCGATGCGCTTCCTCGCCTGGACGCCGGGAAATCCGCTTGAAACCGGCTGGCGCGGGCTCATCCAACCGCGCGTCGATGCGCCCGAGGTCGAGCCCGATATCATCGTCGCCCCGCTGCTCGGATTCGATTCGGCGCTGGCGCGACTCGGCCAGGGCGCGGGTTTTTACGACCGCGCCTTCGCGGCGCTTCCGGATGTGAAAAAATTCGGTTTGTGCTGGTCGATCCAGCAGCGCCCCGTCATAGCCTGCGACCCGTGGGACGTGCCGCTCGACGCGGTGGTTACCGAGGCCGGCGTGATCGAAGGAAGCGGAACGGGATGATCGAACCAAGCTGGCGCAAGCCTGTCGGCATCTTTCTGATCTTGCTGATCATTTTCATATGGTCGGTGATCGTCGCGACCGCGTCGCCGTGGATCGGGCAACTGCATATGCTGGTGCAGGCGGTGGTCTATACGATCGCCGGGATCGTCTGGATTCTGCCGCTCAAGCCGTTGCTCGCCTGGATGGAGACCGGCCGCTGGTGACCCTGACCCCGTAAAATTACGTGGCGGCATTAACCGGATGTATCGAATCTCGCGCTATCGCTCACTCCCGAGATCAGGGGTGCAACGGTGCGCGAAGAACGAATAGCCGAAAAGTCAGCCGAACGCGACGAATGGCGTCGGCTCTATGACATGGTCGGTAAGCTCTTGTTCGATCATGGGCTCGAGCCGTCACCGGCCAATTTCGAGCTGTGCCACCGCTATCTGTCGGGCCGCGACGGCGAACTCAATGCAATGATCGACCGCGCCATCACCAAGGATGGCGGTCTCAACGAAGCCGTTACCTCGGCAATTTCGGCCAAGCTCGATTCGGGACTGTCGACCGACGAGCTATCGCGCATCGCCGTCGACGCGCAGAGCTATCTCGAAGAAATGTCGGCGATCCTCGCGCGGACCGGCGACCATGCGCGCGACTATGGCGCTGCGCTGGAGAGCGAGGCGCAAGGGCTCGCCAGGAGCGCATCGCCGGTCGTCTCGGTCGAGACGCTCGTCGAACTGACCCGCCAGATGATCGACAAGGCGCATGCCGCCGAAGAGGATCTGCGCCGCACCGAGGTGCAGATGAGCGCGATGCGCAAGGACCTCGCCGCCGCCCAGCACAAGGCGAACAGCGATCCGCTGACCGGCCTGCCCAATCGCCGCGCCTTCGATCATCATCTGCGCAGCGCGTTCGAAAATGCTCGCCGCGCCAATTCGCCGCTCGCGCTGGCGATCTGCGATATCGACCATTTCAAGATTTTCAACGACACCCATGGTCATCAGATCGGCGATGAGGTGATCAAGTTCGTCGGCTCCTCGCTGGGCCGTCCGGCCAATGGCGACATCTTCGCGGCGCGCTACGGCGGCGAGGAGTTCGTTCTTGTGTTCGAACGCGGCGCCGCCGCCGATGCGATAGCGATCCTCGACAAGATTCGCGCCGCGATCGCCGCGCGCGAGCTGAAGGTCACGCATACCGGCCAGTCGCTTGGCCGGCTCAGCTTCTCGGGCGGCATCGCGATGCTCAACATGCAGGATTCGCCGGGCTCGATCCTCAAGCGCGCCGACGCCGCGCTTTATCGCGCGAAGCAGGACGGGCGGAATCGGATCACGGCCGCGGAGTAAGCGCCGCTCGCCCTACCCATTCTCGCCATCCCAGCTTTCACTGGGATGATTTTGGTCAAAATTGGCGCATCGCCGTCGCTTCCTCTATTGGGAGGAAACGACAGTAGCTTGCGAGAGCCCGAATGCCCGGCGTGACCAATTTTCGATCGATCCACACCCATGGCTTCGTGCGCGTCGGCGCGGGCACGCCGGCGGCGAGCGCGGGCGAAGTCGCGGCTAACGCGGCGGGGATCGTGGCGCTGGCGCGCGAGGCCCACGCGCAGGGGATCGACCTGCTGGTGCTGCCCGAACTGGCTTTGTCCTCCTACGCGATCGACGACCTCCACCTTCAGGACGCGCAGCTCGACCGGGTCGAGGCCGAACTGGCGGCGATCGTCGCGGCGAGTGTCGATCTCCGTCCGGTGCTGCTCGTCGGCGCGCCGATCCGGCGCAACGGGCGGCTCTACAATACGGCGGTGATCGTTGCGCGCGGGCGTATTCTCGGCGTGGTGCCGAAGAGCTTCCTGCCCAATTACCGCGAATATTATGAGAAGCGCTGGTTCGCGCCCGGCGAAGGGCTGCACGGGCTGGAGATGCAGCTGTGCGGGCAGCGCGTGCTCTTTGGCCCCGACCTGATCTTCGCGGCGGACGATGTCGCCGACTTCGTCTTCCATGCCGAAATCTGCGAGGATTATTGGGCGCCGCTGCCACCCTCGACGGCGGGTGCGATGGCCGGGGCGCTGATCCTGTGCAACCTGTCGGCCTCGAACATCATCATCGGCAAGGCCCGCGACCGCGCGCTGCTTGCCGCCGCGCAGTCGATGCGTGCGGTCGCGGCCTATTGCTATTCGGCGAGCGGGCCGGGCGAGAGCACCACCGACCTGGCCTGGGACGGGCAGGCGATGATCCACGAGATGGGAACCGTCCTCGCCGAATCGACCCGCTTCGGCATGGACCCGGAATTGATCGCGGCCGATGTCGATGTCGCGCGGTTGCGGCTCGAACGGATGCGGATGGGAACGTTCAACGACTGCGCCGCCGCCAGCGGCCATCCCGAGACGCGCTTCCGCACGATCGGCTTCGCGCACCAGCCCGACTTCGCGGATGTCGGCCTGCGCCGCCCGGTGGCGCGCTTTCCCTTCGTCCCCGCCGACCGGCAGCAGCTCGACGCCGACTGCTACGAGGCCTTCAACATCCAGGTCGAGGGGCTGGCCCGCCGCTTCACCGCGACAAGCGGCAAGACGATGGTGATCGGCATTTCGGGCGGGCTCGATTCGACCCATGCGCTGATCGTCGCCGCCAAGGTCTGCGACCGCCTCGGCCTGCCGCGCACGGCGATCCTCGGCTATACCATGCCGGGCTTCGCGACCGGGGAGGAGACGAAGGGCAATGCCTGGGCGCTGATGAAGGCATTGGGCATCACCGCCGCCGAAATCGATATCCGCCCTGCCGCGCGTCAGATGCTGGCCGACATGGGCCACCCCTTCGCAGGCGGCGAGCCGGTCTACGATATCACGTTCGAAAATGTGCAGGCGGGGCTGCGCACCGATTATCTGTTCCGCCTCGCCAATCAGAATAACGGCTTCGTGATCGGCACCGGCGATTTGAGCGAGCTCGGCCTCGGCTGGTGCACCTACGGCGTCGGCGACCATATGAGCCATTATGGCGTCAACGGCGGCGTGCCCAAGACGCTGATCCAGTATCTGATCCGCTGGTGCGTCGCGACCGACCAGTTCGACCGCGCGACCGACGACATCCTCACCGCCATCCTCGGCACCGAGATTTCGCCGGAGCTGGTTCCGGCGGATGCCAGCGGCGCGATCCAGAGCACCGAATCGAAGGTCGGGCCCTACGAGCTCAACGACTTCTTTCTCCACCATGTCATCCGGCTGGGGCTGAAACCGTCGAAGATCGCCTTCCTCGCCTGGCATGCGTGGAAGGATGCCGATGCGGGTCTATGGCCCGCCGGCTTCCCCGCAGATCTGCGCAACAGCTACAGCCTCGCGACGATCCGCGGCTGGCTGGAGAAATTCCTGTTCCGCTTCTTCACGATCAGCCAGTTCAAGCGCTCGGCGCTGCCCAACGGTCCGAAGGTCTCCGGTGGCGGCGCGCTGTCACCGCGTGGCGACTGGCGCGCGCCGTCGGACGGCAATGCGCAGGTGTGGCTCGACGAGTTGGCGGCGGCGCTGGACGGAGTGGAGGAATAACCTCCACACATCGCCCCAGCCTCCGCGAGGGTCACGGCTAGGGAGCTACCGCGCCTCTTTCCGCCGGACCAAGGCCGCGATGCACGAGGCGCGGTCGATGTCCTCGCCGCTTGGTAGCCGCGCGTCGACATGGGTGACGAGTGGTTCGCGGCCGGGGCCCGGCGGGTAGAGATAGGCGTCGAGGACGCAGACGCCGCTCGCATATTGCAGCTTGCGCGCGGGCTCCTCGCGGATGTCCTGATTGGGGGTGCCGAACAGGCTGATCAGCGCGCGCAAGTCCTTGCCCAGCACGCGGTCGAGCCCCGCCTCCACGCGCACTGGCGGCGGCGGGATGTGAGAGATGCGGGTGTTCTGGGCGGGGCCGCAGGCGGCGAGCAGGGCGATCGGCGCGAAGGCCGCGATGCGGTGCAGGGTCATGCGGTTATCGTCAGCACCATCCGGGCGTCGACGCAAGCGAGTGTCGTCCAGTGACTTTGCCTGCGCGGCGGAGTTCGCTAGGGCGGGCCGATGCCCGCTCCCCGCTATGACATAATCGCGATCGGTAATGCGCTGGTCGATGTGCTCTGCCACAAGGATGATGATTTCGTCGCCGAGCAGGGCCTGTCGCGCGGGGTGATGCAGCCTATCGCGCCCGATCGGGCGGTGCTGCTCCATCAGGCGATGGGCGTGTGCGAGGAAGTCTGCGGCGGATCGGCGGCGAATAGCATGGCGGCGCTCGCGCGGCTGGGGCTACGGCTCGCCTTTGTCGGGCAGGTCGGCGGCGACCGGCTGGGGCGTCTGTTTGCGGACGACATGGCCGCGAACGGCATCGATTTTCCGCTGCCGCCGATCGACACGCCGACCGGGCGTTGTCTGATCATCGTCAGCCCCGACGGGCACCGGACGATGAATACCGCGATCGGCGCGTCCGAATATCTGCCCGCCGCCGCCTTCGACGCCGCGATCGCCGCCGATAGCGCCATCCTCTACACCGAAGGCTATATGTGGCGCACGGCAGAACCGCGCGCGGCCTCGATCACGGCGCTGCAGGTGGCGCGGGCACATGGCCGCCGGACCGCCTTCACCCTCTCGTCGGAATTTTGCGTTCGCCAGCATCACGACGATTTCGTCGCGCTGCTCGAAGGCGGGTTGATCGATATCCTGTTCGCCAATGAAGGCGAGCTGGCCGAGTTGAGCGGCCTTGCCGGTTTCGAGGCCGGGGTCGCCTGGGCGGCTAGGCGCGCGCCGCTGGTGATCGTGACGCGCGGCGCCGACGGGGCGATCGCGGTCGAAGGCGGACTGCGGCATGAGACGCCCGCCGAACCTTGCGGCCCGGTGGTCGACACCACGGGCGCGGGCGATCTGTTTGCCGCGGGCGTGCTGGCGGGGCTGGCGCAGGGCCGGGGTTTGCCGACCAGCCTGCGTATGGGGTCGATCGCGGCGGGTCGCATCATAGCCCTGATGGGGCCGCGCTTGCCGGCGGACGAGGATCTTGCCGCGCTGATCGAACAGCGTTTGCGCAACCCCTGAAAAGAAAAGAGCCCGACTTTCGCCGGGCTCGATTCTGTCGAAATATCTGCGGTCCTTACTGGATGGGCGGCACCGGCTGCGGCGGAATGTCCGCGTCGGTCTCAGGCACTTCGATGACGCCCCTGCCGAGATGGCTCTTGCGGTAGCCGTACGCAAAATAGACGACCAAGCCGATAGCCGCCCAGCCGAAGAACAGGCTGGTCGTGTAGATCGACAGGCTGAAGAACAGATACAGGCAGCCCAGCGTCGCCAGCGGGGCGACGATCATCACCGCCGGGGTACGGAACGGACGCTTGCGGCTCGGATCGGTGCGGCGCAGCACCAGCACGGCGATGGAGACCGCCGCGAAGGCGAACAGCGTGCCCGAGTTCGAGATGTCGGCGAGCGCACCGACCGGGAACAGCGCCGCGAAGATCGCGACGAAGATGCCGGTCATCACCGTGACGACATGCGGTGTCTTGTAGCGGGGATGAACCTTCGAGAAGACGGCCGGGAGCAGGCCATCGCGGCTCATCACGAAGAAGATGCGAGTCTGTCCGAACATCATCATCAGGATGACCGAGGGCAGCGCCAGGCCGGCGGCGAGGCCGAGCAGGTTGCCGATCTGCGGCCAGCCGATTTCGCGCAGCGTCCAGGCCAGCGCCTCCTTCGAGCAGACCACCTTGGTGTCGCCGATCGCCGAACAGGCGGCGGCAAGTTCCTTCGAGCCGGTGGCGATGCCGTTGCCCGCGGCGTCGAGCATCGGCTGTGCGCCGACCCCGCCGATAACCCCGGCGGCGACGAGCATGTAGAAGACGGTGCAGATGGCGAGTGATCCGATCAGGCCGATCGGCATGTTGCGCTGCGGGTTCTTGGTTTCCTCGGCCGCGGTGGAAACCGCGTCGAAGCCGACATAGGCGAAGAAGATCGACGCCGCCGCCGCCGAGATGCCGGCAAAGCCGAGCGGGGCGAAGGGATCGAAATTGTTCATGTTCATCACCGGCAGCGCCAGCACGACGAACAGCGTCAGCGCAGCGACCTTGATGGCGACGAGGACCGCGTTGACCGTGGCGCTTTCCTTGGTGCCGAGCACCAGCAGCCAGGTGACGAGCAGCGCGATGACCGCGGCCGGGATATTCACGATGCCGCCGTCGATCGGGCCCAGGATCAGGGCCTTCGGCAGGGTTATGCCCGTCAGCGACTGGAACAGCCCAACGACATAGCCCGACCATCCGACCGATACGGCGCCCGCCGCGATCGCATATTCGAGGACCAGGGCCCAGCCGACCATCCAGGCGACCAGCTCGCCCATCACGGCATAGCTATAGGTGTAGGCCGAGCCCGAGACCGGCACCATCGCCGCCATCTCGGCATAGCAGAGTGCCGCCACGGCGCAGACGAAGCCGGCGATGATGAAGGCGACGATCATGCCGGGGCCCGCCTTCTGGGCGGCCTCGGCGGTGAGGACGAAGATGCCGGTGCCGATGATGCCGCCGATGCCCAGCATGGTCAGCTGGAAGGGGCCGAGGGACCGGTGCAGCGATTTCTTCGCTGCGGTGGCGAGAATGGCGTCGAGTGGCTTTACGCGCCCAAATATCATGCGGAGTTCCCTTGTCTGGCCGTGCTCTTGCGGCGGCCTTTCATGGGGAGCGGAGCCTAACCGCTAATTTGCCGCGCGCAACAGATTTGCGCGTGCCCGCAAGGAAGGTCCCTATTGTCCCTGTTGATATCATGCCGGACGCGCCGCCGCCGCTCTCCACGGTTCATCGACGCTGATTCCGATCGCGTCGCGGCGTCTGCCAAAGGGCCGCGGCCCGCCTCAATCGCGCGGTGGCGGCACCATCTCGCGAAACTGGCGGCCGCCGAAGATGTGGACGTGAAGGTGGGGCACCTCCTGATGGCCATGGCCGCCGATATTGGCGAGCAGGCGATAGCCGGGTTCGACCAGCCCCGCCGCGCGCGCGACCTGGCCGACCGCGCGGATGAAGCCCGCCACTTCGGCGTCGCGCGCCTTGGTGGTGAAATCGTCCCACGAGACATAGCGCCCCTTGGGGATCACAAGGATGTGGACCGGCGCCTGCGGATTGATGTCGTGGAAGGCGAGGGCGTAGTCGTCCTCATGGACGGTCTTCGCCGGCAACTCGCCGCGCAGGATGCGCGCGAAGATGTTGCTGTCGTCATAGGGAAGGGTGGCGTCGATCGGCATCGGTTACTCCAATATCAGACGCGAGAAGCTTTCTCGTCGAGCCCCGACACGCCTTCGCGGCGTTCGAGCTCGGCCATCACATCACTGAGCGATACCCCGGCGGCGGCGAGCAGCACGGTCAGATGGAACAGCAGGTCGGCGGCTTCGCTGGTCACCGCCCCGCGATCGTCCGCCATTGCCGCGATCACCGTCTCGACGGCTTCTTCGCCCAGCTTCTGCGCGATCTTGGGCATGCCCTTCGCAAACAGCGACGCGACATAGGAAGATGCCGGATCGCCGCCCCGCCGGGCGATGATGGTGGATTCGAGTTTTTCGAGGGTGCCGGTCATCCGCTGCTTCAAGCGCGCGGCGACCGTCAGGTCAATCGCAGAAAAACATTGGCGAAAGAAGAGACCCCCGCTCGCCATTCACCGACAGCGAGACGGTGAGGGCG
>NZ_LARW01000096.1 GCF_000971055.1 Sphingomonas sp. SRS2
ATATTAATTATCGCATTATCTCTATTTTATTATCATGATCTATTTCCCGGAGTAGAGATTCTAGCTATACAGAAAGTGTTTCTAGCAATTTTCGCGATAACCATGCTGTCCAAGATAGACCCGAACAATTCTCTGTACAAAATTCTCTCGCTGATGTCCGGTTTCTCGCTGGCGATTTACTTTACGCATGGCTATCTGACGAATAGCTTTCGCGATCTTTTCGATGAGAAGGATATCGAGATGCTCGTCGTGGCGCCATCCTATTTGAAGGTGTTATTGCTTCTGATTAAGACGGCGATAGTCCTGGGCTTGGCGGTAGCCCTGATCGAACTCGGGCGAAAAATTCTGACAAAACATAGCCGCACTCTCATAGGCGCCTAGCGCGGAGAAAGTCGGCTTCGGGCCGGGATTGCCCCATCAGAACGAATGGCGGCTAGGGAAGCAGCAGGCTGGAATCGCCATAGCTGTAAAAGCGATAGCCTTGGCCGATCGCATGGGCATAAGCCGCCTGCATCCGCTCCCGTCCCATCAGCGCGCTGACCAGCATGAACAGCGTCGATTTGGGCAGATGGAAATTTGTCATCAGCCCGTCGATGCCGCGGAAGCGGTAGCCGGGAGTGATGAAAATGGCGGTATCGCCATCGAACGGCCGGATAACGCCATCCTCGCCAGCCGCGCTTTCGATCAGCCGCAGGCTGGTCGTGCCCACCGCGATCACCCGTCCGCCGCGCGCGCGCACCGCGTTGAGGCGGTCTGCGGTCGCGGGGTCGATCCGGCCCCATTCCGCGTGCATCTTGTGATCGTCGGTGTCATCGGCCTTGACCGGAAGGAAGGTTCCCGCGCCGACATGAAGCGTCAGCGTCTCGGTGACGATCCCCGCATCGGCGAGCGACGCCATCAACCCCGGCGTGAAGTGCAACGCCGCGGTCGGGGCCGCGACCGCGCCCTTTTCCCGCGCGAACATCGTCTGATAATCGTCGAGGTCGCGGGCATCGGTCGGGCGTTTGCCGGCGATATAGGGCGGCAGCGGCATTCGCCCGGCGCGTTCGAGCAGCAGCTCGACGGGTTCGTCGCCATCGAAATCGAGCAGGATCGAGCCGTCCTCGCCGCGCTCCGTGGCGATCGCCGCAACATCCGCGCCAAAATCGATCCGGTCGCCGATCCGCACCCGCTTGGCATTGCGGACGAACGCCCGCCAGCGCCGCAGCCCTTCGCGTTTGTGCAGGGTCGCGCCGATCCGCGCCTCGCCGCGCGTGCCTTCGAGTTGCGCCGGTATGACCCGCGTATCGTTTAAGACGAGGCAGTCGCCCACCCGCAGCAGCGCGGGAAGGTCGGTAACGACATGGTCCGCGAGAGGGCCCGCACCCGGGACGAGCAGCATCCGCGCGCTATCCCGCGGGCTGGCGGGGCGCAGCGCGATATTCTCCGGCGGCAGTTCGAAATCGAAGAGGTCGACGCGCATGGCGGCCGATTATTGCGGCTTGGCGATCGTCTCTTCGGCGGCGATGCCCTTCACCGCTGCATCGGTGGCGTGTTCGCCCGAGACTTCCCGCACGGCGGCGTCGGTGCCCTGATCTGTGGCCGATGCCTGGGGCGCGGGCGCGGCTTCAGGCTGGGCGGTGGAGGCTGCCGCCGGTTCGGCCACAGGAGCCGGGGTCGGAGCCGCAGGCTTCACCGCCTCCTGCTTCGACTTCTTTTCCTTCTTTGCCTTCTTGTCGGTCACGACCGGCGCCGGGGCGGCGGGGGGCGGCGGCACGAAGGCGGCGGGCGGGATGCCCTGGTCGTCGGATTCGATCGTCGCGCGGATGATCTTCGAGGGGTTTTCGGGCGGCTCGCCCTTGGCCAGTGCGTCGACATATTCGATGCCCGACGTCACCCGGCCGATCGCGGTGTAATTGCCGTCGAGGCTGAGGTTGGGCTGAAGCATGATGAAGAACTGGCTGTTAGCCGAATCGAGCCCTTCGGCCCGCGCCAGAGCCATCACGCCGCGCACATGCGGCAGATCGTTGAACTCGGCCTTCAGGTCCGGCAGATCGGACCCGCCCTCGCCGGTGCCCTTCGGGTCGCCGCCCTGCGCCATGAAGCCCTCGATCACCCGATGGAAGACGAGGCCGTCATAGAAATGGCGGCGCGTCAGCGTCTTGATACGATCGACTGAATAGGGCGCCTTGTCCGGCCGCAGCAAAACCTTCACGCGGCCGCCGGTCGAAAGGTCGAGATTGAGAATGTTCTGCGGATCGGCCGGCGGCGCCGCCACCGGTACGGTTTGCGCGCACGCCACACCGGCCATGAACAGGCCTGAAAGGGCCGCAACGACGAACTTCGATCGCATCAGATCACATCTCCTACCACGCGAAAGACGCGCGGCCTTGCGTTTAAGCTTATCCGGCTTGCCGCTGGCTGAACCGGTTCAGCTGCCCTTCTTACCGATCTTTTCGACGCGCGCGACGACTTCCTGCACCACGCGTGTCGGGACGAAGCGATCGATCGCGCCGCCATAGAGCGCGATCTCCTTCACCAGCCGCGACGCGATCGGCTGTAACGCGACATCGGCCATCAGGAACACCGTCTCGATACGATTGTTCAGCTGCTGGTTCATCCCCGCCATCTGATATTCATATTCGAAGTCGGCGACGGCGCGCAGGCCGCGCACGATAATCGACGCGCCCGCCCGCTCGGCGAAATCCATCAACAGCGAATCGAACGCCACGATCTCGATCTTGTCGCCCAGGTCGGCGGTTTCGCGACGAACCATCGCCAGCCGTTCGTCAAGCGTGAACATCGGCGATTTGGACGGATTGGTGGTGACGCCCACGACAAGCTTGTCGACCAGCTTCGCACCGCGCCGGATGATGTCCATATGACCCAGAGTGACCGGATCGAAGGTGCCGGGATAGACGCCGGTGCGCATGGATACTTCCCCCTGTTCGGTTTCAGCGATCGCGATCGACCGCATAGGCCGCGATATCGCGTAGCAGATCGGCTTCGTGGCCGAAATTGGCAAGATGCCCGATCGCCTGTTCGGACAATGACCGCGCCTGTGCACGGGCCCGCTCGATCCCCAGCAGGCCGACGAAGGTAGCCTTGCCCGCCGCGTCGTCTTTGCCCGCCGCCTTGCCCATCGCCGCAGGGTCGCCCTCGGCATCGAGCAGGTCGTCGGCAATCTGAAAAGCGAGGCCGAGATCATGCGCATAGCCGCGCAGCCGTGTGCGTCCCTCGGGCGGCAATCGGCCGAGGATCGCGCCGGCCTCGATCGAAAAGGCGATCAGCGCGCCGGTCTTGAGTTGCTGGAGCCGGGTGACATTCGCCATATCGTGCATCGTCACCGCCGCCGCCATGTCCATCGCCTGTCCGCCCACCATTCCGCCCGGCCCCGCCGCAACGGCGAGCGCGCTGACCAGTTCGGCGCGCACGAAGGGATCGGGGTGGGTCGCCTCGGCGGCGATAATCTCGAAGGCCAGTGCCTGAAAAGCGTCGCCCGCAAGGATAGCGGTCGCTTCGTCGAACGCCTTGTGGACGGTGGGGCGGCCCCGCCGCATGTCATCGTCATCCATCGAAGGCAAATCGTCATGGATCAGGCTGTAGACATGGATGGCCTCGACCGCGAGGCCGGTGCGCAGCGCGCATTCCCCGTCGACCGCGAACAGCCCCGCCGCACCGCAGACGAGCAGCGGACGCAGCCGCTTGCCGCCGCCGATCGCGGCATGGCGCATTGCCTCGTACAGGCGCTTGCGGCTGTCATCCGGAGGCGTCAGCAGCACATCGAAGCGGCTGTCGATCTCGCGCGCGATGCGCTCCAGCTCGAAGGTGAGCAGGTCCGACATCGTCAGCCCGCGGTGAAGGGCTCGGTCCCTCTGGGCGCGCCGTCGACACCGATGCTGATCTTCTCGATCCGCGCCTGCGCCGCCTTCAGCCGCTCCTCGCACTGGCGCTTGAGCGCGTCACCCCTGGCGTAGAGCGAGATCGAATCGTCGAGCGGCACATCGCCCGATTCGAGCTGGCGTACGATCGCCTCGAGCTGCTTGAGGGCATCCTCGAAGGACAGATCGGCGAAGGTGGGGGCGTCGGTCATGAAAGGCTTTTGGATGGCGGGAGCGAGGGGGTCAACAACTTCGTCGCCCCGGCGGAGGCCGGGGCCGCCAGAGGTTCTTTCGATGACGTCTCGGCACTAGCCGCTGGCGGCCCCGGCCTCCGCCGGGGCGACGTACGGGCTTTTACTTCTTGAACGGATCCTGGAAGGCCGGGCCGCTGAACAGCGCCGCTTCCTGCTCAGCAAGCGTCATCTCGGCTACCTTGCCGGCGGCGTCGCGCTCGGCGCGAAGCTGCTCGATCAGGGCCTCACGGTCGCCTTCGAGGCGGGTGTCGGTCGGGGCTTCGATGCCAGCCGCCTTCGCCGCCTTGGCGACGACCGCGTCGAGTTCGCGCTGCGAGGACAGGCCCAGCGTCACCGGATCCTTGGGAACGATGTTGGCGATGTTCCAATGCGTCCGGTCACGGATCGCGGCAATGGTGGTGCGCGTCGTGCCGATCAGCTTCGAGATCTGGCCATCAGAAACTTCGGGATGGTTGCGGATGATCCAGGCGATGCCGTCCGGCTTGTCCTGGCGCTTGGACACCGGCGTGTAGCGCGGGCCCTTGGTGCGGCGCTGCTGATCGGGGCCCTTCTGCATCACCAGGCGGTAATTGGGGTCCTTCTGGCCTTTCTCGATCTCGGCCATTGTCAGCTCGCCCGCGCGGACCGGATCGCGGCCGGTCAGCTTGGTCGCGGCCATATCGTCGGCGATCGCCTGGACCTCGAGGATGTGCAGGCCGCAAAAGTCGGCGATCTGCGGGAAGGCGAGCGCGGTGTTGTCGACCAGCCACGATGCAGTGGCGTGGGGCATGAGCGGCTGGGCCATACGGTCCTCCAAAAATAAAAGGGCCGCCCCGTCACGGAGCGGCCGAAGCATGCCCGATCCTGTACTGAAAGCAGTAGCAGAGGGCAAGATGGGACGTTTCTCACCCGCACTTCGCCTTCCTGGCCCACTCCCGTGCAGACGGGAGAGGGAGCGTCACGCCGCCATGCCCACCGCCTCACCCAATGGAACCAGAGCCGACAGGAATTGCTCCGCGCTGCGCCGCCAGCCAAAGGTCGCGCCATAAGCGGCGGCATCCGTTCGGTCGCAGGCCAGCGCCCGGCGGATCCCCTCGCCCAGATCATCGTCCATAGCCGCGCTGGCGGCATCGAGAATGTCGATCGGGCCGGTAACCGGATAGGCCGCGACCGGGGTGCCGCACGCCAGCGCCTCGATCATCACCAGCCCGAAAGTATCGGTGCGGCTTGGAAATACGAACACATTGGCCCCGGCATAGGCCGCCGCCAGCGCCTCGCCATGCAGCACGCCGAGAAACCGTGCCTGCGGATGGAGGCGCGTCAGCGACGCGCGCGCCGGGCCGTCGCCGACGATCACCTTGGTGCCGGGCGCGTCGCTGGCCAGAAACGCCTCGATATTCTTCTCGACGGCGACCCGGCCAACATAGAGCTGGATCGGACGCGGAAGGCCGGCAAAAGCGGGATGCCCCGCGCGATCGGGACGAAACAGGTCAAGATCGACGCCCCTCCCCCAACGCCGCACCGGACCCACGCCACGCGCCTTCAGCATCGCCTCGACCGAAGGCGTCGACGCCAGCACCGCCGCTGAAGGTCCGTGGAACCAGCGGATATAGCGCCAGAACCAGTCGGCCGGCATGCCGGTGCGCTCCGCGACATAGTCGGGAAACTGAGTATGATAAGCGGTGGTGAAGGCGAAGCCGTGCTTCAGGCAATGGCGGCGCGCGGCAAGGCCGATCGGTCCTTCGGTGGCGATATGGATCGCATCGGCGCCGAACTCGCCGATCCTGCGGCCGATCCCCGCCTGGGTGGTAAGCGCCAGCCGGATCTCGGGATAGCTGGGGCATGGCAGGGTACGGAACTGATCGGGCGCGATGACGCAGACATCATGCCCCATCGCGCCCAGTTCGGCGCTGACCGCCTGGAGGGTGCGGACGACGCCGTTGACTTGCGGGCTCCACGCGTCGGTCGCGATGGCGATCCGCACGATCAGGCGGCCATCGCGGAGGCGGGCTCGCGGCGTGCGGCAATCTCGTCGGCCCAGTGCAGCACTTCCATCCGTCCGTCGAAATGCTCGACAAGAGCGGTGCAGCCTTCGACCCAATCACCGTCATTATAATAGACGATATCGCCGAACTGGCGGATCTCAGCCGTGTGGATATGGCCGCAGACCACGCCATCGACGCCGCGCTCGCCGGCGTCATGCGCGACCGCTTCCTCGAAGCGCGAGATGAACTCGACCGCGTTCTTGACCTTCTGCTTGGCATGTTTCGACAGCGACCAATAGGGCAGATCGAACTTCTGGCGGACCCAGTTGATCACGACGTTCAGCCGCATCAGCATCTCGTAGGCGGCGTCGCCGGCGAAGGCCAGCCAACGGTGGCACATCACCACCGTGTCGAACTCGTCGCCATGCGTGACCATCAGCCGGCGGCCATCGGCGGTCTCGTGGATCGCATTGCGGCGGATTTCGATGCCGCCAAAGGTAAGCCCGGCGAACTGGCGGAACATCTCGTCATGATTGCCGGGGATGAACACCACCCGGGTGCCGCGCTTGGCGCGCTTCATCACCCGCCAGACGATGTCGTTATGCGCCGATGGCCAGTACCAGCTGCGCTTGAGCCGCCAGCCGTCGATGATGTCGCCGACCAGATACATCGTCTCGCTGTCGGTCGAATCGAGGAAGTCGATCAGCATCTGCGCATTGCAGCCACGCGTGCCGAGATGGATGTCGGATACCCATATTGTCCGATAGCGGCGCCGACGGCGCTGCACCTCGGGAATGGACGGGGCATTGCCCTGATAGGCGGCGATACGGGTAATGGCATTCATCGCTCGTCTCCTGTCTGGATGACGAGCCGATGCTATGATTCATCTTTGTTACAGCCACTTCGCCGGATGCTTACGGCTTTGTGACAGCTTGCAGATAAAGCCAGCTTATCAACCGCGTTGCGATGTTTGTTTCGCCGCTCCGGCGAAGCCGGCTAGGACCGGTGCACACATAGGGGGCTCATATGCAAATCTACGGCGATTCGATCTCGGGCAACTGCCTAAAGGTGAAGTGGACCGCCGACCTGCTCGGCCTTCCCTATGAATGGATCGAGACCGGCGTGCTAAGCGGCGACACGCGTACGCCGGACTTTCTCGCGATGAACCCTGCCGGGCAGGTGCCGGTGATCCGCTACGCCGATGGCGGCATATTGGCCCAGTCGAACGCCATCATATTGTCGCTGGCCGAAGGGTCGGCGCTGATCCCGTCCAATCGCTACCGTCGTGCCAAGATGCTCGAATGGCTGTTCTGGGAGCAATATAGCCACGAACCCTATGTCGCGGTGGCCCGCTTCCAGGTCCATTATCTTGGCAAGTCGCCCGCCGAACTCGAAGCGAAGATCGTCGAGCGCGGCAAGGGCGCGCTCGCGCTGCTCGACAATGCAGTGAAGGATGGCGGCTTTCTGGTCGGCGACAAGCTCAGCCTCGCCGATATCGCGCTGGTCGCCTATACCCGGGTCGCGCATGAAGGCGGGTTCGACCTGAACGACTATCCCGCCGTCCAGCGCTGGATCGCCGGGGTCGAGCGGGCGGCGAACATAACCGACTGAAGGGAGGAGCGACCGTGCCGACGACAGCCGAGAAACGCGCGAAATTCCGCCAGCTGCACGAAAGCGGCTTCTTCTTGATCCCCAACGCCTGGGACGGCGGCAGCGCGGTGCGGCTCGCCGCCCTGGGCTTCAAGGCGCTCGCCTCCACCAGCGCAGGCGCGGCCTGGGCGATCGGGAAGGATGATGGCGAACTGAGCCTCGACGAGGCGCTGGCGCATCTGCGCATGCTCGTCGCCGCAACCGACCTGCCGGTCAACGCCGACTTCGAAAATGCCTTCGCCGATGCCCCCGGCGACGTCGCCGCGAATGTCGCGCTTGCCGTCGATACCGGCGTTGCGGGGATTTCCGTCGAGGACTGGTCGGGCGGCGCGCTCTACGATCATGGCCTCGCCGTCGAGCGCATCGCCGCCGCGCGCGCCGCGATCGATGGGAAGGACCCGGCGGTGATGCTGATCGGGCGGCAGGAGCATTTCCGCCTGGCCGACATGCCGCCCGCCGAGAGCATCGCCCGCGCCGTCGCCTATGCCGAGGCAGGGGCGGACTGCATTTTCGTGCCCGGCATGAACGATCATGGCGCCATCGCAGAACTGATCGCCGCAGTCGCGCCGAAGCCGGTGAACGTCGTCGTCCACGCCTATGACGAGACTATAACGAAGCTTGCGGAGATCGGCGTCCGCCGTTGCAGCGTCGGCGGTAGCCTGGCGAAGACCGCCTATGACGCATTTGACGCAGCCGCGCGTACGCTGCGGGACTATGAACCCTGACATCCTCTTCACCGTCATCCCAGCGAACGCTGGGATGACGGTGAAGATAGCAGGTTGTTACTTCGCCGGATTGGCCTTCAGCCACTCCAGCACATTGTCGGGCTTGCTGACCTCATAGGGATCGTCGTCGCTGCCGTTGTCATTGATGCCGGGCTCCTCGAACCAGGCGACGATCTTGCCGTCATCGACCACCATCGCATAGCGCCACGAGCGGTCGCCGAATCCGAGATGATCCTTCTTGATCAGCATGCCCATGCGCCGGGTGAAGTCGCCGGAGCCGTCGGGCAGCAGCTTGGTCTTGGAAAGACCCAGATTCTTGCCCCACTGATACATCACGAACGCGTCGTTGACCGACAGGCAGTAGACATCGTCCGCCCCCGCCGCGCGCAGCGCGTCATATTCGCGCTCATAGGCCGGGCACTGCTCGGTCGAGCAGGTCGGGGTGAACGCGCCGGGCAGCGCGAACAAAACCGCTCGCTTGCCCTTGAACAGCTCGCCGGTGTGGACATCCTGCCAGCGGAAGGGGTTGGGCCCGCCGATGCTTTCGTCGCGCACGCGGGTCTTCAGGGTGACGTCGGGAACTGTGCGTCCGAGCATATTTCGTCCTCTCTTGAGTGGATGACCGCCTTGTGCCGGATGGCTGCCGATCGATCCAATGAGAAGAAACGCTTTCAGTTATCGAAAACGTCAAACATAGATTTATCTGATCGGGCCTTCGGCGCGCCCCTGAACGAACTGGTCCACATATGGGTTTCCGGAATCGTACAAACGGTCCCTCGGCCCCCGCCAGATGATCTTGCCCTGATAGAGCATCGCGACGCGGTGCGCGATCTTGCGGGCCGAGGCCATGTCATGGGTGATCGTCAGCGCGGTCACGCCAAGTTCCTCGACCAGTTCGACGATCAGGTCGTTGATCACGTCGGCCCGGATCGGGTCGAGCCCGGTGGTCGGTTCGTCGAAGAAGATTATCTCGGGCCGGGGCGCGATCGCGCGGGCCAGCGCGACGCGCTTCTGCATGCCGCCCGAAAGCTCGCTCGGGCGCAGGTCGAGGACATTGCTGCCCAGGCCGACACGTTCGAGATTCTCGGTGGCGATCTTGCGCATCTTCGCGGTCTCGCGCTGCCGACCCTGCGTCAGCGCGAAGGTGACATTGCGCCAGATCGGCAGCGAATCGAACAGCGCCGATCCCTGAAAGAGCATCCCGAACTTGGCGCGCGTCCGCTCCAGCTCGCGTGAGGACATGCCGGTCATATCCTCGCCGTCGATCCGGATCGCGCCGCGATCGGGCTTGATCAGGCCGAGGATGCATTTGAGCGTGACCGACTTGCCGCTGCCCGACTGCCCGATGATCGCCATCGATTCGCCGCGCTCGATCTCCAGGTTGACGCCGTCGAGGACGTGGTTTGTCCCGAACGTCTTGGTGACGTTTTCCAGGACGATCTTGTGATCGTCGCTCATCAGCCGAACGCCATGAGGGTGATGATCATGTTCGACAGCAGGATCAGGATGAAGGCGGAGACCACCGCATCGGTGGTCGCCCGGCCGACGCCCGCCGCGCCGCCCTGCGCGTGGAAGCCGTGATAGCAGCCCATCAGCGCGATGAAGAAACCGAAGAAGGCCGACTTGACCAGCGCCATCTGAAGGTCGGTCGCGGTCAGGAACAGCCGCGTCGTATTCAGATAGCCGATCGCGTTAAAATCGAGCTTGTAGACCGCGACGAAATAGCCGCCGAAGATGCCGATCGCATTAGCCGCCAGCACCATCAGCGGGGTGGCGAGCAGCGCGGCGAGCAGCCGTGGCGCGATCAGATAGCGATAAGGATCGGTACGCAGCGTCGATAGCGCGTCGAGCTGCTCGGTCACCCGCATCGTGCCCAGTTCCGCAGCCATGGCGGAGGAGACGCGCCCGGCGACCATCAGGCCGACCAGCACGGGGCCCAGCTCGCGCACCATGCCGAGCACGACGATCGCGGGCACCGTCGATGTCGCGTTGAAGCGCGATCCCGCGGTGAAGGTCTGCTGCGCCAGCGCGGCGCCCGAAAAGATCGCGGTCATGCCGACGACCGGCAGCGAGAACCAGCCGATCTGCATCAGCTGCTCGAACAGCCGCGCCGGATAATATGGCGGGCGTACCGCGCGTGAAATCGTGGTCGCGGCGAACAGCGTCACCCGGCCGATCGCGCCGAGGGCGTTGATCAGCAGGCGTCCGACCGAAGCTAAAAAGGCGATAATCGGCTGCAAAATCACTGGCATCCTAATCCGTCCAGCCTCGCTGATAGCGGGAGCCAAGCCCGGTCAGCAACTCATATTGCGACAGGCCCGTGGCGGCGGCGGTGCTTTCGAGCTGGTAAGCGATTTCGAGCCACCCGCCCTCCTCTACCGGCGCCTTGCCGATATCGACGGCGATCAGGTCCATCGAAACCCGCCCGGCGAGCGGACAGGCGACGCCCTCGTGCAGCGCCAGTCCATGACCGGCAAAGGCGCGCAGATAACCATCGGCATAGCCCAGATTGAGGATCGCTATGCGGGTAGCCCCCCCGACGGTGAAGGTCGCGCCATAGCCGACCGTATCGCCCGCCGGCACGTCGCGAACCTGCAATATCTGCGCCTCGATGCGAACGACCTGCGCGATATGGCCGGCGGCCTCGGCGCGCGGCAGGCCGCCATAGAGGCCGACGCCGGGTCGGACGAGATCGAAGCCGTAATCGGGCCCGAGACAGGCTCCCGCCGAATTGGCGAGGCTGTAACGCTGCGCGCCGACCCGTGACGCGACATCCGCGAAACGCACCCGCTGCTGCTCGTTCATCGCGCTGGCGGGTTCGTCGCCGCAGGCGAGGTGGCTCATCAGCAGATCGATCTCCAGCCCGTCGAGCAGGCCCGACGCGGCTTCGGCGATGCTGAGCCCCAGCCGATTCATGCCGGTGTCGACCATCACGTCGCAGGGTCGGCCCGGGGCCGCCGCCTTCCAGCGCGCGACCATCGCGGGCGTGTTGAGTACGGGACGGGCGCGCGACGCGAGCGCCGCGGCCATATCCTCCTCGCGCACGCCGTGGAGGACCGACAGCGCCGCGCCGAAGGGCAGCGAACCGAGCGCATCGGCTTCGGCCCAGGTCGCGACGAAGAAATCGCGGCAGCCCGCTTCGGCGAGGCGGCGCGAAACCTCGCGCGCACCGAGGCCATAGCCATCGGCCTTGACCGCCGCGCCCGCCGGGACGCCGGCCTTGTCCGACAGCCAGCGCCAGTTGGAGACCAGCGCCGTACCGTCGAGAATCAGCCTGAGAGGAGCATCATTGGGAACCACGCACGCTCGATAGCTCCCCCACCTCCGCTATTCCAGTTCTTTGCCCGCGGTTTCGGGCAGCCACAGCAGGCTGACGACCAGCGCCATCGCAACGGCGCCGATCGTGTACCACAGTCCGGCGAACGGATCGCCGGTCCGGGCCACGATATACTGGCTGATGAACGGCAGAAATCCGCCGAAATAACCCGTCCCGATATGATAGGGCACCGACATCGAAGTGTATCGCACCCGCGCCGGAAACAACTCGACCAGCAATGCCGCGACCGGCCCATAGGTCATGCCCGACAGGAAGCCGATCACAGTGATGAAGAAGACGATCTTCAGCGCATTGGCCGTGGTCGGAACGATCTTGTCGAGCTTGTAGCCCGCTTCGGCGAGCCCGGCCTCGAGGCTGACGACATCGCTCGCATCGACCGGCTTGCTACCGATCGTGACGGCGGGCGGCGCGCCCGCTGCGCCCTCGACCTTGGTGTAGGCGATGCCCTTCTTCGACAGCGCGTCGAGGACCTTGCCACAGGCGGTCGCCTGCTCCTTGGCGAAAGGATCAAAGCTGCAATCGCTGCCGGTTACGACGACGGGCGCGCGCTCCATCGCGGCGGTCAGCTCCGGGTTGGCTACCGCGGCCATGCCGTGGAACAGCGGGAACATCAGGACGAGGGTGAGCGCATAGCCGATCAGAATCGGCTTGCGGCGGCCGATCCGGTCGGACAGCCAGCCGAACAGGATGAACCAGAACAGGCTGAACAGCGCCGCGCCGCCCACGATCAGCCGCGCCGCATTATCCTCCAGCCGCAGGCTGCTCTGCAGGAAATAGAGCGCCTGGAACTGGGCGGTATACCAGATCACGGTCAGGCCGGCGGCGATGCCGAACAGCGCGACGAGGATCATCTTGACCTTGGGCCAGCTGTCGAAGCTCTCGCGCAGCGGATTCTCGGCGATCTCGCCCGAATCCTTCATCGCCTTGAAGACCGGGCTTTCCTTCAGCTTGAGCCGCACCCAGAGCGAAACCGCCAGCAGCACCAGCGAAAACAGGAAGGGAATCCGCCAGCCCCAGGCGGCGAAGGCTTCGGCGTCGACGAACAGGTTCGACGCCAGCACGACCGCCAGGCTGAGCAGGAAGCCGCCGACCACGCCCGACTGGATGAAGCTGGTGTAGAATCCGCGCCGGCCGGGCGGTGCATGTTCGGCGACATAGATCGCCGCTCCGCCATATTCACCGCCCAGCGCCAGTCCTTGAAGGATGCGGCAAATCACCAGCAGAATGGGCGCGGCAACGCCGATCGTCTCGTAGGTGGGCAGCACGCCGACCGCGGCCGTCGCCGCGCCCATCAGCGCGATGGTGACGAGGAAGGTGTATTTTCGGCCCAGCTTGTCGCCGAGCACGCCGAACAGCACCGCACCGAGTGGGCGCATGCCGAAGCCGACGCCGAAGCTGGCGAGGAAGATCAGGAAGCTGACGGCGGGATTGTCGGACGGAAAGAAGTGCCCGGCAACAATACTGGCAAGCGTTCCGTAGACGAAGAAGTCATACCATTCGAAGACCGTGCCGAGCGTCGAGGCGACAATGACCAGCCGGTCCCGCTTGGGATCGAGTTCAACTTCCGCCGCCGCCATGCACCTTATCCCCTGCTGCATTGTCACACGGACAAACGCCTATGGCAGACGTTCACGCGAGACAAGAGCGGGATCGCGAGCGACGATCCGCTCAGTCGCCGTCTTTCCTGACAATGTCGTAGGTCTTCGCATCGAGCTGGAGGTCGTAAGTCTTGCCGCCCAGCATACGCGCGTCGTCGACCTTCCACTTCGGGCCATCGGGATCATATTCGATCTTGTTCCAGCTCTTGAACCCGGCGGCGGCCAGCTTGGCTACGATCGCCTTGGTTTCGGCCTGGGTCGGCCCTCGGTCGGCAAAGACCGGGGCGGCGGTGGCAAGCGCGGCAACGGCCAGCGCGGTCAGGGTCGTACGGATCATGACGGTCTCCTTTTCGGAGCGATCAACTGCCCGGCGCATCGCCCGGTTCCGGCGCGGGCTTGCGCGTGCCGTCCATCAGCGGATGGCGGCTGTTGACCAGTTCGACCAGATGCGCGCTGTTCACATGGGTATAGATCTGGGTCGTCGCGATATCGGCATGGCCCAGCATCGTCTGGAGCGCGCGCAGGTCGGCCCCGCCTTCGAGCAGGTGGGTGGCAAAGGCGTGGCGCAGCACGTGCGGGCTGATCCGCTGCGGCGGAATCCCGGCCTCGGCGGCCAGTTCGCGCAACAGCTGGAACAGCCGCACCCGGCTGAGATGGCCATGACCCGAAGGAAACAGGAAAGGCTGGTCGCCGGCGGCGTAGCCCGTCGCGCTCCATTCGGCCACCGCCGCCCGCGCCCGGTCCGATATCGGCACCAGCCGCTCGCGCCCGCCCTTGCCGCGCAGGATCAGGAAGGGCCGGTCGCCGCGCAGCGCATGACGCGGCAGCGAGACCAGTTCGGTCGCGCGCAACCCCGATCCATAGAGCAGCTCGACGAGCGCGATCAGCCGCAGGGTCAGCGGATCGCCATGCCGGTCGCGGCGGCGCTCCTCCAGCGCGTCGAACAGCCGGCCGATATCGCCATGGCTGAGCGTGCGCGGCAAGGCGCGCTGCGTGGTTGGGCGCGGCAACGCATCGGAAGGATCATCGGCGCGGATGCCCTCCTCCTCGAGAAAGGCATAGAAGCGCCGGAGGACGGACGATTTGCGCGCCACGCTCGTCCGGCTGAGCGCCATCCATTCGGTCCCGAGCTTCTGGAGCGCGGGCGTATCGGCAGTGGTCAGTCCACCACCCAATATCTCCGAAGCGCCGCGCAGGTCCGATCCATAAGCGAGCAGCGTGTTCTTCGCCGCCCCGCCCTCCGCCGCCAGCATCTCCAGGAATTGCGAGATGGCTTCGCCATCACCCATCGATCTGGAGTGTGCCGACATTTCGTTCAGACCGAGCCGAAAACGGCGGTCTTTGGTGACCCGGAGCGCAGCGTACTCAATGTACGTGAGCACCGGAAGCGCCGAAGACAGCCATTTGCAGGCCGGTATGGGCGGAATGGCGGCACACTACAGCCGCGACATTGCTTCGGCGGCGATCATCCGCGCTTCGCCGTCCATCCCGGCTTCGTTGAGCGCGCGGATCATCGTCGCAAACATCGCCGGGGACAGCCCGGCCCAGCCGGTCCGTTGCAGCCCGACCGCGACGAGCAGGGCGACCGTCGCCGTCTCCTTGCGGTCGGCGGCCTGCAACAGCATCCGCGCCCAGTTGCTCTGATTGTCGAAGCCCACCTTATATTCGACGAGGAGCTGCAACTGCTCCTCGGTCTGCAACCGGTCGAGCGCGGCGAGCGCGCCGAGCAGCAGGCGCAGCTTTTGCGGCTTTTCCTCGGCCCAGCGATCGGCGACGCCTGACAGCCGGTCCGCCGACAGGTCGACGCTCACCCGCGGCGTGCCCACCGCCAGGATCGCCCAGGCGGGATCGCTCTTTTCAGGCGACATCGAGGATACCACCCGCGCCCAGCCGGCGGCCTTGCGGTCGAGCCCCGCCGACATCATCGAGCCGAGCAGGTTGGCGACGTCGCTGACATGATCGTCGTCGGGGGCGATACGCGCCGCGGCCCGCGCCGTCAGGATCAGGCCGGCATAATGATCGACGCTGGCGCCTTCGCCCCGCCCCTCCCCGCTCCAGAAGCCGCGCATCGCGGATACCCGCGCCGGATCGCCGTCGGCGACATAGCAGGCGCGCAGCCGGCCCGCCGGCGTGTCGCTGCCAAAATCGCCGCTGTCGTCGGCGGCCTGCGCATAAAGATCGACCAGCGCCGAGTTCGAGAAGACCCCGAGCCGCGCCGCCGTCATCGCCGCGTCGATCCGTTCGCCGGCGGGCACCATCGGCGCGCGCGCCGACCACGCGGTCGCCTGCGGCCCCACCGTGCGCAGCAGATCCGCCGGAATGGTGAGCCCGAGCGCGCTCGCCATGCCAAAGCGCCAGGCGGTGAGCTGGTTCACCCCGGTCCATTCGACGGTGACGCTGCGCCGGCCCGCGCCGTTCACGCCCATCATCCGCTCGGCGAGCTGGATGTCGATGCCCTGCGGATCGCGGGTGCGGCGGCGCGCCTGGTCCATCAGCACACCGGCGATCGCCGTGTCGCCCGACAAGGCCGCGCAGATCGCCCGCGCCATCGGCCAGATCGCCTCGCGGCTACGAATCGCGCCGCCATCGGCGAGCGGGCACAGCCCCGCCGCATCGGCGCTCGCCAGAGCGCTCTGCCCGGCGACGGCATAGAGCTTCGCGTTGAACTGATCGACATCGACGCCCTGGACCAGCAGCCGCGCGCCGTCCGCCTCGCCCATGCGCAACAGCAACCAGGCGCGTTCGGCGATCCAGTCGGGCGCGGAGACATTCTGCGGCGTCGCCACCCGCGTCAGCAGCGCGCGGCGCAAGGTGATCGAGGCCCAGCGCGAAGCGATCGGCACGTCCAGGCGGCGCATCAGGCTCGACAGGAAACGTCCGTCGGTCGTGCCCCAGGCATCCCGGCCCATTCCGGCGAAGGGGCCGGCCACCGCCGTCGAGCGGCGGGCCGAATCGGGCATCTCGCTCGGCTGGTCCGGCTCCTGCGCCTCGGCCGAAGCAAAGATGTCCGGATCGAGGGTCAGCGCGGGCGCCAGCGGCGTCGATGGCGAAGGAGCCGGAGCGCCGGGCGTGGGCTGGCCGGGCGCCGGGGCGGCCTGCTGCGGCCGGTTGGTCGGGCCCGGCTGATTGCCGAATCCGGGCGGCAGCAGCGATTCCTGCGCCAGCGCGGCCGCCGCGGCGAGCGCGGCGACGCCGGCCGTCAGCGCAAGAACGGCCTTCTTACTTGGCCTGGGCTTCATTCAGCATCGCCTTTTCCACGGTCACCGGCGGCCTTTCGGTATTGACGAAACTCAGGGCCACGAGCGCCACGACGACGACGATAACGACACTCAACAGGATGATGCTGAACCGCGACATATGTGTATCCGGATGGTTGCAATGGAGGCGCTTTTGCCCGAGGGGGCGGCCATGTGTATAGCCCTCGACGACATGCCGCAAAGCTTGCCGCCAAATCTGCCGCGTTTTGACCGCCCGCTGGTGCTCATCGGCCTCATGGGCGCGGGTAAATCGACCGTCGGCAAGCGGCTCGCCGCCCGGTTGCACCTCCCCTTCGTCGACGCCGATCACGAAATCGAGCGCGCCGCCGGGCTCACCATCACCGAGATTTTTGAACGATTCGGGGAAAAGGAGTTCCGCGACGGTGAGCGCCGGGTGATCGGCCGGCTGATCGACGGCAAGCCCAAGGTCATCGCGACCGGGGGCGGCGCCTTCATGCAGGACGAAACCCGCGCGCTGATCCTCGAACGCGCGCGCGCCATCTGGCTCGATGCCGATATCGACGTGCTTGCCGAGCGGGTGCAGCGCCGCGAGGGCACCCGCCCCCTGCTCAAGGACCGCGATCCGCGCATCGCGCTGGCGGAGCTCGCCGCCATCCGCAACCCGGTCTATGCGCTCGCGCCGATCCATGTGCACAGCCAGCCGCTGCCGCACGACGCAACCGTGGACACTATATTGAAGGCTCTGGCGCAATGACGGTGCGGGTCGCCCTGGGCGAACGAAGCTACGACATCTCGATCGAAAACGGCGCGCTCGATCGCGCCGGTGAACTGCTCGCGCCCTATGCGGCGCGCGGCCGCTTCATCGTCGTTACCGACAAGAATATCGTTGTAAATCAGCTTTATAGGCTGGAAACCTCTCTCACCGCCGCAGGCATCGCCAGCGCCGTCGAGGTCCTCCCCGCGGGCGAGGCGACCAAGAGCTGGAAGATGCTCGAAAAGCTCACCAACGCCCTCCTCGCTTATGGCGTCGAGCGCAACGACACCATCATCGCGCTGGGCGGCGGCGTGATCGGCGATCTCGTCGGCTTCGCCGCTTCCATCCTGAAACGCGGCTGCCGCTTCGTGCAGGTGCCGACCACCCTCCTGTCGCAGGTCGACAGCTCGGTCGGCGGCAAGACCGCGATCAACAGCAAGGCCGGCAAGAACCTGATCGGCGCCTTCTATCAGCCGGTCCACGTCCTGATCGACCCGACCACCCTCGACACCCTCCCCCCGCGCGAGCAGCGCGCCGGCTATGCCGAGGTCGTCAAATACGGCCTGATCGACGACGCCCCCTTCTTCGCCTGGTGCGAAGCGAACGCGGCGAAGCTGCTCGCCGGCGACGCCGACGCCCGCACCCACGCGATCACGAAGAGTGTCGAGGCCAAGGCCCGCATCGTCGGCGAGGACGAACGCGAAACCAGCGGCCGCCGCGCGCTCCTGAATCTCGGCCACACCTTCGGCCACGCCCTCGAAGCCGAAACCGGCTTCTCGGACCGCCTCCTCCACGGCGAGGCCGTCGCGGCGGGCATGGCCCTCGCCTTCCGCTTCTCGGCATCGCTGGGCCTCTGCCCGCCGGAAGACGCCGCCCGCGTCACCACCCACATCGCCACCGCCGGCCTCCCCGCAACGCTCCAGGCGGCGGGCATCGATGCCCCCGGCAAGACGCTGGTCGCGCACATGATGCACGACAAGAAGATGGAGGGCGGGCAGTTGCCGTTCCTGCTGGCGCGCGGGATCGGCGAGACCTACCTCGAAAAGAAGGTCGATCTCGCGAAGGTCGAGGCGTTTTTGGATGCGGAGCGGGGGCGGTAGCGGTGAAAAAGGCGGTCCGGTCCCGGAAGTGACCGCTTTGCGCCCTGCAAGGTCGTTATAGGGCGCCCTATCTGACCCCGACAGCGGACATGAAGTCGGAGACCGTGAGGACCATTTGGCGCCCGCCGGCAGAGCACGCGTGGTCGTTATAGTGCCGGTGCTACCTCGTCGAACATGAGCTGCTGCAACCGGCCACCCGGTTCCGGACATGGCGGCGAGACAAGGATGCGACGTCGTTTACCCCCGCCAGCGTCAGCGTGCGTTCGAACTCGTCGCTCAGCAACGTCAATACGCGGTCGACCCCGGCTTCCCCGCCGGCCGCCAGGCCGTACAGATAGGGGCGCCCGATCGAGCAGGCTGTGGCCCCCAGGGCGAGCGCCTTGACTACGTCCGAGCCGCGCCGGATGCCGCCATCGCAGATCACGTCCGGCGCGTCGCCTACGGCCTCGCGCACTGCTTCGATCTGGTCGACCGGTGCGGGCGCACCATCTAGCTGACGGCCGCCATGATTGGAGATCATCACGCCGGTAGCGCCCGATGCGATCGACCTGCGTGCGTCCTCGGGCGTCATCACGCCTTTGATAGCCAGGGGCCCGTTCCATTCGCGCGCAAGCCATTCGACGTCGCGCCAGCCGACCGTGCGATCAAACTGACCGCCAATATAGTCGAAGAGGCTCATCGGTCCCGAAGCCAGGGCGTCGATTTTATGGCTGACGTTCGCCAGATCAAACTTGGATCCCGTCAGCGCGGGAAGCGACCAGGAGGGGTGGAGAGCGAAGCTGAGGAGTGACTTTAGCGTGAGCTTGGGGGGCATGGAGAGGCCGCTAATCCGGTCGCGCTCGCGATTGCCGGCGACGGGCGTGTCGACCGTCAGGGCGAGGCCGTGAAAGCCGGCCTCCTTGCAGCGCGTGACGAACTCGGCGGTCAGGCCGCGATCCTTGAAGATGTAGATCTGAAATATCTTTGGCCCGGCAAATGCCTGCGCGAGTTCCTCAAGGCGCGTCGTGCTCATCGTCGACAGGCTGTAGACGAGGCCGTGTCGCGCTGCCGCGCGGGCCACGGCGAGCTCGGCGTGACCATGGAACATGCGGGTGAGCCCGGTTGGCGATAGCATCAGCGGCAAGCGCGAGGGTTGTCCGAAGATCCTGGTTTCCGTCCGGATCGCCGACACGTCATTCAGCACGTCGGGCACGAGTTCATAGCTCTCGAACGCGGTGACGTTCCGCCGTAACGAGACCTCGTCATCGGCGCCGCCATCGATATAGTCAAAGATCGGCCGCGGCAGCCGGCGGCGGGCCATCAGACGAAGGTCCGCCACATTGTTCGCACGTTGAAGTCGCTTCATGCGTCTGGCCACCTCTCGCTTACGGTCTTTATGCATCATCTGCTCAATGGATGACATGGCCCAATGCCAGCCCGCGCGCTGCGCAGCGACTCCTCACCCCAAATAAGGGGACGCGAGCCGCTTGGCGGCGGCTGGAGCGAGCTGTCATTATGGCTACCTTCCGCCGGAGCGGCAGCTATCGCCGCTCGTCACCGAAAAACTGCAGTCCGCCTCCGCCCGTAAGAGGTCCGACTTTCCGGGATGCAACCTCCCCGATGCTGGATGAACCCTATCTTGTTCTTCTTTTGTTCTTGATTTTCAGGGGGGATTATGCACTTGACATACCACCGCGAAAAAGAACAGAACGGGACCGACAGGCCGGCGTTCGAGGTTTTGGAGAAGGAGAACCGTTTGCTCAAAGAGGCAATCGGCGAGCTAATCCTGCGCCTTGAGGGGATCGACGAGGACTCAGTTCGAGCTGTCCGGCGCGCACGCTTATTATTGCAAGGCATTAGCGACTAAATGAGCGCCCTAAGTTTCGGTTCGCTGGTAACCTCTATGGGCAAATCCCATGTCGCGTGCCTTCGTGCTTCGTAGCCATCAACCCAGTCAGCGGCATTGAGGTCGGTTTCGAACAGAGACAGTCCAACCGGAACGGTCTTTGTTTGGCCCGCAAGTCCAGGAAATGTGATTGTAACACCGAGCCTAGGATCGCCGTCTGCTGGCGTTTGCCACCCAGCGGCAGCGGTTGCGATGGTGCCACATGGTAGGAGAAAATTTACCCCATGCATGGATGCAATGGCGTACAAAGAAAGATGAGGGAAAAATTGGTCGAACTCTGCTGAGTTTTGGTCAAGAAATTTGTGGCGTATCATCAGCCCCTTGAATTCGTTGAATAGGGCTATGTTATTGTAGGCGCCCTTCGAAATAACGTATCCAGTAAAGCACTCCAATACCTTCCTGTCTCTTTCAGTTTCATACAATGAGTTGAAGGATAGTGTGCCATCAGGATTTTTGGAAAATCTCTTTTTTAGCCGTGTTAAGGCGGTGCCAGATTGCTCTCTATTTAATCCCGTATCTCGATAAATGGTTACATCATCTAGAACGCGATAAGTTGCATCCATGACGTCTAGCATTTCTGCGGGTACACTGGCTAAAGCTATAGCCCGGTTGAGGTAAGCCATCTTAAATTTAGCGATGCAATGGAGGTCTATCACTCGCCTAACTGATACACCCTGAATACGCTCGTCGGCATGGGCCAACATGTCGCCGATGTCTCGGACGGCCTCAGCGCCAAAGCTAAACTGTCTGTAGATCGGCGTGCAAAAAGGACCCCCTTAGCGGGGTGATCGGCGTCTAAAAGGGACCCCTCATTTCGATGGTTTAAACGGCCGACTGGATTGTCAGTTGGCGAGATCGGGATGTTGGTTGTGGA
>NZ_LARW01000097.1 GCF_000971055.1 Sphingomonas sp. SRS2
GTCGGCAGATCACGCCATGGACTGCCCGTCCGGACAATCCATAGCACTGCCTCCAAAAATAGACGGTTGTTCCTCCCGCTTCGTCCCGGGTCGGTCGGCTTACCCAGACAATGCGGTTCCATCTTTGCCCACTGGGCGTCGGTCAGTACGAAGCGTTCCATCCAAAGTGTGAATCACATCTCCCCAAAAATGTGAATCCTAAATCCCCACAACCCCTAGACTCTATCGCTGCCGCTTGCGCAGGATATCCTCCGCCATCGCATGGTCGGACGGCTTGTCGACATCGATACAGGCTTCGGCGAAGGGCAACACCACGGCACGCGCCGTGATCCCCAGCCGCCCGCCCGCTCGGGCGATCGCCTGATTGAGGGTCAGCAATCGCGTCCCGATCATCAGGGCGAGACCAAGGCCAAAGGCCCCCAACACCGCACGCGCCTTCTTGCGCTGCTGCTCGATCCGCCGCCACACCGCCAGCGCCTCCAGCGCAGCCGGGCTGCCGAGCCAGAAGAGATTGGCGCCCGAATATGCGCCTCCGCGAAAAGGGAGCCAGGTGCGACGGTTTCCAGGATAGGCGAGCTCGAGCGTCCGGCGCTCGACCAGCGCCACCGCCACGTCGGCGCCGGCAGATCGCGCGGCGAACTGATGGAGTATCGCGTCGTCGAGCAGGACGTTGTCGGCGGTCGTCAACAGGAAGGGATAGGCGTTCGGCATGGCGCGAAGCGTCCGGCTGATCGCCTCGACGATCGAATCGCCGCAGTCGCGCGCGGTCACCCGAGCTTCGTCGCGCAGCCAGCGGGTGCCGGGATGATCAAGCAGGGCATCGGCATCCTGCGCGAGGATAATGATCCGATCGACATCGCCGCGCGCGATCAGGGTCGCGCCGACCCACGCCAGCATCGGTTGGCCGGCCACCTCGATCAACGCCTTGCGGGGCTGACCGAAATATTCGGACAAGGGGTCTGTGCCGGGTCGCTGGCCGGCAAGGACGATCGCAGTGAAGCCACCATTATGCATCTTTCGAGCCTTGCCAGTCCGGCGGACGATGGGCAAGGAAGCTGCCAAGCAAGAATTAAGGACAGCATGACAGTCTCCTCGCTTACCGTTCGTCCGGTCGGAACGAACCCTACCCTGTTGTGGGGCATGACCAGCAGCGAACGGCTGCGCCGTATCGCCCGCGCGCAGAAACTGCCCTTCGACCGCGCTGGCCAGGGGCCGGCGCTGGTGGTGGCCGCGAGCCATGTGTTCGAGCCGGCGTGGCTGAAGTTCATGGCGTCGCGCCCGGGCGAGGTGTTGACCTTGAACGGCGAACCGGTGATCGCGCACGTCACCGAATCGCAGGAGAAAGCCTCGTTCGACGGCCTGACCGAGGTCCGCGCCGAGGACCACCGTGTCTTCTACAACGCCTCGCTGCGCAAGCGCGAGGAACCGGTGATAGAGAAGCTCGAACCGGGCAGCGTCCGCTCGATCGAACGCAAGACCTATTATGGCGCCTATAAGGGCGTGACCGACATCCTGACCAAATATCTCTGGCCTGAATGGGCGCTGGTGCTGACGCGGATCGCCGCGCGTCTCCACATGACCCCCAATATGGTGACGGCGATCGGCGCCATATTGTGCGTGCTCGCAACCTGGCTGTTCTGGGAAGGCCGCTATTGGGAGGGCATGGCCGCCGGACTCGGCTTCATGGTGCTCGATACGGTGGACGGCAAGCTCGCGCGGTGCACGATTACCTCGAGCTATTGGGGCAATATCTTCGACCATGGGCTCGATCTGGTCCATCCGCCCTTCTGGTGGTGGGCGTGGGGAGTAGGCCTCGTCCATTGGGGTCAGGAGCTTCCCCATGCCGTGTTCGCTATCGTGATGATCGCGATCGTCGGCGGCTATGTCGTCCAGCGTCTGATCGAAGGCGTGTTCATGCGGCGATTCGGCAATATGCACATCCATGTCTGGCAAAAGGTCGACAGCGATTTCCGGCTGATCACCGCCCGGCGCAATCCGAACATGGTCATCCTGTTCGTCGCGACCGCTCTGCAGCGGCCCGACTTCGGCATCATTGGGGTTGCGGTCTGGACAGTGCTATCCTGCGTCTTCCACGCGGTACGCCTTTACCAGGCGACCAAGCGGCGCCGGCGCGGCATAAAAATCCGGTCCTGGCTGGAGGTGTAGGATGGCCAACGCGACGATCGAGAAGTTCGGTTATCCCGCAACGCTGATCCGCGATTATCATCATTGGGTCGTGCTGCTGCGCCCTGCCCAGCCTACGCTGGGATCACTGGTCCTCGCCGCCAAGTCCGATGCCACCGCCTTCGGCGCGCTGCCGCCCGAGGCGCACGCCGAACTGGCCATCATCATTGCCGAGATCGAAGCGGCGCTCACGCGCGCCGTTACCTATCAGAAGATCAATTATCTGATGCTGATGATGGTCGATCCGTACGTCCATTTCCACGTCATCCCGCGCTATGAAGGCGACCGGGAATATGGTGGCGTATCCGTCACCGACGCCGGCTGGGCGGGGCAGCCCGCGCTGGGGCAGGCGGTTGCGCTTGATGCCGATCAGATCAAGGCGTTGGCTGTCTGGCTCAAGGGTATCTGGCCCTCCTAGAGTTTGTTTCACTTACGTGGAAGCGGTACCGGCCCGCTCCCCCACCCTTCGGTGAGCGCCCTTGCGATCGGCAGGTCCTCGGGAAAATCGACCTCAGCCCAGTCCAGCCCCTGGATCGACACCGTGCTCACCACCCCCGACGGGGCCAGCGCATGGATGGCCTTCAGATACCAGTTTAGCACGCCTTCGGGCGTCCGCATCATCGCCTCGACCTGATTGCGGAAAATCGACGGGCCGTCGCCTTTGAAGGCAAGCATGCCGATCGACTCCGCATTGGTCTCATGCGGTTCGAGCCGCTTGCCGATCTGGAGCAGCCGATCGCCGTCGCGCTGCACCTTCATGTCGTCGAGGTCGTAGCTGTCTTTGATGTCGATCGTGACCGTGATCGGCGATGTCGCACCCGCGATCAGCCGGCCGACGATCTCTGGCGAGACCAGCGTATCGCCGTTGAGAATGATGAAATCCTGATCCATTTCCTCCCGCACGATCCAGCAGGAACCGAGATTATCCGCGACCTTGTAGAAGGGATTGAACACGGTACGGATCGTCAGGCCCGGATGCCGGATCTCCGCCAGCGCGGCGTTGAGCTTTGCGTCACGGAAGCCGGTGACGACCGCGATCTCGGCGATGCCGTTGGCGACCAGCGACTCGATCTGCCAGGCGATCAGGCTCTTACCCGCGAAATCGATCAGGCATTTAGGCTGGTCGGCGGTCAACGGCAGCAGTCGCGACCCCTGCCCCGCCGAGAGGATTATGGCTTTCTTCATGGGGCGGGCCCCTAGGCCGGAATTGCGGCAGGAAGATGAAAGCCAGCCGGGCGTGTCAGTGGTTTCCGCTGAGGATCTTGTCGACCGACGCGACCGTGACAGGGTGGTAATGCGGCCGCGCGCCAGCATAGATGCGATTGGCGATCGGCCTGCCCCACTCGCCCTGCTCGTGAAGCGCCCGATAGACCGGACGGATCAGCAGCATCCGCCCGATGCGCGGCAGGAACTCCTCCGCCGAGGCCACGGCAGGCTGATAGCGGTTGCCCAGCGCCAGCACGAGCCAGGCCGAACGGACATAGGCGTTCGGCGACCCGGAGAGCCGCATGGCGCCGTCGATCTCGTCAAGCCGCGCGGCCGGCAGTTTGCGCGGCAGGCCGTTGAGGAAGCGCTGCCATTCCTGCGTCCCCCAGCTCGAAAAGGGCAACGACGCGATCGCCGCTCCCGCCTTCACCTGCTCGATCGAACGATCGACCTGGGCCAGCGTATTCGAACGGACATGGACCGCATTGTCCGGCAACCCGGGCTGATACGCCCAGCGGTCGAGTTGAAGCTTCGCCTCCAGCCCGGCGTCGCCTCTGATCAACTGCGCGCGGATGTCGGTCAGGAAATTGGCGGTGGTCTGCGGCTGAAAGGCATGCCGGTCGAAATAAGAGCGCAGATAGGCGTCCCATCGCGCGCGGCCGACCGCCTGCTCGATCGTGCGCAGGAAGATCGCGCCCTTATTATAAGCGAGTTCGCCGTAAAGTTCCTCAGGCTCGCCGTGGAGCCGGGTGGCGCTCGGCTTGGCTTCCTTCAGGTCGCGTTGCAGATCGTCCCATGACAGGTCTGCCAGCACCGCGGCGCGCTCCTTGCCATAGACGATCTCGTCGATCCGGTTTTCGAAATAGGTGGTGAAACCCTCGTTGAGCCAACTGTCGGACCATGTCGCGTTGGTAACGAGATTGCCCGACCAGCTATGCGCCAGTTCGTGCGCGACGAGATCGGTGTTCGCCTTGTCGCCAGTGAACATCGTCGGCGTGAGGAAGGTCAGCGTCGGATTCTCCATCCCGCCATAAGGAAAGGAGGGTGGCAGCACGAGCATATCGTAGCGCCCCCAGCGATAGGGGCCATATAATCCCTCGGCAGCGCGAATCATTGCCTCGGTATCGTCGAGTTCGCGCGCCGCCATGTCCAGCGCCACCGGCTCGGCATAGACACCGGTGCGCTTGCCCAGCGGTTTGAAGCCTATGTCGCCGATCGCGAGCGCAATCAGATAAGGCGGTACCGGATGATCCATGCGGAAGCGGAAGCGCTTCATCCCCCGTCCGGCCGCCTCCCCTCTGGGCGTCAGCCGCGCGCCGCTCATTACCGCGACCAGGTCGGCGGGCACGGTGATGCGCGCCGACCAGCTCTGGCGGAGGCCGGGGCTGTCCTGGGTCGGTATCCAGCTTCGGTTCTCGATCGACTGGCCCTGGCTGAACAGGAACGGCTTCTTCTTGCCCGCGGTAAGCTCGGGCGGCAGCCAGCCGAGCGCGCTCGCCTCGGGCTTCGACCGATAGGTGATGACGATCCTGCGCGCCGCGCCGATCCGCACCGTCAGCGGCGCTCCCTTATAAGCGTCGGCCGCGCCGACGCTCCAGGTCAGCGGCCTGCCCTTCGGGTCGGCGATTCGCTCAATCACCAGACTCTTATCGTCGAGGACAATCTCCGATGCGCCGGGCCGCGCGACGATGTCGAGCGTTGCCGTCCCGCGCATTTCCTTCGTGGTGAAATCCGCGATGAGGTCGAGATCGATATGCGTCACCCGAGCCACTTCGGGCCGGGCATAGGACAGCGCATCGCGCGCGTCGGGGGTTGTAAGGATCGGCGAAGGCCTGGGCGCGGCCGCAAGCGGGGCGGCGGCCAGCAGGAGCATGGCGGGGATCAAAAAGCGCATGGCCTACTTTGGCGAGGCTGGCATCCGACTGCAAGCACGGCACGCGCGCTGACCATATTGGAAATCCGGCATTCGCTTCCCATATCGGGAGTTCTCAAGGAGATATCATGTTCGCACGCACTGCGCGGAGCCTGACGGCTTCGTTCAAGACGGGGATGTCTGTATGACCGCCCCGTTCATCCTCGCCTTCGGCGATAGCCTGACCGCAGGCTATGGTCTGGCGGCCTACCAAAGTTTCGCGGCACAGCTCGAACGGCAGCTTCAGTCGAGCCATGCCGGTGCTAAGGTCATCAACGCCGGCGTGTCTGGCGATACGACCACCGCCGCGCTGAAGCGCCTTTCGCGCGAACTGAGCCGTCTCAAGGCCCGGCCCGATCTGGCGATCGTCGAACTCGGCGCCAATGATCTGCTGCGCGGCATCCCGCTGACGCAGACGCGCGCCAATCTGGACATAATCATTACGGATCTGACGCGGATCGGCATTCCGGTCTTGCTGGCGAAGATGGAAGCGCCTGCATCGTTCGGCGCGTTCGGCCAGGCTTGCGCCACGCTCTACGACGATCTTGCGGCAAAGCATGATATTCCCGTCGCGCCCTTCTTCCCTAAGGATGTGCTCGCCAATCCGCGCTTTTGCTTGCGCGACGGAATTCATCCCAATGCCCTGGGCATCGCTGCGATAGCCGAGGCGTTCGTCCCGGCGGTGCGATCTGCCCTGAAAGCGCCGAGCGCACGCGCGGCCTGAGCCCAGATACAAAAAAGGGGGGCCGCAGCCCCCCCTTTTTCGTATTTGGTGAAAGCCCCGCTCAGTAAACGCGTGGTTTCGGCTTCACATATTCGGCTTCGTCGGTGAGCGTATATTCGTGCACCGGGCGGTAATCGATCGTCACCGCGCCCTTATCGAACCAGGTGATCGTGTGCTTCATCCAGTTCGCATCGTCGCGATCGGGATAGCTTTCATGCATATGCGCCCCACGGCTTTCCTTGCGGTTGGCCGCTGAGTGCATCGTCACCACCGCCTGCGGCAGCATGTTGTCGAGCTCGAGTGTCTCGACGAGGTCGGTGTTCCAGATCAGCGAACGGTCGGTGACGCCGACGTCCTGCAGATTGGCATAGACATTGTCGATCAGACCGAGGCCCTCGCGCAGCAGCTCGTTATCGCGGAACACCGCGCAGTGCTTCTGCATCGTATGCTGCATGTTGAGGCGGATTTCCGCCGTGGGCGTGCCGCCCTTCGCGCTGCGATAATGGTCGAGCCGTCCGAGAGCCTTCTCGTCGGCTTCGGTGACGACCGCGCCATGCTTGCTGTTCGGCTTGATCAGCTCGGCGAGGCGGAAGCCCGTCGCGCGGCCGAACACGACCAGATCGATCAGCGAGTTGGAGCCGAGGCGGTTCGCGCCATGCACCGAAACGCAGGCGGCTTCGCCGACCGCGAACAGGCCCGGCACCACCGTGTCCGGGTTGCCGTCCTTCAGGGTGACGACCTCGCCATGATAGTTACAGGGGATGCCGCCCATATTATAATGGACCGTCGGCGTTACCGGCAGCGGCTGGCGGGTCAGATCGACGTTGGCGAAAATCTTGCCGGTCTCGGTGATGCCCGGCAGGCGCTCCGCCAGCACCTTCGGATCGATATGATCGAGGTGAAGGTAGATATAATCGCCATTCTTGCCGACGCCACGGCCCTCGCGCATCTCCATCGCCATCGAACGCGACACGACGTCGCGGCTGGCGAGGTCCTTCGCGGAAGGCGCATAGCGCTCCATGAAGCGCTCGCCTTCGGAGTTGGTCAGATAGCCGCCCTCGCCTCGCGCACCCTCGGTGATGAGCACGCCCGCGCCATAGATGCCGGTCGGATGGAACTGAACGAACTCCATGTCCTGGAGCGGAAGGCCCGCGCGCAGCACCATGCCGCCGCCGTCACCGGTGCAGGTATGCGCCGATGTCGCGGAGAAATAGGTGCGGCCCGAACCGCCCGTCGCGAGAACCACGGCATGGCTGCGAAAGCGATGGATCGAACCATCCTCCATGCACAGCGCGATCACGCCCTTGCACTCGCCGCCTTCCATGATCAGGTCGAGCGCGAAATATTCGATGTAGAAGTCCGCGTCGTACTTCAGGCTCTGCTGATAAAGCGCGTGGAGCATGGCGTGGCCGGTACGGTCGGCCGCGGCGCAGGTGCGCTGCACCGGCGGGCCCGCGCCCATATTCTGCATATGGCCACCGAATGGGCGCTGGTAGATCTTGCCCTCGTTGGTGCGGCTGAACGGCACGCCAGCGTGCTCCAGCTCGATCACCGCGGCGGGCGCCTCGCGCACCATATATTCGATCGCGTCCTGGTCGCCCAGCCAGTCGGACCCCTTGACGGTGTCGTACATATGCCAGGTCCAGTGATCCGGCCCCATATTGCCGAGCGAGGCGGCAATGCCACCCTGCGCCGCGACGGTATGGCTGCGGGTCGGGAACACCTTCGTGATGCACGCGGTCTTGAGACCGGCGCCGGCAGCGCCCATGGTCGCGCGCAGGCCCGATCCGCCCGCACCGACGACCACCGCATCATAGAGGTGGTCGATGATCTTGTAAGCCTCGGCCATCAGGCGGGCACTCCCCCGAATGCGATCTTGAGGATCGAGAAGATCGCCAGCGCGGCGCCCGCGATCGAATAGAAGTTCAGCAACAGCACGAAGAACACCTTGCCGGCCTCCTCATGCACATAATCCTCCATCACCACCTGCAGGCCGAGCCGCAGATGATAGAAGACCGAAATCGTAAACAGGATCAGCGGAACAGCCACCATCGGCGTGCCGATCCATTGGATGATTGCGCCATGCTCGAATGACGGCAGGCGGAACAGCGATACCACGAACCAAAGCCCGAGCAGCAGGTTGCTGACCGCCGTCACCCGCTGACGCCACCAGTGCATCGAACCATGTTTGGCCGAGCCGAGACCGCGGACGCGGCCGATTCCCGTTCCCGAACCCATTATTCAGCTCCCTGCGCGAGCCGGGCCAGAATGGGCCCCCAGATCAGCAGCGTGACCAGGATCGCACCCACCATGGTCGCCACGGCAGCCATCTTGTTGGTCTTCAGCTCATAGCCCGCGCCGATATCGAGCACGAAGTGCCGCAGCGCCGAGAACATATGCTGGAAGAAGGCCCACGTAAGCCCGACCGCGACGAGATAGCCAAACCATGACGTCGCGACGGCCAGGAAGGTCGCATAGGCCTCCGGTCCGCTCGCGACGGCCACCAGCCACCAGATGAAGCCAAGTCCCCCAACCACGGCCATGCCCGATCCGGTTACCCGGTGCAGGATCGAGACCACCATATGTGGTCCCCATTTCCAGATTGTGAGGTGTGGCGATAGCGGACGCCCTGGATTGCGCGACATGATGCCCTCCCTCTGTCGACGGCGACGTTCTTAGCCGAAGCGCCACGCCATGCAAGGCGCTTGGCGTCGTTTCGGTCGCTTTATTCCGCCGAATTCCAAATAGCCTAAAGGCCCTGTTTACCATTGCCGCCTAAAACTGCCCTCGTTCGCAGAATCATAGGGAACGCAGCGAGTCATGATGAACGGTCAAGAGGTGAGCGCAGTCGGGCTGTCCGATCAGGAGATCACCCGCAAGTTGGGGATCTATGATCATCGGGGCGACCTCAATGAGCGACTCAAGGCCATCTGGGCGCGGCTCGGCGACGAGCTGCTCGATTCCCTGCGGGTTCACTATAGCGGCATTTTCGAATCCGACCCGACGAGTCGCGCAGCTTATAATGCCGTCACCGGCGGCGATGATATCGGCCAGCGCGTCAACCGCATGTGGAAAACCATCCTCAGCGAAGGGCTCTCGATCGCCAACCTGCGTGTCTATTCCGACAACACCTTCAATTTCGTGCTGAATGGCGGCGACCATAGTTCGGTCGCCTGCAGGACGTCCGGGGCGATCGCCCACATCAGCGGCGAGATCATCCGGCGCTTTCCCCAGGATTCCGAGTTCGTAGCGCGCAGCTGCGAGGCCCTGTTTACCCTCAACGGCCTCTATTTCGACCTCACCTTCACTCAGGTCGGCGCGCAAAATCGCGCGAGTCAGCATCAGGGGCTCGCCAGCCAGAGCCGCACCTTCCGGTCCGATATTTCCGAGACGCTAACCCGCGCCCTCGACGACAGCCGCGGGCTGCGCGAGCGCACGGGCCACACCTCGCACGCTGCGCGCGGCATGCTGGGCAAGACTTCCGAAGTCGCCGCAGCGGCCGAGCAATCGGCCCTGGCGATGCGCGAAGCCGCGCATACCGCCGCCGGATTGATCCGCGCGATCGAGGAAAGCCGCGCCGAAGTCGAGGTGGCCGCCCAGATCGCCACCCGCGCCGCTGATCGCTCGGTCCATGCGGTCGCCATCTCCGAAGTGCTGTCCGATCATGCGCAGGCGATCGAATCGATCCTGGGCCTGATCCGCGACATCGCCGGCCAGACCAATCTGCTCGCGCTCAACGCCACGATCGAGGCAGCCCGCGCGGGTGACGCCGGCCGCGGCTTCGCAGTGGTTGCGCAGGAGGTGAAGAGCCTTGCGAGTCAGACCGCTCGCGCCACCGACGATATCGCCGCCAAGATTGCAGCGATTCAGGCGGCCACCCGTCAGACCGTCGAAGCCAATGGCGCGATTCGCGACATCGTCGGCGAGGTCCAGACCTCTGCCGAGCGCATTCGTATGACAATGGAAACACAGGCGCAGACCGTGACCATGATCACGGCGGCAGTCGACGAGACTGCGCTGGCCGCCGACTCGATGTCGACGACCATCTCGGCGATCCGCGCCGACACCGAGAATGTCGCGGGCGAGATCGACCATCTGGAAGCCGGCTTCCGCCGGGTCGATGGCGAACTCTCCAATCTCGAAACGATCACCGGCGACTTCGTCAGCAAGATCGCGGCGTAGTTTGATTTAGCCCTCAGACGCCGGCGCCCACGATCATCCACCCTGCTTGGCTTCCTCGCATAAGCGCGGCCGGTCGTTCGGCCTCGCAGGCCGGTGGCTCGGCCCGTTAGCGCCTCTTGCTGACCGGCGGCTCGTCCGCTTCCCGTTGCCCCCGGCGCGATCACCTCCTATCCCGCCCCGATGACCATCAATATCTTCGCTACCGGCACCAGCCGGGGCATCGGCAAGGCGATCGTCGAACGCTTCGCGGGGGAGGATGTCCGGATCATCGGCCATCGCTCCGCCGAAGCTGACGAAACGACACTCGCCGCCGACCTGACCGATCCCACCGCGCCGCGCCGCATCTGGGAACAGGCGCTCGAACGGCTCGACGGGCGGATCGACATACTGGTCAACAATGCCGGCATCTTCGAGGCAGCATCGATCGACGCCCCCGACGCGGCGTGGACCGAGGCATGGAACCGGACGATGCAGATCAACCTCACTGCATCGGCCGAACTGTGCAGGCTTGCAGTGCTGCATTTCCGGCGCCATGGCGGCGGCCGTGTCATCAATATCGCCAGCCGTGCCGCCCATCGCGGCGACAGCCCGGCGCACTGGCATTATGCGGCATCGAAAGCGGGCATGGTGGCGATGACCAAGACTATCGCGCGCGGCTATGCGGCGGAGAATATCCTCGCCTTCGCGATCTGCCCCGGCTTCACGATGACGGGCATGGCCGAGGACTATCTGGCCAGCCGCGGCGGGGACAAGTTGCTCGCCGACATTCCGCTGGGCCGGGTCGCCGATCCGATCGAGGTCGCCGAAGCCGTGAAATTCCTCGCGCTCGACGCGCCAGCTTCGATGACCGGCGCGGTGATCGACATCAACGGAGCCAGCTATGTCCGCTAAGTCCAGGAAAGAACCCAAGGGCGATGGCGTGACAGGCTTCCCCTTCGCGCCCGAACGCTCGGGAAGCTGGAAGATCACCCTGCCCTGCACCAAGGCCGAGGCCGAGTTGCTGGCGGGCGACGTGCCGGAGATCGCACTGCTCGATCCGCCCCCCACGCTGATGACCAGCGAGCCCGACGCCGACAAGCCCGACGATTGGCAGCTCGACGCTTATGTCGAGCAGAAGCCCGACAAGGCCCTGCTTGCCCTGATCGCCGCGCTGGTGCCAAGCGCGAAAGGCGCAAAGCCGACCGTCACCCACATCCCCGAGGAAGACTGGGTGACGCTGTCGCAGTCGGGTCTCGAACCGATCCGCGCCGGGCGCTTCTTCGTCCACACACCCTATAATGCCGACCAGGCGCCCGAGGGGATGACAGGCTTCGTGATCGACGCGGGCCGCGCCTTCGGGACCGGCCATCACGAGACGACCACCGGCTGCCTGATGATGCTCGACAAGCTTCGCCGTAGCGGCCTGCGCTTCGACGATATCGCCGATATCGGCACCGGCACCGGCCTGCTCGCCTTTGCCGCACGCTCGTTGTGGCCCGCGGCCAAGGTCATCGCGTCGGACATCGATCCGGTCTCAATCGAAGTGACCGCCGAAAATGCCGGGCCCAATGCCGTGCGCCTGGGGTCAGGTCGTGGACAGGTCGAACTGGTCGTCGCGGCGGGCCTTGCCCATCGACGCCTCAAAACCCGTCTTCCTTACGACCTGCTGATCGCCAATATCCTTGCCGGACCGCTGATCGAGCTCGCCCCGGTGTTCGGCAATGCCGTATTACCGGGCGGATCGCTGATCCTCGCCGGCCTGCTCGATAGCCAGGCCGATGCGGTGGCGCAGGCCTATCGGCGGCAGGGCATGTATCTGGCCGAAAGCATCGTCCGCGGCGACTGGCCGACGCTGCGAATGGTCAAGCGTCGAACCTGATGATCGGCCTTAGCCGCCCGCCATCTTCAGGATCACCTTCCATTGGTCGGCAGCGACCGGGGAAACTGACAGGCGGCTCTGGCGCAACATCGCCATGTCGGCGAGCGCAGGTTCGGCCTTCATGTCGGCAAGTGTGACCGGGCGGGTGAGCGCGCGGACCGGCGCGAGCTCGACGGCGACGAAACGCCCTGCGGGGTCGGTCTTGTCCGGGAAGGCGGTACGCACGACCTTGGCGATACCGACAACCGCCAGCCCTTCCTGTGAATGATAGAAGAAGACCTCGTCACCCTCCCGCATCGCCTTCAGGTGCAAGGCCGCAGCGTTGTTGCGGACGCCATCCCAGATGGTTTTGCCGTCACGCTCCAGATCGCCGTAGGAATAGGTGTTGGGCTCTGACTTCACTAGCCAATGGGAGGTCGTCATGAAATCGGTCCCCTGCTTCGGTCTCCAACCGCTCTGGGCCTATAGGCTCGACGGCCCAAAGGCAAAGATAGCGCACCGCCGGCCCGACAGGCCTCGAAAGCCGGGGGGCGGAAGCCATCCGAACAGCCAATATCGGCGATTGGTCTCGGTAATCGGCGCCGGCAGTAGCGGGCTGAAAGACGTCACGCCACGATCATATCGGCCCGCGAGGCGTGCAGCCGTTCGACATCCCGACGTGGGGGAGCGCCGAACAGGCGTCGATATTCCCGGGTGAATTGCGACTGACTGTCATAACCCACCGCGAAGCCCGCGTTCCCGGCTGTCGCACCCTCGGACAGCATCAGCCTGCGCGCCTCCTGAAGTCGAAGCTGCTTCTGATATTCCAGCGGCGTCATCCGGGTCACGGCCTTGTAATGCTCGTGCAGCGAAGATGTGCTCATTCCCGCAGCGGCGGCGACATCCTCGATCCGCAACTGCTCGTCAAAATGATCGCGAATCCGGGCAACGGCGCGGCGAATCTGGCCGAGATGACTGTCGGCGGACGCCATTCGGCGCAGCACCGGGCCGTGGGGGCCGGTAATCGGCCGATAAAGTATCTCAGCTCGATCAGAGGAGCCAGAGTTGCAATGCCCGGTGCGGCGATGGCGGCCGTGCGGGGCGGAGCCAGTGTCGCTGGCGGCGCTTCGACGGCCTATCAACTTGGAAGCGCCGCCAAAGGTGGCAGCGTTGCGGGCGGACTATCCGGCGTCGCGCAAGCCGGGGCTTCCGCAGCGGCCTCGCCGCTCCGCAGAGCAGCCGCTGAGATGGGGCAGCGCTACCAAGCCGGTGGCCGGGCGGCGTTCGAAGCCATGGGCGGCAAAGTCACCGGAGGGACCGACGCCAGCCCGGCCAACGATGCGGGCTCCGCCTCCGGGGAGCCCGCCTGGGCCAAATCGATGCGTCGACGCCAATCAGCCGCGCACGGCATCCAGACCGCCATCCATGCCGTCCGTGCCGGCGATGGAGGCGGCGCAGGCTCTTCTGTCAGCATTCGAGAGGGTGAATGATGTTCTTCAAACGACCGTCCAGCCGTTACGGCCGGACGCCCGAACCAGAGACCCCTTATCAACGTGCCGCTCAGGCTTGGGATGACCGCATCGGGTCTGCGCGCATCCAGGCTCGCAACTGGCGACTGATGGCGTTCGGCTCGCTGTTCCTGTCTGCCGGCCTGTCCGCTGCCGTCGTTTGGCAAGCCATGTCTGGAACGGTCGTGCCGTGGGTCGTGCAGGTTGACCGGCTCGGGCAAGCCCAGGCGATTTCGCCAGCAGAGACCGGCTATCGGCCGACCGATCCTCAGATCGCTTGGCATCTCGCCCGCTTTATCGAGGAAACCCGCTCAATCCCGGCGGACCCGATCGTGCTGCGCCAGAACTGGCTACGCGCCTACGACTATACGACCGACCAAGGCGCGCTGGCGCTTAACGACTATGCCCGGGTCAACGACCCGTTTGCCAAGGTCGGCCGGGAACAGGTCGCGGTCGATGTCTCCAGCGTCATCCGAGCGTCACCGGGGAGCTTTCGCGTTGCTTGGGTCGAGCGGCGATACGTCGATGGTGCGCTCGCGGCCACCGAGCGCTGGACGGCCATCCTGACCATCACAATCCAAACCCCTCGTGACGTCGAGCGCCTGCGCAAGAATCCGCTCGGTGTGTACGTCCATGCCCTCAATTGGTCGAAGGAGCTCGGCTGATGCGACTGATCCCCGTTACAACCATCATGCTTGCGTCGGTATCGCTCGCGGCCTGTTCGCATACCTGGAAGCCGCCGGAGATCACCTATGATCCTATCGCGGCCCCGCAGCCGGCGACGCCCGAGGTCGAGCCGCCCAAGCCGGTCGAAATCGTGCAGATTCCGACGCCCTTGCCTCTGCCAGGCCAACTCCAACGCATTCCACCGCCCCCCTCGCAGACACCGGAGCCGGCCGACCCGCGCGCACGGGTGGAAGCCGCCAATGGCGCGGCCCGCATTCAGCCAAGCCGGTCCGGCTATTTCAACGCGGTTCAGGTCTATCCCTATTCGGATGGCGCGCTGTACCAAGTGTACACAGCGCCGGGCCAGGTGACCGACATCGCCCTCGAAGCGGGTGAGCAACTGGTCGGCACAGGACCTGTGGCCGCCGGCGACACGGTGCGCTGGATCATCGGTGATACGGAAAGCGGCAGCGGGCCGACCCGAAGGATCCATATCCTCGTCAAGCCGACGCGCGCCGATCTTCAGACCAACTTGGTGATTAATACCGATCGCCGGACGTATCATCTCGAACTGCGGGCGGCCGAGCGCACCTACATGGCCAGTGTTTCCTGGTCTTATCCGCAAGACCAGCTCATCGCCCTACGCCGCCAGAACTCACAAACGCAGGCCGCGGAGACGGCAGCGACCTCGCCGTTGCCGGCGCTGGAGTCGCTGAACTTTCGCTACCGGATCGAAGGCGACAATCCGGCTTGGCGACCGGTTAGGGCCTTCGACGACGGGCGGCAGGTCTTCATCGAGTTTCCAACTGGCATTGCGCAGGGCGAGATGCCCCCGCTCTGGATCATCGGCGCACAGGGCAATGCCGAACTGGTGAACTACCGTGTGCGCGGCCGCTACATGGTCGTTGACCGTCTCTTTGGCGGCGCTGAGCTTCGCCTGGGCGAAGACCGCCAACGGCGCGTCCGTATCGTTCGCATTGACGCGAGGCCGGCATCGTGACCGGCCCCGTTCCTGAGCAAACGCCGGACGATCCTCCTCGGCCAGAGCGCGAAATCGCCGCTGAGCTGCGTCTTCGGCCCGACCGGCCCAAGGTCGTTCGCCTGTCGCGAAAAGTGCTCGGCCTCATCGCGGGCGTTTCGGCGGTCGCAATCGGCGGATCGTTGATATGGGCGCTGCAATCCAGCCGACCGACAACGATCGCTGAGCTTTATAATACCGACAACAGGACCACGGCCGACGGCCTGTCGCGGCTGCCTACATCCTATGCCGGGGTGCCTCGTGAAGTGCCGCCGCTCGGGCCGCCGCTCCCCGGCGATCTCGGACGCCCCATGCTCAACAACGGCATCCAGCCCGGTCCTATCCCGGGCGCTCCGGCACCCGCGACCGCGCCGGATCCGGAAGCCCAGCGCGTTGCGCAGGAGCGTCAGCGGATCGCTCAGGAACGCGAGGCCGCTCGCGCCAGTCGACTGTTCGCGGGGGAATCCCGCACGCCCGGCAGCGGTCCCTCAGCCGCTGGGCTCGAGATGCCGGGAGCGGCGCCGCCGCAACTCGGCGCCCTCGCGGCCGGAAGCGGTCAACCGACACCGCCGCCAAGCGAAGGCGATCGGAGGTCGGCATTCTTGGGCGGTCCCGCTGACCGGCGCACGATCAGTACCGAAACGCTTCAGGCCCCGGCGAGTCCCTATACCGTGCAAGCGGGCGCTGTGATTGCCGCAGCGATGGTGACGGGCCTGCGCTCGGACCTGCCCGGCCAGATCACCGCACAAGTCACCGAGAATGTCTATGACGGCCCCACCGGGCGCATCTTGCTCATCCCCCAGGGTGCCCGACTGATTGGACAGTACGACGCACAGGTCAGTTTCGGCCAATCCCGGGCGCTTCTGGTCTGGAGCCGCCTGATCGTCCCCAACGGCCACTCGATCATCCTGGAGCGTCAGCCCGGTGCCGACGCCTCCGGCTATGCCGGACTTGAAGACAAGGTAGACAACCATTGGGGGCAACTATTCCGAGCCGCGATGCTGTCCACCCTGCTGAGCGTCGGGTCGGAAGCAGGCACATCCTCAGATGAGAGCGACCTGCTTCAGGCGATACGGCGTGGCGGATCCGACAGCATCAGCCAGACAGGACGGCAGATTGTCGGCCGCTCGCTGAGTATCCAGCCCACCATCACCATCCGCCCTGGCTTCCCGGTCCGCGTGATCGTCACCCGCGATCTCGTCCTCGAACCATATAGAGGCTGAACCGATGACAATGCTCAAACTCGGCGCGCTGGTTGATGACCGCCCGGTTCGTATGACGATCGAACTGCCCGCTGCAATTCACCGTGACCTGGCCGCCTATGCCGACGTCTTGGCGCGGGAGACCGGCACGAAGACCGAGCCGACCAAGTTGATCGCGCCAATGCTAGCGCGGTTCATGGCTTCGGATCGCGCTTTCGCCAAAGCCCGTCGGGCTAAGGCTCAGCCCTCGGGCGACGGCGACGGCTCGACATAGCCGCTCTTGAGCAACGACCAGAACCGCCGCAGTGGCGGGTTATCGTTTCCCGGATCACGATACGCCGTCAGCGGCACCAGGGCGTCGTCCGCCTCGCTGGCGAGCGGCACCGCCAGCACACCTTCAGGCAGCCGTCCTAGATCGGATTCGATCATCAATGCGATGCCCAAACCCATGCCGACCATGGAAAGCGCCGTCTCACGACTGATCAGATGCGACCGCGTGAGTGGCTCCCGGCCTGGCCCAGCAAGCTGCGCCGCAAGCAACCGAACGGCTTCAGGGCCGGCTCCCCGCGCCGACACGAGGAAGGTTTCGCTTTCTACATCTGGCCAGGCGATTTCTGACCTCTCCGCCAAGGGGTGATCGGCCATGAGGATGATATGCAGCCGCTCGTGCCAAAGCAGCAGTGGTTCGCCGAGCATCTCATCTGGAGCGCCCAGGAGGACCGCAATATCAATCGCGCGCGAGCTGATGCCCTCGACCATGCGCGAGCGATCGCCCTCAACAATATGTAGATCCACTTCGGGGTGTCGCTCAGTATAAGCCGCCAACGCATCACGCAGGCGGCCCGTCGATAGCGATGTGTAAAGACCAAGGGTCAAGCGACCGGCGACACCCCGACTGGTCGCGCCCGCATTGGCCACCGCCAGATCAAGCACGCGCAAAGCCTCGCGCGCTTGTTCAAAGAAGACCAGCCCCGCTTGGGTAGGCTCCACGCCCTCCGATGAGCGATGAAACAGAGCAACAGTTAGCACATCCTCCAGGGCGCGGAGACGATGGCTCAATGCCGATTCGCTGATACCAATCACTTTCGCCGCACGGCGGAGGCTGCGATGTTCAGCTATGGAAAACCCTCAATCACTATCGCGCGCAGGTGCGAGCCTATCTCGACATGACGGGGACTGACCGCGGCCTGATTGTCTTCGTCACGACAGGGCAGGTCATCGCCGTCACGCCCACACCCGCGCCCATGGCCGTCTAAAGAGAAGGGAACGGATGCCATGTTGCCGCGAGCGACGGCCAAGGGTTGCATCTTCTCGCCGACGGTAAGACCTATCTACTAGAAACTCGTGCGATGAACCGTCGCATCATCGGCGGTGCTTAACTCTTTTCTTCGATAGCCAATGGCTTCCCATCCGCCCCCGGCAACTGCCGAAGGCCCATTGCGGACAAATCAAGGACCAACGGGTGCAGCAGCGCCCGAGTGGCGGCACCCCCGCGAGACAAGATTTCGAGGAAATCCTCCTGGTTGGGCTGCCCCAGAGCTAAAGCATTCCAGTAGACCGTTGATGGTGGCTGGCTTGATGGCTTGGGAAAAACGCGTCTGCCTATCACGCCTGCACCAGCTAGGCGCCCAGCGAGTTCGCACTCGCGATCGCGAAGTGCGCGTGTTGCCGCCGGTCCCGTCAGACCTGCCAAATCTTCGAATAGCCAAGGAACGATAAGCGCGTAACGCGCTCTCGTATGCAGCACCGATGTGCCGGGGAAAAACCGGTCTGCATAACTCTGGTGGATTGTCAGAAAGCCGATTTCATCTCTGACGCCTGTGGACTCTTCATCCATCTGCGCCTTCGCGCGCGCCAAGGCATCGCGCGAAAGATACGACCACCCCAGCGATGGCTCCACGCCTTGTGGGCGCCTCACGCGTTCACCCCGCTGAGGCCAGCGCATCGCTCAACGGTGATGGCGGTTACTTTATCATGCGCGAACCTAGCAGCTTCAGCCTCACCGGCGAACGCGGGCAGGCACAGCGTTTTGGCGCGCCCGGACAATCGCCCGGCAAGTTCGCTCATAGCCACCTCGGCGTCACCGACCGTCAGACCAATCGTCCGCGCCAGCGCCAGGAAATCCTGCCGCGTCAGCCGATCATCCTTGCCGTTTAACTTCAACGCCATCCGGTCACCGCCAAGTCCCGGAAAGACACGCGTGGTGACGGCGTCATAGAGCGGCGCGAAACGCACACTCGTAAAGGCCTTAGCACCTGGGGCAGCCGTCTTGAGCATCGCGAGGTTCTTCAAGTGCATATCGCCGTCGGCAATTAGCCAGGCGAAGACCGCACGGCGGAACAGGATGTCTAGGTCGGCGACCGGATCGGTCGAAAGCGGGCGCAGACCCCGAGCCATGCGCTCAATCGTGCCATCATATTTCGCCGCAGCCGGTAAGTCCAAAATGGAGCAAAAGTCCTCCAGCGCCAGACGTCGCTGATCCGTTGGCCCGCGACGAATATCGAACCGCTCGACGACTAGTGCAGGCGACATGCCGTCGGGCATTTCCAGCAGCGCGGCATCGGGCACATCGAACCCGGCCGAGCGGCCGAGCTCCAGGCAAAGCCACTCGACGACCGGCAACGTCTCGAAGCCCGCCGTGCCGGCGGGCTTGAGGATATGGGTGAACGGCTGATCAATGGCCGGAACGAGGGCGCCATCAGGCATCAGGCTCATTGGCGCCTTGATCTGGACGCCTGACAGGCGCGGTGTTTCCGCGCGCGCGAAGATGCGCGCCAGGTTCTGCTCGAAGGTCTCCTCAATCTCACCCCGCGCCGGACCGGCGTAGCGGCCGGTGAAGCGACCGGCGTCGACGTATCCAGCCAGTGTTGTCGTGAGAATGTCGGCAGGCAGCGCTGCCAGTTCCTCTCGACCCTCGACGATGACAATGTTCGACATATATCGCCGTCCGCGCCGGAGCGCCTCGCGTTCATCGCGTTCGTGGAGAACCTGCGCCAGCCAGCCCTCGGGCAGCAGCGATTCAATGAAGGCCGGCAGCTTGCCCGGCGTGGTTTCGCGCACGAGAGCCGGTCCCGCTCGACGCCCCGGTTTCCAGCGCCATTCGAATCCATCGTGGGTCAGCCGACCGAGCGGTTCACCGTGCCAGGCGACGAGAAGATCGAGCGCCGCCTTGTTGACCGGCGCCTTGGCAACGCCCGACTGTGCCAACAGGAAGCGTTCGGCGCCTTCGCCTTCGCGATACCATTCATTCTCACGCGCCAGCACCCAGACGGCGTCGGCTGCGGCTTGGGGCGTCCCATGCTCCTCCACCAGACGCGCTGCCATCTGCGCGCGCATGTCGGCGGTAACGGCGCTCGCATGTTCGCTGCGCAGGCGGAACGCTTCGAGAAAACGCTGGCGCGGCGATGAGGCATCGATGCGCGATTCGCCCAGGTCGTCGCCGATAACCGCGATCGCCGTCGATGGATGCTTCGGTGCTTCGTTCTGGATGATCTCGAGCGTCCGCAGCCGCGTGCGCTGGTTACGGCGGCCGCTGATGAAGAGGCGTCCGTCCGGCGTGGGTGCAAGCAGTGCTGCGCTTGCCGACGATAGATAGGCGTTGGGATAGAGATAGTGCGCAATACGGACCGCATGGCCGAGGATCGTCGCCTCGATATCCCCTTGGTCATCGACGTAAACACCGCGTACGAGCTGGACTAACTCACCGACCTGCGCGCGTTGATGCGCACGTTTGGCGTCGATCGTCTCACCGACCAAATGAAGAGCCATAGGATTATCTCGCATCTCAGATGCGCGTTAATCCCACGATTCGGCTTCGCGTGCAAGAATTATCGCGCATCTGAGATGCGAGATAATCCCGGCCCGTGGACCAATTGGAGCGCGCCAACCTTGAATGATCGGCGCGCTCCAGAACAATCATGCCGCGAACGGCACGCAGCCAGCCCTATGGCGACTGGCCTAGCGGGCTCCGAGCGGGTTCGCCGCCATCCCCGCCACCGCCCTTGATCCGCCCCTCGCGGCGGCTTCTCCGACGGTCCCGGCGCTTCTGGGTCCCGGTCCCCAATCTTGAACGGTCAGGGCGTCGTCGATTGATCGAGCGAGGTGGCCTGCACGATGGCGCGGAAATTCTCCAGAAACTCAGGGTGCCGCCCCGCGAGAAATCCCTCGATCTCGGGCTTCGCCAGCAGGCGCTCGATAAAGCCGGAAGCCACGACCAGGACCAGCATGTCGTCGCCATAGGAGACCTCAAGCTCCTTATAGTCCTCGCTCACCGACGCCATCTCCCGTTCGAGACGCCCCATCTGCTCGGCCGACAACCCCGTCGCCTTCTTGAGTTCGTCAGGCTTGTGCAGATCCGATGGCTTCGAGGTCGCCAGGAGCGCCTTGGCATAACTGACCGTATAATTGTTCGCCGACACCATCAGTTCGGCCACCTCGAGCTGACGGATCGGCTTCATCTTGCGCAGCTTCTGGAAGGCGTGGTGCCCAACCGGCTTGTCCTTCAGCAGCTCGGCGACATCCCCGCTGATCCCTGCCAGCAAATGCCGGCGCTGGCGGATCACCTTCACGTCGACATTGAGCGCGCGCGCCAGCTTTTCCTCCGATACCCCACGATCGAGCGCGCGCACGATCATGTAGTGTTCCTGGATCGTCGCCAGCCGGTTGACCCGCTTGTTGTAGGTGAAGGACTCGTCGTCGGCGGCGACAACGCAAGGGGCCTCGGTCGCACCAAGAAACCGCAGGGCATCCAGCCGCATGTGTCCGTCGAGGAGAAGGTAGCTGCCACCTTTCTGGCGCGCGATCGACAGCGGCTCGATCAGCCCGACTTCCGCAACAGATGCCGCGATCCGGCGATATTTGACGGACTCACGCACCCCTGCCGGCAGCGCCTTGGTCGCCAAGAGCTCACCGATTGGGAGGGCTAGGATCTTGCGCTCGAAGGCAATTTTGACCGTATCGGACATGCTACGCCTTCGTCGGTCCAATCCGCTCGGCCAGTGCGCGCGGCAAGGTGCTCAGCCCCTCCGCTCGCAGCAGCGTCACGAAATGATCGTCGGCCAGCAGACGCCGCATGGCGTTGGCGACGAACAGCAACCGGCTGCGCGCCAAGGAGGCGCGCTTGATCAGCAGCTTTTGCCGTTCCGTTTCGCGTTGATAGGCGCGGATCAGGCTCTCCGATGTGACAGGCTTTTGGGTGCGACCAACCCGCGATCCGCGCTTGTGGAGCTGCTTGCCGCTGGTGTTGCGCTGTTCGATGATCTGCCGGATCGCGAGTACCTGATTGCCCGGGATCGACTTTTCCTCATAGGCCTGCGCCAACGCCTGCTGAACCTCGCCCTCCTTGGCGCGGGCGATCTCCATGGCGATCGAATGCGGGATGACGCCGCGCTCGACCGCCGCGATCAGCTTCTCCTCGCCATTGTCGAGCAACAGGCAGATCGCGCTGACATACTCGACCGAGAAATCGACCTTGGCGGCGATCTCCGGGTGCGAATAGCCCCGGGCGCTCAGCGCGCCGATGGCGTGAACCAGTTCCAATGGGCTGTGCTGGCGCCGCGCAAGGTTCTCGACCAAGCTCATCACGTAACAATCTTCCTCAGCCGCATCGATCACGATAGCCGGGATTTCGGTCTGGCCGAGCGCGATGAAGGCCTCGAGGCGACCCTGACCGCACACGAGGTCAAACCGCGTCTTTCCGGGTCGCTGGCTGACCGTGATCGGCTTCTTCAGCCCGAGATGGGCAATGCTATTCACCAGCTCCTGGAAGATCCGCTTGTTGCGAACCCGCGGGTTGAGAATGGTGATCAGATCGACCGGCACCGAGCGGATTTCGGGGGGCGGCGCGCTCATGCGGCAACCTTCAGCGGCACGCGGCGCGTCAGATCGAAAAACGCCTCCAGCGTATCGAAGCGGTAGGCATCGAGCAGGATGCCGTTCTCTGGTGCGAGCCGCAGATTCGGCGTGGCGCCGACGTCCAGCCATGGCAGCAAGTAGTAGTCGTGAATGGCGGCGTTATCTTCCTGCATCCGCGCCACGATGGTGATGCTGGGCCTCAACCCGCTGTCAAAGCGCACCTTCCAGCGCAGCCCGCCGGCGGGGCTGATGTGGCACCGAGAGATCACCAGCGAGGCCGTGAACTCGTCATTGATATGCAGGAGGTCGGTGACCGGGTCGCGGCGCACGGTGCCGCCGGCCGCGCCGATATCGGCGATGACCTGCGCCACGACATCGGGATGCAGTGTCCGCAGCGTTCGATTGGTCTCGATGTAGCGATAGTCCCGCGAGGGGGCGTATATTCGCCAGCCATCGCCCGCTTCATGCTCTTGATGATCGTCGCGCTCAGGCTGCCATCATTCTCGAACTGCTCGGCGCAGTATTGAACGGCGATCCCCGCTTCCCGGCAGATGAACTCGTAGTAGGCGCTCTCATCTGCGTCCTGAAACCGGCCCCAGCGGCTCACGTCATAGACCAGGATCGCCTTGAAGTCGGTCTGACCGCCTCGCACGTCGGCAATGAGCTGCTGAAGCGATAGCCGACCATCGAGCCGAAGGCCGCTCTTGCCCGAGTCCTCGTAGGTCTTCACGATCTCGAAGCCACGCCGAGCGGCGTATTGGGCGATGATTTCGGCCTGGTTCTCGGTCGAATATTTCTGATGCTCCGTCGACATACGGACATACTGCGCAGCGCGCACCGGAGGTCGCGGCGATGCTTCAGCAGTGACCGACTCCGATAAGTTCATCACACCGGCTGCTTTCGTTTAGGCTCCGAGCGGACAGGTTCGACTTCCCACCAAATCTATTGGGAGTCAGGACGAATGTCGTTCTCCGAGAAAGACCGAAAACTTCAGTCGAAAACTGGAAACTCTTTTCCGTCGCCCCAGCCAAACGAGCCGCTCGCCGCCGCGATCGCCGCAGCGCTGAAGGCGGAATTCGGCAACACCCCCTCCGCCCACAAGACCGTGGCGCAGCTCACGCGCTCAAACGAGCGCGCGGTTCGGAACTGGTTCGAGGGCAAAAACAGCCCCAGTGGGGAGAACCTGGTAATCCTGATGCGTCACTCTGATCTCGTCCTCCGCACGATGCTCAGCTTGGCGGATCGGCAAGACTTGGTTTTGGCGATCGGTCTGGCGAGCCTGCGACGACAGCTTGTTGACGCCGTCGCGGCGATCGACGGACTGCCCCTCGCGCCTGACTAAGGGCTACGGGACGACAAGAACGACCCCGCCGATTTGTACGCCATTGCCGCCGCGAGCCCTACGCCGGTGCGTTCGCTCTTTTCATGTCGGGTCTATCGGCTCCAATCGGCATCAGACGCTAATCTCGTTGGAGTAGAGTTATGTCGACGAAATCTGAGGCCCTCAAAAAGCGGATGATCCGCCGCCATGAGCTTCGGCAGATCGTACCGCTGGCCGACACCACCATCTATGAGATGGAACAGCGCGGCGAATTCCCTCGTCGCTTTGCGCTCACCCCACGCTGTGTGGTGTGGGATCTGGCCGAGGTCGAAGCCTGGCTGACCGATCGCCTGGCGACAGCCCGGCGATCGCCAATCGACCGGGCGCCGCATCCCGATGTGCGCAAGCGTAAGGCGCGTCCCGTCAAAGCGCCGGATCAGGCGCGAGCATAGGCATCGAGGGCGGAATCAGGACCGGCACGCGCTTCTGCCCTGCCACCCAGGCGTCGATGATATCAGACCATTCCTGCATCATATGCCGCCGCTGGTGCTCGTACTCCGCCTTGTTGTAGACGCCGCGCGAGGACCGCCCATCTTCATGGGCCAGGCACTTTTCGATCCAGTCACTGTTGAACCCCAGTTCGTTGAGCAGGGTCGATCCAGTCCGGCGCAAGTCATGTACCGTGAACGGCTCCAGCGGTAAGCCTTCCTTCTGCGCGCGCTCCACGACGGCGTAGGTGACGCGATTGAAGGTAGCCCGGGACATCGGCGCATCCGCATCATACCGAGACGGCAGAAGGTAGCGCGAGTTGCCCGCGCAAGTCTTCAACGCGATCATGATGTCGAGGCATTGCTGCGAGAGATAGACGTTATGCGCCTTGGATCGCTTCATGCGCTCCTTGGGGATCGTCCACACGGCGTTCTCGAAGTCCACCTCGTCCCAGACCGCATCCTGCAGCTCGCTCTTGCGCACCATTGTCAGCAGGAAGAGGCGCATCCCGAGTCGGATCGTTGGCAGCGTCGCCACATGGTCGAGCTGCTTGAGCATCACGCGAATTTCCGTCGGCGACAGCGACCGGTCCTTTGGAACGAACGTCGCGATCGAGGCGGGACCGACATCGTCGGCCGGATTGGCAACCTTCTCGCCGTGCAAGATCGCAAACCCGTAGATCTGCTTGAGGATGTCGCGGACATGGATCGCAGTTGCCGGTGCGCCGCGATCAACGATCTTGCCGCAGTGGGCGCGCAGGTCATCCGGCGTGATTTCTGTCAACAGCCGGTTCTTCCAGACTGGCAGAAGCTCTCGTTCGAAGATCGAACGCCGCATCGCGCGGGTGCTGTCCGCCATTGGCGCCTTCACCAACCAGCGCTCTCCAAACTCACCGAAGCTCTTGGCCTCCTTGATCCGGCGTTTGTCGCGTTGTTTTTCCTGGGCCGGAGACCTGCCTTCGAAGACTGCACGTTTAGCGTCGATCGTCGCTTCACGGGCTCGAGCAAGGGACAAACCGGAGGGACCGTATTTCCCAAGCGTTAGCGTCTCGCGCCGCCCATGCAGCCGGTAGTCCAGCCGAAACGTCAGCGTCCCGGAGGTTGAGACCTGGACATAAAGGCCGTCACGGTCCGTGACTTTGTAGGCTTTCTCGCGTGGTTTCAGGTTCTTAAGGGCAACATCGGTGAGCATACCGACCTCCTCTACGCAAAATACCGTCAGGCGATTTTCGGCCATTTTCGCCGACATTATCGCTTGATTTACAATGGTTTAGTGCGGAAAAAATACCGTCACTGGCTTCAATACCTCTGACGGTATCGCTGGATTGGGCCAAGTGCAAGTTTGCCGGATACCGTCACGCATGACGCCAGAGCCAACCGCTGCTCCGCGATTGATCCCGATAGATAACGTGAGATAATCTTTTTATTTCAATGTGTTGATGGTTAAACGCCGATTGATCGCGATAGCCAAAAATGGCCCCGAATCATTCCCACTCGATCGTGCCCGGTGGCTTCGACGTGTAGTCATATGTCACCCGATTGATCCCCTGCACCTCGTTGACGATGCGCGTCGCCACGCGGCTCAGGAAGGCCGAGTCGAAGGGATAGACATCGGCGGTCATGCCGTCGGTCGAGGTGACGGCGCGCAGCGCGCAGACATAGTCATAGGTGCGGCCATCGCCCATCACGCCAACGGTGCGGACCGGCAGCAGTACCGCAAAGGCCTGCCAGATCGCATCATACAGCCCGGCGCGGCGAATCTCATCGAGATAGACCGCATCGGCCTTGCGCAATATATCGCAGCGATCCTTCGTGACTTCGCCGGGAATACGGATGCCGAGGCCCGGCCCAGGGAAGGGATGACGGCCGACGAAAATCTCGGGCAGTCCCAGCTCGCGGCCGAGGATGCGGACCTCGTCCTTGAAGAGTTCGCGCAGCGGCTCGACCAGCTTCATGTTCATCCGCTCGGGCAGGCCGCCGACATTGTGATGGCTCTTGATCGTGACCGAGGGACCGCCAGTGAAGCTGACGCTCTCGATCACGTCGGGATAGAGCGTGCCCTGTGCCAGGAAATCGGCGCCGCCGATTTTCTTCGCCTCGGCTTCGAAAATCTCGATGAAAGTCTTGCCGATGAACTTGCGCTTGAGCTCGGGATCGGTGAGTCCCTTGAGGCCATTCAGGAACAGCGTTTCGGCGTTCACATGGACCAGCGGGATGCCATAATGCTCGCGGAACAGGCTGACGACCTGATCGGCCTCGCCCAGCCGCATCAGGCCATGGTCAACGAACACGCAGGTGAGCTGGTCGCCGATCGCCTCATGGATCAGCACCGCCGCGACCGCGCTGTCGACGCCGCCTGACAGCCCGCAGATCACCCGGCCTGAGCCGACCTGCTTGCGGATCTCTTCGATCTTGGTCGCGCGGAACTCCGCCATCGTCCAGTCGCCGGCGAACCCGCAGACATGGCGCGCGAAATTGGCGATCAGCTTGCCGCCATCGGGCGTGTGAACCACCTCGGGGTGAAACTGGACGCCGTAAAACCGCCGCTTCTCGTCGGAGGTCACCGCGAAGGGCGCGCCTTCGGAGATCGCGATCGGCGAAAAACCCTCAGGCAGCGCGTCGACCTTATCGCCATGGCTCATCCAGACCTGATGCGCCTCGCCTTCCTTCCACAACCCGTCGAACAACGCCGAGCGGCCCCTGATCTCGATAAAGGCGCGGCCGAACTCGCGACTGTCGTGGCTGGGAGTTACCGATCCACCGAGCTGCTGACACATCGTCTGCTGGCCGTAGCATATGCCGAGGATCGGCACGCCCGCCTCGAAGAAGCGCTGCGGCGCGCGCGGGCTGCCGATATCCGCGACCGAGGCAGGCCCGCCCGAAAGGATGATACCCTTCGGATTGAGCCGGTCGAACGCGGCGTCGGCGGCGTTGAAGGGGGCGATTTCGCTGTACACACCGGCCTCCCGAACCCGTCGCGCGATGAGCTGGGTCACCTGGCTGCCGAAATCGACGATCAGGATCGATTCCTGCGGCTGGCTGCTGGGCTTCGGGGCGGCGGTGGCGGGAAGCTGGGCTGTCATGGGGAGCCGATAATGGCGGAGCGCGCCGCTGTCCAGCCAGTCGCCGCGATTATCGTGCGGATACAAAACGGCCCGCGCTCACCATGTGAGCGCGGGCTGCCGCTTAATCGTTGATATGGCTCAGCGCGACGCCATCTTGTCGCCGAGTTCGAGATTCTCGATCTGGCCCTGCTGGACGCCGCAGAAGAAGTGACGATCGCCCCGCTCGGCGCGAACCGTGCCGTCGACGCGCCAGCCATCGGGGCCGTCGCGGCCGACCGAGTCGACCTGCGCGACCGGGCCACGCGCCATGTTCTCGACCGCGCTGGTGCACATCGCCGCCACTTCACGGGCGTCCTCACCATCCTCGCGGAGGTCGTCGCGCTGATCGTCTGCGCGGCGCGACGGCGTGCCCTGATTCTTCTTTGACGCATTGGCAATCGCGAAGATGCCACCGGCGATTACGCCGCCGAGCAGGATGTTGCCGAACGTGTCGCCGCCACCGCGATGGTGGTGATGGCCATAGCCACCCCAGCGCGGACGCGCCGCCGCGGGCGATGCCGCCGTGGCCAACAGAGCCAGTGCCGTCGCCGAACCGATGAGTGCCTTGATCATCTCGATGCCCCGCTACCTGATACGCAAATCATGATGGAATTAGCGATTAGCCGCCACATGCTTGCGACAAGCTGAATAGCTTCCCGCAACAGCGTCAATTCGCACTGCGCACCGCGCACTTGTGAACGCTCGCCAATCAGCCGCGCCTATTTCGGCAACGCCATTCCCGTCCAATGGCCCAAAAACGCCCACAGATCGGCATATTCTTCTATGACCTTGTCGGTCGGCTTGCCCGAACCATGGCCCGCGCGCGTCTCGATGCGGATGAGATGCGGCTTCGAGCCAAGCTGCGCGGCCTGCAGCGCGGCCGTGTATTTGAAGCTATGTCCTGGCACGACGCGGTCGTCGGTGTCGGCCGTCGTGACCATGATCGCGGGATAATCGGTCCCCGCGCGGATGTTGTGATAGGGCGAATAGGCTCGCAGCAGCTTGAAGTCTTCCGCCTTGCCGGGATCGCCATAGTCGTCGGTCCAGTAACGGCCCGCGGTGAAGCGATTGAAGCGCAGCATGTCCATCACGCCGACCGCGGGATTGACAGCAGCGAACAGGTCGGGCCGCTGATTGACCACCGCGCCGATCAGCAGCCCGCCATTCGAGCGCCCCATCGCCGCAAGCCGTCCCTTTGCGCTGATTCCGCTGGAGATCAGATATTCGCCCGCCGCGATGAAATCGTCGAAGACATTCTGCTTCTGCGCGAGCCGGCCGGCATCGTGCCACGCCTTGCCATATTCACCGCCACCGCGAAGGTTTGCGACCGCATAGACGCCGCCCATCTCCATCCAACTGAGCGCCGCCGGGGAAAAAGCCGGCGTGACCGAGATATTGAAGCCGCCATAGCCATAGAGTAGCGCCGGGGCGCCCGCGGGCGTGGACTTTTTCCTGGTGATGAACATCGGCACCCGCGTGCCGTCCTTCGAGGTGAAGAACTGCTGTTCGACGACATAGTCGGCGGGATCGAAGGCGAGCTTGGGCTGGATGAACAGCTCCATCTTGCCGGTCGAGGTGTTGAGCCGATAGATGGTTCCCGGCGTCGCATAGCTCGAGAAGCTGAAGAAGGTCTCCGGATCGCCCACCCGCCCACCAAAGCCCGCACCAGCGCCGATATCGGGCAGGGTGATCGGCCCAACTCTCGTGCCATCCAGCTCACGAAGCTCCGCCTCGGTCTTGGCATCGCCGAGATAGGCCAGGATCAGGCGGCTGCCGACGAGCGACACACCGACAAGCGTATCGGGAGATTGGGCGACGATCTCGACCGGCTTGAGGCGAGGCTCGGCCACATCGACCATCACCACGCGCTGGCGTGGCGCCTTGAGGTTGGTGCGGAAGTAGAATCGGCTGCCGATGCTCCCCGCCAGCGCCCATTCGTTGACGAATCCCTTGACCAGCTTGCGCGGCTTCGGGTCAGCCTCGGCGAGGTCGAACAAGGTCAGCTCGTAGCGTTCGTCGGTCCCCTCGGACGAGGTGACGAGGGCGTAGCGCCCGTCCTGTGTGGTTTCGACGCTATGGTTGAGCCTGGGCCGGGCGGGCGTCGCATAGAGCAGGCGATCCTCGGACTGACGCGTCCCGATCCGATGATAATAGACCTGGTGGTTCAGGTTGAGCTGCTGGAAGGCGGCGTCTTTGCCGGGCTCCGGGAAACGCGAATAGAAGAAGCCCTTACCATCGCCGTCCCAGGCGAGATCGGAGAATTTCACCCATTTTATCTCATCGTCGAGCGTCTTGCCGGTGACGACGTCGATGACCCGCAGCGTGCGCCAGTCACTGCCGCCGTCCTGGATCGAGTAGAGCAGCAGATCACCATTGTTGGAGGGCCGCCATTCGTCGAGCGCGGTCGCGCCGTCCTTCGCCCAACCGCTCGGATCGAGCAGCTTGCGCTCCTTACCGTCCAGCCCGTCGCGCACCAGCAAATCCGGCTGGTTCTGCAACCCGCTGTTGTGGGTATAGAAATAATGGCTGCCGCGCTTGCGGGGAACGCCATAGCGTTCGTAATTCCATAATGTCTTGAGCCGCGCCTTGATCGCGTCGCGGCTGCCCAGCGTTTCAAGATAGCGCTCGGTGATGCTGTTTTCCTGATCGACCCAGCGCGCGACCGATTCGTCGGTGCGTACGTCATTCTCCAGCCAGCGATAGGGATCGGCCACTGGGACGCCGAACTGTGTCTCAACGAGGTCGTCGCGCCGCGTCTCGGGATAGGTGATGGTGTCTGCGGCCGTGGCGGGCATGGTCATGGTCATCATCATCAAGGCAAAAAAGGCGGCGGGCACCCGGTTCGGCGACATCAGACAGGCTCTCCCGAGATTGAGTCACATAAAAAGAGCCGCGAGCGTAACGCCCGCGGCTCCCTTTTTGCAATGCTGTCAGTATCTAAACCGATCAGGCGGCTTCGGCGACGTCCTCGTCGCTCTCGACCGGGCCCGAATCCTGGCCCTTAGCGGAGACGTCGCGGTCGACGAACTCGATGATCGCCATGTGAGCGGCGTCCGATGCGCGGATGCCTGCCTTGATGACGCGGGTGTAACCGCCATTACGGCTCGCGTAGCGCTCGGCCAGGACGTCGAACAGCTTCTTCAGCTGGGTATCGTCGAGCAGGCGCGCATGGGCGAGACGGCGATTAGCCAGGCCACCCTTCTTGGCGAGCGTGATCAGCTTCTCGACATAGGGGCGAAGCTCCTTCGCCTTGGCGAGCGTTGTCGTGATCTGCTCATGCTTGATGAGCGCCGCCGACTGATTGCGGAACAGGGCGGTACGATGAGATCCGGTCCGCTGAAGCTTACGACCGCCAACACGATGACGCATGATATTTTCCTTCGTTTGTCAGAGGGCCGTGCGAGGTACCCCAAGCCAGGCGGTGATTGAGGGCACCGCCCCTACCCTGTTCGATGGAGCGGGGAGGCAAGCCTCCCCGCACGCATCAGAATTCCTGTTCGAGCTTCTTGGCCATTTCCTCGATATTCTCAGGCGGCCAGCCGGGGATTTCCATGCCCAGGCGCAGCCCCATCGAAGCGAGGACTTCCTTGATCTCGTTGAGCGACTTGCGGCCGAAGTTCGGCGTGCGCAGCATCTCGGCTTCGGTCTTCTGGACCAGATCGCCGATGTAGATGATGTTGTCGTTCTTGAGGCAATTGGCCGAACGGACGCTGAGTTCCAGCTCGTCGACCTTTTTGAGAAGGTAACGGTTGAGCTGGTTGGCGTCGCCTTCGGGCTCTGCACCACCGGCAGCCGGCGAAGCGGCGCCCGCGGTCGGGGCCGAAATGGCCATGCCGTCGTCGAAGTGGACGAACAGCTGGAGCTGATCCTGCAGGATGCGCGCCGAATAGGCGAGTGCGTCCTCGGGGGTCACGGTGCCGTCGGTCTCGATCGTCAGGGTGAGCTTGTCATAGTCAAGCTCCTGTCCGACGCGGGTATTCTCGACCTTATAGGCGACCTGACGGACCGGCGAATAAAGCGCGTCGACCGGGATGAGGCCGATCGGCGCGTCGACCGGACGGTTCGCCGCGGCGGTGACATAGCCCTTACCGATGTCGGCGGTCAGCTCCATGTTGAGCGTCGCGGCCTCATCGAGGTGGCAGATCACGAGATCGGGGTTCATCACCTCGATGTCGCCGGTGGAGGCGATCATGCCCGCGGTGACTTCAGCCGGGCCCGTGGCGGAGAGCTGGAGGCGCTTCGGCCCCTCGCCCTGCATCTTGAGCGCGATCTGCTTCACGTTGAGGACGATATCGGTCACGTCTTCGCGGACACCCGCGAGCGACGAGAACTCATGAAGGACGTTCTCGATCTTGATCGACGTAACGGCCGCGCCCTGCAGCGAGGACAGCAGCACGCGGCGCAGCGAGTTGCCGAGCGTCAGGCCGAAGCCACGCTCGAGCGGCTCAGCGACGAAGGTCGCCTTGCGCTTGCTATCGCCGCCCGACTTCTTTTCGAGGCCATTCGGCTTCTTGAGTTCCTGCCAGTTCTTTGCGTTGACAGCCACTGTGTTCCCCTTGGGGTATGGCAGGCGCGGAAGGCCACCTGCCGGAAGATTTGAAACGAAGGCCGCAGCCTCCGTGCCGGATCAGACGCGACGGCGCTTCGACGGACGAACGCCATTGTGCGGGATCGGCGTCACGTCACGGATCGACGTGATGTGAAAGCCGACCGCCTGGAGCGCGCGCAGCGCCGACTCGCGGCCCGAGCCGGGGCCCTTGACCTCGACTTCGAGCGTGCGGACGCCATGTTCGGCGGCCTTCTTGCCCGCGTCCTCGGCGGCGACCTGGGCGGCGTAAGGGGTCGACTTGCGGCTCCCCTTGAAGCCCATCATGCCCGCCGACGACCAAGCAATTGCATTGCCCTGTGCGTCGGTGATCGTGATCATCGTGTTGTTGAAGCTGGCGTTCACATGCGCGACGCCGGCGGTGATGTTCTTGCGCTCGCGGCGGCGAATGCGCTGGGGTTCACGTGCCATGTTATCCGTTTCCTACCTGAAGGAGCGAATGCCGAAACCCGAAGGCCCGGCACTCAAGCCCATTACTTCTTCTTGCCGGCAATCGGCTTGGCCTTGCCCTTGCGGGTGCGCGCATTGGTGTGCGTGCGCTGGCCACGGACCGGAAGGCCCTTGCGATGACGCAGGCCGCGATAGCAGGCCAGATCCATCAGGCGCTTGATGTTCATCGCCACCTGGCGGCGAAGATCGCCTTCCACGGTATAGCTGGCGTCGATCGCCTCGCGGATCTGGAGAACTTCCTGATCGCTGAGGTCCTGGACGCGACGCTGCGGCTCGATACCGAGCTTGGTGGTGATTTCCTTGGCCTTGGTCGAGCCAATGCCGTGAATATAGGTCAGCGCGATTTCGACGCGCTTGTTGGTCGGGATATTAACGCCCGCGATACGTGCCACTGTGCAATTCTCCTGCTCCACGGGGTAGCTGGCGAACCACCCCATCTCGACGCTCGCCCCATTGGACCGGGGCCGCCCCCAGAACGCAACAAACACGGCACGCGCGCAAAGCGGCACCGATCAGAGCGGTATGGGAGCGAGCGTCACTACTGCGCGAGTCCGAGACTGTCAAGCGCGTGACCGGACTCAATTACACACTTTTGGCGACAAGGTGCAAGGCGCGCATATCCTTGGAGCACTGAGCATCCCGGCCTATAGCGATGGCCGACGCAGGGAGGAATGGGGATGCTGATCGGGGTTGGCGGACGAAGACCGACGACGGGGACGCCCGCGCCACATGCGGGCCGGTGATCGCCTGGGCCGGGGTCTGCTGATACCCCAGGATGGCGCCGGCTTCTATCGCAACAATTTCGACGCCCTCCGCCTGATGATGGCGCTGCTCGTCGTGTTTTCGCACAGCTATGCGCTGGCGCTCGGCAGCGAAGAGCGCGAGCCGCTGTCGATCGCGACCAACGGCCATTACAACAGCGGCAATATCGGCGTCTGGGTGTTCTTCGTCATCAGCGGCTTCCTGATAGCACGCAGTTTCGAGCAATCGCGCTCGTTCGGCAGCTTCCTGTCGAAACGAATCCGCCGCATCTATCCGGGCTATTTGGCCGCGACGTCGGTCTGCGCCTTCATCGTCATCCCGATCTTCGCTCCGCCTGGCTTCGCGCTGGACCTCGCGGACATCGCGCGCACGATCGCCGGCAATCTGTTGCTCGGCAATATCTTCCCTCTGCCCGAACCTTTCACGGGCAACCCGATCACCGCGGTCAACGGGGCACTGTGGAGCATCAAGTACGAATTCCTGTGCTATCTCGGACTGGCGCTGCTCGGCATACTGGCGCTGAGCGTGCGACGCTGGACGGTGCCCCTGCTCTACCTAGCGGTAATCGCGACCTGGTGCTGGCTCGACGCGACCGGGCGCAAACCGGGCGGCCCCGCGCTGGTCGCCGAGGTCATCGGCTTTCCCTATCAATGGTTCCGGGTGCTGCCCAACTTCCTCCTGGGCATGATCGCCTATCTGCTGCGCGATCATATCCCGCGTTCGACGCCACTGCTGATCGCCGGCCTGATCGCCTGCTTCATGGCTTTCCACCTCGGCGGACGCGGTGCTGGCGGAATGATCGCGGCGCATCTGATCGCGCCGCCGGTGCTCGCCTATCTGGTCTTCTGGTTCGCCTATCATCCCCGCATCCGCCTGTCGCGATTCGCCCGCCATGGGGACTTCTCCTACGGCGCCTATCTCTACGCCTATGTGATCCAGCAGATGCTGGTGGCGACGCTCGACCTTCCCTTCCCGCTCTTCATCCTGCTCTCGATGCTGCTGGCCCTGGCGGCCGGCGTCGCGAGCTGGTGGCTGGTCGAGCGGCATTTCCTGAAGCGTGGGACGCATCCCGCCGATCACCGGCCACAAAAGAAAGGGGCGCCCGCTCAATCCTGAGCGGACGCCCCGTCCTCAACCCGTCAGGGGCGATGGATCACACCACGCCGTAAGCGAGCATCGCGTCGGCGACCTTCTTGAAGCCCGCGATGTTCGCGCCCTTCACATAGTCGATATGATCGCTGCCGGCGGCACCGCCATATTCGATGCAGCGCGAGTGGATGCCCTGCATGATGTCGAGCAGGAGGCGCTGAAGCTCCTCTTCCTTCCACGAGATGCGCGCCGAATTCTGGCTCATCTCGAGGCCGGAAACCGCAACGCCACCGGCATTGGCGGCCTTGCCCGGCGCGAACAGGATCTTCGCCTTCTTGAAGACATGGGTGCCTTCGAGCGTGGTCGGCATGTTGGCGCCTTCGGCGACCGCGATGCAGCCATTCTTCACGAGCACCGCGGCCTCATCGGCATTGAGCTCGTTCTGCGTCGCGCAAGGCACCGCCACGTCGCAGGGCACGGCCCACGGACGCGCGCCGCCGCCGTGGAACTGGGCGCCCTTGAACTCCTTCACATATTCGGAGATGCGGCCGCGGCGGACATTCTTGAGTTCCTTGACCCAGTTGACCTTCTCCTGGGTGATGCCTTCCGGATCGTAGATATAGCCTTCCGAGTCCGACAGGGTCAGCACCTTGCCACCCAGCTGGTTGATCTTCTCGGCGGCGTGCGTCGCGACATTGCCCGAACCCGAGACGACCGCGTTCAGGCCGACCATCTCCTTGCCCTTGTGCTTCAGCATCTCGTTCAGGAAGTACACCGCGCCATAGCCCGTCGCTTCGGTACGGATCAGCGAGCCGCCATATTCAAGGCCCTTGCCGGTCAGCACGCCGGTGAACTCGTTGGTCAGGCGCTTATACTGGCCGAACATATAGCCGATCTCTCGGCCACCCACGCCGATGTCGCCAGCGGGGACGTCCACGTCCGCGCCGATGTGGCGATAGAGCTCGTTCATGAAGCTCTGACAGAAGCGCATCACTTCATTGGCGCTCTTGCCCTTCGGGTTGAAGTTGGAGCCGCCCTTGCCGCCGCCCATCGGCAGGCCGGTCAGCGCGTTCTTGAAGGTCTGCTCGAACGCCAGGAACTTCAGAACGCTCTCCGTCACCGACGGATGGAAGCGGATGCCGCCCTTGTACGGCCCGATCGAATTGTTGTTCTGGACGCGCCAGCCACGCTGCACGCGGATGTTGCCGTTGTCGTCCTCCCAGCAGACGCGGAAGCTGATCACGCGATCGGGCTCCGCGATGCGGCGGAGGATCTGATATTTGTGGTATTGTTCCTTGTCGGCGATGAAGTCGAAGATATCCTCGGCGACTTCCTGCACCGCCTGGGCAAATTCGGGCTGACCCGGATTGCGCTTTTTCACACCCTCGACGAACGACGCCAAGTCGACATGATCAGAAACGGCCATAATTGAATTCCCCTGCTCCTCAGGCGCAATCCTATCCCCATGAGACTCGGCGCCCGTAATCGGAGGCATCCCGCGATTCGGGCAAGCGAGCAAGGACTTTCAGCAGGATTTTGTGGGAGAATTTAACCAATTATGTCGCCGACGCCATGTTGCTTGAATGATATCGTCGCAAATGCATCTTTTGGCGGTGCGGCGCCGTATCTTGCGGCTTACCAATGCCCCCACCACAGAAATATGGATTCAAGCAGAGAGCTGGGGCCGCCCAGGCCCAATGCCAGGATAATGCCGACGATCAGGAAAAGCGCCGCCCAGTGATAGGCGCGGCGCGCCAGGCTGAACAAATAGGTGAGCCATGCAACGCTCTCGCGGCCGACGCTGGATGAACGCCGCCTCCGCCGTCTCCGTCGCCTGACCGGTTGCTGTTCCATGACAGCGCGCAACATGCACGAAATCGTTGCGAACCCAAAGCGACTTTAGCAACCGGCTCCTCAGAGCCGATTGCCATAGCGGATCAGCTTCCGAGGATCTTTGCGATTGCCGCCGAAACATCGCCCATATCGGCCATGCCATCGACGCGCTTTACCAGCCCACGTGCTTCGTAGAGCGGCAGGATCGGCGCGGTCTTGGCGCGATACTCGGCCATGCGGGTGCGCACCGTTTCCTCATTGTCGTCGGGCCGGCGCTTGAACTCGGTCGAACCGCATTTGTCGCAGGTTCCGGCTGCCTTGGGCTGCTTGAACGTGTCGTGATAGCCTTCGCCACAGCTGGCGCAGGTGTAGCGGCCGGTGATCCGCTCGACGAGCGCATCCTCATCGACTTCGAGCTCGATGACATGCGCGAGGGTACGGCCGCGGCCAGCAAGAATCTCATCGAGCGAGACGGCCTGCGCCTCAGTGCGTGGATAGCCATCGAAGATAGCACCTTCCGACGCCGCCATGCTGTCGAGCTTCTCGCCGATCAGACCGGAGACGATCTCGTCCGACACCAGCCCGCCGGCATCCATCACCGCCTTGGCCTGGACCCCGATTGGAGTGCCTGCCTTGACCGCGGCACGCAGCATGTCGCCCGTCGAGAGCTGCACCATGCCGCGCTCGGTGACGAGAATCGACGCTTGCGTACCCTTGCCGGCCCCGGGCGGTCCCAACAATATGATATTCACGAGGCGAAACCTCGCACGAACCCCAGGTTTGTCACCGGCGAGTTCCCCCCTTGAGTTTGGCCTTCTTGATCAGATCGCCATATTGATGGGCGAGCAGATGGCTCTGGATTTGCGTCACGGTATCGATCGTCACGTTGACCACGATCAACAGGCTGGTGCCGCCGAGGGCAAGGCCCAGACCATATTGCGCGGTGACATATTCAGGCACCAGACAGATGAAGGTCAGATAGGCAGCGCCGATCACGGTGATCCGGGTCAGCACATAGTCGAGATAATCGGCGGTGTTCTTGCCCGGCCGGATGCCGGGGATGAAGCCGCCATAGCGCTTCAGATTGTCCGCCGTCTCTTCCGGGTTGAAGACGACTGCAGTGTAGAAGAAGCAGAAGAAGATGATCCCGGCCGCGTAGAGCCCCATGTAAAGTGGGGTGCCGTGCTGGAGATACTGATTCATGGCGATGACGAAATCGCCCCAGCTGCTCTCGCCCGCGACGCGCTGCCCGGCGAACTGGCTGACCGTCAGCGGCATAAGCAGCAGCGATGAGGCGAAGATCGGCGGGATCACATTGGCGGTGTTGATCTTGAGCGGCAGGTGGCTCTTGTCCGCCTGCATATGTCCCCGCGCGGTCTGCCGCTTGGGGTATTGGATCAGCACGCGGCGCTGGGCACGCTCCATGAACACGATACCGGCGACGAGCAGGATCACGCCGGCGACCGCCGCGATGATGAAGAACGCCGACAGCGAGCCCGTGCGGCCGCCCTCGAACAGATTGGCGAGGGCCGTGGGCAGCTGCGATACGATGCCCGCCATGATGATGAGCGAGACGCCATTGCCGATGCCGCGGCTGGTAATCTGCTCACCGAGCCACATCAGGAACATCGTGCCGCCGATCAGCGAGATCACGGTGGTGACGCGGAAAAGATAGGGATCGACGACGACCGCCTCCATCCCCGCACTCGCACCCCAGGTCTCAAGGCCCACCGCGATGAAATAGCCCTGGATGGCCGTGAGCAGCACCGTGCCATAGCGGGTGTACTGGTTGAGCTTTTTGCGCCCGCTTTCGCCTTCCTTCTTGATCGCGGCGAGCGTCGGCGACAGCGAGGTCGCCAGCTGCACCACGATCGAGGCGGTGATGTAGGGCATCACGCCGAGCGCAATCAGCGACATGCGGGTAAGCGCACCGCCCGAAAAGGCGTTGAAGAAGTCGAGCACGCCGCCCCGCGTCGTGTCGAACAGCGTCTGCAGCGCGCGCGGGTCGAGACCCGGCAGCGGCACATGGCTCAACAGACGGAAGATGATGAGCGCGCCAAGCGTGAACCACAGGCGCTTCTTGAGCTCGGTCGCCCTGGCGAACTGGCCCAGGTTGATGTTGGCGGCCATTTGTTCGGCTGCGGATGCCATGTGTTTTCTGACCCCGAAATAAAAGCGGCGGCGAACCTTATCGGTCCCGCCGCCGCCTCATATAGTGTTCGCGTCGCGCTTGTCTAAGCCCGAATGCGAGGCGGCTCAGGCTTTGGCCGCAGCCTTCTTGGCTTCCTTGTCGGCAGCACGCACCTTCTGGACGGTGCGATGCTTCGCCTTGGCCTTGTCGGCGGCCGGAACCACCTCGATCACTTCGACCGAACCGCCGGCCTTCTCGATCGCGGCCTTGGCACCGGCAGAGATGCCAGCAACCTTGAACGACAGCTTCGCGGTGAGCTCGCCCTTGCCGAGAATACGCACGCCGTCCTTGCCGCCGCGCGCCACGCCGGCTGCCTTGAGCGCCTCGTGATCGATGAGGGCCTTGGCGTCGAGCGTCTTGGCGTCGACCAGCTTCTGGATCGCACCGAGGTTCACCTCGGCATAGTCCTTGGCGAAGATGTTGTTGAAGCCGCGCTTCGGCAGCCGCATGTGGAGCGGCATCTGACCGCCTTCGAAGCCCTTGATCGAGACGCCCGAGCGGCTCTTCTGGCCCTTCTGGCCGCGGCCGCCGGTCTTGCCCAGGCCTGAGCCGATACCGCGTCCGACACGGACCCGGCCCTTACGGGCGCCTGCATTATCGCGGAGATCGTTGAGTTTCATGTTCGTGCACTCGCTTTCGCTATGTTCGCGCTGAATAGAGGAAGGGGGCCATTAGCCCCCTTCGCGTCTTTTTGCCAGCCCCGAGAGCCGGCTGATCCGGTCGAGGATTAATCCTCGACCTTCACCATGTGCTGCACCTTGGCGATCATGCCACGCACAGCCGGCGTGTCCTGAAGCTCGCGGGTACGATGCAGCTTGTTGAGGCCGAGGCCGATCAGCGTTGCACGCTGGTCGGTGGGACGGCGGATCGGCGAACCCGTCTGGGTCACCTTGATGGTCTTGGCAGCCATGTCGATTACTCCGTAATCGCCGCCGCTTCGGCCTCAGCGACCGGAGCGGAAGCGCCGCCACGACCCAGCAGGTCGGCGATCTTCTTGCCACGACGCTGCGAAACCGACTTCGGCGAAGTCTGTTCGCCGAGCGCTTCGAAAGTCGCCCGGATCATGTTGTAGGGGTTCGAGGTGCCGACCGACTTGGTCACGACGTCATGGACGCCGAGGCTCTCGAAGATCGCGCGCATCGGACCGCCGGCGATGATGCCGGTGCCCGGAGGCGCGGTGCGGACCGTCACGCGGCCAGCGCCGAAATGGCCCTTGCCGTCATGATGCAGCGTCCGGCCCTCGCGCAGCGGCACGCGGACCATCGCCTTCTTGGCGGCGGCGGTCGCCTTGGAGATCGCCTCCGGCACTTCGCGCGCCTTGCCATGGCCGAAGCCGACACGGCCCTTGCCGTCGCCCACGACGACCAGCGCCGCGAAGCCGAAGCGCTTGCCGCCCTTCACCGTCTTGGAGACGCGGTTGATGTGGACCAGCTTCTCGATCAGTTCTTCGCCCTGATCGTCGCCGCCCTTGTTGCGATCGTCACGACGACCGCGATTGCCGTCACGGCCACCACGGCCGGGGCCACGGTCATTGCCGCCGCCACCGCCACGGCCACGGCCGCCACGACCACGACGTTCGCCCTGGCCTTCGGCACCGGGAATGGCTTCAGCAGGCGCAGCCGCCTGGATTTCGGTTTCGTCAGCCATTTAGAACTCCAATCCGCCTTCGCGGGCAGCATCGGCCAGCGCCTTGACGCGGCCATGGAACAGGAAGCCGCCACGATCGAACACCACTTGCGTGACGCCCGCCTTCTTGGCGCGCTCGGCAACCGCCTTGCCGACCGACGCAGCTGCGTCGGCGGTGGCGCCGGTCTTGCCCTTCATATCCTTCTCGAGGGTCGAAGCCGAAGCGACCGTGCGGCCGGCCTCGTCGTCGATGACCTGAGCATAGATATGACGGCCCGAACGATGCACCGAAAGGCGCGGACGCAAGCCGCCCTTGGCGCGGAGCGCGGTACGAACGCGCCGACGGCGGCGTTCGAAGAGAGAGAGACCCTTGGCCATTACTTCTTCTTCCCTTCCTTACGGAAGATATACTCGCCGGCGTATTTGATACCCTTGCCCTTATAGGGCTCCGGCTTGCGCCAACGGCGGATTTCGGCGGCAACCTGGCCAACCTGCTGCTTGTCGATGCCCGAAATATTGATCGTGGTCTGATCGGGCGTCGCGATCGTGATCCCTTCCGGGATCGCGAAGTCGACATCATGGCTGTAGCCGAGCTGCAGCTTCAGGTTCTTGCCCTGAACGTTGGCGCGATAACCGACGCCGGTGATCTGGAGGGTCTTGGTATAACCCTCGGTCACGCCGGTGATCAGGTTCTGCACCAGCGTCCGCTGCATGCCCCAGAAGGAGCGCGCACGCTTGGTCTCGTTCGATGGCTGTACCGAGATCGAGCCGTCTTCGACGGCATAGGTGACCTCGTCGGCCAGGCTCAGCGTCAGCGTGCCCTTCGGACCCTTGACCGAAAGCGTCTTGCCTTCGATCGCGGCGGTGACGCCTGCGGGAACGGGGACTGGCTTCTTACCAATGCGGCTCATCAGAAGACCTCCGCGAGAACCTCGCCGCCGACATTCTGTTCGCGCGCTTCCGCGTCGGACAGAACACCCTTTGGCGTCGAGACGATGGTGATGCCCAGGCCATTGCGGACGCGCGGGAGTTCTTTCGAACCCGAATAGACGCGGCGGCCAGGCTTGGAGACACGGGCGACATGCTGGATCGCAGGCTGCCCTTCGAAATATTTCAGCTCGATGCGCAGGCCATTGTGGCCGGCGAGGTCTTCCTCGCTATAGCCACGGATATAGCCTTCGCGCTGAAGCACGTCGAGAACGCGGGCGCGCAGCTTGGAAGCGGGCGAAAGCACGCTGTCCTTGCGGGCGCGCTGCCCGTTGCGGATGCGGGTGAGCAAATCACCCAGGGGATCGGTCAGAGCCATCTTTATCTTCCTTACCAGCTCGACTTCGTAACGCCGGGGATCAGGCCCTTGTTGGCCAGATCACGCAGCTGAATACGGCAAAGCCGGAACTTGCGATAATAAGCGCGGGGACGGCCCGTCACTTCGCAACGGTTGCGCACGCGGGTCGGATTCGCATTGCGAGGGATCTCGGCCAGCTTGAGGCGAGCGATCAGCCGCTCGGTCTCGTCCTTGCCTTCATCGTCGGCAATCGCCTTCAGACGCGCATATTTGCCCGCATAAGCCTTGACCAGCTTCTTGCGCTTCTCGTTCTTGTTGATCGAACTCAGTTTCGCCATGACTTAAGTTCTTCCTTCTCTAAGCAGACCGCTTACGCGGCCTGCTTCTGATCCTGATTTTCCACCGGGAAGGGGAAGCCGAAAAGACGAAGCAGCTCGCGCGCTTCATCGTCGGTCTTCGCCGTGGTGGCGATGATGACGTCCATGCCGCGGATCTGGTCCACCGAGTCATAGCTGATCTCCGGGAAGATCAGCTGTTCCTTCAGGCCGGTGGCATAGTTGCCGCGGCCGTCGAACGACTTGGGGTTCAGTCCACGAAAATCTCGAACGCGGGGAAGCGCGATCGTGACGAAGCGGTCGAGAAACTCGTACATGCGCTCGCGGCGGAGAGTGACCTTCGCGCCAATCGGCATGCCTTCACGCAGCTTGAACTGCGCGATCGACTTCTTCGCCTTGGTGATCACGGACTTCTGGCCCGCGATCCGCGTCATTTCCTGCGCGGCCTTCTCGACCTTCTTCTTGTCCTGGGTCGCCTCACCAACGCCCATGTTCAGGACAATCTTGGTGATCTTCGGCACTTCCATGACGTTCTTGTAGCCGAACTTCTCGGTCATCGCGGCGATGATCTTGTCATCATACAGCGACTTGAAGCGCGGGATGTAGGCATCAGCCATTGATCGTCTCCCCGGTCTTGACCGCGACGCGGACCTTCTTGCCGTCCTTCACCTCGAAACGAATGCGCGAAGGCTTGCCGTCCTTGGTCGCGATCGCGACCTTGGAGACATGCATCGGCGCTTCGATGCGCTCGAGGCCGCCCTGCGGGTTCGTCTGGCTCGCCTTGCGGTGGCGGGTCGAGACATTGACGCCCGACACGATCACCTTGGCGTCCTTCGGGAAGGACTTGGTGACTTCGCCGGTCTTGCCCTTGTCCTTGCCGGACAGGACTACAACGCGATCGCCCTTCTTGATCTTCAGCGCGGACATTACAGCACCTCAGGCGCGAGCGAGATGATCTTCATGTGGTTCTTGGCACGGAGCTCGCGGACAACCGGGCCGAAGATGCGGGTGCCGATTGGCTCGCCGCTGTTCTTGTTGATCAGGACGGCGGCGTTGCCATCGAAGCGGATCGTCGAACCGTCGGGACGATGAATGTCCTTGGCGGTGCGCACGATGACCGCGCGATGCACGTCACCCTTCTTGACCTTGCCGCGCGGAGCCGCTTCCTTGATCGAGACGACGATGATGTCGCCCACGGTCGCGAAACGGCGCTTGGAACCGCCCAGCACCTTGATGCACTGCACCCTCTTGGCGCCGCTGTTGTCAGCAACGTCGAGGTTCGTCTGCATCTGGATCATTGTTCAGACCCTTCCGTAATCAGGCGTGGTTAGGCGTCGCGTGGGTATCAACCCGCTCGACTACCTTCCACGACTTCAGCTTCGAAATCGGCGCGGTCTCTTCGATGCGCACCGTCTCACCCTCGCGATACTGGTTAGTCTCGTCGTGGGCGTGATACTTCTTCGACCGCTTGATGATCTTGCCGTACATCGCGTGCTTCACGCGACGTTCGACCTTCACCACCACGGTCTTGTCGGTCTTGTCGGAGACCACCGTTCCGGTCAGCACGCGCTTCGGCATGGCTAGGCCTCCTTACTTCGCGGCCGCAGCGGAGCGCTGCGTCTGCAGGGTCTTGATCTGCGCAATGGTCCGACGGACCTCACGCACGCGGCTAGGCTTCTCAAGCTGGTTGGTCGCAGCCTGGAAACGCAGGTTGAACTGCTCACGCTTCAGCTCGCCCAGATCCTGGGAAAGCTGATCGTCGGTCTTGGCAGTGAGATCGGCAATCTTCGCCATCTTATGCGTCCTCGTAGATGGACTCGCCGAAGCGGGCGACCACCTTGGTCTTGATCGGGAGCTTCTCCATCGCGCGCTCGAAGGCGACGCGGGCAAGCGGCCCGGGCACGCCGTCCAGTTCAAACAGGATACGGCCGGGCTTGACGCGGGCGGCCCAGAACTCCGGCGAACCCTTACCCGAGCCCATGCGGACTTCGGCAGGCTTCGACGAGACCGGAACGTCCGGGAAGATGCGGATCCACAAGCGGCCCTGGCGCTTGATGTGACGCGTGATCGCGCGGCGAGCCGCTTCGATCTGGCGTGCGGTGATCCGGTCCGGCTCGAGGGCCTTGAGGCCGAACGAACCGAAGTTCAGCGTCGCGCCACCGGGCGCGTTGCCATGGATGCGGCCCTTGTGAGCCTTGCGGTATTTAGTGCGCTTTGGTTGCAGCATTTCTTATCGCCTTCTGACACCGATTGTCCGGTCGATCAGGCGACGCTGATAAGGGGGAACCCCTTATCGCGCCGGCCGGACCCCCGACGTCTGAGCTTCCATCATGAGCCGGTCCTGGGCCATCGGATCGTGACCAAGGATTTCACCCTTGAAGATCCAGACCTTGATACCGCACACGCCATAGGCGGTGTGGGCTTCGGCTTCGGCATAGTCGACATTGGCACGCAGCGTATGCAGCGGCACCCGGCCCTCGCGATACCATTCGGTCCGCGCGATCTCCGCGCCGCCGAGACGGCCGGCGCAGGTGATCCGGATGCCCTCTGCGCCGAGACGCAGCGCCGACTGCACCGCGCGCTTCATGGCGCGGCGGAAGGCGATGCGACGCTCGAGCTGATCGGCGACGCCCTGGGCCACGAGCTTCGAGTCGATCTCGGGCTTGCGGATTTCGACGATGTTCAGCGAGACTTCCGACGAGGTCATCTTGCCGAGCGCGCGGCGCAGCTTTTCGATGTCCGCGCCCTTCTTGCCGATGATCACACCGGGACGGGCAGCATAGACCGAGATGCGGCACAGCTTGGCGGGACGCTCGATCACGACCTTGGAGATCGCGGCCTGCGGGATCGCCTTCATGATGTGCTTCCGGATCTTGAGATCCTCGAGCAGCAGACGACCATAGTCGGCGCCGTCGGCGTACCAGCGGCTGTCCCAGGTGCGGTTGATCTGCAACCGCATACCAATCGGGTTGGACTTCTGACCCATATTATTCAGCCTCTTCCTGCTGCTCGCGCACGACGACACGAAGACGCGCGAACGGCTTGATGATGCGGGTCGACTTGCCGCGGCCGCGGGTAGCGAAGCGCTTCATGACGATCGACTTGCCGACCGAAGCTTCCTTCACGACGAGCGCGTCGACGTCGAGATTGTGGTTGTTCTCGGCATTGGCGATCGCCGAGGCGAGCACCTTGCGAACGTCAATAGCCATGCCCTTCTTGGAGAAGGTCAGGATGTTGAGCGCGTCGCCGGCCTTCTTGCCACGGATCAGGGCCGCGACGAGATTGAGCTTCTGCGGGCTGCCGCGGACGGTGGTGGCGACCGCAAGAGCCTCCTTCTCACCGACCTTGCGCGGGGATGCGGACTTCGACATCAGCGCTTACCCTTCTTATCGGCATGACCGGGGAAGTAGCGCGTCGGCGCGAACTCGCCCAGCTTGTGACCGACCATGTCCTCGTTGACCGAGACAGGCACGAACTTCCGGCCGTTATAGACGTTGAACGTGAGCCCAACGAACTGCGGCAGGATGGTCGAGCGACGCGACCAGGTCTTGATCGGGGCGCGAGCGCCGCTGTCCTGAGCGCCTTCCGCCTTCCTGAGAAGGTGAAGATCGACGAACGGACCTTTCCAAACGGAACGGGCCATGGATTACCTCTTCTTCTTCGCGTGACGCGAACGGATGATGAACTTGTCGGTCGACTTGTTGTGACGCGTACGCGCACCCTTGGTCGGCTTACCCCACGGAGTAACCGGATGACGGCCACCCGAGGTCCGGCCTTCACCACCGCCATGGGGATGGTCGACCGGGTTCTTGGCGACGCCGCGAGTCAGCGGACGCTTGCCCAGCCAGCGGTTGCGACCGGCCTTCGCAAGGTTCTGGTTGGCGTTGTCGGGGTTCGACACCGCGCCGACCGTGCACATGCAGTCCGACCGGATGTAGCGCTGCTCGCCCGAGTTCAGGCGAACCATCACCATGCCCTTGTCGCGGCCGACGATCTGCACATAGGTGCCCGCCGCACGTGCGATCTGACCGCCCTTGCCGGGCTTCATCTCGACGTTGTGGACGATCGTGCCGACCGGAGCCTGGCCGATTTCCATCGCGTTGCCCGGCTTGGTGTCGGTCTTCTTCGCAGCGACGACCACGTCGCCGGTGGTCAGACGCTGCGGTGCGATGATGTAGGCGAGCTCGCCGTCCTCATACTTCACCAACGCAATGAACGCCGAGCGGTTCGGGTCATATTCGAGATGCTCGACGGTCGCGGGCTGATCCCACTTCCGGCGCTTGAAATCGATGATCCGATACTTCTGCTTGTGACCGCCCGCGATGCCACGCGCGGTCGCGTGGCCCATGTTGTTGCGGCCACCCGACTTGCGCTTGCCTTCGGTCAGCGCCTTGACGGGCTTGCCCTTGTGCAGTGCGGACTTGTCGACGAGGATCAGGCCGCGGCGGGCCGGGCTCGTCGGGTTATAATGCTTGAGCGCCATGGCCTCAGATTCCCGTCGTAACGTCGATGGACTGGCCTTCGGCCAGCGTCACGATCGCTTTCTTCACGTCGGAGCGCTTGTAGGGCGTACCCTTCCAGCGCTTCGTCTTGCCCTTGGCGACGATCGTGTTCACGCCCGTCACCTTGACATTGAAGAGCGCTTCGACAGCGGCCTTGATCTCCGGCTTGCTGGCATCGCCGGCAACCTGGAAAACAACGGCGTTATGCTCCGAAAGCAGCGTCGTCTTTTCGGTGATGTGGGGCTTGAGCACCACGTCATAGTGGCGGTTGTCCACCACGCCTTCCTTCTTAGCCATTGAAGCGCGCCTCCAGCTTTTCGATCGCGGCGCGCGTCAGCACCAGCGTTTCATGCTTCAGGATGTCGTACACGTTCGCGCCGACGGCAGGCATCACGTTGAGCTTCGGAATGTTCGAAGACGCCAGCGCGAAACCGTTGTCGACCATGTCGCCATCGATCACGAGGGTGGTGTTGCCGAAGCCAAGCTTGCCGATCTGCGCGAGCAGCGACTTGGTCTTGGACTCCTTGACGGTCAGCGTGTCGAGGATGAGCAGCTTTCCGTCCTTGGCCTTCGACGACAGCGCCATCTTCAGGCCAAGCGCACGAACCTTCTTGTTCAGCGATGGATTGAAGTCGCGGACGCGGGGACCATGAGCCTTACCGCCGCCGATGAAGTTTGGAGCGCGGCGGTCGCCGTGACGCGCCGTACCGCCGCCCTTCTGGCGACCGAACTTCTTACCGGTGCGCGCGACGTCCGAGCGCTCACGAGCACCGCGAGCGGTGCCGCGACGCTTCTCGAGCTGCCAGGTGACAACACGGTGCAGGATGTCTGCGCGGGGCTCCACGGCGAAGATCTCGTCGTTGAGCTCGATGTCGCCCGATGCCTTGGCGTCGAGGGTCTGAACCTTGACCTTCATGATCAGCCCTCCTGGCCTTCGGCCGCTTCAGGCGCCGCGGTCACTTCCGCAGGCGTCTCGGCAGGCGCATTGTTGCTGTTGGCCACCGACTTCAGGCCGGCCGGGAACGGCGTACCCTGGGGTGCGGCGATCTTGACCGAGTCCTTGACGAGGAGCCAGCCGCCCTTCGAGCCCGGGACCGAACCCTTGACGAAGAGAAGGCCGCGCTCGGCGTCGGTCTGGACGATCTCGAGATTCTGCTGGGTGCGGTTCTTGGCGCCCATGTGACCGGCCATCTTCTTGTTCTTGAAGACCTTGCCCGGATCCTGGCGCTGACCGGTCGAACCGAGCGAGCGATGCGAGACCGAGACACCGTGGGTAGCGCGCAAACCGCCGAAGCCCCAACGCTTCATGCCGCCCTGAAAGCCCTTACCCTGGGTGCTGCCCTGGATGTCGACGAACTGGCCTGCGACATAATGGTCGGCGGAGATTTCCGCTCCAACGTCGAGCAGGCCGTCTTCCGACACGCGGAACTCGGCGACGAAAGCCTTGGGCTCCACTTCGGCCTTGCCGAAATGGCCGCGCTCCGGCTTCGAAACATTCTTTGCCTTTGCCGTGCCGGCGCCGAGCTGAACCGCGACATAGCCGTCACGGTCCTGTTCGCGGCGAGCCACGACCTGGACATTTTCCAGCTGCAGGACGGTAACCGGCACGTGCCGGCCATCATCCTGGAACAGGCGGGTCATCCCCATCTTCTTAGCGATCACGCCAGTGCGCATGATCCGTTCCTTCCACAACAGAGGCTCGCGTTAGCGGCGAGCGTGCCAACGAAAAAAGCTCCGGTCCGAACCGAAGCTTCCAGCCCAATGTACGATAGCCCCCGCCTGGGCTCGGTTTTTTCGCATTACTGCGAAAAGGCGGGGACCAGAGCACCGGCACCTATCCGAAGATCGGGCCGGTCGGTATCCCTACTCTTTCCGTCGCTTCTCAATCCGAAGGGAGAGAAACGACGAGCGCGGGACCGATTCGATCCCGCGCGGAGCCGGCCTCTTAGGCCAGTTTGATCTCGACATCAACACCCGCGGCGAGATCGAGCTTCATGAGAGCGTCGACGGTCTGCGGGGTGGGCTGCACGATGTCCAGCAGCCGCTTGTAGGTGCGAACCTCGAACTGCTCGCGCGACTTCTTGTCGATGTGCGGGCCCCGGTTCACGGTGAACTTCTCGATGCGGGTCGGCAACGGGATAGGACCACGGATGAGAGCGCCGGTACGGCGGGCGGTGTCTGCGATGTCGCCGGTAGCCTGATCGAGCACACGATGATCAAAAGCCTTCAGACGAATACGAATATTCTGCGTTTCCATGGTCTCACCGATGCGAAAGAGCCGCGCCTGGCCAAAGATAAGGCGACCCCGGGGGTCGCCCTCACCTCATGACCGAGGCAAAATATTGTTTAAAAAGCGCACCGCCCGACTCCTTAAGGAGCCGAGCGGTGCCGCCCTATATTACTTCGAGATCGAGCTGACAACCCCGGCGCCGACGGTGCGGCCACCTTCACGGATCGAGAAGCGCAGGCCCTCTTCCATGGCGATCGGGGCAATGAGCTTGACGCCAAGCTTGATGTTGTCGCCGGGCATGACCATCTCGGTGCCCTCTGGCAGCTCGACGGTGCCGGTCACGTCGGTCGTACGGAAGTAGAACTGCGGACGATAGTTCGCAAAGAACGGCGTGTGACGGCCACCCTCTTCCTTCGACAGGACGTAGACTTCCGACGAGAAGTCAGTGTGCGGCTTGATCGAGCCCGGCTTGCAAAGAACCTGACCACGCTCGACCTCTTCACGGCCGACGCCGCGAATCAGCGCGCCGATGTTGTCGCCAGCCTGGCCCTGATCGAGCAGCTTGCGGAACATTTCGACGCCGGTCACCACGGTCTTGCGGGTGTCCTTGATGCCGACGATCTCGACTTCCTCGCCAACCTTGACGATGCCGGTCTCGACACGGCCGGTGACGACGGTGCCGCGACCCGAGATCGAGAACACGTCTTCGATCGGCATCAGGAACGGCTTGTCGAGCGGACGCTCGGGCTGCGGGATGAACGAGTCCACTGCGGCCATCAGCTTCAGAACGGCGTCATGGCCGATCTCCGGCTTGGTGCCGTTCAGGGCGCAGACCGCCGAACCCGCGATGACGGGGATGTTGTCGCCGTCGAAGTCGTAGGACGAGAGCAGCTCGCGAATCTCGAGCTCGACGAGCTCAAGGATCTCGGCGTCGTCGACCAGATCGACCTTGTTCATGAACACGACGAGCTGCGGCACGCCAACCTGACGGGCGAGCAGGATGTGCTCGCGGGTCTGCGGCATCGGGCCGTCGGTGGCCGAAACGACGAGAATGCCGCCGTCCATCTGTGCGGCGCCGGTGATCATGTTCTTCACATAATCGGCGTGGCCCGGGCAATCGACGTGCGCATAGTGGCGCGCTTCGGTCTCATACTCGACGTGCGCGGTCGAGATGGTGATGCCGCGCTCGCGCTCTTCAGGAGCCTTGTCGATGTTGTCGTAGCTGGTGAAGGTCGCGCCGCCGGTCTCGGCGAGCACCTTCGTGATGGCAGCCGTGAGCGACGTCTTGCCATGGTCGACGTGTCCGATGGTGCCGATGTTGCAGTGCGGCTTGGTCCGCTCAAACTTAGCCTTAGCCATTTTTCGCCTCTTTTCTTCGAATCAATTGCCGGACGCGCCGCCCGATGCGGACGCGCCCATAACTACAAATTTCGGATTATGCCAGCTTTGCCTTGACCTCTTCGGCCACATTCGCCGGCACTTCCTCATAATGCGAGAACTGCATCGTGTACTGCGCGCGTCCCTGAGTGAACGAACGCAGCTGGTTGACGTAGCCAAACATGTTGGCCAGCGGCACCTGCGCCTCGACGACCTGGGCATTGCCCCGGCTGTCCGTGCCCTGGATCTGGCCACGGCGGCTGTTCATGTCGCCGATGACGTCGCCGAGATAATCCTCGGGGGTGACGACTTCGACCTTCATGATCGGCTCGAGCAGCTTGATGCCCGACTTCTGGGCCGCTTCGCGCATACCGCCACGGCCGGTGATTTCGAACGCCAGCGCCGACGAGTCAACGTCATGATAGGCGCCGTCATACAGCGTCGCGGTGAAATCGATGATCGGGAAACCGATCAGCGAACCCGATGCCGCGATCTCGCGGATGCCCTTTTCGACCGACGGGATATATTCCTTGGGAATATTGCCGCCCTTGACCTCATCCTTGAAGATGACGCCCTGGCCGCGCTCGCCCGGCTCCACGGTGAACTTGATCCGGCCGAACTGACCCGAACCGCCCGACTGCTTCTTGTGCGTATAGTCGACGTCGACTTTGCGGCCGATCGATTCGCGATAGGCGACCTGCGGCGCGCCGATGTTCGCTTCGACCTTGAACTCGCGCTTCATGCGATCGACGAGGATTTCGAGGTGAAGCTCACCCATCCCCTTGATGATCGTCTGGCCCGATTCGGCATCCGACGAAACGCGGAACGACGGATCTTCGCGAGCGAGGCGATTCAGGGCGATGCCCATCTTCTCTTGGTCGGCCTTGGTCTTTGGCTCGACGGAAAGCTCGATCACCGGATCGGGGAACTCCATCCGCTCCAGGATGATCGGGGCGTTCTGCGCGCAGAGCGTGTCACCCGTGGTGGTGTCCTTGAGGCCCGCCAGCGCGACGATGTCGCCCGCATAGGCTTCCTGGATGTCTTCGCGGCTGTTCGCATGCATCAGCAGCATGCGGCCAACCTTTTCCTTCTTGTCCTTGACCGAGTTCAGAACGGTCGTCGCGGCGTCCATCTTGCCCGAGTAGATGCGGGCGAAGGTGAGCGTGCCGACGAACGGATCGTTCATGATCTTGAACGCGAGCGCCGACATCGGCGCTTCGTCGGTAGCCGGACGCGTCTCGGGCGTGACGCCGTCGAGCTTGAGGCCTTCGACCGGCGGAATGTCCAGTGGGCTCGGCAGATAGTCGATGACGCCGTCGAGCAGCGGCTGCACGCCCTTGTTCTTGAACGCCGAACCGCAGAGGACCGGAACGAACGAGAAGTTGAGCGTGCCCTTGCGGATCAGCTTCTTCAGGGTCGCGGCGTCGGGCTCATCGCCTTCGAGATAGGCCTCCATGACGTGGTCGTCCTGCTCGACCGCCATTTCGATCAACTCGGACCGCGCCGTTGCCGCAGCGCCCTTCAGATCGTCAGGAATTTCCTGATATTCGAACTTCGCGCCGAGCGACTCTTCGAGCCAGATAATCGCGCGATTCTCAACCAGATCGACAAGGCCCTTGAAGCCGCCTTCGATGCCGATCGGAAGATAAAGAACGGCCGGGCGGGCGCCCAGGCGATCCTTGATCATTTCGACGCAACGCTCGAAGCTGGCGCCGGTGCGGTCGAGCTTGTTGACGAAGCACATCCGCGGGACCTTGTACTTCTCGGCCTGGCGCCAGACGGTCTCGGACTGCGGCTCGACGCCGGCAACGCCGTCAAAGCATGCGACCGCGCCGTCGAGGACGCGCAGCGAACGCTCGACTTCGATCGTGAAATCGACGTGGCCGGGAGTATCGATGATGTTGATCCGGTGGTCGTCCCAGAAACAGGTCGTGGCCGCCGACGTGATCGTGATCCCGCGCTCCTGCTCCTGCTCCATCCAGTCCATGGTCGCGGTGCCCTCATGGACCTCGCCGATCTTGTAGGACTTGCCGGTATAATAAAGGATGCGCTCGGTCGTCGTCGTCTTGCCGGCATCGATGTGGGCCATGATGCCGATGTTGCGATACTTGTCGAGCGGGTGGCTGCGGGCCATGATCTTAAAACTCCGATGTCGGGGAAGGCTTTGGCCCTGCCCCGACGATATGGGAACGAAGTGTTACACTTTCGAGCCCCACCCACCGGGGGTGAGGCTCGATAAGCGGTGCTGTTACCAGCGGTAGTGCGAGAAGGCGCGGTTCGCTTCCGCCATGCGGTGCGTGTCTTCGCGCTTCTTGACGGCGTTACCGCGATTGTTCGCGGCATCCATCAGTTCGCCCGACAGACGGCCGGCCATCGTGTGCTCCGAACGTGCACGCGCGGCCGAGATCAGCCAACGAATGGCGAGCGCCTGCGAGCGCTCCGTGCGGACTTCGACCGGAACCTGATAGGTCGCACCGCCGACGCGGCGGCTGCGAACTTCGATGCCCGGCTTCACATTGTTGAGTGCATCATGAAACACACCGAGCGGCTCGCGCTTGGCACGGGTTTCGATAGTTTCGAACGCGCCATAGACGATGCCTTCGGCGACGGACTTCTTTCCGTCGAGCATGACGCTGTTCATGAATTTGGTGAGCACGATATCTCCGAACTTGGGATCCGGAAGGATTTCGCGCTTTTCGGGACGACGACGACGAGCCATTTCGATCTACCTCTTACTTAGGACGCTTGGCGCCGTACTTCGAACGGCTCTGCTTGCGGTCCTTCACACCCTGCGTGTCGAGCACGCCGCGGAGCACATGGTAGCGCACACCGGGAAGGTCGCGCACACGGCCGCCACGGATCAGGACAACCGAGTGCTCCTGAAGATTGTGACCTTCACCGGGGATGTAGCTGATCACTTCGCGGCTGTTCGTCAGGCGGACCTTGGCCACCTTGCGCAGCGCCGAGTTCGGCTTTTTCGGGGTCGTCGTATAGACGCGGGTGCAAACACCACGCTTCTGCGGGTTCTTTTCCATCGCAGGGACCTTGGACTTGGCCTTCTGCGGCTCGCGACCCTTGCGGATCAGCTGGTTGATCGTTGGCATGAAGCCCTTCACCTCTAAGAGAGTTACTTTACTAATGCCCAACTTGCCTTCCCGAAAACCCGATAAATCAGGTCATCCGGGAATGCACGAAAGCCCCGGCGGTCATATTCGACCCCCCAGGCCTTCACACGCATCAGCAATGTTCAAGCTTGCCCAGATACGGCTAAGCCGGTCCTGAGCAGGGCGCGCCTATAGAGAAGGAGTCGGATCGGGTCAACCGCCGGAACCGCCGCAATTCGCCGCTCCCTTGCAAAGACAGGACGAAGCAGCGCCCGATACGCCACTCGCCGCTACCGAGTCTCGGGCTCCGATTTCGGCGTCGACCCAGGCGGAATATTGCCCCCCCATCGCCCGCAGCACCAGCACCTCGGGGAGTCCTGGCTGTGAAGCGCCCGCACCCGCTGCTCGACCGGCAGGGCGAGCAGCGGGTGCGTCTTGATGTGGAGGACATGCTTGGCGCGTTCGACCGCACCCTGCCAGCGATAGATGCTAGTCGCGGCGGTCATGGTCTTCCGGCCAGCCCGCGGATTGAGGCTTGATATAAATGGCCCGGATAGACGGCCAGCGCTCGCGCAACTCCGTCTCGGCTTCGGCGATCATTGCCTCGATCCGCCCGACCGGGACCTGATCGACGAAATCGACCGAGAGCCCGAGGAAGATGTTGCGCGGACCGATATGGATGGTGGTGATCTCGTTGACTCCGCTGACCTCGGGCCGACGATCTATCGCCGCGCGCACCGCAGCCTCCAGCGCCGGATCGGCCGCCTCGCCGATCAGCAGCCCCTTCGATTCCCGCGCCAGCGCCAGCGCAACGCCGGCCAGCGCGACGCCTATGACGATCGACGCGACGCCGTCCCAACGCGGGTCGCCGGTGTGCAGGCTGAGAGTGATGCCCACGCCGGCCACCAGCAGGCCGAACATCGCCGCCGAATCCTCGAACAGGACGATGAAGCTCGGGGGATCCTTCGATCGGTGGATCGCCGTCCACCAGCCAAGTTCGCCGCGCGCATTGCTGAACTCGCGCACCGCAAGCAGCCAGCTTGCCCCTTCCAGTACCAACGCGATCGCCAGCACCACATAGTTGATCAGCGGCGATCGGATCGGATCGGGATTCCTGATGTGGAGGATGCCCTCGTAGATCGACAGACCCGCGCCAGTCGCGAAAATCAGAATCGCGACGACGAAGCTCCAGAAATAGAGCTCCCGGCCATAACCCAGCGGATGGCGATCATCGGGCGGCCGCTCCGACCGTTTCTGGCCATAGAGCAGTAATAATTGATTGAGGCTGTCGACCACCGAGTGGAAGCCCTCGGTCAGCATCGCCGACGAACCGGTGATGGCCGCCGCGACGAATTTGGCGATCGCAATGCCCAGATTTGCGGCGAGCGCCGCGAACAGCACCAGTCGGCTTTCAGGCGGTTCGGTCATGAGACCCCTTTGTCGCTGGATACTCCATCGAAACGCCCCCGTCGCAGAAAATGCACCAAGCCCATTTTTTGGTTTGCGGAAAGCCAAAAAGGTTCCTAAAGGAAATTATCTATATTTGCGCCCTGTCGATGGATCGACGGGACTTTCCAGCCGTTTCAGCATCGTCGACCAGGGAGGGTCACGATGACTGAGTACCGCGCCAACTCCGATCCTATCCCCAGCACCTATAGCAGCGCTTTCGCGCGGCGTACTCGGACGAAGCCCCGGCTACGGCACTGGATCGCCAGCCTTCCCCTGATCGCCGTCGCGGCCTTCACTTTCAATGGCGCCGCGCCCGCCGAGATTTCGACTGATATTTCCGCCGAATCGGCGATTGCCGAGCAACAGGGGCGCTGGTCGATCGGCGAGGCGCGCAAGCTGGTGAACCTGATCGAGGAGTCCGAACAGGAAGGTCTCAATCCCCGGGACTATCGGCTCGCCGAACTGCGCGCAGCGGTCGACGCCGGCGGCAACGGCCCCGCGCTCGACACCCTCGCGACCGCCGCTGCGCTTAGCCTCGCCCATGACTATGCGGATGGCCGGATCGAAGACAAGGAGGCGCTCGACTGGCATATGACGCCCGCCGCCGACGCAAACAGCCTGGCGCAGGGTCTGCAGGATGCGCTGGATCGCGACAAGCTGGGCTCGTGGATACGCGGCCTGTTGCCCGACCACAGGCAATACCGCGCATTGAAGGCCGCCTATGTGGCGACCAGCCCCGCCGATACGACCACTCGGGAGCAGCTGCGCGCCAATCTCGAGCGCTGGCGCTGGATGCCACGCGATCTGGGTGATCGGTACATCTATGTGAATGTGCCGAGCTATCGCCTCGAGTTGATGAACGGCGGGGTCGAGGAAGCCAGCTTCAATGTCGTTGTCGGCGCGCCGAAGACTCCAACCCCGCAACTTGCGCTCCACGCCCAGTCTGTCGTCGCCAACCCCAGTTGGACGCTACCGCCGAGCGTACTCAAGGAGGGCCGCTGGCAGGGCAAGGGCTATAGCGTGACGCGCCGCGCCGATGGCGGCGTGACCGTTCGACAGGCCCCGGGCCCGCGCAACGCGCTTGGGCGGATCAAGATCGACATGCCCAACGCACATGCGATCTATCTGCACGACACGCCGCAGAAGGCCGCGTTCGGCCGGACGGATCGCGCCCTTAGCCATGGCTGCGTTCGTGTTCAGAACATCGAGGAACTCGCGGCGCTGCTCCATGGCGGCGGCGAATTGGACGATGCCCTCGCCGGCCCGGTCAAGACCAGGGTGCTGCAGCTGGAAAAGAGCGTGCCCGTCTATATCGTCTATTTCACGGCCGAGGCCCAGCCCGACGGCACGATCCGCTATCTTGGCGATCCCTATCAACGCGATCAGGCGCTTCTTTCGCAAATCGGCCGCCCTGGCGCCGGCGGGGTGACGATGGCCGCCCGATAACCGGCGCGCCGGAAACCGGCATTATGCAAGGGATGTCGACTAAAGTCGCATGGGCGCGATGAACCGTGCACCGAAAACGCCCGGAGCGCCTGGCAAGAGGAACAAACGTCCACTCCACGAATGAAATAGTAAACCCGCTCTGATAAGAAGAGGCTCTTGTTAGCGTAAGAGCGGGTGAGGCACTTTGCAGAATTTGATCGACACGCCGGTGAGCCGGCGCGGATTGTTAGGTTCGGCCATTTTCGGTGGATTGGCATTGGCGACAAGCGGCACTGCAGTGGCGGCCAAGCTGCTGCCCGCCGCGAAGCTCCGCCCCGAAGTGCGGGCACGGGCGCTCGCGGCGATGAGCCGCCATGTTGGCCAGATCAGGAATCGCGACGTCATCGGCATCTGCGATTTCGACGATCCCTCCTCGGCTCCCCGCTTCCACCTGCTCGATGTCGCTTCTGGCCGGGTCAACAGCCTCCTTGTGGCGCATGGTCGTGGATCGGATCCGGGCCACACTGGCTGGCTGCAGAAATTCTCGAACACGATGGGTTCTGCCGCTTCGTCGAGCGGCGCCTATGTGACCGCCGAGGAATATGTCGGCCAGCATGGCCGCTCGCGCCGGATCGACGGCCTTGACCAGACCAACAGCAACGCCCGCCCGCGCGCGGTCGTAATCCACGGCGCCTGGTATGCCGAGCGGAACATGATCGCCCAGCACGGCAAACTGGGCCGCTCGGAAGGCTGTTTCGCGTTCGGCGAGACCGATCTTGCACAGGTGATGGCACGGCTCGGGCCGGGCCGGCTGCTGTACGCCGACAAGGTCGATCGTGCTTAAAATGAGTCGAAGCGCATGATCGGCCTTGTCAGGACGACTGTTGCGCTTCCTAAAAATGCTTTAGATTCAATCCTATCTGGTCAATAAAAGAGGGGACTGGATAGTGAGTGGATTTGTTTTGAGACGCTGGCTGACCTGCGTGACGATCGCGATGGCAGCTTTGTTTGCGCCCTTGGCGATGGCCGGCGCGGCCAGCCCACTCGGCGGACCACGCTTCGCTACGGTGCTAATGGACGCAGACACCGGCGAGATCCTCTATGCCGAGCAGGCGACCGCGATCCGCCATCCTGCGTCGATCACCAAGGTGATGACCCTCTACATCGTCTTCGATGCGCTCGACGCCGGCCGGCTACGGCTCGACGACCGCGTCGTCATGTCGTCCCGGGCGGTCGCACAACGCCCGTCCAAGCTTGGCCTTGGCATTGGCCAGTCGCTTTCGGTCGAAGAGGCCATTAGCGTCGTCGCGGTAAAGTCCGCCAATGACATCTCGGTGGCGCTTGCCGAAAAGGTCGCAGGCAGCGAGACCAATTTCGCCCGGCTGATGACCGCAAAGGCTCGTCAGCTCGGCATGCGCCAGACGGTCTTCGCCAATGCCAGCGGCCTGCCCGATCCGGCGCATTTCACCTCGGCGCAGGACATCGCGATCCTCTCCGCCGCGATGATCCGCAATCACCCCAATCACTATCGCTGCTTCTCCGAACAGAGCTACAGCTATGGCAAGCTGCGCCTCGCCAATCACAACAAGCTACTCGGCGTGGTGCGCGGGCTCGACGGGATCAAGACCGGCTTCACCAACGACAGCGGCTTCACCCTCACCGCCTCGGCGGTCCGTGATGGCCGCCGGCTGATCGCGGTGGTGCTCGGCTCGCCATCCGGCTGGCAGCGCGACCGCGACATCACCAGCCTGCTCAACACCGGCTTCACGGCGCTCGATATCCGCCGCAACGGCGGCACCGAAGATATGGCGGCGCTGCTGTCCAGCTCAGGCTTCACCCTTAACCGCAGCCTCCGTCCGGTGCCGCAACTCGTCGCGCTGGATGTCGAGGAAGGTGACGGCGAATAGAGCTTCCAAGCCCCTCCGCAGAGAGGGCAAGGGAGGGGTGAATGGGACGGGCGAAAGTCCGTCCCTTTTTTATGGCGATGGATCGCAGCTCATGGGCATAGCCATCGGCATTGCCTTGGGGATCGCGATGCGCGAGCTATTCGCCGCGCGCTGACCCCACCGCTATTGCAGGATCAGGCGACGGCTGAAAATCGGCATATAGGACGGCGCCGGGCGCTGCGCTCGGCGATCGGCTTCCGCGATCCGTATCCCGGATTTGCGCGCGACATCGGCAACGGGCTTTGCCTTCGGGCGCATCTCACAGGCAAGTACGTCCTGGGCATATAAGGCCGACAAGGCCGTCGCGCCCAATATGAGTAACTTTCCCAAACCCAAAGCCGCCTCCCTTGATGACGCCTTTACCGGCGCGAAGGTTAAGCGTGCGACCGCGGATACGCACGGTGTCGTCGGCGAACCGCCGACCAACGTCGACGAACGACATAACGCATTTATGACTGGCATTTCTTCCCGAAGGAAAGGGGGACGGTATATCCCCTACCGCACAGCTCTGGCGAATACAGGGTGAACGTTAAGAACAAATAGAGAGCAAAGGGCCTCAATTCTCTGAGGCGTCTTTCGAACTCACATATGCAGCGTGCGCCCGAACGCCGCGAGCACGCTTTCGTGCATCGCTTCACTGATCGTCGGATGCGGGAATACCGTGCCGATCAACTCGGCCTCGGTCGTCTCAAGCGTCTTGCCGATCGTATAGCCCTGGATCATCTCGGTGACTTCGGCGCCGACCATATGCGCACCGAGCAATTCGCCGGTGGCCTCGTCGAACACCGTCTTCACGAAACCCTCGACCTCACCCATGGCGATCGCCTTGCCATTGCCGATGAAGGGGAATTTGCCCACCTTGACCTTGTAGCCGGCCTCCAGCGCCTTCGCCTCGGTCAGCCCGACCGATGCAACCTGCGGGCGGCAATAGGTGCAGCCCGGAATGTTGCGGACATCCATCGCATGTGGATGCTGGCCCGCGATCGTCTCGGCGGCGATTACCGCCTCGTGCATCGCCTTGTGTGCCAGCCAGGGCGCGCCGGCAACGTCGCCGATCGCATAGATGCCCTCAACATTGGTCCGGCAATTGCCGTCGATCAGGATGTGGCCGCGCTCGGTCTTCACGCCCAGCCCTTCCAGGCCGATATTCTCGGTGTTGGGCACGATGCCGACCGCGACGATGACGTGGCTATATTCCTCGGTCGTGACCTTGCCGTCCTTGTCCTTGATCTCGGCCTTGATCCCCTTGGGCGTCGTCTCGATCTTCTGAACGCCGGTCGACGTTCGGATCGTCATGCCCTGCTTGGTCAGCGCCTTGGTCATGAAGGTGCTGACCTCCTGATCCTCGACGGGAAGGATACGGTCGAGCATCTCGACGATCGTCACCTTGGCGCCCATATCGCCATAGAAGCTCGCAAACTCGACGCCGATCGCGCCCGATCCGATCACCAGAAGCTTCGTCGGCATCTCCGGCGGAACGAGCGCATGGCGATAGGTCCAGATCTTCTTGCCGTCGGCCTTGGCGAAAGGCAGATCGCGCGCGCGCGCGCCGGTCGCGACGATGACGTTCTTGGCGCTCAGCTCGGTCTTCTGGCCGTCCTTGGTGACGGTCAGCTTGCCCTTGCCGGTCAGCACGCCATCGCCGACGTGCACGGCGATCTTGTGCTTCTTCATCAGGCCGGTGACGCCCTGATTGAGCTGCTTGGCCACGTTGCGCGACCGCTGCACCACCTTGCCGAGATCGAAGGCGGGTTTCTCCGCGCTAAGCCCGAAATCGGCGGCGTGGAGCATATGATGGTAGATCTCCGACGAGCGCAGCAGCGCCTTGGTCGGAATACAGCCCCAGTTGAGGCAGATACCCCCCAGCAATTCCCGTTCGACGATCCCGACCTTGAGGCCGAGCTGCGATGCGCGGATTGCGGCGACATAGCCGCCGGGGCCCGAGCCAAGCACGATGAGATCGTAGGTTTCCGCCACTGTCTGCTCCTCAGATATCTTTATTGGGTAACGGTGCGTGGGCGCCCGTCATCGTCAATTGCCACGAAGGTGAGCGTCGCATGCGTCACCCGTTCATTTTCAAGGCCGTTGCGCGATTGCCGCCAGGCGGTAACCTCGATCTGCATCGATGTACGCCCGACCGCCAGCAATGTTGCATAGACCGATACGACATCGCCCACCTTGACCGGGCGATGGAAGGTCATGCCGTCCATCGCGATCGTCGCGACGCGCCCGCGGCTTCGCTGCGACGCCACCGTACCCGCCGCGAGATCCATCATGCTGACCAGCCACCCGCCGAAGATGTCGCCATTGGCATTGGTATCGGCGGGCATCGCGACGACGCGGATCGCCGGCTCGCCGGCGGGCGGCGACGCCTCCGCGTTATCGGCCATCAGGCAAGCATGCCCAGCGGATTTTCGACGAGCCGCTTGAACGCCTGCATCAGCTGGGCGCCGACCGCGCCATCGATCGCGCGATGGTCGAAGCTGCCCGTCGCAGTCATGATCGTCGCCGTCGCAAGCGCGTCATTGACGATATAAGGCCGCTTCTCGCCCGATCCGACCGCCATGATCATCGCCTGGGGCGGATTGATCACCGCAGTGAACTGCTTGATGCCAAACATGCCCATGTTCGAAATCGAGGCGGTGCCGCCCTGATATTCCCCAGGCTGGAGCTTGCCCTCCTTGGCGCGCTGGGCGAGGTCCTTGGCCTCGGTGGCGATCGCCGCGACGCTCTTGCTGTCGGCGCCCTTGATGATCGGGGTGATCAACCCGCCCGGAATCGCCACCGCGACCGATATGTCGGCGCGCTTATACTGCACCAGCGTGTCACCGGCGAAGGAGACGTTGCAGTCGGGCACTTCCATCAGCGCGACCGCGAGCGCCTTGATCAGCAGGTCGTTGACCGACAGCTTCACACCGCGCGTCTCGAGCGAGGCGTTGAGCTGACCACGCAGCTTGAGCAACGCATCGAGCTGGATGTCGACGGTCAGATAAATATGCGGGCTCTGCTGCATCGACTCGGTCAGCCGCCGCGCGATCACCTTGCGCATGTTCGACAGCTTCACGACTTCCTGCGGAATGTCGTCGCCAACACCGGCGACCGGTGCGGATGCGGCCGTCGGCTTCGGAGCGGTCTGGCTTGCAGGCGCGGACGCGGCAGCGGCGGGCTTTGCGGTCCCCGCGGAGGCGTCGAGATCGGCTTTGACGACCCGTCCGCCTGGGCCCGAGCCGCTGACGTTCGCCAGATCGATGCCTTGGGCGCTCGCCAGCCGCTTGGCTAGCGGGCTCGCCTTGACGCGATCGTCCTGAGCGGGCGACTTCGACGCGGGCTCGGCGGCCTTGGCCGCCGAAGCCGCAGGCGCTTCGGCCCCGGGCTTCTCAACGGCTTTGACTTCCGCCTTCGGGGCCGCCTCTGCCTTGGCCGCGGCCTTGGCCGGAGCTGGCGCTTCGTCCTCGCCCTGGATCAGCGCGATGACCGCACCGACCTTGACGCCCTCAGTGCCCTCCGCGACGACCAGCTGAGATATCGTGCCCTCGTCGACGGCTTCGAATTCCATCGTCGCCTTGTCGGTTTCGATTTCGGCGAGCAGGTCGCCCGACTTGACCACGTCACCTTCCTTCACCAGCCACTTGGCGAGGGTTCCCTCCTCCATGGTCGGGGAGAGGGCGGGCATCTTCAACTCTATCGGCATATTCTTGTCCCCTGGACGGGATTGGGGTCGATGCGCCTCCCTCATCCCCGCTCGCCATGACAAGGTCAAGACTGCTATAGGCAGGACAGGCGCAAAAAAGCATGGGCAGCGCACCAGTCTGGTTACTATTGGGGGACGGAGGCGATATGCGTACCTATCTGGTTGTCATCGACGACAACGACGCCGCGCGGGTCGCGCTACACTTCGCCGCGCGCCGCGCACAAAAGACGGGTGGCGCGGTGGAAATTCTCGCTCTCGTCGCGCAACAGGAGTTCGTGCAGTGGGGCGCGGTTCAGGCCGCGATGGAGGAAGAGGCGCGGCTGCGCGCCGAAGCTATGGTCGCCCAGGCCGCCAGCGCATTGATCGAGGAAACCGGCATCATGCCTTCGATCACGGTCAAGCAAGGCGATCCCGTCGCCGCCGTCCGTGAGGTACTCGCCGAGCAGCAGCATGTCGCCGCGCTGGTGCTGGGTGCGCCCGAGAGCGGCCCTGCCAGCAAGCTCATCGCCCATTTCGCGGGCAGCGAAGCCGGCAGCCTGCCCTGCCCCTTGATGATCGTACCGGGCTCGCTCGATGACGAGGCGCTCGACCGATTAAGCTGAATGACAGCCAACGCTAAGCAGCGATTCTCGGCCCAAGCACCGCCATCAACTCCGCACAGCCGGTCACGTCGGCATCGTCGAACCGTCCCCTGATCGGGCTGTCGAGATCGAGCACGCCGATCAGCCTGCCCTCATGGATGATCGGCATCACCAGTTCCGAGGCCGAATAGGCGTCGCAGGCGATATGCCCCGGAAATTCATGCACGTCCGCGATGCATTGCGGCTCACGGGTCGCCGCCGCCATGCCGCACACGCCTTTGCCGAACGGAATGCGGATACAGGCGGTCTTGCCCTGGAACGGCCCCAGGATCAGTTCGTCGCCGACTGCGCGGTAGAAACCCGCCCAGTTAAGATCGGGCAGATATTCCCAGACCAGGGCCGCCGCATTGGCCATGTTGGCGATCGCATCGGGCTCGTCGGCGGTCAGCGCCGCCAGCGCTGCCGACAGGTCGGCATAGAGCACCGCTTTGTCGCCGTGCTTATCGATATCGAATATGTACATGCCGCTGATCTGGCCCCGCCTTGCTTGCGCTTCAACCCACTTGGCGTATCGTCGCCGCAAATATCCGGGGGGAGCTTGCCGTGACGATATCCTTCTATCGCCTGATCTGGGCGCTGCCGATCGCTTTCGCGCTACATATCGTGGAGGAATTGCTCTGCGGATATCCTGCCTGGGCCACCGCGATCACCGGGCATGCGATGGAGTTGCCGACCTTTCTCGGTAGCAACATCGCCTTCGTCATCATCATGGCGCTGCTGACCGGCTGGGCCGCGAAGACGCGCTCGATCGGGGCGATCTTCTGGATGCTCGCCTGGGCGGCGGGCAATCTGTTCTGGAACTTCGTTTACCACTTCGTCTGCGTGCTGGTCTATGATCAGGGATCGCCCGGGCTCGCTACCGCAACGCTGATCTATTTCCCGCTGTCGCTCGCCGTCTGGCAGGCGGCACTTGCCGAACGGATCGTCCGTCCGGCCGCACTGGCGGGCGCGATAGCGATCGGCGGCGCCTTCATGGGCGCGGTTACGGCGTTCGGCATCTACCATCTCGGCGGAGTGTGAGCGCCTAGCCAATCGACCATCGGCCCGGTAGGCTGGGCCGATGCCGCTTCTTCCCGTTACCCGCTCGATCGCGATCGACAGCGATGAGATCGAGGAAAGTTTCACCCGCGCCAGCGGCCCCGGAGGTCAGGGCGTCAACACCACCGATTCCGCCGTGCTGCTGCGGTTCGATGTCCGCAATTCGCCCAATCTCCCCGAGGCGGTGAAGATGCGGCTCGAAGCGATCGCCGGCAGCCGGCTGACCCGCGAAGGCGTGCTTGTCTTACGGAGCGAGGGGGCGCGCTCGCAATTGCTCAACCGTCAGGAGATTCGCGAGCGCCTGTTTGACCTGATCCGGGAAGCGACTTTCGTCCCCAAGAAGCGCAAGCCTACCAGGCCATCAAGAGCGGCCAAGGCCAGACGGATGGAAGGAAAGTCGAAGCGTTCGACAGTCAAAAGTCTACGCGGCAGGGTTGTCGACTAGACAGTCTTTTCCGGCTCGACGAAGCCCAGCGCAGTGAACCGCTCCGGCAGCGGCGCGCGCGCCTCGATAGCCGGCTTTCCCTCGCGCGGTATGACAAGTGTCAGCGCGTGCAACAATGTCACCCCGCCGCCGCTACCGCCCTTTCGGCCATAGATCGGGTCACCAAGGATCGGCACGCCGATCCCGCTCGCGGCGTGGACGCGAATCTGGTGCGTACGGCCGGTCGCCGGCCTGAACTCGACGAGGGCGCGGCCATCCACCACCGCGATCTGCCGCCAGGCCGTCGTCGCGGGCTTGCCCTTGGGGTCGCCAACCATCCGCCAGCCGCTTTCCCGTGTCGACGTCTTCGCAAGGGGAAGGTCGACCAGCCCTTCCTGCTCGGTCGGCACGCCGTCCAGGATGGCAAGATAGGTCTTTTCAACCTTCCCTTCCTCGAATGCCTGGCCAAAACGCTTGTGCGCCTTGGGATGGCGCGCGAGCAGGAGGCAGCCCGAGGTGTCGCGGTCGAGCCGGTGCACCGCGTTCGGCCACCGCTTGAAGCCGAAGCTCAGCGACTGGAGATGGTTTTCAAGGCTGATGCTGCCATCGCGCGGCGGATCGACCGGCAGTCCCGAAGGTTTGTCGATCACAATGGCCTCGCCATCGATGAAAAGGATATGTTCGTCTAGCACCCGCCCCCCTTGCACGCGTAGCACCCGACTGCAAAGAGCTTCCTTGCGTTTCGGGTGCTCCGCCGCTATGCGCCCCCATCCCGTCTGGTCATCCCTGGAGGCAGACGGGTCTTGAAAACTCAAATGCGAACTGGAGACATGTTATGAGCGAAGTGCTCGACCTGTCGGCTGAGACGCGCGATCGGGCAGGCAAGGGAGCCTCCCGAGCCATGCGTCGCGAAGGCCGCGTCCCCGCCGTGATTTACGGCGACAAGCAGGAACCGATTGCGATCCACCTCGAAGAGAAGGTGATCATGAAGATGCTCCACACCGGGCACTTCTTCAACAGCGTCGTCATGCTCGACGTTGGCGGCAAGAAGATCCGCACCCTGCCGAAGGACGTTCAGTTCCATCCCGTCACCGATCGCCCGCTGCACGCAGACTTTCTGCGCATCGGCGAGCACACCAAGGTGACTGTCAATGTTCCCGTCCACTTCAAGGACGAAGAGCTTTCGCCGGGTATCAAGCGCGGCGGTGTTCTGAACATCGTCGTCCATGATCTCGGCCTGGTCGTCGACGCCGCCGAAATCCCCGACGAGATTTCGATCTCGCTCAAGGGTCTCGACGTTGGCGACAACATCCACCTGTCGAACATCACCCTGCCCAAGGGTGCGACTGCTGTCGACCAGAGCGACATCACCCTCGCGACGATCGTCGCCCCGTCGGCGCTGAAGAGCTCCGAGGGCGGTGATGACACCGCTGAGGGCGCCGGTGAAGGCGAAGAGGGCGCCGAGGGCTGATGCCCTTAGCCTTTCGAAAGATCGGGGCCCCGTCGGATATCCGCCGGGGCCCTTCTTTTTGGGGTAACGAACGGATAGAGGTCGCCGATGCAAATCTGGGTGGGTCTCGGCAATCCCGGCGCGCAATATGCGATGCACCGGCACAATGTGGGCTTCATGGCGGTCGATACGATTGCCGAGTTGCATGATTTCGAGCCGTGGAAAAAGCAGTTTCAGGGTTGGGCCGCGCAAGGCCGCATCGGCTCCCAGCGCATCCTGCTGGTCAAGCCAGCGACCTTCATGAACGAAAGCGGCCGTTCGGTCGGCGAGGCGATGCGCTTCTTCAAGGCTGAAACCGGCGACGTCACCGTCTTCCACGACGAACTCGATCTCGCCCCGTTCAAGGTCAAGGTGAAGACCGGCGGCGGCACCGCCGGCCACAATGGCCTGCGCTCGACCGAGGCGCATATCGGCAATGAGTATCGGCGGGTCCGCATCGGCATAGGCCACCCCGGACACAAGGACCGCGTCACCGGCCATGTCCTCGGCAATTATGTGAAGGCGGAACTCGATCCGCTCGCCGACATGCTGGGCGCGATCGGACGTGACGCCAACTGGCTGGCGGACGGCAACGACGCCCGCTTCATGAGCGAGATCGCGCTGCGACTGGCCGGCGATTAATTGGGCGGCGACGGCCTCGGCTTGACCATCGTCCGCGCGATCGCCGGATGCCATCGCGGCGAAGTCCGGCTCGCCAATCGTGACAGGGGCGCTCAGATAACGCCGATCCTCCGCCCGCCCCGTCTGCTGTCGAGCTGATTGCGCCGGATTCGGGCGCGCCGCATCGCAAGGCTATGCTGGCCTTTATCGTCGGCAGCGGCTATCGGGCGCGCATCCGGAAAAGGCTTGAGACAATATGGGTTTTCGCTGTGGTATCGTCGGGCTGCCGAATGTCGGCAAGTCCACCCTCTTCAACGCGCTGACCGAGACCGCGGCGGCGCAGGCCGCCAACTATCCCTTCTGCACGATCGAGCCCAATATCGGGCAGGTCGCGGTTCCCGATCCGCGTCTTTATGAGATCGCCAAGATCGGCGGTTCGGCCAAGATCATCGAGACCCAGCTCGCCTTCGTCGACATCGCCGGGCTGGTCCGCGGCGCATCGAAGGGCGAAGGGCTGGGCAATCAGTTCCTCGGCAACATCCGCGAGGTCGATGCGATCGTCCACGTGCTGCGTTGTTTCGAGGACGGCGATGTCACCCATGTCGAGAACAAGATCGATCCGATCGCCGACGCCGAGACGGTCGAGACCGAGCTGATGCTGTCCGATCTCGAAAGCCTGGAGAAGCGCGTTCCCGCCTTCGCCAAGAAGGCGACGCAGGGCGACAAGGAAGCCAAGGTCGCCGCCTCTGTGCTCGGCCAGGCGCTCGAGCTGCTGCGTGAAGGAAAGCCCGCGCGGCTGACCCAGCCGAAGGACGACGATGAGGCGCGCGTCTTTCAGCAGGCGCAGCTGCTCACCGCCAAGCCGGTGCTCTATGTCTGCAATGTCGACGAAGGCGCGGCGGCCGAGGGCAACGCCCTGTCCGCTAAGGTATTCGAAAAGGCGAAGGCCGAAGGCGCCAAGGCCGTGATCGTCTCGGCGGCGATCGAGGCCGAGATCGTCACCCTCGACCCCGCCGATCGCGCCGAGTTCCTCTCCGATCTCGGCCTCAGCGAGACCGGCCTCGCGCGCGTCATCCGCGCCGGCTACGAACTGCTTGATCTGATCACCTTCTTTACGGTCGGCCCCAAGGAGGCCCGCGCCTGGACGGTCGAGAAGGGCGCGAAAGCCCCCAATGCCGCCGGCGCGATCCACACCGATTTCGAGCGTGGCTTCATCCGGGCGGAGACGATGGCCTATCAGGACTATGTCACGCTGGGCGGCGAAGCCGCCGCGCGCGATGCCGGGAAATATCGTTCGGAAGGCAAGGAATATCTCGTCCAGGACGGCGACATCATGCTGTTCCGGTTCAACGTCTGAGGTCCGCGATGCGCTATTTCGAGGATTATGAGGAAGGTCGCGTCGAACGATTCGGCGCCTATGAAGTGAAGCGCGACGAGGTGATCGACTTCGCCTCGAAATATGATCCGCAGCGCTTCCATCTCGACGATGCCGCCGCCGCCGCCAATCCCATCTTTGGCCGGCTCGCGGCCAGCGGCTGGCACACATGCGGCATGGTCATGCGGATGCTGACCGACCACTGGACCGAAGACGGCCATTTTTCGGAAGGCGGCACCGGCGTCGACGAACTGCGCTGGACCAGGCCCGTCTATCCCGGCGACGTGCTTAGCGTTGAGGCTGAAGTCCTGTCGAAGAGCACGCCGAAATCCAAACCCGCGATCGGTTTCGTCAATTTCCGCCTCGCCGTCCTCAATCAGGATGATGAGGTGGTGCTGACCATGAAGGTAACTAACATCCAGCGCCGACGGCCCAGCTAGCCCGGACGGCATACCCCGCGCGCGGCATATTGCTCGATCAGCGCGGGAAAATCCTCCGGCGGTGGCAGCGTCTCGAAACTGTGTACGGCGCCGGTCGTCGACCAGGGCAGCTTTTCCAACGTCCAGAATTCCGCAAATGGAATGAACCAGTCATGCCGATCGAGCATCGCGGGCCTGAGATTGACGAAATCACCCATCCCCTCGGCCCGCGTGAACATCCAGCTCATGCACCAGCCACAAAAATGGTGGTGTTGGTCACCGTGCAGCCCGCCGATCACCGGTTCGCCCTCGATCACCGCAAGATCGCCGACGGGGATGGCGACACTCATCGAAAAGGCGCTCGCCGACATTGTCTGGCATCCGGTGCAGTGACAGGCAGAGGCGAGCAGCGGCGGCGCAGTCACGCGAATGCGGACCTTCCCGCACCGGCAACCGCCTTCCCAGGGGAGCTTCCAGTCCGTTCTTCGCAAAGAACTTCCATCCATACAGAACGAACGGACGGTCGCTTATGTCCCTGCGGCGAATAATCGTGGCGCGATGGTCGCCAGCTGCCGCTTCTTGCCGGCAGGCCACGCGGCACGCGCGGTAATCACCGCGCCGTCAAGGGCATGGTCGCACCCCTGCGGACAGGCCGTACCGCCGCCGGTACGTTTGGCGACCGCCGCGACAAGCGCCTGCGCGCGGGCGACGTTGGCGTCCATCGTCGCGATGACCATGCCGACATCGACATCCTTGTCCGACCAAGCGTCGTGGTCGGTCACCATCGCGACGCTGGCGTAGCAAAGCTCCGCTTCGCGGGCGAGCCGCGCCTCTGGCAGCCCGGTCATGCCGACCACGTCGCATCCCCAGCTCTTGTGCAGCAGCGATTCGGCGCGAGTCGAGAATTGCGGCCCCTCGATCACCAGCATCGTGCCGCCGATCCGATGCTGGCCGCCATCCGCCACCAGCGCATTCGCCACGACATTGCCAAGCCGGGCGCAGGTGGGTCGCCCAATCCCACATGCGCGACGATGCCGTCGCCGAAGAAGCTGCGCCCACCTCGCACGGTGCGGTCGATATATTGGTCGACCAGCACGAAGGCGCCCGACGGCACATCGGCGTCGAAGCCTCCGACTGCGGACACAGCCAGTATCTCGGTGCAGCCCGCCGCCTTGAGCGCGGCGACATTGGCGCGGTAGTTGACCTCGCCGGGCGCGATCCTGTGCCCCCGTCCATGGCGCGGCAGGAAGGCGACATCGCGGCCCGCGATGCTGCCGATCAGCAGCGCATCGGACGGCTTGCCCCAGGCGGTATCGACGTCGATCCACTCTCCATCAGCGAGCGCCGGCATCCGGTAGAGGCCGCTGCCGCCGATCAGGCCGAGGCGGTTGGTCATGGCATCTCCCCTCCCGTCGTCCCGGCGGAGGCCGGGGCCACTATCGGTTCTGGCGCAAGCATCGCCTCAACCATCTGCCGGCCCCGGCCTCCGTGGAGGGGCGACACTAACAAGAAAAAGGCCGCCCGGTCATCCCGGACGGCCCCTTTTCTCATCAAACCGACAAAGCTCAGTGCTTAATGCCCGCCCAGATGTTGCGGTAGGACAGATAGGCCAGCGTGGTCGCCATCAGCAGGAAGATGATGACAGCGAGGCCGATCTCGTGCCGCTTCTGCAGCTTGGGCTCGGCGGTCCAGATCAGGAAGGCGGCAACGTCCTTCGACATCTGGTCCACGGTTGGCTTGGTACCGTCGGCATAGCTGACCTGCCCCTCCGCCACGATCGGCGGCGGCATCGCGATGTTGAGGTTCGCGAAATAGGGGTTGTAGTGGAGGCCGGCGCCGGTCTTCGAGTCCGGGAACTTCTTGAGAAGTTCGGCGGGCTGGTTGGCCTGATAACCGGTCAGCAGCGAGTAGACATAGGCACCACCATCGTGACGCGCCTTGGTCATCAGCGACAGGTCGGGCGGGAACGCGTTGTTGTTGGCGGCGCGGCCGGCAACCTCGTTCGCATAGGGCGCCGGGAACTTGTCGGCCGGCGTCGCCTTGCGGGTCGCGGGCTCGCCGGTCTCCGGGTTGATCGAGGGAACCTCGGTCGCCCAGGTCTTGGCGATCGCCTTCACTTCGGGATCGGTGAAGCCGAGATCCTTCAGATCGCGGAACGCGACGTGGTGGAGCGAGTGACAGGCGGCGCAGACTTCCTTGTACACTTGGAAGCCGCGCTGCAGCTGCTGCAGGTCGAACTTGCCGAACGGCCCATCGGTGCTGAAGGAAACCTCCTTCGGGTGCAGATGGAATTCATGCTCGGCGGTCGGCTGCGGCGGCTCTGCGACATAGGCGATAGCGCCCATGACCAGCGAGTAGAGCAGGATCCCGGCGAAGCCGAGGCCGACGAGGAATGCGATTGGACGAACCATGGTCTTATCTTTCCCCTTAGCCCTGCGTGCTCGTGGAGAGCGTAGCGCCGCTCTTGCCCTCAAGCACCGCCTCGGTGATCGAATTAGGCAGCGGGAGCGGGCGCTCCATGCGCGAAACGATCGGCAGGATGATCAGGAAATGCGCGAAGTAATAGGCCGCGGCCAGCTGTGAGATCATCACATAGGGCTCTTCGGCCGGCGCACCGCCGCACCATCCCAATATGAGCACGTCGATAACGAGCAGCCAGAAGAACTTCTTGAACGCCGGGCGGTAATTGCCCGAACGCACCGGCGACTTGTCCAGCCACGGCAGGAAGAAGAGCATCAGGATCGCGGCGAACATCGCCACCACGCCGAGCAGCTTGGCCGGAATGCCGAAGATGTCGAAGGTGAAGGCGCGCAGGATCGCGTAGAACGGCCAGTAATACCATTCCGGCACGATGTGCGCGGGCGTCGAGAGCGGGTTGGCCGGGATATAGTTATCCGGGTGGCCGAGCGCGTTCGGCGCGTAGAACAGCACCAGGCAGTAGAGGATCAGGAACACGCCCAGTCCGAAACCATCCTTGGCGGTGTAATAGGGGTGGAAGGGAACGGTGTCCTGCGGACCCTTCACCTCGATGCCCGTCGGGTTGCTCGAACCCGGGATGTGCAGCGCCCAGATGTGCAGGATGATGACACCCGCGATCACGAACGGCAGCAGATAATGCAGCGAGAAGAAGCGGTTCAGCGCGGCGTTGTCCGGCGCGAAACCGCCGAGCAACCAGGTCTGGATCGGCTCGCCGACTACGGGGAGCGCACCGAACAGGCCGGTGATCACCTTGGCGCCCCAGAAGCTCATCTGCCCCCAGGGAAGCACATAGCCCATGAAGCCCGTTGCCATCATCAGCAGGTAGATGACGAGGCCCAGCAGCCAGACCATCTCGCGCGGGGCCTTGTACGATCCGTAATAAAGCCCGCGGAAGATGTGGAGATAGACCACGATGAAGAAGAAGCTCGCGCCCGTCGCATGCGCGTAGCGGATCATCCAGCCCGAGTTCACGTCGCGCATGATATGCTCGACCGAGTCGAAGGCCACCGCGCCATTGGCGGCGTAGTGCATCGCCAGGATGATGCCGGTGATGATCTGAATGCCCAGCGCCGCGCCCGAAAGCACGCCGAAGTTCCAGAAATAGTTCAGGTTGCGGGGGACCGGATAGCCGGCGCCGACCGCATTGTAGACAAGCCGCGGCAGCGGGAGCCGCTGGTCGACCCACTGCATCAGCGGGTTCTTAGGCTCGTAATGTTTTGCCCAGGGGAAGCTCATGTTGGTCTACCTCAGCCCACTGCGACGATGGTGTCGGATTTGAAGGCATATTTCGGCACTTCGAGATTTTTCGGCGCCGGGCCTTTGCGAATGCGCGCCGCGGTGTCGTAGTGCGACCCGTGGCAGGGGCAGAAATAGCCGCCGAACTCACCCTTGATCTCACCCGAGCCCGCACCCAGCGGCACGCAGCCGAGATGGGTGCAAACGCCCATGGTGATCAGCCACTGCTTCTTGCCGCCGACCGTGCGCTCTTCGAGCGTCTGCGGATCGCGGAGCGAAGCAACGTCGGTCTTGTCCGCCGCGCTGATCTCCGCACCCGTCAGGTGACGGATGAAGAGCGGCTGCTTGCGGAAGATCGTCTTGATCGCCTGACCTTCCTTGATCGCCGAGAGATCGACCTCGATCGACGCCAGCGCAAGCACGTCGGCCGAAGGGTTCATCTGGTTGATCAGGGGGAGCAGGACCGTCGCGGCGCCAACGCCCGCAAAGCTCACTGCCGCGATATTGATGAAGTCACGACGACGGACGCCGCCTTCGGCCACTTCACCGGCCGTATCTGTATGTTCGAGCGTCGCCATTCCGGAACCCTTGCGCTGCCACGATGCTGGCGCCTGCAACGAGGGGCGAGCTTACCGCCATTGCCCCCTGCGCATGCGCGACCGCCCGCAAAATCCCCGGCGGCTGCGCGCTGATAGCGCCGGTTCATCGGCTTTGCCAATCCCATTTCACGAATATTGCGGCATTGCGATGCGTTCGCATATCAGCAGAGCCATGCGGATAGCCCTTCACCAGCCCGATATCGCCGGAAATGTCGGCACGATCCTGCGCCTTGCGGCGTGCCTCGGCGTCGCCGTCGACATCATAGAACCCTGCGGATTCGCCTTTTCGGATCGGGCGCTGAAGCGATCGGGCATGGATTATGTCGCCGATGCGGAGGTAATCCGCCACGCCGACTGGGAAAGCTTCGATGCGGCGCGGCATGGCCGGCTGGTGCTGCTGTCGACGCGCGCCGATGTGACGCTGGCCGAGGCGCGCTTCGAGCCCGGCGACATAGTGCTGCTGGGATCAGAGGGTGCGGGCGTGCCGCCACATGTCCATGATCGGGCCGATTTGCGGGTGCGGATTCCGATGCGACCCGGCTTCCGGTCCTTGAATGTCGCGGTGTCGGCTGGCATCGCGCTCGCCGAAGCGTTGCGGCAGACCGAAGGATGGCCCGAATGACGATGACCCTCGATTCCCAGCAGGCCGCCGCGCGAAGCTGGTTCGAATCACTGCGCGACCGGATCTGCGCCGCGTTCGAGGCGATCGAGCGCGAGGCCGGCAGCGACGCCAGCTTCGCCTACACGCCCTGGAATCGCGACAATGATCCTGAGGGGAAAGGTGGCGGCGGCGTCCAGGGGCTGATGAAGGGGCGCGTCTTCGAGAAGGTCGGCGTCAACGTGTCGACCGTCGGCGGCGCCTTCGCGCCAGAGTTCGCAAAGACCATCCATGGTGCGGGCGAGGAGAATCCGAGCTTCTTTGCCACCGGCATCAGTCTGGTCGCTCATATGGCCAATCCGCATGCCCCCGCCGTCCACATGAACATGCGCTTCCTGAACACTACCAAGCGCTGGTTCGGCGGAGGGGCCGCCCCCACCCCGCCGATCCCCTATGCGGAAGACACCGACGCCTTCCATGCGCGGCTGAAGGCGGCGTGCGACGTGCACGGTGCGGACTATTATGAGCGATTCAAGAAATGGGCCGACGATTATTTCTGGATTCCCCATCGCCAGGTCCATCGCGGCGTCGGCGGCATTTTCTATGACCATCTCGACGTCGAGGACGATGCCGGCTTCGACGCCAATTTCGCTTTCACCCGCGATGTGGGCGAGGCCTTTCTCGACATCTTCCCCCGGATCGTTCGCGCGCGCATGGCGACCGAAGCGAGCGATGAGGACCGGCAACGGATGCTCACCTTCCGCGGCCGCTATGCCGAGTTCAACCTCGTCTATGACCGGGGCACCCTGTTCGGACTCAAGACCGGCGGTAATATCGATGCGATTCTGATGAGCCTGCCGCCGGTGGCGGTGTGGGAGTGAGGCTCGCGTGCCGCTGACGCACGTTCCCCCGCATATGATCGCGACGATCGTGACGTCGCTGGAGATGCGCGAACGCCCCAAACCCCGGATGATTCCCGCCGCCCGCTTCCGGCTGACGCGCTGGAAGGAACCATCGCCGGATAAATATCGCGCACTGTTCCGCCGGGTCGGCGAACCTTGGATGTGGTTTTCCCGGCTGGTCATGCCCGAGGCCGATCTCCTCGCGATCATCCATGATCCGGCAGTCGAAATCTATGCGGTGGAGGATATGCGCGGCATCGAGATCGGCATGCTCGAACTGGATTTCCGCAAGGCCGGCGAAGCCGAAATCGGCTTTTTCGGCTTCGTCACCGAACTCACCGGCAAGGGCAATGGCGGCTGGCTGATGGCGCAGGCGCTATCGATCGGATGGCGCAAGAATGTCGAACGGATGTGGGTCCATACCTGCACGCTCGATCATCCCGGCGCATTGAGCTTCTACCGCCGCCACGGCTTCGTACCGTTCGAGCGGGCCATAGAGACCTTTGCTGATCCGCGGTTGGCGGGAATCGTGCCGCGCGGCGCAGCGCCACATATTCCGGTGCTGGACTAGACGGTAGCGATCCGGCGGTAAATGAGCGCGATATAGACCGTCATGCCAAGCGAGAGAACCGACTGAAGACCGGCGCTTACCAGCGACTGGACTACGAACAGCAGTTCCGCATCGCCGACCGCCAGCGCGACCAGTCGGAAGATCGACCCGAATACCAGCATGTCGACCATCGTGACCACGAAGCCGAGGAACAGGAACAGCAGCCAGACCCCGATGAAGCGGAGGACATTGTCGCGGCTCAGGCCCCAGATACGGCGCAGCGCATCGAGCGGGCCGGCCTCCTCCACCGCCAGCACCGGCGCGAACAGCAGCAGCCGGACGACAATTACAAGCATCGGTATAATGATCAGCATCGACAGCAGATTGGCGACGCCCGGGCTCTGCGGGCTCGACTGGAAGAGCATGACGCCTAGCGTGGCGGCGGTTACGATCGCTATCGCGATGCAGATCCATGCGACCATGACCAGTCCGCCGGCCGCGACCGCCCGGAAAAAGGCCCTGATCGACCGCGATAGCGCCTCGCCAACGCTGATCCCGGGAACGAGAACGAGGAGCGAAACCACGAGATAGCCGAACAGCGCCAGCAAAAGGGCCGGAAAGGCGAGGAATATCTGCGCGCTGACAGCCTTGCCCGCCATGGCGGCCGGATTGGCGGCCCCGACCATGGCAAAACGCAGCAGGAGTTGCGCCGGACCGAAGATGGCGAGCGCCACAGGCGTGAGCAGACCGCTTTCCCGGCGCAGGAAGGCGATCGTCTCTTCCCAGACGGTGCCCAGCGAAAAAGCCGTCATGCGCGCATTGCTCCAACCATATTCGCCCCGCCTATCCTGTCGGCATGGTCGAGCGCAATCGCATCGCACTTGATCGGCGGAGAAAATCGTCAATATGCGAAGCGATGACGATCGTTGACATGATGGTCGATGGGAGCGATGTCGAGTGGCGGGTGTCGCCCGGCCTGTCCCCCTACGCCGAAACGCTGGCTGCCATGGAGGCGCGCGCGGCGGCGATCCGCGTTGGCGAGGCACGCGAGTTGATCTGGTTGCTGGAGCATCCGCCGCTCTACACCGCGGGGACCAGCGCCGCCGGGGACGAATTGCTGGCGCCTGATCGCTTCCCGGTGTTCCGCGCCGGCCGTGGCGGGCGCTATACCTATCACGGCCCCGGCCAGCGGGTGGGCTATGTCCTGCTCGATCTCGACAAGCGCGGCCGCGACGTGCGCTGCTTCGTGGCCGGAATCGAGAAGTGGTTGATCGCGACGCTCGCCGATTTCGGCATCGCCGGGCGCAGCGAGCCGGGCCGGGTCGGCATCTGGACCGGCCAGGGCCCCACCGAGGCCAAGATCGGTGCGATCGGCGTGCGCGTGCGGCGCTGGGTCAGCTTCCACGGCTTTTCGCTCAACGTCGATCCCGATTTGTCGCACTTCTCCGGCATCGTACCCTGCGGCCTGGGCGACTTCGCCGTGACGAGCATGGCGCAGCTGGGCGCGCCGGCGGAGATGGAGGCGGTGGACCATGCGCTGGCCCGCCATTTTCCAGCTATGCTCGATCGACTGCGCTGCGCCGCCTGAATGTCGCACATCCGCTTGAGTGCCCGAGTCGTTCACTATATCGTCCTCCCAAAGCGCAAGATTTCAGGGAGTGAACAATGTTTCGATCGACCAGCATCCTCATCGCCAGCAGCCTCATCGTAGCGGCTACCGGTCTCTCGGCTTGCGGCAAGTCGGGCGGCGAGGCCGATACCAATGTCGTCGAAATGAACGCCAGCGACGGCTCGATGAACGATATGACCGTGGTGGAAAGCGCCACGCTCGATCAGGCGGGCACTGCGGCAGCCGACAATGGCGCCGAAGCGGGGAATGCCAGCAACGCCATGTAAGGCGACGAACTTCCGGGGGCGGGGGTAATACGGCTTCAGGAGAGTAAGAATGGCGTTTCGATGGCTGGCTATAGCGGCGGCAGGCTTGGTGGCGATGGCCCAGGCCGGCCCGGCTTCCGCATATCTTTTCTGGTTCCAGCCCAGTTTCAGCGGCGGACCAGTCGTGGGCGACGAGCCCGGGCTGGGACTGGCGATGCCCAAGGCCACGCCGGCGGAGCTGAAGGCGCATATGTTGTGGAACATGCGCGCGGGCCTCAATGTGGCTGCGCTGCAATGCCAGTTTTCGCCGATCCTGCTGACCGTTCCCAACTATAACGATCTGCTGGCGAAGAACGCGGTCGAACTCAACAGCGCGTACAAGCTGCTGGAGGCCTATTTCAAACGTACCGGCGGCAAGACCTGGCAGAAGGCTTTCGACCAGTACACCACCAAGACCTATAACGGTTTTTCGACGATGCACGCCCAGCTCGGCTTCTGCGAGACCGCGAGCGCCATCGGCCGCGATGCCCGCAGGCTCAACAAGGGCAAGCTGACCGAACTGGCCCTCAATCGCATGCGCGAGTTCCGCAACAGCCTGATCCCGGTCGGCGACATGATCCATGCGCGGCGGCACATCTACATCCCCGCCGAGCAGGTGCCGCCGATGAACAAGCAATGCTGGGACAAGAAGGAACGGCTGAAATCGCAATGCGCGGTCGGCCGCTGGGGCATGGCCGCGTCGGGCGGTGGGACTGCCGGCTGATCCGTCTATTGGCCGCCGTCCCGGTTCGCCGGGAGGGGCGGCCAAGACCTATCTGATCCCCACGACCTTATGGGTCTGCGTCGAAAGTCGCCAGCGCGGGTGCTCCAAAATATAGCCGATTGCGGCGTCGCGCGCACTCGCCAGCGTCGGCCCGTCCATCGGCTGCAGCAGGAAATAGTCGAAGTCCCACTGTTCGAGTTCCTGCGGGTTCAGACCCGGCTGCGGCCAGACCAGCTTCAGCTCGTTGCCCTTGCGCAGCACGACCTCGCTACCGGCCTTGGGGCTGACGCAAATCCAGTCGATGCCTTCGGGTGCTGGCTGGGTTCCGTTGGTCTCGACCGCGCTTTCGAACCCGCGCGCCTTCAGCGCGGCGATCAGCGCATCGTCAATCTGGAGCAGCGGCTCGCCGCCGGTCATGACGATGAAGGGCTTGAGCATGCCGCCCCATAGCGACAGCGCCTTGTCGGCCAGCGCGTCCGCATCGGGATAGCGGCCGCCATTGTCGCCGTCGATACCGACGAAATCGGTGTCGCAGAAACGGCAGATCGCAGCCTCGCGGTCCTCCTCGCGCCCGTTCCACAAATTGCAGCCGGCAAAGCGCAGGAATACCGCGCGGCGCCCCACCTGCATGCCTTCGCCCTGCAGGGTCAGGAACATCTCCTTGACGGCATAGCTGCCCATCAGGCGTAGACCGTCGGATCGGTAAGCCCCGCCTCGGCGAAACCCTTCGATCGGAGCCGACAGCTGTCGCACAGCCCGCAATGCTTCCCATCAGGGGTCGGATCGTAGCAGGACCAGCTCATCCCCGCATCGAGGCCGAGCCGGTCGGCTTCGCGCGAGATGTCCGCCTTGGTCATGTGCTGGAGCGGCGCATGGATGGTGAAACCCTGCCCCTCCACGCCCATGCGCGTTGCGATGTCGGCGAGGTTCTGGAAGGCCGAGATGAACTCGGGCCGGCAATCGGGATAGCCCGAATAATCGAGCGCATTGACCCCGAGGAAGATGTCGCGAGCACCGGTCGCCTCCGCGAAGCCCAACGCCAGCGACAGGAAGATGGTGTTACGCGCGGGGACATAGGTGACGGGGATGCCGGGCTCTACTCCATCCTTGGGCACGTCGATATCGTCGGTCAGCGCCGATCCGCCGAAAGCGCGCAGATTGAGCGGCAGGGTGACGTGCCGGTCGACCCCCAGCGCCGCCGCGACGCGCTTAGCCGCTTCCAGTTCGACGCGATGCCGCTGGTTATAGTCGATCGTCAGCGCCGCGAGCTGGAACCCCTGCTCGCGCGCGATGCCACCCGACACCATCGAATCGAGGCCACCCGACAGCAGCACGATCGCGCGGCGGCCTTGCTTGTTCACCTGTGAAGACATGGCCCGCGCTTAGGCGATTTCGCACCCGAGCGAAAGATCGGCCCCCGCGCAAATACAGGCTCTCAATCCCGAAATGATCGTATATGATCGGGCAAAGCCGGTTTGGGCACCGGCGAGGAGGGGACGCCATGACTTATTGCGTGGGAATAATGCTCCGTCAGGGGCTGATCATGATCGCCGACACCCGCACCAACGCCGGGATCGACAACATCTCGACCTACCGCAAACTCCATGTCCTGGCGGACACCGACGAACGCTTCTGCGTGGTCGCGAGCGCGGGCAACCTGTCGGTGACGCAACTCGTCCTCGGCATGCTCGCGGAGGGCCTGCCCTCGCTGGGCGCCGATGATCCGCCCCGCAAGATCGAGAATATGCCGACGATGTTTCGCGCCGCGCAGCTGATCGGCGAAGCGGTGATGGAAGCGGGACGTCAGCTCAAGCCCGCGCTGCACGCGGCCGGGGTAAGCTCTGGCATCTCTCTACTGTTCGGCGGGCGGATCGGCAACAACCAGCCGCAGCTCTTCCTGATCTACGACGCCGGCAATTTCATCGAATGCCAGAAGGACAGTCCCTTCTACCAGATCGGCGCGACCCAATATGGCAAGCCTATCCTCGACCGCGCGATGAATTACGACAGCACGATCGACGAGGCGGTGAAGGTCGGCCTGCTGTCGTTCGATTCGACGATCCGCTCCGACAAGTCGGTCGGCCTGCCCTTCGACGTGATGGTGATCCGCGCCGATCCGACCCTGCCGATCATCAAGCGGCGCATCGAGCCGCAAGACCCTTATATGCGCGCGCTGTCGGATCGCTGGTCGGTCATCCTCAACGAGGGACGGCAGGCGATCCCCAACCCGCCTTTCCTCACGGACGAGGAAGGCACGCATGCCGGCGATGTGGTGACGTTGAAGTCGGTTTAAGCAAAAAATGGGCCGCCCTAGGGCGGCCCAGTGAGGCTCGAAAGCCTGCTAAGGGAAGAAACTGTGCCCCAAAAGGGGAAGGGCACGATCTGCTTTTAGGGCCACAGGTCTAAACAAAGCATTAACCAGAGCATGCGCATGCGCACGGTCCCGACTCGACTTTAGTATGATGCGCCTTAGTATGATGCGCTTTCGCGAATACGCGATTCAGCCACGCCAAACGCCGGCGTCAGCGCCTTGCCGAAAGCTGCGCACCACAGGCGCCTAAGCGCTTTGCCTGTACCGAATAATCGAACGGCGCGTTGCGCGCGATGCCCTGGGTCTGGATCGTTGCCGCGCGCGGGGTTTCGACCCGCACTGTCGTCCGTCCCCAGCCGGCGCGCTCGCAGCTATAATGGACGGTCGAGCTTTTCGGCTCGTTCGCGATCACGAAGCGCGAGCATCCCGGCTGTTCATGCTCGATCTGTACCAGCGTCATCGGATCGGAAACGCAAACTTGCCTCGGCGCGCGGCCTTTGATGTCCAGCTGCCACATTCCGGCTTCGAGCTGCTTGAGTGCGGCAAGCGACATTGGTGCGGACGGAGGCGAGGATGGCGCGGGCGCAGGTGTGGCAGTCGGCGCCGCAGAAAGCTGCGACGCGATCGGTACCAGCAGAAGCAACTTCAAACGCCGCACCAAAGCCATCTTGCCCTCACGCCCGGAAATAATGACTCCCGACTTCCCATATCGCCTGCCGCAGGATAGCGCGGTTCGACCAACCGTCGATATCCCAAGACCGACAAATCTTTTCCTGAAGCAATCTGTGATCTGCCCGACCGTGATACGGCAGATGCCAGACAATTGTTTCAGATCGAATCCAGCGCGAGCGAGAAGCGCCTGGCGCAGAACTCGCAATCGACATGGATCTCGCCCCCGTCGTCGGCCATCTCCGCGCGCTCATCGGCCGGGAAACGCGAGATGACAGTGCGTATATGCACCGGATCGCAACGGCAGCCGCGCGACAGCGGCACCCTGGCCATGGTGCGGACCTCGTCCTCCTCGTTGAACAGCCGCCACAGCACCCGGTCGAGCGCGAGTTCGGGATCCGTCAGTTCCCCGACCGACAATGTCTCCCCCAGCGCACGAACATGATCCCATTCGGGATGATCGAGCCTGGTGTGGATGCGGTCGCGGCCTTCCTCGCCTTCGGGAAGGTGCTGGATCAGGATGCCGCCCGCGACATGGCGGCCATCGGCCAGGCGGCGGGTGCCAAGGCGGACAAGGCTGGGTAATTGCTCGGACTGGCTGAAATAGCTTTCCGCCGCCTCGCCGAGCGACCCGCCCTCCAGCGGGACGATCCCCTGATAACGCTCGCCGGTAACGGACTGATCAAAGGTGATCGCCAGATAGCCCTTGCCGAACAGCGCGAACAGCGAAGGATCGGCGGGCATCTCGGCCAGCCGATCGGCATCGTGGCGGATATAGCCGCGCATCTCGCCATTCTTGTAATCGGCGACCATCAGCTCGACCGCGCCACCCTCGGCCTGCGCCTGCAGGGTAAGCTGGCCGTCCTTATGCTTGAGAGTCGAGCCGAGCAACGCCGCGAGGACCAGCGCCTCGGCGAGCAGCTTCTCGATCGTCGGCGGATAGCCATGAGCGCCAAGGATAGTATCGAGCATGGGCCCGATCCGCGCGAGCCGCCCGCGCGCATGCCGCTCGGGAATGGTGAAGCCGAGCGCGATGTCAAGATCGTTATGGTCGGAGGTCAAAGCTGAAGTCCCATCGGCATCCAAGTCAGTATCCGGATACGCTTTTTCAAGACGACAGAAGGGTCAGAGCTTGCCCAGGCACCAGAGCAACACCGCCTTCTGGGCGTGGAGGCGGTTCTCGGCCTCGTCCCAGATCAGCGATTGGGGCCCGTCCATCACTGCGTCGACCACTTCCTCGCCGCGATGCGCGGGCAGGCAGTGAAGGAAAGCAGCATCGGGCGCGGCCTGCGCCATCAGCGCCTCGCTGACTTGATAGGGCATCATCGCGGCCAGCTTGGCCTCGGCGTGCTCCTGACCCATTGAAATCCAGGTGTCGGTGACGACGATGTCCGCGCCGCGCACGACCTCCGCCGGGTCGCGCGAGGTTGATATGGCGCCGCCGCGTTCACGCGCCGCCGCGATCACCCGCGGATCGGGATCATAGCCCTCCGGACAGGCGATGCGTACCGGGAACTCAAGCAGGCTGGCCGCCTCCACGATCGAATGGAGGACATTGTTGCCGTCGCCCAGCCACGCCCATTCCAGCCCCTCGACCCGCCCCTTATGCTCCAGCACGGTCAGCAGGTCCGCCATGATCTGGCAGGGATGCGATTGGTCGGTAAGGCCGTTGATCACCGGCACGTCGGCATGTTCGGCCAGATCGATGATCTTCTGATGATCGTCGGTGCGGATCACGATCGCGTCGACATAACGGCTGAGCACGCGCGCGGTGTCGGCGATCGTCTCGCCGCGGCCAAGCTGCATGCTCCCGGCTTCCATCACGATCGTCGTGCCGCCGAGCTGGCGCATCGCCATGTCGAACGACACGCGGGTCCGCGTCGAATTCTTCTCGAAGATCATCGCCAGGGTATAGCCCGCGAGCGGAGCATCGCTGTCCGCTCTGCCTTTGGGCAGGCCCTTGCGCGCCTGCTTGCGGGTCCGGGCGGCATCGAGCATGGCCCGCAAGCCATCAGACCCCGCGCCGGCGAGATCGATGAAATGGCGCGTCATGACGATGCGGGCTGGAACGACCGCGCGCCCGCCGAGAGCTTCTCGACGCACTCGGCGATATGGCTTTCCTCGATCACAAGCGGCGGCAGGATGCGGACGACGTTTTCGCCGGCCGCGACCGTAAGCAGCCCGTGATTGTCGCGCAGGTGCGCGACGAAGCCACGCGCGTCGGCGCTGTCCTTGAGCTTAATGCCGATCATCAGGCCAAGGCCGCGGACGCTGTCGAAGACAGTGTCATGGTTCGGCATCATCTGCTCGATCGCCTGGCGCAGCCGGTCGCCCATCTTCGTGACGTTGGCGAGGAACGCTTCGTTGACCGCGATGTCGAACACCGCCTCGCCCGCCGCCACGGCAAGCGGATTGCCGCCATAGGTCGAGCCATGGGTGCCGATCACCATGCCCTTCGCGGCTTCCTCAGTCGCAAGGCACGCGCCGAGCGGGAAGCCGCCGCCAATGCCCTTGGCCACGGCCATGATGTCGGGCGTGATGCCATAATGTTCGTGCGCGAAGAATTTGCCCGTCCGGCAATAGCCGCACTGGACCTCGTCGAGAATCAGCAGGAGCCCCTTCTCGTCGCAAATCTGTCGCAGGCCCCGGAGGAACTCCTGCTTCGACGGGGTCATGCCACCCTCGCCCTGCACCGGCTCGACCAGGAAACCCGCGGTCGTGTCGTCGACCGCGGCGCGCGCGGCCTCGAGGTCGTTGAACGGCACCACCTCGAAACCGGGCAGCAGCGGCTCGAAGCCGTCGCGCATCTTGGCCTGATTGGTCGCCGAGATCGTGCCGAGCGTCCGGCCGTGGAAGGCGTTGGCGAAGCTGATGATCTTGGTCTTCTCGGGCGTGCCGTTGACATAATGGTAACGCCGCGCGGTCTTGATCGCGCATTCGACCGCTTCGGCACCCGAATTGGTGAAGAACACCGTGTCGGCAAAGGTCTTGTCGACCAGCTTCTGCGCAAAGGCCTCGCCCTGCGGGCTGCCATAGAGGTTGGAGACGTGCATCAGCGTCGCCGCCTGGTCGGCGATCGCCTTGACCAGCGCCGGATGGCCATGACCGAGCAGGTTGACAGCAATGCCGCTGGCGAAGTCCAGATAACGTTCGCCGCGCTCGCCGATCAGATAGCAGCCCTCGCCTCGCACCGGACGCACGCCGCACCGCGGATAAACCGGCATGAGCGGGGTGATGGTCATGGCAAAAACTCCTTCTTTCCTCTGATCGTCGTTTGATCCGGCTCCGAAACGCAAAAAGGCGGCCACCCGGCCGCCTGTCGGAGCGCGCATATAGAGAAGCGGGACCGCACTCGTCAAACGCTTCGTCGCATCGCGCTGGGCGCATTAACCCCATGCTGATAAAAATGACGCAAATCCGTTGGATCCGCTTCTTCATTCAGGTTTTCAAATGCGTCGCCTGCTCGCCCTGCCCCTGCTTGTCCTCACCCAGCCGCTGGGCGCGCAGGGGCTCGACATCGCGCCGCTGTTCGGCACCGAATTACGCTATGAACAATATGCTGCCGACCGGCTGGCCAGCGCCAACGACGCGATCCTGTTTCGCGCGCGGCCGGGTGTCAGCCTGTCGGCGGGACTCTGGTCGATAGAGGCGGTGAGCGATGCCGCCGTCGAAGTCCGCCGGACCGAGACCAGCGCCACCGCCGGCCGGGTGCCGATCCGTCCGGAGGCGATCCAGCTTGGTGAGCTCAAGCTCGAATATCGCGGCCTGCCGAGCACCCAGATCAGCGTCGGCCGCCAGCATCTCGGCATGGCGAGCGCGGCAATGACGGGAGACCGCGACGGCGACCAGACTTTCGATGCCGCCCGTGTCCGCTGGGCCGGCCTGCCGGGCCTCAGCGCCGACCTGGCCTATGCCTGGTCGAGCAGCAGTCAGTGGGCCGCCACCGAAGGGCCGCTGCCCATGACGGTGCCCGGGGACAATCTATTCGCCCAGCTCAACTGGACCAATCCGCTCGGCACCTTCAGCGGCTATGCCTATCAGGTCGACCAGCGCAACATCACCGACAGCCAGTTCCGCCTGCTCAACCAGATCTATGGCGCGCGCTTCGCAGGCAGCCGCAAGCTCAGCGAGGATATCAGGCTGAACTATGTGATGGGCTATGTCCGCCAGACCGGATCGGTCGCGAACGCGGCGGGCGGTGCGCCGACCTATTGGCAGATCGGCAGCCGGCTCGACCTGGGCGAACTGGGCGCGACGCAAACCAGCTATCGCCGCTTTGCCGCGAACGGGATCAGCACATCGAATGGCAATACGCTGAGCCTCGCGACCAGCGCGACCCGGGGCCGGATGACGGTGGGCGCCACCTTCAACGACTTCCGGCCTGTCGAGGAAACCGGCGCGATTTCAACCCGTGACGTCCGCATCTCGCTCGGCCTGATTTTCTGACGGAGCAGGGCTGAATCTTCTGACGAAACAGGTTCGTCGGATAAATCCAACCGTTCGCGCGGCGGCGCGGACCCGGATCCGCCGACGCCCGTTCCCTCTCTGTAGACCGGGAGAGGTGGATGATCGAGCATAGCGAGAGAAGCGGCGGATGCCTGTGCGGCGCGATCCGCTATCGCCTGATGAGCGAGCCCTATGATGCGGGCTATTGCCATTGCCGCATGTGCCAGCTGACCACCGGAGCGCCCGCGGTCGTCTTCGCGACGGTGCCCCGTGCCGACTTCCTGCTCGAAAATGGCGAGCTCACCTGCCGCCGTTCCTCCAACATTGGAGAGCGCTGGTTCTGCGGCGAATGCGGTACGCCGATCGCAATGGTCGTCGACTATGCCCCGGACGAAATCGATTTTACCGTCGTGACTCTGGATGATTCGATCGACCTGCCGCCCGCCTTCCATATCTGGCGCGAAAGCCGGGTGGGCTGGTTCGATACAATCGACGCCCTTCCCCGGCATGAGCGCGCGCGGCCCGAAACCGCAGCGCGCATGGAAAGCAGGCATCCGGCCCATGCGGACTGATTGATCCGCCCACGCTGAAACGCACAAGCAAAGCTCATTTCCTTGCCGCGCGGCCGCTGTCCCGCTAAGGGCCGCCGGTCATGCAATATGTCAGCACCAGGGGCGATGCCCCCCGCCTCGGATTCGAAGATGTAACGCTCGCGGGCCTCGCCGCCGACGGCGGGCTTTACGTGCCGGAAAACTTCCCCCGCTTCAGCACGGCCGACATCGCCGCGCTGCGTGGGCTTTCCTATGCCGATACCGCCGTCGCGGTGATGCGCCCGTTCGTGGCCGGCGCGCTTGACGACGCCGCGCTCAAGAGCCTGTGCGAGGCCGCCTATGGCCGCTTCGCGCATGCCGCGGTGGTGCCGATCAAGCAGCTCGACCAGCGCCAATGGCTGATGGAGCTGTTCCACGGCCCCACCCTCGCCTTCAAGGATGTCGCGCTCCAGCTTCTCGGCCTGCTGTTCGAACGCTTCCTGGCGAATCGCGACACCCACCTGACAGTGATCGGCGCGACCAGCGGCGACACCGGCTCGGCGGCGATCGATGCCCTGGCTGGCCGCGCGAAGGTCGACATCTTCATGTTGCACCCCAAGGGCCGCGTGTCCGAGGTGCAGCGCCGGCAGATGACGACGGTCCTCGCGCCCAACGTCCACAATATCGCTATCGAGGGCAGCTTCGACGATGCCCAGGCGCTGGTGAAGGCGATGTTCGCCGACGCCCCCTTCGCCAGCCGCTTCAACCTGTCCGCGGTCAATTCGATCAACTGGGCGCGGCTGATGGCGCAGGTCGTCTATTATTTCTACGCCGCCGTCCGGCTGGGCGCGCCCGACCGCCCGGTCGCCTTCTCAGTGCCGACCGGCAATTTCGGCGATGTCTTCGCGGGCTATGTCGCGGCGAAGATGGGCCTGCCCATCGCCAGACTGATCGTCGCGACCAACGTCAACGACATCCTCCACCGCGCGCTCTCTGCCGGCGACTATTCGGTCGGATCGGTGACGCCGACCGCCGCCCCCTCGATGGACATCCAGGTCAGTTCGAACTTCGAACGCCTGCTGTTCGATCTGCACGGCCGCAATGGCGCGGCGCTTGCCGCATCGATGAAGGGCTTCGAGGCGAACAAGCGTTTCAGCTTGTCTGACGCGATGCGCGACGAGGCGGCTTCGCTGTTCACCAGCGCCCGGATCGATTCCGACCGGATGCAACTCGCGATGCGCTGGGCGCACGACCGCGCGGGCGAGACCATCGATCCGCACAGCGCGATCGGCCTCGCCGCCGCGCAGGATGTCGCGCTCGACCGCGACATCCCTGTGGTAACGCTGGCGACCGCCCACCCGGCCAAGTTCGGTGATGCCGTCGAACGCGCGACCGGGATCCGCCCCGCGCTTCCCGCGCGGATCGGTGAATTGTTCGAGCGGCAGGAACGCTACACTGTCCTTCCAGCCGAAATCGGCGCCATCGAGGGCTTCGTCGCCGATCAAGCTGTGGCGGCAGCTTGAACCGATGACCGGCCCGCATCTCCATCGGCTGGCCAACGGCTTCACCATCGCCGCCGAGCCGATGGCCGGAGTCGAGACGATCGCTGTCGGACTGCATGTCGATTGCGGCGCGCGGCATGAGGAAGCGCGGACCAACGGCCTCGCCCATCTTTTCGAGCATATGGTGTTCAAGGGCGCGGGCGGGCGCAGCGCGCGGGAGATTTCGGAAGCGGTCGAGAATGTCGGCGGCTATCTCAACGCCTTCACGTCGCGCGACCAGACCGCCTTTCAGGCGCGGCTGCTCGCCGAAAATCTCGATCTCGGCGTCGAGCTGATCGCGGACCTCGTCCGCAAGCCACATTTCGACGAGGGCGACCTCACCCGCGAAAAGGATGTCGTCCTGCAGGAGTTGGGCGAGGCGCGCGACCTCCCCGACGACATCATCAACGATCATTTCCATTCGACCGCCTGGCCCGGCCAGGCCTTCGGCCGCCCCGTGCTGGGCGAGGAAGCCAGCATCGCGGAGATCTCGGTCGGCGATCTCCACAGCTGGACGCGCAAGCACTACCGGCCGCAGGGCATGGTGCTGGCGGCGGCCGGCAAGATCGACGTCGACCAGCTCATCGCGCTGGCCGAGGCACGCTTCGGCGACATGGAACCTGCCCCGCGCCCTGACGCCGAAAACGCGGTTTATGCGGGCGGCCACTTCGTCGAGCGGCGCACGCTCGAATCCGCACATATATTGTTCGGTTATGAAGGTGTCGGTTATTTCGACGCTGAGTATTATCCGCTGATGCTGTTCAGCCAGGCAGCGGGCGAAGGCAGTTCCTCACGGCTGTTCCAGGCGGTGCGAGAGGATCGCGGCCTCGCTTATTCGATCGGCAGCTCGGTCGCCGCCTGGCGCGATACCGGCATGCTCACCGTCTATCTGGCCACCGCGCGGCGCGAGGCGCAGCACGCCGCCGATCTGTCGCGCTCGATATTGCGCGAAGCCGCGATCGATCTGACGCCCACCGAACTGGCCCGCGCCAAGGCGCAGATCCGATCGACGATCTTGATGACGCTCGAATCGGTCCAGGGCCGCGCCGACCGGCTCGGCTTCCAGACGCTCGTCCATGGCCAGCCGCTCGATCCCGCCGCGATCGTCGCGAAGATCGACGCCTGCACCCTCGATCAGGTTCGCGCGGTCGGCGCCCGCCTCCTCGAGGGCCGCGAGACGCTGGCGACGGGAATGGTGGCGACAGCCGCATGACCCTCACTACCCTCATCACCGAACCTTGGGACGATTACGGCCTCGTCGACTCCGGCCATGGCCGAAAGCTCGAACGCTATGGCCGCTTCAGCTTCATCCGTCCCGAACCACAGGCGATGTGGGCCCCCGCGTCCGCCAACTGGCAAGCCGATGGCGACTTCATCGGCGCGTCGGACGAGGATGGCGGCGGCAAATGGCATCTATCACGCGATGTGCCGCGCGGCGGCTGGCACATGCGCTGGGAAGAAGTGCGCTTCACCGCACAGAACACCCCCTTCCGCCACCTCGCCTTCTTCCCCGACATGGCCCCGCAATGGAGCTGGATGCGCGACCGCACCGGCGAGGGCGATGAAGTGATGAACCTGTTCGGCTATACCGGCGTCGGCACGCTGGCCCTCGCCGCCAAGGGTGCGAAGCTCACGCATGTCGATGCGTCGAAGAAGTCGGTCGACGCCGCCAAGGCCAATGCATTTCTCAGCGACATGGCCGACCGCCCGATCCGCTGGATGGTCGACGACGCCGCCAAGTTCACCGCGCGAGAAGTGCGGCGCGGCCGCCGCTATGACGGCATCTTCCTCGATCCCCCCAAGTTCGGCCGTGGCCCCGATGGCGAGGTCTGGCGGCTGGAGGAACACCTGCCGGGACTGATCGCCGACTGCCGCGCGCTGCTCGACGAGAACTCGAAATTCCTCGTCCTCACCGTCTACGCGATCCGCATGTCGGCGCTGGCGATCGGCGAACTGCTGTCGCAGGCGATGGCCGATCTCGGCGGTACGGTCGAGGTAGGTGAGATGGCGGTACGGGAGGAAGCGCGCGGGCTACTGCTGCCGACAGCTATTTTCGCGCGGTGGTCGCTGGCCTGAGCACTAACGGCGCTATCGACAAAGGCCCGGACGCGCAAGCTGATGCACCATGCGATTGACGCTGACGATCATAGCGGGCGGATGGCTTCTGCTCATATATATGCTGCTTCTAGCGGGCAGCGAACCCGTCGTTCGCCATTTCCAATATTCGCCTGGGCCTGAATCTAAAATCGCGCGGAAACAGCGCATAATCCTGCTGACCGACATTCACGTTGCGGGGCCTGATATGCCGCCAGAACGGCTGGCGCAGATCGTGGAGACGATCAACAAGCTTCGGCCCGACATCATACTGCTCGGCGGAGATTTCGTCAGCGCAAGCAAGCTGATAACTCGACGCTATGATATCGTGACAGCCTTGCGCCCAATCGGTTCGCTTCGAGCTTCGTTGGGCATTATCGCCGTGTTGGGCAATCACGATCACTGGTTGAACGCGGTTGCGGTCCAGAACGAACTTTCTCGTTTGGGGATTACAACCCTTGATAATCATGCGGTCCGGCGCGGCGATATTTCAATCGGTGGCGTGGATGACGACTTCACCGCCCAAGCAGACATCCACGCCGTAGCCAGAGAACTAAAAAGCCTTGGAGGCGTCCCCATCTTGCTGAGCCATAGCCCCGACATATTTCCTGCCACGCCAACCTTTATTGGGTTGGTGTTAGCGGGCCATACGCATTGCGGCCAGATCAGTCTTCCCATCATCGGCCCGATTTTCACAGCATCTCACCATGGGCGGCGGTTCACTTGCGGCCTCATCAAAAACGGAGATCAACAAATGATAGTCAGCGCCGGTGTTGGAACCAGCATCTTGCCGCTTCGCTTAGGCGCAGCTCCAGACCTATGGGTAATCGATATATTGCCTCATGCGAACGCTCCTGAAAGGAATCATCAGTAAGATTCTTTACGAATGGGACCTTTGCATTCACTTAGATCTTACCTGAAAACAATTATTTCGGTACGCCAAATACGCTAGTTCCTGAGCAGACATCTTTGAAAAACGCGGATCAGTTGCCATAGCTCTTCCTACCGCATTGTTATATAGGTCCATCCGATGTTCTGCTGGCGGATCTTGTCCGCTGACCTCGTAACTGTTGGCAAAATCAGCCGCAGACTGTGGACTCATAGCTCGGGTCATTTTTATGTTCCAAAGAGCATGCCGATAGGCATCCGCCTCATCGTTATGTTGTTTGGAATCGGGAAAGCGCTGCGCCGCCGCATGCTGGGCAGCAAGCCCCGAACCGACAGCCGAAAGAACTTGCCAGCCGGGTCGTCCAGCTAAATTTTCTCCCCAAGTCTTGGACCCCATATCTTGCTGGCCAACGGGAGGGCATATTGACGAAGCTTCGGCTTTCTTGCGCGCCTCTTCCTCCATCATAAGTCGATCCCAATAGGATCGCGGATTATCCGGGGTGCTGTCACGCCAGTGGTATATGAGAAAATTTGGTCACGGCGTTCTCCTGTTGCCGCAGCCTTATCGCTGCCTATCGCTCATAACGAGTCCGGCGCGAATGTAAAGAACAAAAGAAGAACATTAGGAGTTTTGTCGCTACTCCGCAAGCCCCTCGATCGCCTCTGCCATCGCCACGTCGCGCACCGACAGCCCGCCCGCATCGTGCGTCGTCAGCAGGATATCGACCCGATTCCACACGTTCGACCATTCGGGGTGGTGGTCGTGCTTCTCGGCATAAAGAGCGACGCGCGTCATGAAGGCGAAGGCTTCCGAAAAATCCTTGAAGGTGAAGCTGCGGCTGATCGCGTCGCGGGCCTCGTCATGATCCCAATCGGGCAAGGCATCGAGCGCGTCGGCGCGTTCTTCGTCGCTCAGGGGTTCTATGGCCATGAATGCGTCCTCGTTACTGGCATGATGCGAATATGCCATCTATGTCGCGGGTAGATGAGCGAAGGTCAAACCATAGCGCCCAGCGCGGAGCGGATCGAGGCGATTGCGCGCGCGGCGATCGCCAAACTTCCCGCTGATTTCATCGCGCATCTCGGCAATGTCGTGCTGCACATCGAGGATTTCGCCGACGACGCCACGCTCGCCGAAATGGGGATCGAGAATCCGTTCGAGTTGACCGGGCTCTATAGCGGGCTGCCGGTCGGATCGAAGTCGGTCGACCATAGCGGGACGATGCCCGACATGATCCACCTGTACCGCCGCGCGATCCTCGATGAGTGGGTCGAGACCGGGGTGACGCTGGAGGCGCTGGTTGCCCATGTCGTGATCCACGAGATCGGGCATCATTTCGGCCTGTCCGACGATGATATGCACCGGCTCGAGGAACTGGCGGGCTGATGGCCGCGCGGCTCGCCTTCGACGCGGTCGCCTGCCTGCGCGGCGAGCGGCTGCTGTTCGAGGATATGCGCTTCGCGCTCGGCGCGGGCGAAGCGGCGCTGCTCACCGGCCCCAATGGCGCGGGCAAATCGAGCCTGATGCGGATCGCCGCCGGACTGCTGCGCCCCTCGGCGGGCGCGGTCGAGCGCGAGGGCGGGGTCGCTTTCACCGGCGAGGCGGCGGCGCTCGACGGGCGGCTTCCGCTCAAACAGGCGCTGCTCTATTGGGCGCGGCTCGACGGGGTCGGCATGCGCGAGGTCGAGGGTGCGCTCGACATGATGGGGATCGCCAATCTCGCGCAGGTGCCCGCGCAGATGCTCTCGACCGGCCAGCGCAAGCGCGCGGCGCTCGCCCGGGTGATCGCCGGGCGCGCGGCGCTGTGGCTGCTCGACGAACCCGGCAACGGCCTTGACGCCGCGTCACTCGACCGGCTGGCGGCAGCGATGGCGATCCATCGCGGGCGCGGCGGCATCGTGATGGTCGCGACGCACCAGCCGCTTGCCCTGCCCGATGCCATGACCATCGCGCTCGGTCAGCCAGGTGGGGGGGCACGGCCATGAACCCCTGGGGCGCGATCATCCTGCGCGACGTGCGGATCGCCTATCAGGGCGGCGGCGCGATGCTGCCGCTGATCTTCTTCCTGCTCGTCGCCACGCTCTTCCCTTTCGCGGTCGGGCCTGACGGTCCACTGCTCGGCCGCGTCGGGGGCGGTGCATTGTGGATGGCCGCCCTGCTCGCCGCGCTGCTGCCGGTCGACCGGCTGATCGCCCCCGACTCCGACAATGGCGTGCTCGATCAATATGCGGTGCGCGGCCTGTCCGACGAGGGGATCGCCGCCGCCAAGATCGTGGCGCACTGGCTGGGCTTCGGCCCGCCGCTGATGATCGCCGCGATCCCTGCCGCCGCGCTGCTCAAGCTCGATGGCGATACCCTGCTCCGGCTCGAACTCGGCCTTGCGATCGGCACCCCGGCGCTCGCCGCGCTCGGCGTGATGACGAGCGCGCTGACGCTGGGCCTGCGCGGCGCGGGCGCGCTCGCGGGTCTCGTGATGCTGCCGCTCGCCGTGCCGCTGCTGATCTTCGGCGCGGGCGCGCTCAACGACAACGGCATGGGCGCGATCAAACTGCTCGCCGCGACCGCGCTGCTGCTGACCGCACTCGCCCCCTTTGCGGCGGGCGCGGCGCTACGGGCCGGGCGGGACTAAAGTTTGTTTCAGCGAAGCTGAAACGGCGGTACCGGCCCGCTTCCACGTAAGTGAAACAAACTCTAGCCCGCGCCCATCTGCGTCAGCACGAAGGCATAGGCTTCGGCGTCCTCGCGCAAGGAATCATAGCGGCCCGATTTGCCGCCATGCCCCGCACCCATGTTGATCTTGAGCAACAGCAGCTCGTTGTCGGTCTTGGTCGCGCGCAGCCGCGCCGCCCACTTCGCCGGCTCCCAATAGGTGACGCGCGGATCGTTGAGGCCGCCGGTGATCAGCATCGGCGGATAGGCTTTCGCCGCGACATTGTCATAGGGGCTGTAGCTGCGGATCAGCTCGAACGCAGCCTTGTCGGTGATCGGATTGCCCCATTCGGGCCATTCGCCCGGGGTCAGCGGCAGATCAGCGTCGAGCATCGTGTTGAGCACGTCGACGAAGGGCACATCGGCGACCACAGCGCCCCACAGATCGGAATCGGTGTTGGCGACGACCCCCATCAGTTCGCCCCCCGCCGATCCGCCGTTGATCGCGATATTGCCGGCGCTGGTCAGCCCCGCCGCGATCAGGCCCTTCGCCGCATCGGAGAAGTCGTGGAAGGTGTTCCAGCGCGCCTCGGCCTTGCCCTGAAGATACCAGTCATAGCCAAGATCATCCCCGCCCCGGATATGCGCAATCGCATAGGCCCAGCCGCGATCGACCATCGACAGACGCACGGTTGAGAAGCCCGGCGGGATCGCATGGCCATAAGCGCCATAGGCATAGAGGAAGAGCTTGCCCGATCCGTCGCGCGAGAATCCCTTGCGATAGAGCACCGACACCGGAATCGTCTTGCCGTCACGCGCCGGCACCATCAGCCGCTCGGTCGCATACAGCGAGGGATCGAAGCCCGAAGGTATCTCCTGCACCTTCCGCGTGGTCAGCGTCCGGGCGACCGGATCATAGTCGAACACCGTCTGCGGCGTGACCATCGACGCATAGTGCAGCCGGTAGGCGGGCGGATCATATTCGGGATTGCCGCCCAGCCCGGCGGTGTAGCTCGCCTCCGGAAAGGCGACGCGATGTTCCTGCCCGTCATAAGCGCGCAGCCGCACCTGATCGAGACCGTCAACCCGCTCGGTCAGCGCCAGATGCCCGGCAAAGCTGGTCAGCCCGCGAATATAGACGCTTTCCGATCCCGCGATCACCGTCTCCCAATTGCCGGGATCGGCCGGGTCGGCGCGCGCGACACGAAAATTGACATGATCGTCGTTGGTCAGGATCCACAATGAGCCATGCGCGCTGTCGACCGAATATTCGCGCTTCGTCTGGCGCGGGCTGACCATGACCGGCGCCGCGCCCGGATCGGCGGCGGGGACGATGCGGACCTCGCTGGTCTGATTGTCGCCGGTGGCGATGATGATCCACTGCCCGTCCTGGGTCTTGCCGACCCCGACGTTGAAGCCCAGTTCCTCGGTTTCCTCATAGAGCGTGGGATCGCCCGCCGCATCGCTGCCGAGGATATGGAGCCGGGCGCGGTAGGTCCGCCAATTGTCGTTGACCTCGGTATAGACGAGGCTCTTCGAATCCGCGCCCCAGGCGACCAGACCGTTGGTGACGAGGCTGACCGTCTCGATATCCTGCCCGGTCGCCAGGTCGCGGATTTTGAGCACGAACCGCTCCGCGCCGTTGGTATCGGCAGACCAGGCGGCCAGCTTTCCGTCGGGGCTGATCGCCAGTACCTGCAACCGGAAATATTCGGCATCCGCCGCCTCAGCGGGTTCATCGACGACGATGCTTTCGGCCCCGCCCGCGACTGGCCGCCGATACCAGATCCGATATTGCCCACCCGGCTTGAACGCCCACCAGTAGAGCCAGTCGCCCTCCTTCTGAGGGACGCTCGCATCATCCTCCTTGAGGCGGCCTTTCATCTCGGCGAACAGCGTGTCGACCAATGCTGCGTGCGGCGCCATCGCCGCCTCGAAATAGGCATTCTCCTCGCGCAGATAGGCGAGGACATCCGCATCGTCGATCACCGGATATTTCTGGTCCCTGAGCCAGGAATAGGGATCGTCGATCGAAATGCCGTGATGGCTGTAGCGATGCGGGCGCAGCGCCGCGACGGGCGGCTTCGACAGGTCTGTCATGATCAGGCGGGCATCAATCCGGCGAGCAGCGCGCGCCCGGCCTCGTCGAGCGCCTGTACCTGCAACCCCGCCTCTGCGGTCGCGGCGGACTCCTCCTCGCGGCCTGCGGCGGTCGCGGCCTCGCGGCGGCGATCGAGCTCGACCAGCGCCTCGCCCACCGGCGCGCGCAGCGACTCGGTGTCGCTATAGGCCTGCTGCCCCGCGACCCAGGCCTCGCTGCCCTCAGGGGCGGTGCGGGAGGCCAGGATCAGGGGCCGCGCCTTCTCGACCGCAGCGCGGAAAGCGGCGTCGGCGGCTTGCGCCCGTGCAACGATCTGCGCGATGTCCGCCGATGCCGGCAGCGGCGCGGGCACGGCGGGCGCGGCGGCGGGCGCGGGATCGGCCTGCATCACCGCGCGCTCGACGGGGCGCGGCGCGAGCGACGGATAGCCGCTGCGCGTGTCGGCGCAGGCGGCAAGGACGGACAGCGCCAGCAGCGCGGCGACGTGGCGGGGTCGGATCATGATCATCGCGCCGGGTCTAGGCTCCGCAGAAAAACTGCGCAACGGGGTTGCACAGCGCGCCCAACCCGACTAGCTAGCCCCCCACAACGCGCCCGTAGCTCAGCTGGATAGAGCATCAGACTACGAATCTGAGGGTCGGACGTTCGAATCGTTCCGGGCGCGCCAACTTTCCCACGCCGTAATCGTGATTTCGAGACTTTCGCCTGAGGGTGAAATTTCTCCCGCTTTTCCGTGGGTTTGCGCGGCGTGATTTTGCGGCTGCGGGACAGAGACGCATTTGGCCGGCGGGCAATGCCTAAAATAGGCCAAAGTCTCTGAGACCCTTTTTGGTGACACACAGAATTTATGGAGCAGATTCGAGGGGGCTCGAATGAAAAAGGGCGACACCGAGGTGCCGCCCGTCATTCTTGGCTGCTGGAGGTTCAGCTGGCAGCGATAATATCGCGTTGTCGCTTCCAGTCCAATGGCAGTTCCGGTGTCCGGATCAGCCTGCGAACCGACAAACCCTCAGTCTGCGATCCTTCGAGAATCGCCATCGTAAGATCGGGAGCTAGGAAGGCAAACCGCGCTAGCCGGGCCAGATCATTCCGAGTTTGATAATCGGAGATCGCTGCCTCGTCCGGAGGGCTGCCGTCGAGGCCGAGCTGTCGCTTTGCTTGATGCGCCTTGGCGATCAGCTCGAGCAGCCTCGGATCACGTCGCGCTGCTACCGCAGGTGCATCGAACTCGATTTTCAGCTTTACGTCATCGCCGCGACGAACCTGCACCGTCGGAATGCCTAGCTCGATGGGCGGCTGATCTAGGTCGGCCCGCTCGATCCCCAGCCCCTGGGCCAAACCGGCATGAGCCATCGTTGCTTCGATACGATCGGTGTAGACCGTCACCTTCAAACCGAGATCGAGATAAAGACCGCGCTGTGCGGAGGGCGCCATCGTCGGGATCGATTGGCGCAGTAACCCGGCTGTCCGCAACAGGTCGGCGATTTCATATCCTTCACTGGCATGCTGCTGGTAGAGCGACATGAGCTGAGCTTGATCCGAAATCAGCCTCTCGAAGCTTTCGATCACCGCCTTCTCGATATCCCTCGCCGTGACCCGGATCGGTCGAGAATGCGGTCCGCCGTCTTCGGCATTGACCGAGTTGTAGTAGCGGTAGCGAATATCGCCGCGCATCGAGTGGCTGGGCGTCATCCGGCGCCCTTCCCCATCCCGGATCATCCCGGCGAGCAGACTGACATCGCGGGCGCCGACCTGATTGCGCCGGTTCAGCCTGTTCGAAGCGAGCTTTTCCTGGACAGCATCGAAAAGCTTCTCATCGACGATCGCATCGTGCTCGCCGGGATAGATCTGCCCCTTATGGACAATCCGACCGAGAAAGATTGGATTTTGGAGGAGGTGATACAGCGCGCTGGCCTTGATGGGCTGACCTCCCCACACCTTCCCGGTTTCATTCCGGTGAACCTTGGAGGTGATGCCCCGCGCACGAAGATCGGCGACGAGGTCGTAGACGTTACCCCACGCGAGATAGCGCTCCATCATCAGCCGAACCGTTTTGGCTTCAGCTTCATTGACGATGAGCTTGCGATCCCGGATGTCGTAGCCCAGCGGACAATTGCCGCCCATCCACATGCCTTTCCGCTTCGAGGCCGCAACCTTGTCTCGAACACGCTCGGAGATCACCTCGCGCTCGAATTGCGCAAAGCTCAGCAGGACGTTAAGCGTGAGCCGCCCCATACTTGTGGTCGTGTTGAACGCCTGTGTGATGCTGACGAAGCTGGCACCCGCCTCATCAAGCACATCCACGATCTTCGCAAAATCCGAGAGCGCCCGGGTAAGGCGGTCGACCTTATACACGACGATTACATCAACCTTGCCGGCTTTCACGTCCGCTAGGATCTGCTTCAGGCCGGGTCGGTCCATATTGCCGCCCGTGAAGCCACCGTCGTCGTAATGGTCAGGCACCAGCATCCAGCCCTCATGCCGCTGGCTCATGATGTAGGCGGCGCAGGCTTCACGCTGGGCATCGAGGCTGTTGAACTCCTGATCCAGTCCCTCTTCCGTCGATTTTCGTGTGTAGATGGCGCAACGGATCTTCTCGCGCTTCTGCGGTTGGACGGGCTTGCTACGGCTCATACGGGCACCTCGGCGGCCTTCGTCAGTCCGAAGAATCGCGGTCCCGACCAATGTGCACCAGTGATCCTGCGGGCGACATCGCTGAGTGAGCCATATCGCTCGTCGCGATACAGGTAGGCGCCATCGAGAATCAGCACCTTATGGGTACTGCCATGCCATTCGCGGATTAGTTGCGTGCCAGGTCGGAGCGTCGCTGATGCCGACGCCCTGATATCCACGCCCTTATCCAATTGCCGAATCATCGCGTCGATTTCGCGAGCCAGCTTGGCGGGCAAGCCACCCTTCGCTTTCTCCTGCAGACGATAAGCGATGGCGAGCGCAAGAAGGCGTGGGCCCAGCGGTGGCGCGGCTCTACCGAAAGTCTGGAGCCACTCGCCACGGAGCTGCGCTGGCGACATAGTCACCAGCGCAGCGAGCGCCTCTTCCAGCTTCCGGCTCATTTCGGTGCCTTGGTGATGCGATACACGCTACCGGCGTCGCTATTCGTGCGGCTGATTTCGTAGCCCTTCTTGCGCAGCCCACTCAGCGCCGCTCGTGCCGAGTGCGGGAGCCAACCGGTTGCCTCAGTTATCTCGGCTAGGGAGGCACCCTCTCGGCGCTTCATAAGGGCAATGACCTGATCCCGTTTGCCGGCCGTCTTTTTAGGTAGTGGAGGCGATGTGCCGTCAGTATCTGCGACTTCTCGGCCAGCATCGTTTAGGTCGGCGCCATACAACTTCGTGTCATCCGCCCGCCAACTCATGGCGGGCTCAGTCACTTCGATCTCATCCGCCAGACCACGGTCGATGAGAAGGCCGGCCGCTTCGCGGACCAGCACGTCATATTTGGCGATGGCCGCAGGGGGCGGCAGCAGCATGCCGTTCTCGATCTTGGCAGCCGATGCGAGCAGGGCTCCCGCTAGGTCGTCGATGTGAAGCGTTTTCGCCATGGAGGTGGTTCCTTTTCCAAGGAGCGGCACCAGCGCCGCTTCCACCACCTGAAGCCCGGCGGACCATCCTGCCGGGGTAGTTCGCCCGCGTACCGGGGCCGCGACTCACTAGCACAGCAATGCTCCCTTCCGAAACGAAGTCGAATGGAATGTGCGGATGTTGAAAATTAGGCTGTTTACTGACTCGTCGCATGCGGCAAGGACCAAATTCATCCATTCGAGTGATCTCCATCTTGGTAAGAGGTTCGGGAACTTCTCCGCCGATCTGCCAGGGCGGTTGAGAGAAGCCCGCCATGCGGTGCTCAGCAAGCTGGCAGAGCACGCCCGGGCGAACGGCGCCGATACCATCTTGCTGGCGGGCGACACGAGTGACATGCGCAAGGCGGGACAGTCCGATCAACGCCGCTCGCAGGGCACGCCGCGTCGGATCGTCAGTTAATTTCCCGCTGATATCAAACTTGGCCGCGGCCGCGTTGATCAGCACTTCTAATCCCCGAAGGACATGCACGCCGGTAATCGACAGCACCTGCCGGAGCTGATAGTTCGCCAGCGCCGTTCCCAGCGCTCCTGGCCCGACACCCGTAACGAACGCAGGCTTTCCGCTAAGCGGGCGCTCCGCGGCACGCGATACCCAGTCGATGGCATTTTTCAGTACGCCCGAGAAAGATCGATTATATTCGGGCGTCGCAAAAATCAGCGCATCCGCTTCGGATATGGCTTTACACAAAGCAGCGACGGATGGCGGCAGCCCGGATGACCGCACTCGTCGTCGTGAGGAGGAATATCTGAGAGAGAGTCATAAATCTGGATATCCATGCCGCTGGGGGCAAGCCCCTGCATATTCCTGAGAACAGCTGTTTTGAAAGCAGCTTTCTCAGGCTTCCGGAAATCCCGAGCATCTGAATGGCCTTAATGTCGGTCACTATCATCTCGCTCAATTCTTCGCGCCTTACATGGGGGCGGATCGTCAGAAATCGATACAGTTCCGTAGAGGCGGACCTCGTCAGCGCATGAGCATACCGCCGTTGATGTCGATACAAGCGCCGTTAATATAGGCGGCCTCAGGCGTCGCGAGAAACGCGATCGCCGCCGCTACTTCGCTAGGCCGACCTGCCCGTTCCGCGATAGATTTTCCGAAGTAATCGGCGTCCTTGTCGGGCGACATGACGCCGCGCAGCATGGGCGTGTCAATTGCGCCAGGGGCGACCGCGTTCACCGTCATCCCATGTTCCGACGCCTCGCCAGCGGCGACTTTCGTCAGCGAGAGCACAGCTCCCTTTGACGTCACATAAGACGGGGGACCATTTCGCGCTAGCATCTGCGCCGCCATCGACGCGACCAGGATGACACGACCATTGTCGACCGGCATGACCGCGCGGCGCCGGAATATCTCCCGAAGACAAAGGAAGGGTCCGCGCGCGTTGACCGCCATGACATGATCCCAGCTTTCGATTGTGATCGTCTTAATCGTCGGCCGTGCGTTGTTTATGAAGCCCGAGACACCGGCAGCGACGACCAGGATCGCGATCGGCCCGCTCGCCCTCTCGACGGTGTCGAACAGCGCTGCCACGCTAATCTCGTCGCAGACGTCCACCGCATGGCCGAAATGGCCTTCGCCTTCAAGTCCGGCAGCGATCGACGCCGCCTTTTCAAGGTTCAGATCGGCTACGACTACCGTAACGCCGTTGGCCGCTAGAGCCTCCGCCGAAGCCGCGCCGATTCCGCTCGCACCCCCGACCACTAAAGCCAAACGCGTCATAAGAACTTCTCCAAAAATGCTGTCCGGCCGTGCGGAACGGCCCCCATGGTTGCTTCAGCCCCGCGCATCGTCACTCAACCGCGATTGCCGTGCCGCCGCGATCCATTGGCTGATCAACGCAACTTTTCCTGTCAGCATGACCAACGAATTCTCTCCTTATTACGTGCCGAACATCCCGCTCCGGCCGAAAAGCGCATGGCGCCGGCCGCATTCCGGCGAGGCCGTTTTGCGTCTTTGTATGCAATAGTCAATGCGACTGCCTTTTCGCGCCGTGCGAAGAGCGTTACAACAATGATCAAAAAGGCTTTTGCATGCACAGATCGACGATCTATGCTTGGCCGATCATAGAGACCCGCAATGACTGATCCTGAAACTGCTCTGCAAACGATGCCCACACGGCAACAGGCCGTCGTGGACCAACTCCGCGAAATGGTCATGGACGGCCAGTTCGCAGAAGGCGATCGGCTGCTCGAAGTCCCGCTGAGCAAGCGACTCAACGTTTCCCGCACACCGATCCGCGAAGCCCTGATCGTCCTGGCCGAGGATGGGTTGATCGAGTACCGGCCCAATCGCGGCTATGTCGTGCGCAGCTTCACGCTGCCCTACATCATGGATGCCTACACGGTTCGTGAGACGCTCGAGGGGCTGGCATGCCGGCTGGCAGCAGAAAAGGGCATCGATACACCCATGCGGGACGCCTTGAGACGCTGCCTTGAGGACGGTGACCGGCTGTTGGCGGACGACAGGCTCAGCCCGTCCGCGCGCGAGCCGTGGGGAGAGGTCAACGACCGGCTTCACCGGCTGATCATCGCCGCAGCCGATAATATACCGCTCGCACAAGCGCTGACGTCCGCAACGAACATTCCATATTCGTCGAGCAGGGTCGTGCATTGGTTCGCTGAAGGCGATCTTGCGGGGCTTTTCCAGTTGCGCACCGTCCACGCGCAGCATCACGCAATCGTCGATGCGATCTGCAAAGGCGAAGGCTATCGCGCCGAAACCGTGATGCGCGGCCATATCGGCTATGCCGCCGATCACATCCGGGCAAAGTTCACGAATTGCGGCTCCGAGGCGCCAGCGAAGATCAAAAAGGCTATCGCTCCGCCGAAACGAAGCGCGAAAACCCGTCGCAAACGCTGAAAAGAGGTTGTCACACCGGCCTTTCGTCAATCGGTGCGGAGCCGCGGTTTGCAGCGCTCGCCGGTAGCGCGCTTGACCAGCATCAATAATGTATGCAAAATCTGCGCCTGTCCGGAAGGAAGAAGGCGCTCATCATGCTTCGCCGATTCAATCATGTGGCGTTTCGTTGCACGAATGCCCGCGAGACCACTGACTTCTATACCAAGGCCCTAAAACTTCCTTTCGCGCATGCCGTGACGAACGACATCGTTCCGTCGATCCAGCAATATTGCCCGCATATCCATATCTTCTTCGAGCTAGATGACGGCAGCTACATTGCCTTCTTCGAAGTCCCGCTGGCAGCGCCGGCCATACCGGACCGGAATACACCGTCCTGGGTGCAGCATATCTCGTTTGATGTTGCCGACGACGCATGCCTGGCGACCGGCAAGGCGCGGCTGGAACAATATGGCGTTGATGTGCTGGGGCCCGTCGATCATGGTTTTGCGCATTCGATCTACTTCTTCGATCCTAATGGCCACCGGCTGGAAATGACCTATTGGGTCGAGAACCGGCCGGAGGATTTCGATCGCTATCGCGCCGAAGCCGAAGCGCTCCTCGACGCATGGGAAACGCGCAAGAAGACGGGTTTCGAGAGCCGTCCGGTCGACGCCTGAGCGCGATCGGCCCGCTTGCTCCGCGACGTCCGAAATCTGCGCTCGCAGAGGCTTGAGACGGGCCGCAGCCATACCCTATAGACATCGCCCGGCGAGGGCCGGACCGGGAGACCTCACGCCGCAGCGCGACGCCACAGGTTCCTTCGAGCTACCTCAAAGGACAATATCCCGATCGGGCAGGTCGCCGCCGCCATCAGCGCAAGACCGATACCGACGCTATTGTCGGCTGACGCGTCAAGATAAAGACCGATCAGCAGCGGGCCGAGGGTGTAGGATATCAGCCCGACGACAAGAAGATGGAGCGCGATCAGCCGCGCCTGCATGCGCGGCGGGGTTATGTCCTGGATCAGCATCGAGGCCAGCACGGTCGTCGGCGGGATGAGGGCGAAGACGCCCAGCGCAAGTCCCGCAAGCGCAAGGCCGAGAGAGTGCGAGACAACGACCAGTGCAGCGCCGACCCCACCCACGAGGGTACAGGCGAGCATCATGATCAATGGGCCGTCATGCCGATCCGAACTGATGCACTTGCCGGAAAGGAAGGCCCATGTGAACGCACCGGCAAGTCCGGCTGGCATTCCGACAAGACCGAAATAATAGCCTGCGGTAGCGGGCTCGAGCGCATGATCGCGGGTAAGCAGCGTGGTCGCCCACACCATCGTCCCCAGCAGCTGGATACCCACCACGGCCATGCCGACGAAAAAAGCGAGATAGAAGCGCCAGCGATCTCGCAGATAGGCGACCACATCGCCGATGCTGCTGCGCTCACCAGCCGGTTCGCCGACGACGGCGCGGCGCGTCGGTTCCTTCACCAAGATCGCGAACAAGACCGCAAGACCGACGCCCGGCACGCCCACAATGATGCATGTCAGCCGCCACGGCTCGAGATCCACGGTACCGCTCCAATGTGTCGCGAGCTGGAGCGCCGCCGCTCCGAGGATGAACGCAGCTGTCGACATGACGTTCGCGACCGCGGAATAGATGGCCACCGGAAAAGCGCGCTCCTCCGGCTCGAAAAGATCGCCGATCATCGAAATCGCAGCTGGGGTTAGGACGGCCTCACCCATCGCCACCCCGGCCCGCGCGAGTAGAAGCTGAGGAAAATCCGCTGCGAAACCCGATAGCACCGTGCTCAGCGACCATATCACCACGCCAAAGACGACGATCCGTTTTCGCACACCATTGTCGAGCAAGTGCGCCATAGGCAGACCCACCAGCGAATATAACAGTGCAAAGCCGATGCCCAGCAGTAGGCCCATCTGCGTAGCATTGAGGCCCAGCGACTTCGTTACCGGATCGGCCAATAGCGCGAGCAGATACCGATCCACCATCGAAAGCGCGTAGAGAAGGCACAGCATCAACACTGTCAGCCACGCGCGAAACATCTGACGCTGCGGAAAGCCCCCGGCCATATTCTCTCCCTGCTGAGCGCCCCGCGCTCGATACTTACGCAGAGCATGGCAGCTCGACGGCCGCAACACCGTAGGGTTCAATAACATAGTATGCAATCTGTATGATTTCGCTGAAATGCGGCTTGACAAACACCCGAAGAATCTCTGTTTGTATGCAAATAACGGGTGCATGAACCAACCCGCCCGAAAATTCTGAACTCCTGGAGGGTGTTTGTGCTCGAAACTGTTGATCTGGACGATCCCAATTTTCTCAACGATCGCAGGGGTAGCTACCGGAAATTGCGGACGGAATCGCCGGTCGCGTTGGCCAATATGAATGGCGAGCCAGCTGTCGTCGTGACACGCTACAACGAAGTCTCGAACATTCTGCAAAATCCGGATCTGTGCGTTCAGCCGGCGGCCAATGCCTTTCCGGCGCGGATCGGCAACGGCCCAGCCGCACATTTCTACAAACTCTCCATCGTCAGCCTGGATGCGCCTGATCACACCCGCCTACGCAAGATATTGACCCCCGTGTTCAGCCCAGGCGCGGTCGCGCGGATGACCGAGTGGATGACTGAGATCATTGATCGCCGGCTCGAGGAAATCAGCGGCGAGACAGAAATCGACGTTGTCTCCCGACTTGGCGAGACGATCCCGGCGGACGTGGCCTGTCGATTGCTGCACGTCCCCGAAGCCGATATCGGCATGATGATCGACAGGGCCAACGACATCAATGCCATCTTCAGTCAGGGCGATCTCGACGCCGAGACGCTGGCGCGCACCGATGCCGCAGGCAAGTTCTTCGTCGACTATTTCGAGGAGCATATCAGGGCGAAGCGCGGCCTTCCCGAAAAGGATTTCATGGGCGCTCTGCTCAACGCTGAAGAAGCTGGAGCGCTGGATAAGGAGGAACTCACCTCCGCGATCGTCGATGCGTTCATCGGCAGCTACCATACGACGATGGTGGGGCTGACAAATGCTGTGAACGCGCTTTCGCTGTTCCCCGATCAGCAGCGCGTGCTCCGCGAGGATCCGTCGCTGGGCGCGCGCGGCTGGGAAGAAGTGTTGCGGTTTGAGCCGCCATCCCATTTCCGCCATCGCTACGTCCGGGAACCGTTCACCATATTGGGCCACGAAGTTCAGCCGGGCGTTCGCATCCTGCTGGGCTTGGCGTCGGCAAATTGGGACGGAGATGTCTACGAAGATCCGGATGTGTTCAACATCGAGCGTCCGTCGATACGCCACATGTCGTTCGGCGGCGGCCGCCACTTCTGCCTCGGCTCGCAGATTTCGAGGCTGGAGGGCAAGATCTTCCTGCCGCGCTTCGTCCAGACCTTCTCGGATTTCGGCCTGGCCGGTGAGGCCGAGCCTCGCCAGATGGGTGATCTGAGCTTCGTCTATTCCACCAAGCTCAACGTGGCGCTCACTCCGAGCCACTGACCAGAGATCCGGTGTGATCATTACCGGGCCCGTCATCGTGTCGCGTTGGCGGGCCCTAACCTATCCAGAATGTCTGAAGCGATTATCGGGAGTCTAAAGTAATGTCCGATCCGAACAGCTGGCGCGATCTGGTTCAGGAAGACGCGCTGGAACGCGATCTCCCCATCATCGATTCCCATCATCATATCTGGCCCGTCGCTCCCGCACCCGGGCTCGAAAACTGGGATGTGCCGGACTTGCGGTCGTACAAGCGCAACTGCGGCCACAACATCGTCGCGACGGTGTTCTGTGAGGCGCACGCCAATTATCGCACCGATGGCCCGGAGGCCTTGAGGCCGGTCGGCGAAACCGAATATGTAAATCGCGTCGGCGAAGAGGCCGAGCAGGAAGGAGGCAAGCTTTCCGGGCTCTGCGCGGCGATCATCGCCAATGCTGATCTGATGCTGGGCGCGGACGTGGCGGCGGTACTCGACGCGCACCGCGCCGCGTCACCCAAAAGGCTGCGTGGAACCCGGTACATGACAGCCAATGACGCCGACATACCGATGCCGCCGCCGTTCGATACCGAGCCGGGCATGATGGGCCGCGCTGCATTCCGTGCCGGCTTCGAACAGGTCGCGAAGCGTGGCCTGTCCTACGATGCTTTCATACTCCATCCTCAGCTCCCCGAAGTCGCCGATCTCGCACGGTCATTCCCTGATACGAAGATCATCATCGACCATGTCGGCGGGCCGGTCGGCATCGGCCGGTTCAACGGCACCGCAGCGAGCTTCGACGAGTGGAAGGATGGAATGGCCGCATTCGCCGCCCAGAAGAACAGCTTCGTCAAACTCGGCGGCCTGCACCTCTGGTTCACCGGCATGGGCCGCGTCGGCGCCGAGCGGCCACGCACCTCGATCGAGATCGCCGAGATCCATGGCGAACATATTCTGACCGCTATCGACCTGTTCGGTGCGGATCGCTGCATGTTCGAAAGCAATTTCCCGGTCGATCGCATGGATACCGGCGCGACCATATTGTGGAACGCCTTCAAGCGGATCACCGCACAGCTTGATCCGGCAGATCGCGCCCAGCTTTTCAGCGGCACTGCGGCCCGTGTCTATGGGCTGGACCAAACGGGCGGGTGATCGACCGGCGATAGGAGCCTCGCTCCCTCGACGCGAAAAGGGCGACGGCATCTTCATGCCGCCGCCCTTTTGCTTTCGCCGGCACGAGATCGCAGTCCCGTGCCGGTGGTAGTTCCTTAAAAGCGCGTCGAAAGCTGCAGGCCGATCGTCCGTGTCTGCTCGGGATAGGCCAGGGTTGCGCCGGGTGCCGTGGAAACAGTGAAGCGATAACCCGCCGTCCGCGTATTGGTCAGGTTCTTGCCGATGACGGCCACGTCCCAGCGCCCATCGGAAGACCCGATCGAAACGCGCGCATCATATTTCTCGAACGCCTTCTGGCTGGTCAACGGATCAGCCGTCGCCTGCATGAAATAGCTCGAGCTCATGAACGCCGTCCCCTGAAGGCGCATGATCAGCGTGTCCGACAGAGGCTGAGTGAAGTCGGCGGTGAACGATCCGCTATATTTGGGCGAAAAGGTCCGGCGCTTCCCGCTCATGTCCTGGATACAGGGCGCGGGACGCTGGGCTACCTGCTGGATGGTGCAGACGCCGTTGGTATAGGAGCTGTATCTCGCATTCAGATAGGCGAAGTTCCCAATCAACCTTAGACCGCTCGTCACGCGGAGGGTCGATTCCAGTTCGACGCCCTTCGATCGCGACTTGGCTGCGTTGGAAACGAAGGGAATGCCGGTGCCCACGCCCGCACCGGGGAGCGTCACGGTCTCCTGCAGATCCTTGTACTTGCTCAGGAACAGCGCGACGTTGACGGTCAGCCGCTTGTCGAACCATGCGCTTTTCACGCCGACCTCGAAAGCATCGACATTTTCGGGGCGGAAGTCCGACGACACCGTTCCAACGGTGTAGCCGCCAGCCTTGAAGCCCTTCGTGTAGGTCGCATAGGTCATCGCATCGCGACCGACATCATATTGCGCGCCGATCGTGGGCATCAGCTTCTTGTCGCTACGCGCGGGGCGCGCGAAGTCACCTGGCGTAAAGCCCAATGCGCCGATGATAGCCGCCTGACCAGCCGTCGTGGTCGGCGTGAAATTGCCTGGTCCTGGCAAGCCGCCTTCGATCGCTGCCGAGGCCGACCCCGCTTGGGTCGAGCGCCGAACATCCTTGTCGATCATCGAATAGCGCAATCCACTGTTAATCCGCAGACTGTCCCCTAGCCGCAGCGTCGCAGCCGCGAAAACCGACTTGGTCTCGGCTTTCTCCTTACTGCGCGAGAAGAAGACCACGGGTGCCGTAGCTGGCAGCGCGCCGCCAGTCGCCGCGCCCAGTCTCACGAAATAGGCGCCAAGATAATTGTCGACCGAATAGTTGGCGTTCGCGTAGTAGGCGCCGACCATATATTCCAGCTTCTCGCCAGTCGCGGACTGCAGTCGGACTTCCTGCGAGATCTGCGTGTAGCGCTCGAGATAGCGTACCGGCAGGACAAATCGCGTGCCGACCGCAGATGCCGTTGCAGCGACAGGAACGAGATCGGTGATCTGGTCATATTTGTGATGATAGTAGCCGCTGGTGAAGATCAGGCTGGGGCCACCCAGATCGATCTCGGCGGTGGTCGCATTCTCGACGAAGTTCATGTTGAAGAAGCCAAGCTGGGCATCACTCTCGCCATTAAGCTTGCTGTCGGCCGCGGGCCCTTTGGCCGCCAGGTAGGAGGCACAGGCACCGCGCGGCGCGCCGAAGATGGCGTTCGGCGGACAGCCCAGCAACTCGACGTTGAAGTTCTCATTGTCGCGCATCTTGCCGACATCAAGCCGCGACGTGATTTTCACGGTGTCGCTGGGCGACCAGGATACCGACGCACGACCATATTTATCGTCGAGATTGGGTCCCTTACTACCAAGATAATTATTCTTGATGTAGCCTTTCATCCCGCTCCAGCGGCCAGCAAGTCGGAACGACAGATCGTCAGTCGCAGGCAAGGTGATGCCTGCGTCGAGCGTATATTCGCCAGGGCCCGGCGCGTAGTAAGCCTGTGCATTGGCCTCAAACTCCTTACCGGGCTTACGTGTGGTCACGCTGATCGCACCGGCGATGGCGTTGTTGCCGAAGAAAGTCGTCTGCGGGCCACGTAGCACTTCGACACGCTCGATATCGTACAGCATCAGGCGCGATGATTTGGATCGCGCATGATAGATGCCGTCCACAAAGGTCGCCACCGACTGTTCGAAGCCGGTATTGGCGCCCGAGGTAACACCGCGAATGGCCATCGTATCCGATGACGGGTTCTGCGCGATCCGGAAGTTCGGGATCCGGTAGCTGAGATCCTCCATATTCTTGATGCTGCCCCGTGCGAGTTCGGAGCCCATGGTAACGTTAGCTGAAACCGGCACATCGCTCAGCGCTTGTTCGCGACGCTGCGCCGTGACGACGATCTCGCCGTCGGTCTCAATCTGCGTCGCCTGCGCATGGGCCGCTTGGCTGCACAATGCGGACGACCCCAAAAGGATTCCTAGTATCTCTTTTTTCATTACACCCTCCCCACTTCATATTTTCGAACGAAAAGCCGAGTTGAGGATCGAGACCTGAGTCGATCCTCATCGTTGCGGTGAGACGGGTCGATCGCTCCTCTCCTGACGATCGGCCCCGCCTTTCCGCGCTATTGTGATCCTAGTTCCCGAACCGCGACGTCGGACGTGGTCACGCGTGCGAAATGCGGAAGGATCGTGGTCATCGTCGCTTCGGAATAGGCGCCGAACATCCGATCGGTGCAGTCCGAGAGAACGCACACGCCATAGTCCTTCTCACTCGCGGTCCTGGCGGTCATCTCGATGCCGAGGTTCACGGCCAGCCCGACGAGGATGATGATATTCCGGTCAAGATTGCGGAGAAGCGGCTCGAACTCGGTGCTGGTAAAGGGATCGACCTTGCAGTTTTCTAGGACGAATTCGTCCCGAGTGAGGTCGGGTTCGAGCTCTTGCAAAACCCCAGCCCCCCAGGTTCCGCGCACAGCTAGATTCAGCTTGTCGGCGCCCATCGATTTCGAAGGCCCGCGCGCATAGCCATCCCGCCGCATCCGAAGCTCCGGATGTCCAGGGCGGAAGGACTCATTATGGTAGATCAGCGGCACGCCCTTGGAACGGCATGTCGCGATCAGATTCTTGATGCGCTCCAGGACGTTGGGAACCGGCAGGTTGGATCTGGTCAGCTCGTAGAACGCGCCCTCGGGGTGCCAGAAGTCATTCTGCATATGGGTCAGAACCAACACGCAGTCATCCACCGGTAACGGCGGATAGTCGAAGGGGGGCGGTGCGAACGCGTCGCTCATTGCAAACCTTTCTGATGAATCCTGCCGTAGGTCGCAGGGACAAGCGAACCCGACGTCATCGCGGAAGATGGCGCAGGTCCTGCATCTCCTTGATGTAATCGATGAACATGTCCTCGCTGTCGCGGCAGTCGTGGAAGCCGGACTGGCGAAGCTTGATCGTACTGACGATCGGCGGGGGCTCTTGATTGCCCATACGGAAGATGAAATCGATGCTCTGCCAGTTACCCTTGACCTCGTCATAGGTCAGCGGCGCGAGGTCGTATTTCTTGACCATATTGTCCCACAGCGGCCCCTTGTCCGCCATCATGTCATCAAGGCAGATCGACTGTGGTCTGTCGATTTCCATACCGAAATGGCGCGCGAGCTTCGGGAACAAATTGTTCCAGTCGAGCACGTCGCCATTGGCTATGTTGAAGACCTGGTTGGCCGACTTGTCGAGATTGTGGGCGCCCCATGCCATCGCGCCAGCAACGATGCGCGCATCTACCAACTCGACCAGTCCGGCATAGAGATTGGCTGAAAAGCGAAGCGGCAGTCCGAGCTCGCGCGAGATGGCGCAATAAACCGCGATCGACTGGACCATGTTGATCGGAGCGCCCGGACAGACGCCGCATACGATCTGAGGACGGTAGATGCTCCACGACCAGTTCTTGCCCTTCTGCGCCTCGAAAATATAATCCTGCTGCGCGTGGTAGAAGCTCGGCGGGAAATGCATAGCGTCGCTCTCTCGCGCAGGCACCTTGATAGGGCCGAGGTGCACACCGTAGGCCTTGGTGCCCTGCAGGAAGGCGAAATTCTCGAGCGGCGCGCCCGACGCCTCAATCGCTTCAAGCGCATTGCGCATCATCGCCAGATTGGTGCCGATATGGTCCTGACCGGTCCATGCCTCTGCCATGCGCGGCAGATCCAGGATCGCGGAATAGACCACGTGGGTGACGTCGCCATGTTTGGCGAACGCCTCCTTCGTCGCGGCGCCATCGAGCAGATCGACGCACACATAATCGGCCCTCGTCGGGACTGTCGGCGGCTTGCGCGAGGTACCAAGGACATCCCAGTCGGGATGATGGTCGAGGAAATATTCCATCAAATTCCAGCCGACCGGTCCGCGGGCGCCGATAATCATCAATTTCTTCTTCGCGGACATGTAGACGACTCTCCCCTGGTGGTACGATTATCGATCGGCACGACCCGCTCGAAGCTCGCCGCCGACTGCTGGCTATATGCATACATCCATCATGCATACAATCAAGCAGAAACCGTCTTTCGTTATCATCGCCTGCATCGGCGAAGTCGAGACTGTCCTGTGTTCACAATTTTAATATATAAATCAATATTTTAGTAAATAAGACACGCCGCTTTCCCTATGCGTGGGCGGCGCATGTTGAACGGCAGCCCGCTTCGGCGATTGACAGTGATTTCATGATATATGTA
>NZ_LARW01000098.1 GCF_000971055.1 Sphingomonas sp. SRS2
TTCTTCTGCAAACTCAAAGAGTTCAAGCGCATCGCCATGCGCGCCTGCAAAACCGATCTAAGCTTCTCCGCAATGATCTACCTCGCCGCAGCCGTCATCAACTCGCGATGAATCCCCACAACCCCTAGAGCAGCCTGAGCCGTCTGCCCGTCTTGCCGAGCGCGAGCTTGTCATCGTGCGAAAGGCCAAAGCGGCCCGAGAGCCATATACCCGCGACCAGAAGGGCCGCGCCTGCCCCGATGCGGATCAGGTGGTGCAGGGGCAAAAGCAGTTGCGAGACGAGCAGGATGGCCACGCCTATGCCCGCGGCGACCACGGCGGCGCGCGCGAAGGGCGGGGCGAAGGGGTGGATGCGCTTGTCGACCCACAGCTGGATCATCGGCGTCACGACCGAGATGGCGATGCCCGCTGACACCGCGATGGCCATGCCGTCCATCCCGCCTTGCGGCAGCAACAGCGCGCCGAGCGCCAGCGCGGCCGCGAGCCCGATCATGCTGCCGACCAGCGGATGATGATAGCGGCTGATCACCGACTGGATCGATGACGCCTGTCCCGCTACCGCCTCGATCAGCCGGGTGAAGGTGAGCAGCGCGAGCGCCACATAGGCCGCCTGCGCGGGGCTGCCGAACAGCGCGAGCAGCGCACGTCCTCCACCGGCGATAGTGCAAACCACCGGGGTGGCGACAATGATGGTCAGGCGGGTGGCGAAGCCGTAGATTTCGGCGACATGCTTCAGGTCGTGGCGCACCGCTTCGGACGCGAGCGGCGCCATCACATAGGAGAATGCCTGGCGGATCAGCTGGACCGCGCTGGCGATCTTGCGCGCGATCGCGAACAGGCCGGCCGCGCTCGCCCCCGCCGCGCCGGGAATGATCAGGTTCAGGATCAGCGGCGGCGCGTCGGCGAACAGGCGGCTGACGATGTTGGAGGGCAGGACCGACAGCCCCGCATAGAGCGTGCCCTGGATGTTTCCGCCGTCGCCGCGCAGCACAAGGTCAAGCCGGTAATAGCGTGCGAGCAGTCGAGTCGAGAATATGCAGGTGATCGCGAGCGAACAGACATGCGCGATCAGCAGGCCGAGCGTTCCCGCGCCGAGCGCGTAGAGCAGGACCGCAGCGCCCATGCGGATGAACTGTTCCCACATCACCCGCAGCCGGATTTCCGGGCCGAATGCCTTGCGTGCGCGAAGCGCCGACGTCGAAATCTCGACATAGGCCCAGAAGGGCAGTGCCCAGGCGAACAGCGCGATGCCAGTCGCCAGATCGTCGCGGTCCTTGGCGGCGACGTTGACGATGTCGGCGATCCATGGCGCGCCGAGGCTGATGGCGATCGCGATGAGGATGCAGGGCGTCAGGCCCAGCAGCATCGCCTGGCGCAGCGCCCGTGCGCGCTCGGCATCGTCGCGGGCCTGCGGCACGACGCGCTGCAGCGCGCTGGTCATGCCAAGGTCGGCGATATTCTCGATCAGGTTCACCGCCGACCACAGCACCATGTAGAGCCCGTAGGTCGGCAGTCCGAACAGCCAGACGTACAGCGGCTGCGAGACGATCTCGATCACCCCGCCGGCGCGCGCCAACAGCGCGGTTCCCGCACCCTTGGCGACCTGTCGCGAGCCGGGCGGCGGCCCGTCGGGAGGGGGGGATGACATTGCGTGTTTCTAGCCATACGCGGGCCAGGTTCAAGGGCGTGGCATTTTACTGCGCTTACCCGTTGAGCCGCGCCGCGCTATTCGCTATCGCGGCACCAACAGACGCAGGGGGTTCCGAGTCATGGCTGAGTTCGCGCTTCCCAAGAACAGCACGATCACGAAGAAGGGCAAGGTCCACAAGACGCCCGGCGCGAAGGATGCGAAGTCCTTCAAAATCTATCGTTACGACCCGGATAGCGGCGAAAATCCCCGCTACGACACGTTCGAGATCGACCTCGCCGAATGCGGCCCTATGGTCCTCGACGCGCTGATCAAGATCAAGAGCGAGCAGGATCCTTCGCTGACCTTCCGCCGCTCGTGCCGCGAAGGGATCTGCGGATCCTGTTCGATGAACATGGATGGCAGGAACGGCCTAGCCTGCACCACCGCGATCGAGGAGTGCAAGGGCGAGGTGCGCATCACCCCGCTGCCGCACATGGATGTGATCAAGGACCTGGTTCCCGATTTCACCCATTTCTATGCGCAATATGCGTCGATCCAGCCCTGGCTGCAGACGGTGACGCCCGCGCCATCGGGCAAGGAACGGCTCCAGTCGCCCGACGACCGCAACAAGCTCGACGGCCTCTATGAGTGCATCCTGTGCGCCTGCTGCTCGACATCGTGCCCGAGCTACTGGTGGAATAGCGACAAGTTCCTTGGTCCCGCGATCCTGCTCCAGGCCTATCGCTGGCTGGCCGACAGCCGCGACGAGATGACGGGTGAGCGGCTCGACGAGCTTGAGGATCCGTTCCGTCTCTATCGCTGCCATACGATCATGAACTGCTCGAACGTCTGCCCCAAGGGCCTGAGCCCGGCGAAGGCGATCGCGGAGATCAAGAAGATGGTGGTCGAACGCCAGATCTGATGGTTTCTCGGGATGAGTAATCTCGAAACGGACCTCTATCTGTTCGAGCCGCACCCCGACATGCCGGGGTGGATGCGCTGGCGTATGAAGGATGAAGCGCGGTTCAGCGGGGTGGTTGGCGAGTTGGCCGTCCGCCGCGACGGAGACCGTGCCATCATCCGCATGCAGCCACGGCCCGGCCATTCCAACCTGGTCGGTACTGTCCATGGCGGTGCGTTGTTGACCTTGATCGACAATGCCTTGTTCATTGCGCCGCGCTTCCTGGATAATCCGGGCATGCGTGGAGTGACGGTCGACCTGAGCACCCAGTTCATGGCGGCGGCCGATATCGTCAGGCCGATCGACCTGACGCTGGAGATCATGCGCGAAACCGGACGGATGATGTTCATGCGCGGGACGATCGAGCAGGAAGGCGATATGGTCGCGACCTTCATGGGGATTATTCGCAAGATATCATGACAAGCGTTGTCGCCCGTTATGAGGAACTGCTGGCGGCAGGCGAGCTGCGCGCCGACGCCGACCAGCGCGCCACGATCGAGCGGCTCAACGCGCTGGCCGCCTCACTGGAACAGCAACCGGCCAAGGGTAGCCTGCTCTGGCGTATGTTGGGCAAGGCGCCCGCGCCGACGCGCGGCCTCTACATGTGGGGCGGTGTGGGGCGCGGTAAATCGATGCTGATGGACCTGTTCTACGACTGCGCACGGGTCGAAGCGAAGCGCCGGGTCCACTTTCACGAGTTCATGCTCGAGGTACATGACCGCCTGCGCGCCGAACGGACGAAGGAGAAGGGCGATCCAATTCCCCCCGTGGTCGAAGCTATCGCCGCCGAGGCGAAGCTGCTCGCCTTTGACGAGATGGTCGTCAACAACATGGCGGACGCCGCGATCCTCAGCCGCCTGTTCACCGGATTGATCGTTGATGCCGGTGTCACGATCGTCACCACGTCGAACCGGCCGCCGCGCGATCTGTATAAGGACGGGCTGAACCGCGAGCTGTTCCTGCCTTTCATCGACCTGATCGAGGCGAGGTTGGACGTGCTGTGCCTCAACGGGCCGACCGACTATCGGCTCGAACGGCTGGGGGGTGTCCCGGTCTGGTATACGCCAAACGGTCCCGAGGCGAGCGCGGCGCTGTCGCAGGCCTTTTTCCGCCTGACCGATTATCCTCCCGAGGATCGCGCGCATGTCCCGTCGGCCGATATTGCGGTGCATGGCGGGCGGACGTTGCATGTTCCCAAAAGCCTGAAAGGCGTGGCCGTCTTCTCGTTCAAGCGGCTGTGCGCCGAGGCGCGGGGCGCGGCGGACTATCTGGCGATCGCGCGCAACTATCATACCGTGATGATCGTCGGAATTCCGCTGCTCGGCCCCGAAAAGCGCAACGAGGCGTCGCGTTTCAAGGTGCTGATCGATGCGCTGTATGAGCATAAGGTGAAGCTGCTTGCGTCGGCGGAAGCCGAGCCCGGTCAGCTCTATCCAGACGGCGACGGCGCGTTTGAGTTCGAGCGCACCGTGTCGCGTCTGATGGAGATGCAGAGCCAGGACTATCTGGCGGCGGGACACGGCGTCGACGACTGACGACGCGGCGCTTTGCGGCATAGCGGCAAAGCCAGCTTTCCCGGCCCCCTAAAAAACTTGGGCAAAGCGTGCCGCCAACGGTTGCCCCATCGGGATCGCGGGGCTAAGCGGAGCCCGCACTTTCGGGCGGCCGCAACGCGGTGGTTGCCTTCCTTGGCGATTTCACATCGGAGGAGTCGGATGGCTCGTACTAAAATTGCGTTGATCGGTGCTGGCAACATTGGCGGTACGCTCGCGCACCTCGCGGCTTCGAAAGAGCTTGGCGATGTTATTCTCTTCGACGTTGTCGAAGGCGTTCCGCAGGGCAAGGCGCTCGATCTGTCGCAATGCGGCCCGGTCGAGGGCTTCGACGCGAAGATCACCGGCACCAATGATTATGCCGACATCAAGGGCGCCGACGTCATCATCGTCACCGCCGGTGTCGCCCGCAAGCCGGGCATGAGCCGCGACGATCTGCTCGGCATCAACCTGAAGGTGATGAAGTCGGTCGGCGAGGGCATCAAGGCGAATGCGCCCGATGCGTTCGTCATCTGCATCACCAATCCGCTCGACGCGATGGTCTGGGCGCTGCGCGAGTTTTCGGGCCTGCCGCACAACAAGGTCGTCGGCATGGCCGGCGTGCTCGATTCGGCGCGCTTCAGCTCCTTCCTCGCCGAAGAGTTCGGTGTCTCGGTCCAGGACGTCACCAGCTTCGTGCTCGGCGGCCATGGTGACACGATGGTCCCGGTCGTCGAATATTCGACGGTCGCGGGCATCCCGATCCCCGATCTGATCAAGATGGGCTGGTCGACCAAGGAGCGCATCGACGCGATCGTCCAGCGCACCCGCAGCGGCGGCGGCGAAATCGTCGGCCTGCTCAAGACCGGCTCGGCCTTCTACGCGCCCGCCACGTCGGCGATCGCGATGGCGGAAAGCTATCTGAAGGACAAGAAGCGGGTCCTGCCCGCTGCGGTCCATCTGACCGGCCAATATGGCATCGACAATCTCTATGTCGGCGTGCCGGTGGTCATCGGTGCCGGCGGCGTCGAGAAGATCGTCGAGATCGAATTGTCGGGGGAGGCCAAGGCCAATCTCGAAGTCTCGGTCGAGGCGGTCAAGGAATTGCTCGTCGCCTGCAAGGCGATCGATAGCTCGTTGGCCTGAGGCCGCATCACATTAGCCTCCCCGGGCGAAAGGAAGGTCTGACAGGCTTATGAGTATTCTCGTCAACAAGAACACTAAGGTCATCACGCAGGGCATGACCGGCAATACCGGCACCTTCCATACCGAGCAGGCGCTCGCTTATGGGACGCAGATGGTCGCCGGCGTCACGCCGGGCAAGGGTGGCACCACGCATATCGGCCTGCCTAATTACGACACCGTTCATGAGGCGGTCGCCGCGACCGGCGCCGACGCCAGCGTCGTCTATGTGCCGCCGCCCTTCGCCGCCGACTCGATCCTCGAGGCGATCGACGCCGAAGTGCCGCTGATCGTCTGCATCACCGAGGGTATCCCGGTGATCGACATGATCCGCGTCAAGCGCGCTCTGCAGGGTTCCAAGTCGCGGCTGATCGGCCCGAACTGCCCCGGCGTGCTGACCCCGAACGAGTGCAAGATCGGCATCATGCCGGGCTCGATCTTCAAGCAGGGCACGGTGGGTGTTGTTTCCCGCTCGGGCACGCTTACCTATGAAGCAGTGTTCCAGACCACGGCGATCGGCCTCGGTCAGACCACGGCGGTCGGTATCGGCGGTGATCCGGTCAACGGCACCAACTTCATCGACATGCTCGAACTGTTTCTCGCCGACGATGCGACCAAGTCGATCATCATGATCGGCGAGATCGGTGGTTCGGCCGAAGAAGAAGCCGCGCAATTCCTGCGTGACGAAGCCAAGCGTGGCCGCAAGAAGCCGATGGCCGGCTTCATCGCCGGCCGCACGGCGCCTCCGGGCCGCCGCATGGGTCATGCCGGGGCGATCGTCTCCGGCGGCCAGGGCGGCGCGGACGAAAAGATCGCGGCCATGGAAGCCGCGGGTATAAAGGTGGCGGCGAGCCCTTCGGAGCTCGGCACCACATTGGCAGAGGTCCTGAAGGGCTAGATTGGTTCGCCTTCGGGCGGATTGATTGAAGACATAGTATCAACCGCAATTGCTGTACTTCGGGCCTAAGTCCCGGGGTGGGTGCAGCCAAGGATGGTGTGATGGGTATCGAAGGCGTCGGACTCGACGGACCGGAGGGAGTGAGTGCTTCCTTCGTCGAGGGACTGTATCGGCAATATCGTGCCGATAAATCGAGCGTAGAGCAAAGCTGGCAGGATTATTTCGCCGGGGTCGAAGCCGAGGTTTCGGGGCCGAGCTGGGCCAGACCGGACTGGCCGCCATCCACCACCGACGCGCTGACAGCCGGGCTCGACCCGATGCAGATGGCGCCGGCGCCCAAGCTGTCGAAGACGGCGGCCCCCGCCGCAGCCCATCCCGCGGCATCGGCGATCAGCGAAAGCGATGTCGAGCAACGCGCGCTCGATTCGATGCGCGCGCTGATGCTGATCCGCACCTTTCGGGTGCGTGGTCATCTGCTCGCCAATCTTGATCCGCTCGGACTGAGCCGGAACGAAGAGCCCGCCGACCTTACCCCCGAATGGCATGGCTTCAAGGAAAGCGACATGGACCGCGAGGTCTATCTCGGCGGCTTCCTTGGCCTCGAACGTGCGACGCCGCGCGAGATCCTGGCGATCCTGCGCCGCAATTATTGCGGTAATGTCGGCCTCGAATATATGCACATCGGCGATGTCGAGGAGCGGCGCTTTCTCCAGGCGCGGATGGAGGGCAAGGATGCCGACATCCGCTTCTCGCCCGAGGGCAAGATAGCGATCCTCAACAAGGTGATCGAGGCCGAGCAGTGGGAGAAATTCCTCGGCCGGAAATATGTCGGCACCAAGCGTTTCGGCCTCGACGGCGGTGAATCGATGATCCCCGCGCTCGAAGCGGTGATCAAATATGCCGGGGCTTACGGCGTCAACGAAGTCGTGATCGGCATGGCGCATCGCGGCCGCCTGAACGTTCTCTCAAACGTGATGGCCAAGCCCTATCGGGCTATCTTCAACGAGTTTGCGGGCGGCTCCGCCAATCCGGAGGATGTCGGCGGCTCAGGCGATGTCAAATATCATCTCGGCACGTCGACCGACCGTGAGTTCGACGGCAATCAGGTCCATCTCAGCCTCGCGCCCAATCCGTCGCATCTCGAATGCGTCAACCCGGTGGTGCTGGGCAAGGCGCGCGCCAAGCAGACCAAGGTCGACGACGTCGAGCGCACCACGGTGCTGCCGATCCTGCTGCATGGCGACGCGGCTTTCGCAGGCCAGGGCATCATCATGGAATGCTTCGGCTTCTCCGGTCTGCGCGGCTATCATACCGGCGGCACGATCCATTTCGTGATCAACAATCAGGTGGGCTTCACCACCTCGCCACAATTCGCCCGTTCGTCGCCCTATCCGTCGGACATCGCAAAGATGGTCCAGGCGCCGATCCTGCACGTCAACGGCGACGATCCCGAGGCAGTTACTTTCGCCTGCAAGGTCGCGACCGAGTTCCGCCATACCTTCAAGCGCGACGTCGTGATCGATATGTGGTGCTATCGCCGCTTCGGCCATAACGAGGGCGACGAACCGGGCTTCACCCAGCCGCTGATGTACGAGGCGATCCGCAAGCATCCGCCGATCAGCGCGATCTACAACGCACGGCTGGTCCAGGAAGGCGTGATCGACGCCGACTGGACCGCGACCAAGGAAGCCGAGTTCGTCGCGCACCTCGAAGGCGAGTTCGACGCAGCCAAGAGCTACAAGGTCAACAAGGCCGACTGGTTCGAAGGCGATTGGACCGGCTTCGCCGAGCCTCGCGAGTCGATCAGCGAACGCCGCGCCGCGCAGACCGGCATCTCCGCCGATCTGCTCGGCGAGCTTGGCCGTCAGCTCACTACGGTTCCTGAGGGGCTAGTGATTCACAAGACGCTCGGCCGCATCCTCGACGCCAAGAAGGAGATGTTCGCTAGCGGACAGGGTTTCGACTGGGCGACCGGCGAGGCGCTGGCCTTCGGCTCGCTGCTTAAAGATGGTTATGGCGTCCGCCTCTCGGGGCAGGATTCAGGACGCGGCACCTTCAGCCAGCGTCACGCGGTGTGGGTCGATCAGACCGACGGCCATAAATATATCCCGCTCTCGGCGCTCGACCGCCATTTCCAGGTGCTCGACAGCCCGCTGTCCGAGTTCGGCGTGCTTGGCTTCGAATATGGCTATGCCTCGACCGCGCCGAACACGCTGGTGATGTGGGAAGCGCAGTTCGGCGATTTCGCCAATGGCGCGCAGGTCATCGTCGACCAGTTCATCTCGTCGGGCGAGGCCAAGTGGCTGCGCGTCAACGGCCTCGTGATGCTGTTGCCGCATGGGTATGAAGGGCAGGGGCCAGAGCATAGCTCCGCGCGGCTGGAGCGTTATCTCCAGCTGTGCGCAGAGGATAATATGCAGGTCGCGAACTGCACCACGCCGGCCAATTATTACCACATCCTGCGCCGTCAGATGGTCCGCAAATTCCGCAAGCCGCTGATCATCATGACCCCGAAGTCGCTGCTCCGTCACAAGGCGGCGGTGTCGAGCGCCGAGGATTTCATGGGCGATACGCGCTTCCAGCGCGTGCTGTCCGATCCGAACGCGCCGGAGGACAAGGATGTGCGCCGCGTCGTGCTGGTGTCCGGCAAGCTCTTCTACGAGCTGGCCGAGGCGCGTGACGCCGCCGGCGACACGAACACCGCGATTCTGCGGCTCGAGCAGCTCTATCCTTTCCCGGCCGATGCACTGATCACGCGGATGGGGCGCATGCCCAATCTCGAGACGGTCGTCTGGGCACAGGAAGAACCGAAGAACCAGGGAAGCTGGACCTTCGTCGAGCCTTATATCGAGAAGGTCCTGACCGAAGTCGGCGGAACGCCAGCCCGCGCCGTCTATGCTGGCCGCAAAGCCGCCGCGGCGACCGCGACGGGCCTCGCTCGAAACCACGCCGTGCAGCAGGCGGCGCTGATCGCCGAAGCGCTCGGCCACGAAGCAAAGGGTAAGTAAGATGGCGACCGATGTTGTAGTGCCGGCGCTCGGCGAATCGATCACCGAAGCGACGCTCGGCCAGTGGCTCAAGAAACCGGGTGAGGCCGTGAAGGCCGATGAGCCGATTGCCAGCCTCGAGACCGACAAGGTCGCGATCGAGGTACCAGCGCCCGTCGCGGGCGTGATCGGCGAACTCGTCGTCAGCGAGGGCGATACCGTCAATGTCGGTGCGGTGATCGCGCGGATCGAGGCGGGCGCCACCGCCGCGACCGCCGCCACCCCTGCGGTCGAGGATCGCACCGCGGTCGGCAAGGCCGAAGCCGCATCGCCGCCCGAGCCAGCCGCAGCGCCGGTAGACGAAGAGGGTGGCGATCCCGTCACATTGTCGCCTTCGGTCCGGCGCGCGGTGCTGGAGCATGGCGTCGACCCGTCGAAGATCAAGGGCAGCGGCAAGGACGGCCGCCTGACGAAGGACGACGTGATCGCCGCCGCGAAGACCGCGCCCAGGCCGGCCGCTCCGCTTGCCGCGCCGCCCGCGCCGGCCGCCACCGCGCCCGTCGCGTCGCAGGCCAATGGCCGCCGCGAGGAGCGGGTCCGCATGACCCGTCTGCGCCAGACCGTCGCAAGCCGCCTCAAGGAGGCGCAGAACACCGCGGCGATGCTTACCACGTTCAACGACGTCGACATGACGGCGGTGATCGAGGCGCGGAGCAAGTATAAGGACCTGTTCGAGAAGAAGCATGGCGTCCGGCTGGGCTTCATGGGCTTCTTCGTGAAGGCGGCCTGCATGGCACTAAAGGATGTGCCCGCGGTCAACGCCTCGATCGAGGGCGACGAGATCGTTTATCGCGATTATGTCGACGTGTCAGTCGCGGTGTCCGCGCCGAACGGGCTGGTAGTGCCGGTGATCCGCGACGCGCAGGCGCTGACCGTGGCCGAGATCGAAAAGACGATCGGCGACTTCGGTGCGCGTGCCAAGGCGGGCACCCTCAAGATGGACGACATGAAGGGCGGCACCTTCACCATTTCGAACGGCGGCGTGTTCGGCTCGCTGCTGTCGACCCCGATCATCAATCCGCCCCAATCGGCGGTGCTCGGCCTGCATCGCATCGAGGATCGCCCGGTCGTTCGCGATGGGCAGATCGTCGCGCGGCCGATGATGTATCTGGCGCTCAGCTATGATCACCGGTTGATCGATGGCCGCGAGGCGGTCACGTTCCTCGTCGCGCTCAAGAATGCGATCGAGGATCCGACCCGGCTGCTGATCGATCTGTAAGACTATCGTCGCCCCGGCGGAGGTCGGGGCCGCCCCGCGCTGGAGCGCTCCTGCTTCCTCCAGCGGCCCGGCCTTGGCCGGAGCGACGGAATGAGGAAGAGTTGTAATGTCCGACTATGATTTCGACGTACTCGTCATCGGCGCCGGCCCCGGTGGCTATGTCGCGGCGATCCGCGCGGCGCAGCTCGGGCTGAAGACCGCCTGTGCGGAGAGCCGCGAGACGCTGGGGGGGACCTGCCTCAATGTCGGCTGCATTCCTTCCAAGGCGATGCTCCACGCGTCCGAGCTTTACGATGAAGCCGCCAGCGGCAAGCTCGCCAAACTCGGCATCAAGACCACCGTCGAACTCGATCTCGATATGATGCACGGTCAGCGTCGCGAGGCTGTCAAAGGCCTGACGGGCGGCATTGAGTTCCTGTTCAAGAAGAACAAGGTCGAGTGGCTGAAGGGGCTGGCATCATTCACCGGCAAGGACACGGTCGATGTCGCCGGCAAGAGCTACCGTGCGAAGAACATCGTCATCGCCTCCGGTTCCAGCGTTACTCCGCTTCCGGGCGTCGAGATCGACGAGAAGGTCGTAATGTCCTCGACCGGCGCACTCGAACTTGCCAAGGTTCCCGGCCATCTCGTCGTGATCGGCGGGGGCGTGATCGGGCTCGAACTGGGTTCGGTGTGGAAGCGGCTCGGTGCGCAGGTGACTGTGGTCGAGTTCCTCGATCAGCTTCTCCCCGGCATGGACGGCGAAATCCGCAAGGAAGCCGCCAAGATCTTCAAGAAACAGGGCATCGTGCTCAAGCTTTCGACCAAGGTCACCGGCGTGACGGTCAAGGGTGACAAGGCGACCGTGAGCGTGGAGCCTGCCGCGGGCGGCGTTGCGGAGACGCTGGAGGCGGATGCGGTGCTGGTGTCGATCGGCCGCCGTCCGAACACCGAAGGGCTGGCGCTGGAGCGCGCCGGGCTGACCGTCAACAAGCGAGGCCAGATCGAAACCGGCCATGATTTCGGAACCGGCGTACGCGGCATCTGGGCGATCGGCGATGTCGTCCCCGGCCCGATGCTCGCGCACAAGGCCGAAGATGAAGGCATCGCGGTGGCGGAGAATATCGCGGGGCTGACCGGTATCGTGAACCACGACGTCATTCCCGGTGTCGTTTACACCATGCCCGAGATAGCGGGCGTTGGTCTGACCGAGGAAGAGGCAAAGGCCCGCGGTGAGGTAAAGGTCGGCAAATTCCCGATGATGGCCAATTCACGCGCCAAGACCAACCATGAGCCGGACGGCTTCGTGAAGGTCGTGGCAGACGCCAGGACCGACAAGGTGCTGGGCGTGCACATCATCGCTTCGCTCGCTGGCACGATGATAGCCCAGGCGGCTCAGGCGATGGAGTTCGGTGCGACCAGCGAAGACATCGCCTATACCTGTCATGCGCATCCGACCCATTCGGAAGCGCTGAAGGAAGCCGCGATGGCCGTGACCGGCAAACCCATCCACATCTGATCGATATAGGTCGTCCCGGCCTTCGCCGGGACGACAGTTCGGCCAAGCCCTTAAATCGGCGAGACGCCGAGCAGCTTCAGGATGCCGAGCACGAGCAGCAGCAACGCGATGGCGGCGATGATGCCGCCTATGTTGAAGCTGCTCTTTTCGACGACGACACGCTCGTCACTGTTCACGTCGGCCATGATCTCTCTCCTCTGAACTCGACTGCCCAACGTGCAGGCACCTCGCGCTGTTCCGTAGAGCGTCTCGGCCGAGCCACGCCGGACAAAGAAAAACCCCCTCGCGAACGAGGGGGTCGATCTCCGAAGCTACAAAAGCTTATCGAACGCTACGCTTATTGCACGACCAGCGTCGTGAAATAGACATTGTCGATGCCGCCAAAGCCGGTGCGCTGTTTGAGCACATCGTTGATCGCGGCCTTCAATTCCTTCTGGAGCTTGAGTTTGCCCTCGGGGGTCGAGATGGTGAAGCTGTCCTGTTGCGACAGCGCCATCAGGATCGCCGAGCGGATCGGCATCTCATTGTCCTTGACGTTGTCGACGACCTTCTGGTCGTAGAAGGTCGACGCACCGAGACCTACCTGGGTGAAGCCATCCGAATCCCGCAAGTTGGCGGTAAAGGGCTGCTCGAAGGTGTAATAGGTCGCCTTATATTTGGTCGGATCGGGCGACTTGTCGGTTTCTAAACCAACCGGAAGCGTCTTCTTCTCGCCATGGCCGCTATCCGTATGGCCTTCCTTCTCGACGAGCTTGGGCGCGTTGGGATCCTCGGGGACCTCCTCCTTATGCCCGCCGGCGAGGCCCGCGCCGGCTGCGTACAGCCCCGCGCCGACGCCACCGCCCGCGAAGACGATCGCCATAATGAGCATCATCAGGATGCCCTTCATCTTGCCCTTCTTCTTGGGCGCCTCAGCGGCGGGTGCTGCACTGCTCATCGTTCAAATCCCATGGATCAGGCGTAAAGTTCATCATCTTCGCGCGGAGCCGAATCAGCGGCATCCTCACGATTCACGGTCTGTGTACGCGCAAAAGGTTTAGAATCTTCTGACGGCTGGCGCTGTTGTCCCTGCGCGAAGGCGGAGCTGTTGCCGCTACCTTGCTGGTTGCTGTCGACCTGCGCATCAGCCACGCGCACGCCCTGCGCGCGGACCTCGGCTATCAGGCGCGGCTGCGCATCAGCGATTATCGCGCGCGCCTGGTCGGTCTCGGCGGACAGCTTGATCGCCGCGCCATTGGCACTGTTGGCGATCTCTACCGTCAACGCGCCGAGATGCTCCGGGTTGAGCTGGAACTTCAAATGGCCCTGCTGCGCGACCGACTGGCTGATGTCGCGCGCCAACTGGTCGAGCCACTGCGTATCACGGGCGAGATCCAGATGCCGGGCGACCGACTGTTCGGCGTGGTTCGGGGCGGCCATGATGACATCGGCCACTTGCGTATCGGTCGTAATCGCCGGCGCGACGGTGGCCGGGATCACCGGCGCGGCGCTCAGCGGCACAGAGGCGATGGCAGGCGTGGCGGCGCTCGCTGCCTGCTCTGCACTGTCTGGCGCCGGAGCGTCGGCCAGCGCAACGGGCGGTAACACCGACTCGGGCGCGACGGCGCTTACCGCCGGATCGGCGCGATCGATAGCGAATGCCGCTGCCGCCTTGCCCGCGGTCGATCTGACGGACTTGGCGAAGGTTTCGGACGTGGCGCCGATGTTGGCGACTTGCTCGCTTACCTTGGCTTCGGCTGGAATAGGCGTGGTCATATCGGCTGTGGACGTTGCCGGCGCTACGATGCCGGGGATCGCTACCGGCGCGGCAGCGATAGCGGTAGCGGCTTGGGCAACGGGTACCACGATCGCGCTGACAGTTGGCGTCGAGGCGAGCGCCACCGGTATTTCGACGGTAGTCTCGACCGGGTGGAACGCGGCCTTCAACGAGGCAACGATCGAGGCGATATCGCGTCGGATCGTGGTCGTTGTCGCGGCGGCACGGGTTCCGGCATCGGCAGCGATGTGCGGAGCCGGCTGGTCGGTCCGGAGAGCCGGGTTTATCGGTATGGCTTCGGCGTCTGCCGCAGCCGCGTCCTCGGCTGCGGCGATCGGGATCGTCGCGATCGGGAGCTTGACGGGCGTCGCGGCCATGGCGGGCTGTGCGATGCCGGGCGGCATGATTTCAGGCGTCGCCGGGGAAGGTGTGATCGGTGCTGCCGGGGCAGAGGCGGCCGGTGCGGCGATCGACGCGGACGGGGTCGCCGCAGGGGCGGGCGTGATTATGTTGATCTGCCCCGAGAAGGCGAACAGCGCCTCGATCTCGGCGAGCAGGTCGACCGGCTGATCCGGGGCGATGGCTTTCGCTTCGCTTTCGGGTTCGGCGGTAGTCTTGCCGATCGCGCTTTCGGCGGTTTCGGCTTCACCATCGGTCGTCTGCGGCTTGGTATCGCCTTTCGAGGCCTGTCCGTCGGGCTTGGCGCGCGACACGAGCTCCGCGAACGCTTCCGGTGTCTCGCCCGTCGCCGGCGCGGGCATAGCGGCCGGCACCGTCGCAAGGGCGATCGCGGATGTCGAAAGCGCGGCAACGGCCATGTCAGTAATTCCCCTTTTGCTTAAGTATCTTGGGCCGGAAGGCCGCGTTCATCCGCGACTCGGTCCAGTCCGCAAGTGCTTGCACGGCGCGCGCGTCGAGCTTGGCGGCGCTTTCCTGCCGCTGCCGCGCTTCGAGCCGCTCGGCGACTTTCAGTTCAGCCGCGGCGCGCGCCGAGACAATTGCGGTGGCGAGGCCATCACGCGCCTTATCGAGCCGCTGGGCGAGCTCGCCGCGATTCTGCAGCACCGCGCCGGTCGTCGTGCCGCTCGACACGGTAAGGCTGTCGCGCAGCGAGGCGAGCTTGGCGGCGTTGCTTTCGAGATGGACGACCTGCGCTTCGGCCGAAGCGGCCGCCGAAGCGGCGAGCAGATGTTGGGCGCTTCGAACGCGGGTGATTCGCGCGCGTTTCTTGACCAGCGCTTTCATCCGCCAAAGGCCTCAACCACCGCCTGGATCGAGTCCGCATAATTGACGCGGTCCTTCTGGCCCTGGCTGATGAACTCAAGAATATCGTCGTGACGGGCGATTGCCACGTCGACGATCGGATCGCTGCCGGCGCGATAGGCGCCCATCAGGATCAGGTCGCGATTCTCCTCATAGACCGCCCATAGCCGGCGCAGGATCTGCGCGGCCTGCTGATGTTCGGGGGTCACGATGTCGCTCATCACGCGGCTCAGCGACTTGCCGACGTCGATCGCCGGAAAGACGCCCTGTTCGGCCATGCTGCGCGAGAGGATGATGTGGCCGTCGACGATCGCGCGGGCGGTGTCGACGATCGGATCGTCGGTATCGTCGCCATCGGCGAGTACGGTGTAGAGCGCGGTGATCGATCCGCCCGAGGTGGCATCGACGCCGGCACGCTCGATCAGGCGGGGGATCAGGCCCAGCGCCGATGGCGGATAGCCCTTCATCGTCGGCGGCTCACCCAATGACAGGCCGATTTCGCGCTGCGCATGGGCAACGCGGGTCAGGCTGTCGATGAGCAGCAGGACACGCTTGCCTTGCGCGCGGAAATATTCGGCGATCGCGGTGGCGCGCATCGCGGCGCGCAGGCGCAGCACCGGCGGATGATCGGCGGGCACCGCGACGACGACGCTCTTCTGGCGGACAGGGCCGGCCAGCTTGGTGGCGAGGAAGTCCGAAACTTCGCGGCTGCGCTCACCGACCAGGCCGACGACGATGATGTCGGCGTCCGCGCCGGCGATCATCTGGCCCATCAGCACCGATTTGCCGACGCCGGATCCGGCGGCGATGGCGATGCGCTGGCCGACGCCTGCGGTCAGCAGCGCGTTGATCGCGCGCACACCCATGTCGAAAGGCTCGGTCACGCGGGCGCGATCGAGCGGATTGCCGCGTTTGCCGGCCAGCGGCCAGCGTTCGGAGGTAGCAATCGGCCCAAGGCCGTCTATCGGATTGCCGAGCGCGTCCATCACCCGGCCGAGCAGCGTCTCCCCGACATCGACCGAACCGCCACGGCGATCGGGCTCGACCCGCGCGCCGGCGCTGTGCGGGGCGTCGGCGTCGAGCGCCATCAGCAGGGTGCGATTGCCGCGGAAGCCGACGACTTCGGCGAGTGCGGCATGACCATCGGCATCGATCACGCGGGCATTCGAGCCGACCGGAACCGGAAAGCCGGTCGCTTCGAGCATCAGCCCGTCATAGGAGGCGAGGCGGCCGATGCGGCGGGGGCCGGCATGATCGATTTCGAGCGTGCCGAGCATCGCGTCGACCTGAGCGGCGAGACCCATCATTTCGGCTGTACCATGCTGTCGAGTTGCGTACGCAATTTGGCGAGACGGACCTGCGGGCCATCCTCGATCCAGCCCTCGCCAGTCTCCAGGATGATCGTGCCCGATGTCAGGTGATGATCGGGAGCCATCGGCAGGCCGAGATCGACGCCGTTGAGCATCGCGATATCGTCGGGGTTCATGCGCAGTCGGGCGGGCCCGGACTCGGCGGTGATGAGTTCGGCGATCGATTCGGCGCGCGCCTTGAGCATTACGGGGTCGATCTGCACCTCTCCGACGATCTGGCGGACGAGGCGCGTGACCGATTCCGCGAGCACTGCGGCGAGCGGGCCCGAGGGCTCGGGCTGGAGCGCCTCTGCTGAACGGATCAGCTCGGCGAGTGCTTCACGCTCGCGCATGAATTCGGCCATCACCGTCTGGCGGCCCTGCTCGAAGCCCTCGACGAAGGCTTCGTTGCGCAGCGTCTCGATATCGGTGACGGGCGAGCTCTGCTTCGGGGCGCTCGGCGCGAAATCGCTGGCGCGGCGGCGGGGATGGCCGTCGCTGCCCCAGGGGGTGAAGTGGCCGGTGGCCGCCGGGCGGGCCCAGGCGTCGACGCGGGTGGCTTCGCCGATATTCTCGGGGGTCCAGAGCTCAGACAAAGTCGTCGCCCTTGCCGCCGAGGCTGATCGTGCCTTCCGCCGCCAGCTTGCGCGCGATGGCGAGCATCGCCTTCTGCGCTTCCTGGACGTCGGCCAGGCGCATCGGGCCGCGATCGGCGATTTCGTCCTGGATCGACTGCGCTGCACGGCTCGACATGCAGCCGAAGATCTTCGCGCGCAGCTTCTCGTCGGCGCCCTTGAGCGAGACGACGAGAATATCGCTGTCGACTGCGCGGAGCAGCGTGCCGAGGTCCTTCTCGCCGACCGCCATCAGGTTGTCGAAGATGAACATTTCCTCCTCGATGTTGCGGGCGACGGACTTGTCGAGCTTCTGCAGCGCCTTGATGATCCGCTGTTCGGCCGCCTTGCGCGAGGAGTTGACGATCTTGGCCGCTTCTCCGGCGCCGCCGCGGCGGGTGGTCGATCCGGTCGACTGCGACGTGGTCGGGCGGTTGAGCAGTTCGTCGAGCTCGGACAGCGCGGCCTCGGTGATCGGCCCCATGGTGGCGACGCGATAAACGAGGTCGGCCTGCATATCCTCGGGCAGCAGCTGGAGCACATCGGCGGCGCGCTGCGATTCGAGGAAGGCGAGCACGGTGGCGGCAATCTGGGGATGCTCGAACTCGATCAGATTGGCGATCGCGCGAGCGTCCATCCATTTGAGGTTTTCGAGCGCATTGACATGCTGGACCGGGGTGATCCGCTGGAGAACCTGATCGGCCTTATCCTGGCCGAGCGCCTTGTGCATGATGCCCTTGATCTGGCGCTCGACGCCGAAACCGAGCGTGGTGCGGACGCGGGCCCGGTCGACGAATACGTCGAAGACGCCGTCGATTTCGTTTTCGGAGATGTTGGCGACGCCGAACATCGCGCCGCCGAGATGCTGGACCTCGCTGGGCTCCAGACGGCTCAACACGGTGGCGGCTTCTTCCTCGCCGAGCAGCATCAGCAGGATCGCGGCGGCCTGGCTGCCGCTGGGGGCAACCGGGGTGGCGTTTTCGGTATCGATGGGGGTTTCGTCCGCCATGACGTTACGCGGCTCCCGGCATGTCGGCGCGGATCAGGTCCCGGACGACCAGCGCGGCGCGGTCGGGATCCTGCTTCACGAAGTTGCGGATCAGTTCGGCGCGGTTGGCATAGCCCGGGGTTGCCTCGATCATGTCGAGGGTGACGGGCTTATTCGGATCGTGCAGCGCCTGCTGGGCGAGCGCCGAAGCGATCTCGTTGCGGATGGCCGGATTGGTGTTCTGCGGGATGCGGCCGCCCGAGGCGATGGCGGCGTCGATCGCGGCCTTCTTCTCCTCGGCATAGGCGGCGCGGCGCTTCAGCAGCGGCTTGGCGACGCCGAAGACGAGCAGCGCGACCACGAGCAGCGCCGACAGGTTGCGGGCGAGGGTGGAGACCCAAGGGGCTTCCCACCAGTTCGGCTTGACCTCGGCCTCCTCGGCAACCGCGAAGCTGCGCGCGGACAGGGCGACGACATCGCCGCGGGCCTGATCGGCGCCGATCGCACCGCGCACCAGCGTCTCGATGGAGGCTAGCTCAGCGCGGCTGAATTTGCGGGCGCCCTCGCGCAGGGCGACGGCGACCGACAGGCGCTTGACCTGACCTATCGGGTTGCGCGTGACCGAGACCTCGCGGCCCAGCTCATAAGTGCGGTTGTAGTTTTCAGAGGTTTTCCCGGCGTTCGCGGCGGCGGTCGTGCCCGGGGCATCGACGGTCTGCTGCGGAGCCGCCGTCACCTGGCTCGCGGCCGGCGGCTGGTTCGACAGCGCGCCCGGAATGCCCGAAGCCTCGCCGCCGGCGCCATTCTTGTCACCGGTCCACGCACCCTGCTCCGAGCGGACCACGGCGGTATCCTTGGGATAGCTTTCGCGGGTCGCCTGACTTTCGGTGAAATCGACATCGGCATGGACCTCGGCGGTGAAGTTGCCGGGGCCGACGATCGGCGTGAGGATCTTGTTGAGCGCTTCAAGATAGCGCTGCTCGATCTTGGTCTGGATATCGACCTGGCGGGCCGATGCCTGACTCATCGGATCGCTGCCGGAAGCCGATAGCAGCCGGCCGGCCTGGTCGACGACCGAAACGCCGTCGGGCGACAGGTTCGGCACCGACGATGCGACGAGATGGACGATCGCCTGGACCTGCGAGTCCGACAGCGCACGGCCAGCGCGCAGGCGCAGCATCACCGAAGCCTGGGGCTTGGCGTCGTCGCGCAGGAAGACGCTGGGCGCTTCGGCGGCGACATGGACCTTGGCGGTGTCGACCGCGTCGATCGCCTCGATCGTGCGGGCCAGATCCATCTCGCGCGCGGTGCGCAGCTTCTCGCCTTCGACCGCACGGCTGGCGCCGAGCGGCAGCGATGCCATCATGGTGTCGCCGTCGGGAGCCGCTTTGGGCAGCCCCTGCTGCGCAAGCAGCATCTTCGCCTGGTAGAAGCTGGTCTCCGGCACGGTCAGCGAGCCGGTGTTGCGATCCACCTCATAGGGAATATTGGCGGCCTTGAGCGCGTCGGCGACGGCGGCCTTGTCGGCATCCCCCATGCCGGCGAACAGGTCGCGCTGCGGCGCACCCGACATGGTCGACCACAGCAGCGCGGCGCCGCCGAGCAGGCCGAAAAGGCCGATCATCGGCAAGCTGCGCTGGACCGCCGGCTGGGCGGTGAAGCCCTTGACCCTTTCGAGGACGGCTGAGGTGCCGACGCCTGCGCTCGCAGGAGCAGACGAAGCCATTGCGGGGGCGGGGGAGGGGATGATGTCAGCCATATATTATACCGGCATGCTCATGATGTCCTTATAGGCGGACAGGAGTTTGTTGCGGACTTGTAAAGTGGCCTGGAAGCCGACGCTGGCCTGCTCGCGCTGGAGCATGACCGCGGCGATGTCGGTCGTCTCACCGCGCTCATAGCTCTCGGTGATCGCGCTCGACTTGGCCTGCTGGTTGTTGACCTCGCCGATCGCGCCACGCAGCGTCGAGACGAAGCTGTTGTCGGACGCGGCGGTGGCGTTGCCGATAGCGGCGGGGCCGGTGAGCGGGTTCGGAGCAGGCGCAGCGGCGGCCTTCTGCAGCGCGCTGTTCTGCTGCAATATGGCGTTGCGCATTGCCATGAGGTTGCTGGTGTTGACGGTCGTCATCTAACCCTCCTCAAGCCACGGCGCGCATATCGGCCATGCGATAGCGCAGCGTGCGTTCGGAAATGCCCAGTCGCTGGGCGGCGCGGAGACGGTGGCCGCCGGTGGCGGCAAGAGCTTCCTCGATCGCGCGGGCCTGGCTCATGCGGCGCGCATCGGCGAGGCGGATCGGACCGTTGTCGGCGACGATCGCCGGAGCGGCGACGGTCTCGACCGCGGTCATGCGAAAGGCGGGAGCAGCCGGGGCGGCGTCGATCATCAGGTCGGCGGCTTCGATCCGGTCGCCATCGCGCATGAGCATCGCGCGCTGGAGGACATTTTCGAGCTCGCGGACATTGCCCGGCCAGCCGTGGGTCATCAGCCGGTCCAGCGCGTTGGCGGTCGGCCAGGCCAGTTCTTCCTGGTCGGGCGTGTGACGCAGCAGCAGCGCGGCGGAGATCGCGCGGATGTCCTGACGGCGCTGGCCGAGCGGCTTGAGCATCATCGGCATGACGTTGAGACGCCAGTAGAGGTCGGCGCGGAAGCGGCCAGCTTCGACTTCGGCCGCGATGTCGCGATTGCCGGCGGCGATGATGCGGACATCTATCGCGATCGGCGCGGTAGCGCCGATGGGAAGGACCTCACGCTCCTGAAGCGCGCGGAGCAGCTTGGCCTGGAGCGCCAGCGGCAGCTCGGTGATTTCGTCGAGCATCAGCGTGCCGCCCTCGGCGGCGCGGAACAGGCCTTCGCCCGAGCCGCTGGCGCCGGTGAAGGCGCCCTTTTGATGACCGAACAGCATTGCCTCAAGCATCGTTTCGGGCAGCGCCGCGCAATTGACGGCGACGAAGGGCTTGTCGGCGCGCGGGCTGGCGGCGTGGATGAAGCGGGCAACGCCTTCCTTGCCGGTGCCGGTCTCGCCGAGCAGCAATACGGTAGCGTCGCTACGGGCGACGCGGGCGGCGATACCAAGGAAGCGGGCGCTCTCGGGCTCGCCGCAGGCCGGCATGGCGCGGGGACGGATCAGCTCGGCAATGAGGGCGTGACCGAAGGCCATGTCCTCAAAGCCGAAGACGACGGTGGAGGGGCGGCCGACCTTGGCGCGGCGGAGCACCGGCGCGCCGTCGGCGAAATCGATGAGGATGTCGTGCTGGCGGGCGAGGGCGACCTCGGTGACGTGGAGGATGCGCTGGCTGTCGCGGCCCGCCGAAGCGGCCGGATCGATCAGCGCGGTCTCGATGCCAGCGCCTGCCAGCCATGCGACGAGCGTGGGGTGGGAACCTTGCGCTTTCTCGCTGATGCCGATCATGGTCATTGCCGTCCTCATGGATCCGACGTGCCAGCCACGCCAATTCCTTCACGGACATCCTTACCGGCGAATTAACTTAAAAAGTCTTAATAGACCGCGCGCCGTGCACACCCGCGGTGGCGTCCACGCGTATGCGCGCGCGTAGGGGCCGACATAAACCCACGTTTTACGGGGCCTTTGCCGGTCGGCAAAAAGCTGCTCATCCTTTGGTCTAAAAGCGGCAAAGCCTTGCCGGGTCGGCTTTTTCCGGCGTCTTCGACGCCACGTGCTTCCGCATGAAAGCCGGTTTAAGCAAAAAAATCAGAAAATATTATCGTTATAAATCAGATAGATGATATGATTTTTCCGGGAAAAGTGAGCGTGGTGAACTTTCCTGGTTAAAGGGCGGGTAAGCATGGCCGTTAATGGGATCGAGGCGAGAACGGCCAGCACCGGATCGTCGCCCCTTAACAGGAACAAGGACTGATCCAATGACCGTCATCAACACCAACATTTCTTCGCTGCGTGCCCAGAATGCGGGCCGCCTTGCTGACGCCATGCAGGCAACCGCGATGGCCCGCCTTTCGAGCGGCAAGCGGATCAACAGCGCCAAGGACGACGCCGCCGGCCTCGCCATCGCTTCCTCGATGACCGCTTCGATCCGCGGCATGAGCGTGGCGATCCGCAACGCCAACGACGGCATCTCGCTGGCGCAGACCGCTGAAGGTGCGCTCGGCGAAGCCGCCAACATGCTGCAGCGTATCCGCGAACTGGCCGTCCAGGCCGCCAACGGTACCTATCAGAACAGCGACCGCGACAATCTGCAGACCGAAGTCGCAGCACTTCAGAGCCAGATCTCGAATGTCGTTACCGCCACCAAGTTCAATGGCAACACGCTGTTCTCGGCGACTTCGACGGCGACCACCTTCGCGATCCAGACCGGCATCAACTCCGGCGACACCACTGCGGTGTCGATCGGTGGCCTGGCCAGCGTCGCCCTGGCCTATGCCAGCACGATCCAGGTCGATACCGTTTCGGAAGCTTCCACCGCGCTCGGTGTCGTCGATACCGCGCTGACCCAGGTCGCCAACGTCCGGGCCAATCTCGGCGCCAACCAGAACCGCCTCGAAGCCAGCATCGCTGTGCTGACCGCGAACGTGACCAACCTTTCCGAAGCCCGCTCGCGGATCGAGGATACCGACTTCTCGGTGGAATCGAGCAATCTGGCAAAGGCAGGGATATTGTCGCAGGCATCGACCGCGATGCTTGCCCAGGCGAACCAGACCCAGCAGAATGTGCTGAGCCTGCTCAAGTAAACCGATTACAATTGCTGGCCGAGACGGCTCCCGGTGCATCGCATCGGGAGCCGTTTCGGTTTTTGGCGTCTTTGATTGTCTTCAGGCGCCGGCGGCAGGCTGTCCACCATAGCTGGCTTGCCGGTCCCTGCATCCCGGATCACGTCAGGGATCGAATGCGCGGCACCGCTCGGCTCTTGAAGCCTCTTCTCGCGCCCTGAGCGATAGCATGGGCGCTCTGAGCACGCCTTCGGCCGGCTGGCGAGCTGACCCACCATCCGTCAGTCTACACACAAAGCAGCTCGCTGCCCTCGGCGGCGCTCGGGCGACGGTGGGGCTGCTGCGCCGGCCGACCCGGCCTCACGCATCCTTCCTCGCGACAGTGGTGGTCCACCGGATGGATTTTTGGCGGATGCGCCGTTCAAGGCCTTCCGCATGACCGTGGCACAGGCCTCGCGCCTCGTCCGAATGACGGTAAAGAGATTAATGTCAGGATCTCGACCGGCAGACATTCGGCTATAGTCTAATGTCAAATACCCTTGAATTCCTTGGATATTGCGCGCCCGCGCGTAGAGGCGGGCCCATCGGGACAAAACTAATTTATGGTTAATCCGGGTTAACCATCTTTCTTCCTTAAGGCTGGTTTCGAGGCGTCGTTAACCGGATCGTGGCGAGGACGGTCAGTAGCCGGAACGCCGAGTAGTAGCGGAAGGATTACATCAATGGCTGTTATCAACACTAACGTTTCGTCGCTTCGTTCGCAGAACGCTGGCCGCCTCGCCGACAAGACCCTGGCGACCGCCATGGAGCGTCTGTCGAGCGGCAAGCGCATCAACAGCGCCAAGGACGACGCCGCCGGCATGGCGATCGCTTCTTCCATGACCGCATCGGTTCGCGGCATGTCGGTTGCGATCCGCAACGCCAACGACGGCATCTCGCTGGCCCAGACCGCTGAAGGCGCTCTCGGCGAAGTCAGCAACATGCTGCAGCGTGTTCGTGAACTTGCCGTCCAGGCGAGCAACGGCACCTACCAGACCAGCGACCGCGACAATCTGCAGACCGAGGTCAAGGCGCTGCAGGACCAGATCTCGGACGTCGTCACGAAGACCAAGTTCAACGGCAACACGCTGTTCTCGGCCACTTCGACCGCGACGAGCTTCGCGATCCAGACCGGCATCAACTCGGGCGACACCACGTCGATCTCGATCGGTGGTCTGAGCAGCGTTGCCGCAGCTTATGCGACGGGCATTCAGGTCGACAGCGTCACCGAAGCTCAGGCTGCGATCACCGCTTCTGACACCGCGCTGACCCAGGTCAACACGGTCCGTGCCAGCCTCGGTGCGACCCAGAGCCGCCTCGACGCCGCCGTCAACGTGCTGACCGCGAACGTCAACAACCTGTCCGAAGCCCGCTCGCGGATCGAGGACGCGGACTTCTCGGCGGAATCGACGGCTCTCGCCAAGGCGCAGATCCTGTCGCAGGCCTCCACCGCGATGCTCGCCCAGGCGAACCAGAACGGCCAGGGCGTCCTGAGCCTGCTTCGCTAAGGAATAGACGGCCAACCAAACTCGGCCGTCCGATAGGCCCCCGGCGCAATGTTTCCCCGCGCCGGGGGCCTTTTCCTTGAGTACCTGGAACGGCTCCCGATCCGATGGATTGGATCACGCATTCCAGGATGTTGTGTACCGCGATGATTTTCGGCCGGCCCAATCGGCCGGCCGAAACATCGAGTCAGTGTTCGACAGGAATATGTGATGGATGCGTCTCCCTCGGCCAGCGGAAATGGTTTCGACGCAGCGCTCAAGGCGCTTGAGGATCTCGACACGACGGTTGCCCCGCCCCGCGAGGCAGCGCCTGCGATCGTCGTGGCGCCCGCCATCGAACCGGTCAGCGCCCTTGCATTTTCCGATGCCGAAGACCCAGGCGAGCCCGCCGCGATCCTCGCCATCGCCGTTCCCGAAATCGTCGAGCTCCCTAACCAGCCCGCGGGGCCGGTAGCTGCTCCACAACCCATCGCCGCGGCCGCGCCAGTGCCAGTGCAGGCCGAGGCCGCGCCGGCGGCGCCCGTCCATGTAGTAGCCGCGCCCACCAGGGGCACTTTCACCAAAGTCGCGATTGGACTGGGTCTTGTATCCAGCGCCGTATCAGCTGCCGGGCTGATCGTCGCCGAACGCACCATCATGTCCGCGCAGCTGGTCGTCGCCGACGCGCGCGAGCGCCAGCGCCAGCTCGAACATGCCAACAAGCTGATCGACGATCTGGAACGGGTGCGTGACAAGCAGGTCGAATTGCTCCGCGCGCAGCAGGCGCAACTAAGCGCCGCGCCGGTCAGCAGCGCCGAGCTTCAGCACAGGATGGAAACTTTGCAAGCCGGCCTGCTCGCGCGCGATCCACTCAACGAGGTAGTGGTAGCGATCCGCGAGGGCCAGGCTGGCACCAATGCCCGGTTCAGCGAGTTCGGGATGAAAATCGAACGACTGGAAGCTGCAATGGGTCGGGGTGGCGACGGGCATTGATCGTCGCGCCTCAGGCGCCGGGGGCCGAGGCGGATCAGGCTATCGCCATTCCTTCAGCGAGCCGCGCAGCTTGTCGAGTGCGGCTTTCTTGATCTGGCAAACGCGCGCCGCGCCGATCCCCAATGTCTGGCCGATTTCCTCGAGGTTCATTTCCTCGACGAAGTAGAGCTGGAGAACCATCGCCTCCCGTTCGGGGAGGTCGGAGATATGTCCGGTTAGCGCCTGGCCGAGTTCTTCGCGCTCGATCGTCTGGTCGGCGCGCTCCTCGACATCGGCGAACCAGATCGACTGGTCCGAATAAACCTCATCGAGCGATTCCTGATAGGTCGCGGCGGTCTCGTCGATCAGCGCACGGAAGGCCGCGCCGTCGAGGCCGAGCGCCTGGGCGAGTTCCGACTCACTGGGGCTGCGGCCATAGGTCTTCTCGAACTCGGCCTTGGCCTTGAGCATCTGGCGTCGCTTGCCCATCGCCGAGCGGCTCATGGTGGCGTGACGGCGCAGGTGATCGATCATCGCGCCGCGCACCCGCATCGACGCATAAGTCGAGAAGGCGTGGCCGCGGTCCTCATAGCCATTCGCGGCCTCGACCAGCGAGATCATGCCGATCTGGATCAGATCCTCGATGTCGATCGCCGAGGAAACCCGGCCATGGACATGCCAGGCGATCTTGCGGACCAGCTGCATATGGCTGCGCACCAGCTCCTCCGGCCGTGCCTTCTGGGGCTTGCGGCCATAGGTCAGCTGTTGGGACTCTCTCGTTTCAGCCAGCACGAAGCACCGCCTCCATGCCGAAGAAGCAGTCGCCGCCCGCCTGCGCGCCGATATCGAGCGTGTCGATCGTCCGGGCGAGGTGGCCGATGGCCTGAGCGGCACGCGCATTGGGATATTGGTCGACAACCAGCCGGCGGCGGGCTGCGGCGGTCAGGACGCGTTCGTCCTTGGGAACACCGCCGAGATAGCTCAGCGACGTGTCGTCGAGGAAGCGTGCGGTCACGTCACGGAAGCGGCGGAACAGTTCGCGCCCCATCGCCTCGTCGCCGATGCGGTTGGTGATGATCGCGATGTCGCGGACGTCATGGTCGAGCGCGAGCAGCTTGACGGTGCCGTAGGCGTCCATGAACCGCTCGGCATCGGGCGCGAGCACGACGATCGGCAGGTCGGCCGAAGCGACCATGTCCAGAGTGTCGGGATCGGCGCTGCCTGGCGTGTCGACGATGACATAGTCCAGCGAGCGGCGATGCGGACGGAAGGCGTCGGCGAGCTTGAGGCGCGCGGCGAGGTCGACCCGGCCGGCGGCGTCGACCGGCCCGGCGGGTACGACGAACAGTGCCTCGGGGCCGTCCACGACGATCTCGTCGATCGTCAGGCGGCCGCCGATCACGTCATCGATCGATTCCTTGGGATTGAAACCCATCATGCGGGTCGCGTCGGTCGGGCCCGGATCGCAATCGACCAGCATCGCGCGGCGGTGCATCTTCGAAAGCGACAGCGCCAGATTGGCGGCGATCGTCGTCTTGCCGACGCCGCTGCGGCCACAGGCGATGCTGATTACACGGGCGCTGCGTTGCTGCTTGGCGGTACCCGGCAGGTCGGCGAGGGTTGGCATATGGGCGAAGGTCATGCTGCCGTCTCCAGGGGCCGTGCGCCTAATGCGCCGGCGCTACCTTGATGGGTGGGTCCGCCGCCGACGACAGCTGCGACCTCCACGGCCTTGCCATCGGGGATCTCGAGGAAGGACATGACGGGGGTCTCCGGCAGATGGGGCTTGAGAAGGCGGGCAAGGGCGCGGCGCGCAATCGGCGAGGTGACGATCGCGAACCGGGTCGCGCTGTTGACCAGCGGAGCCGACGCTTCGGAAATCGCCGCGACGACCTTGTTGGCGAGCGCGGGTTCGAACGGGTGGGCGGCGCCGGGCGAAGTGCGGACCGCCTGCGCGAGCAGCGATTCGAGACCGGCGTCGAGGGTGACGACCGGCAGCGGCATCTTCACCGGCACGAGCGTCTGGACGATCAGCGCGCCGATCTTGGAACGGATATTCTCGACCAGCGACTGGGCATCGGCCGACATGGTCGAGGCGTCGACCATCGCTTCGGCGATGCGACGGAAATCCTTGAGGGGCACGCCCTCGGCCAGCAGTGCGCGGCTGGCTGCGGCGATCTGCGCCAGACTGAGCGGCTGCGGGGTGAGGCCGGCGACCAGTTGAGGCGCGGATTCCTTGAGGGCGTCGAGCAGGCGCTGCGCTTCGTCCATGCCGAACAGATCGGCGGCGGCGGCGGCGATCACCTGGTTGAGATGGGTGGCGACCACGGTGGCGGGATCGACGACGGTATAGCCCGCGACGATCGCGTCGCCGCGCTTATCGGGGCTGATCCACACCGCTTCGAGGCCGAAGCTGGGATCGCGGACCATGCGGCCATCGACCGTGCCCTCCAGATCGCCGCTGTCGAGCGCGAGTAGCTGATCGGGGAAGGCTTCATCTTCGCCCATGATCACGCCGGCAACGGTGATGCGATAGGCGTTCGGCGGCAGACTGAGATTGTCGCGGACGCGGACCAGCGGCACGACGAAACCGAGCTCGCGCGAGAGCTGGCGGCGGATGCCGGTGATGCGGGCCATCAGCGGCGCGCCCTTGCGGTCGTCGACGAGGCTCACCAGGCCATAGCCCAGTTCGAGGCCCAGCGCGGCGCCGTCCGAAATCTCGTTCCAGTCGACGCTGTGCGGCGACACCGGGGCAGGAGCGTTGGCGGCTTCGGTCGCGGCGACTTCGAGCGCGGTCTCGGCGCTCTTGGCCTTGCTTAGTTTCCAGGCGGCGAAACCGGCGATGGCCGATGCCGGGAGGATGATGAAGTGCGGCATGCCGGGGACGATGCCGAGCAGGAACAGGATGCCCGAGACCGGCGCCCAGGCGCGGGCCGAACCGAACTGGCTGCTGATCTGGCCGGCAAGGTCGAGCGGCGAGGAGACGCGGGTGACGATCGCGGCGGCCGCGATCGACAGCAGCAGCGCGGGGACCTGCGCCACCAGCGCGTCACCGATCGCGAGGATGATATAGGTGGAGGCCGCTTCCGACAGCGACAGGCCATGGCTCATCACGCCGAGGATCAGGCCGCCGAGGATATTGATCACGAGGATCAGCACGCCGGCGACGGCATCGCCCTTCACGAACTTGGAGGCACCGTCCATCGAGCCGTAGAAGTCGGCTTCGGTGGCGACTTCCTGGCGGCGCAGCTTGGCGTCTTCGGGGGTGAGCAGACCGGCGTTGAGATCGGCGTCGATCGCCATCTGCTTGCCGGGCATCGCGTCGAGGGTGAAGCGCGCCGAGACTTCGGAGACGCGGCCGGCGCCCTTGGTGATCACGACGAGGTTGATCACCATCAGGATACCGAACACGAACAGGCCGACGGCATAGTCGCCGCCGATCAGGAAGTTGCCGAAGCTTTCGATGACATGGCCGGCGGCGGCGGGGCCCAGATGCCCATCGACCAGCACGACGCGGGTCGACGCGACGTTCAGCGCAAGGCGGAACAGGGTGGCGAACAGCAGCACCGTCGGAAAGGAAGAGAAGTCCAGCGGCTTGGCCGCGTTGAGCGAGACCATCAGCACCGCGAGGCTGATCATGATATTGGCGATGAAGCCGACATCGAGCAGGAATGCTGGCACCGGGATCACCATCAGCCCGACGAGCATCAGCGTCGCGAGCGGCAGGATCGCGCTACGGCCGGTGGCCGCCCACAATTTCCGAGTCACCGAAACCGGCGCCGCCATGACTCAGGCCCCCCGCCGCGCGGAGCGCGATATGGCCGGGAAAGTGGCGGAAACTCTGGCTCTGGGCATTGCGTCCTCGATTGCCTTTGCATGACTGCACGACGAGGAATGCCCGGAACGTGGTTAATTTTGCGTTAGGAAGCGTGAATATCGCGGCCCGGACTTAAGACTTTCGGATGAAGGCCGTTAAACTTCGGCTTTCTGGGTCGTGCGGCTGCGCCCGGCATCTACTCAAGTACGGGTGCTGCTTTCATCTTCGAGATGCTGGATGGCTTCTGCAGCACCGCGATGGCCTAGCCGCAGCCAATCCCGGAGCATGATGCGCGCCACTGTTGAAGGAGGTCGCTCAACCAAGTCGGCTACCTCGCCAATGAAATTGCGTAGATTCATTTCCATGCGAATGTGCATGTCTTCCGACTTCTTTTCCAACGGTCGATCCTACACAGGTGTGGGTAAGGCTTCGCGCGTTGCGCCACGATTGCGCCATATCAGCAGCTGAAGGGAACGGTCATGCCGGTAGGCGTTCCAAGCCTTTATGCTAATTGCGACCCGTTCGGCCTCAGCAGCCGGACTCGATGAGAGGCACGAGTTCGAATTAATCGCTCGCGCAGGTGACGAATCGGGCTGCCCTCTCCTAAATTAACACCATCGATTAACCGATCGAAAAAAATATCTGCCCTTTCTTCGTCCTTTTCGGCAAAGCTGCAATGCAATGCTGCAGCAATGCCGCTCCCCATTATTTCACGAATGGTCGCGACGTGCTTTAGGCTATATCTTATTTTGGGAGTGTTTTCTAGTAATTCTAGCAATTCTCCGGTAGATGGAGACGAATTTGCTGATAATACTACTCCTGTACGAATCATCCACAGCCAGCGCAAGGCAGAGGCTAAGATTATCGTATGTACCTCACCTCTTTCACGCAATATATCGCTTGTCGCGCGTCTGCGTCCAATATCTAGGGAGCTAATTATTTCATCAGGCAACCCCTCTACAATGATTGCGGGGAAAGGTTTCTTTGCTTTTTTTCCGGCTTCTAAGCGATGTTGTCCATCCAAAAGCCTGCCGCTGGAGCTTATTTTAATCGTTTGTCCATTTAATCGCCACCGACCTGCTTCTATATCTCTAGCGTACTTAGCTATGACAACCGCAGATACTGTTCTGTTGGGACCGCGATCAGCGAGGAGGCTATCGGCCATGGCGGGATCAATCATTAGGGCTTTGACCTTAATGCTGCGACTTGCCGATCGGCTCGTTTCTGGCAAACGCGGGGCGGTCGCTCGACTAAGTGGACCCCAATCCTGCTCGCCTGCAATTCGAGGAAAACTTTCGCGGTCGGGCGCAAAACGGAGAAGCTTAATCGCCTTTCCGGCTACAAATGCGTTCCAGGCTTTGATTGCAACCGCGAGAACGTAGGTCTGTTTACGAGCTCCGCCTTGTCCCCGCGTAGCGAGCAATATTTCTCGTAGTTGGTTGACGGGGTTATCCGGCGAGTCTGAAATAGGATCCTGAATTTGGGCCAGAAATTGGCTTGCTCGAATAGGATCGATTGCGCTGGCAAGGTAATGCAAAGCAATTCCGCAGCCATGGGGAAGCAGTGGCATGGCGCGTAGTGCCGGTTTGACGCTGTCTCGGATTATCGGATGCTCCTCAAGCACGCCCAACAGAGCCGTGGGAGCTGGAGGTTTACCGATGCCCGGTGTGCGGCCAGAACTGTAGGTCCACAGTATTCTCAGTGCAGCTCCCAGAGCGCGGCCGTGATGCTCCTCACGCATCGATAGCACATCTGCGAGCGTTCGCTTTCGCACAGCGTCGATTGTCTCGAAAGCTGTTACATCAATGCCTTCTATGATCAATGACTCGAATGTCGCGCCCGAGCGCACGCAGGCGTTCAGCCGCGCTCGACCATCGAGCAGCTGTCCATCACCAGAAAACACAATGGGAGCGCCGTTAAGCGCCCATCGCCCATCGCGCATGTCATGTTCGAATGCTTGAACTGAGGCCGCATCAAGTCTGGCACTACCAACGATCCGCTCAAGCATTTGCTTGGCAACCTCCGGAGTGACCTGCTGAATGCGTGATGTAATGGTGGATAAGTTGGACATGCACCCTCCTGCAAGTCCAACTTAGCGGGATGATCTCGCCCTGATCAGTCAGTTTCGTGTCGCACTTACTCAGCTTTTCCGCGCGTCACTGCTATCGGGCGGAATGATAAGGACGCCACCAGATTGGCTTATCAGACGGCTGCTTGCGCATGACCGTGGCAGGCAGATGCCAAGATTCTGTGAGACGCCTCGGATGTACTGCGATGAGGTGAGCAACAATAGCCGAATCGCGTTGGTTCATCTGACCGCACTCGTTATCGTCGGTATCCAAGCCAACGAGTACGGATCGCGCATAACAAGTGAAGAGCCGTATAGGCCTAAATGCCCTTATTAGAAAGAATATACGCTGTTCTTCGGTCATGGAGTGGCGCCATCGTTGAGGATAGTTATGGCGAGCGCCTGATAACGCTGATATTGCCGAACGCGGTGGACGCCCTTGCTCGAATGTCCAGGCAGTTTAAGCGTTAACGCGTATTCGCGTAGGTCGCCGGTGTGCAGTCGAACCGTCCCGCCGCGGTGGCGAGCATGTCGATCCGTTGCTGGGTGCGATCCGCGAGATAGCGGATGCGGGCGCGGGCGGAGTCGGCGAGTTTCATCGCCTCTGCCAGGCGCGCCGAAAGCCCCGGCGTCTTGTTGAAGACGCCGGGGGATTTCAGTGCCGCCACGCTCTGCCCGAACAGGGGAAGCGCGGCTTCGATCGCCTCGATATCATGGGCATCGAGCGCGGCGATCAACGCCTCGCTCGATGCGATCAGTCCATCGACGGCGGCCTCGGTCACGCGTTCGCCCTGGGCAGGTCGAGCGCGATCATCTTGGCGGCGATCGCCTTGGCGTCGATCGGATACTGGCCGGACGCAATGGCCCTGCGGATGGCCTCGATCTTTTCACTGTTGATCGGCGGGCCGGCTTGCGCCAGCGCCGCGACGAGCGACGGCGTCATCGACGTGTCGCTGCCCGTCGTCTGAACGACGTCGACCGGGGCCGCAGCCCCGACCTTGCCGTCCTTGACCTGACCGATGCGGGTCGGGCTGGTCGAACCTACCCCATTGATCATGATTGGTCCTTTCACTTCCGGCCCTTCGGCCAATATGTTTCCCACCATGCCGATGTTAACGACAGGTTTCGAATTCCTTTAAATTATTTAAATCCGATCAGGCGCACACGGCCCATATCGATCACCTCGGCGAACAATGTGCCCGGCTTCGACGCTGCCGAAACGCGGATGCGGCCGCCAATATTGGCGTCTTCCATCGCCATCGCATCGACACTGATCGAATAGGACTGGCCTTGCGCGATCAACTGGACCGGATCGCCCTTGCGGATGTCGGCCCTCGCCATCGGCGCTGGGCGGCCGCCATTTGGCTGCGCGCGATTGGCGGACACCATGTCGACCCTAGCCAGCGGCACGCGCAGGCGCCAGCCCGCGGTGGTGCAGCGGACGGTCACGGCGCCCAGCGTCGGCGGATCGACCTGGATGCCGATCGGGCAGGCGGCGAGCCGCATGCGCCGGTCGATCGGCGCCATCGGGCCGCCCGGCTGGCCGATATCGGCGCCGAGCGTCGTCACAACGATCTGTTCGAGCTGGTCAAGATCTTGCGCGGGGGGCAGCGCCCGCTGCGCGAGCAGGGGCGTCGCCGACAGTGCGAGTACGGGCGCGAGAGTCATAAAGGCGATGCGGATCATGTCGGAACTCCGGGTCATTGGCGGGGCATATCCCCAGACCTGGAAACAAATGGTTAACGCGCCGGTTACTTATTTCGAGATGATGGGAGCGTCACTCCGGGGGAGGGCGGAGCCCCGGCGGCATCGACGGCCAGCGGGACAGATGCCTCCTGAGACTCCGGCCACCGCCGGAGTGACGCTATATACATAGGGGCTAGCGCGAGCCGGCCCCCGGAAACGGTTGCACCGAAATGCGCTGGCCCCTGGCGGGTTCGCTCGCGCGCATTGGCGGAATGGTGATCTCGATCATCGCGTCGGGAACGCCGCCCATCCGGATGGCCCTTGCGACCGCGGTGGTGCGGGCGGCGGACAATTCCCAGCTGTCGAGCCGGGCGGTATGGCCATCGCGGCCCTGGCTGGCGACGATCACGCGCTGCTTCGCCTTCGCCGCTGCTGCGCCAATCGCCTTGAGGCGTGCCGCTTCGCCGGACTTGAGGATCGCCTCGTCCGCCTCGAAGGCGTTCGCGGCGACAAGGCCGTGGATCGTGCTGCTACTGCCATCGCCATCGCCTTCGCCCGAGCCGCCGAACGCATCGCGCATCCCGGCGACCAGCTTGATCCGGTCGCCCACCTGCGCCTGCATCATCACGAAGAAGGCTAGCAGCAGCAGCGCGAGATCGGCGAAACTCAGCACCCAGCGCTGCGAAATCTCCCTCCTCATGCCGCAGTCCGGAAGGCCGGGCGGGCAGGACGGCCTTGCGGCGCCGCGTCGAGCTCGTCACGGGCAAGCAGTTCGAGCTGCTTGCACGCGCTCATCTGCCAGGCGAGTTCGGTCTCGGACAGGCTCTCCAGCCGGCCGGCGACGGGCGCGGCAATCCCCGCGGACAATATGATGCCATAGAGGGTGGTCAGCATGGCCACCGCCATCGCCGGGCCGATCGTCGACGGATCGTCCATCTGGGCGAACATCTGAACGAGGCCGATGATCGTACCGATCATGCCCATCGACGGACCGGCTTCGGCGATAGCGCGCCATACGCCGATCGCGGCCTGATGGCGCAGGCGGCGGCCCTCGATCTCGTCGATGGCCCAGCGGGCGAAGTCCCGTGAGCTGCGTGCTTCGGACAGTTCGCGTGCGGCGCGCATCAGGAAGCGCTGCGCGGTCTCGACCCGATCGACGCAGTTGATGCTGCGGACCTCGGCGAGTTCGCGAATGCGGCTGACGGAAATGCGGGCGGCGGCGGCATCGGCGGTCGGGTCGGCCTTGCCAAGCAGGCCGAGCGCGGCGAAGGCGCGGCCGATATGCGCCCATGGCGCGCGGAAGATGGTGGTGATCAGTGTTCCGCCGAGCACGATCGCGATCGCGGCCGGGTCGATGAAGCGGGCAATCTGTTCAAGCAGGAACATTGTTTCCCATTGCCCTTCACTGGTCAAGAACCCGTTGCCGAACTTGGCTAACGGACCCGGCAGAATCGACCGGCAAAACCTTGCCGCAGCCGGCAACACTTTGCCGCTCACGCGCCAAATGCAGGAAATTTGAGGGGTTTCGACCCTGTTAACCACATTTGGCACGGCAGTTGCTTGGGATGTGGCCAAGGCAGCCGTCGAGCCTGTTCGAACATGATTAACGGCGGCGGCTGACAGACTTTTAGAGGAAGAAGCGAAAAAATGGCTGATCCGCTTTTCGGGGTACATGGCAAGGCGCTGGCGATCCGTTCGCAGCGGCTGGCGATGCTCGCCTCCAACATCGCGAACGCCGCCACGCCTAACTACAAGGCGCGCGATATCGATTTCCAGAAGGCGCTGTCCGACGCGACCGCCAATGGCGGGATGAGCGTCGACCAGGCCGCGCAGAGCAATGTCGGCTACCGCATTCCGCTGGAAACCTCGCTCGACGGCAACACCGTCGAACTGTCCACCGAACAGAATCAGTTCGCCGAGAACGCGATCCAGTACCGGGCCACGCTTTCCTTCCTGGAAGGCCGGATCGGCACGATCATGACGGCGCTGAGAGGAGAATAAGGCATGGCCAACAATCTCTCCGTCTTCGATATCGCCGGCCGCGCGATGTCCGCCCAGATGGTCCGGCTCAACACCTCGGCCTCGAACCTCGCCAATGCGGGATCGGTCGCGGGCAGCAAGGCCGAAGCGTTTCGCGCGATCAAGCCAGTCTTCTCCTCGGTCACCGACAGCCCCGGCGTCGCGACCGTGAAGGTCGATCAGGTGGTTGCTTCCAACATCGAACCCACCAAGCGCTACGACCCCAACCATCCCAAGGCCGACAAGGACGGCAATGTCTGGGAAGCGGGCGTCGATCAGGCGCAGGAGCTGGTGGAGATGATGGAGACCTCCCGCCAGTACCAGAACAACGTTCAGGTCATGCAGACCGCAAAGACGCTCACTCTCGACACACTGAGGCTCGGCAAATGACGATCAACACCGGCACTAGCTACCTGGACAGCCTTACCGGCAACCCGAAGGGCAGCAGCACGACGACGACAAAGTCGAACAATGCGCTCGATCAGACCGCTTTCCTGAAGCTTCTGACCACGCAGATGCAGACCCAGGATCCTTTCGATCCCGTCGACAACACACAGATGGTCGCCCAGATGGCGCAATTCTCGTCGACCACCGGCATCGCCGAGATGAACCAGTCGCTCAAGGCGATCACGCAGAGCCTGGCCTCCAGCCGCGTCGGCGACGCCGCCAGCTGGATCGGCAAGGCCGCGCTGGTCGAATCGAAGACCGCAAGCGCGCTGTCCGATGGTTCCTTCGCCGGCACCGTCACGTTGCCCGAAAACGCCTCGAGCGTCAGCGTCAGCCTCGTCGATTCGACCGGCAAGGTCGTTTACACTGGCCGCGCGAACGACGTCGCGAAGGGCGACCTGCCCTTCTACTGGGACGGCAAGGACCAGGAGGGCAACGCCGTCGCCGGCCCGCTGACCATCTCGGTCTACGCGAAGAACAACGAGGCCAAGACGATGGACAGCTCGACCGCGAGCTGGACCACCGTTCAGGGCGTCCAGTCGCCTGCCAGCGGCGCCACCAAACTCGTCACCGCGCTGGGGAATATCGACCCGGCCGACGCCATCCAGCTTTCCTGATTTTCGGTAACGGAGCTTAACGCCATGTCCTTTTACACCTCGCTTTCCGGCCTCAAGGCCTCGCAGACGTCCCTCGGGGTCATCTCGAACAATATCGCGAATGTCGGCACCACCGCGTTCAAGCGGAGCAGCACCGAGTTTTCCGATCTGGTGTCATCCTCACCGACCCAGGCCGCCGGTATCGCCGGCCAGGGCACGCGGCTTCGCGGCATCAACCAGCAGTTTACCCAGGGCGGACTGGCCAGCTCGGAGCGCTCGCTCGATCTCGCCATCTCGGGCCAAGGCTTCTTCGTGACCCGCGCATCGGGTTCGAACGCCCAGATCGCCTATACTCGCAACGGATCGTTCACCGTCGACAAGGCGCGCTACCTGACCGACAGCTCGGGCGCTTATCTGCAGGTGCTTCCCACCGACTCCACCGGCACCGTCACCAGCACCGGCGTCAACGCGGCGCGCGCGGTACAGCTGCCGCTGTCGTCGGGCACGTCGAAGGCGACCGAGGAAATCGACCTCGCCGTCACCTTCCCGTCAGCAGCCGACGTTCCCTCGGCACGGTCGGTTTACAGCACGACCAGCCCCTATGCTTTCGATCGTGACGATCCCAACAGCTACAATCAGTCGACCACGACCACGGTCTACGACAGCGCCGGAACGGCCTATCCGATGACCACATACTATGTCCGCGATAATATTCCGTCGGGCACGACAACGACGACGACCTGGACCGCGCACACCTTCATCGGCGATCAGGAGCTGAGCTATGACGGCGCAGCGGCGACCCAGCCGGCCCCGCTCTCGCTGACCTTCGACGCGGCGGGCGTTCTGACCGCGCCGACCGGGACCGTCACGACCGCCTCGATCAATCCATCGGGCGCTTCGGCCCCGCTGGCGTTCGACCTGACCTATGCCGGCGCGACCAAGATGGGCACGGTTCCGTTCACGATGACCAGCTTCGATCAGGATGGCTTCGCCGCGGGCCAGCTTGACAACATCTCGGTCGGCACCGACGGCCTGATCACCGCGACCTTCTCGAACGGCGACACTCAGGCGTTGGGCAAGATCATCGTCGCCAACTTCTCGAACCCGGAAGGCCTGCGCCAGCTGGGTGACAGCAAGTGGAGCGCGACCGGTAACTCGGGCGAGCCGATGATCAGCGAAGCCGCCACCAACGGCGCGGGCACGATCCAGTCGGGTGCGCTCGAGCAGGCCAATGTCGACATCACCGAGGAACTGGTCGCGCTGATTCAGGCGCAGCGCAACTTCTCGGCCAATGCCAAGGCGATCGAGGCGGCCAACACGATGACCACCACGATCGTCAACCTGCGCACATAAGCCTGAGACGCTGAGGGAAACCGGCCATGGATAAGCTGATCTACAGTTCGCTTTCGGCGATGCGGGCAGCGATGGCGCGTCAGACGACGACCGCCAACAACCTTGCCAACATCAACACGGCCGGTTTCCGCTCCGAAATGAGCTCGAGCTCGGCCCTGTGGCTGAAGGGCGACGGCTTCGACAGCCGCGCGACCAATTCGGGCGAAGTGGTTTCGGCCGATATGTCGGAAGGCACGGTCGCCGAAACCGGCCGCACCCTCGACGTCGCGCTCCAGGGCAAGGACAAGCTGCTCGCGGTGCAGAGCCGCGAGGGCGACGAAGCCTACACCCGCCGGGGCGACCTTCAGGTCAGCGACAGCGGGCTGCTCACCACCGGCGACGGCATGCCCGTCCTCGGTGACGGCGGCCCGATCACCCTGCCGGCCTATGACAAGCTGACGATCGCTTCCGACGGCACGATTTCGATCGTGCCGCAGGGCGGGGATCCGACGCAGATGCAGCAGGTCGACCGGCTTAAGCTGGTCGCCGTCAACGGCACCGACATCGCCAAGGGCCTCGATGGCCTGTTCCGCGCCCGCAACGGCGGCGCGCTGGCGGCGGACCCCGACGCTACCGTCCGTCAGGGCGCGCTGGAGGGTTCGAACGTCAATGCTTCGGCCACGCTGATCGACATGATCGAAGCGAGCCGGGACTGGGACATGCAGGTGAAGATGATGAGTGCGGCTCAGGACATCGACAAGGCGTCGACCGAATTGATGAGCCTCACCTGAGCCCTAACAGATTTAGAACGGAGTAGCTTTCGATGAGCAACGCAGCATTGCATGTCGCCCGTACGGGCCTCGATGCGCAGAATATGCGCATGCAGGTGATCGCCAACAATCTGGCGAACGTGAACACCACCGGCTTCAAGCGCGACCGCGCAAGTTTCGAGACGCTCGCCTATCAGGCGATGACCGCGCCGGGCGCGGCCTCGTCCGAGTCGACCAAGTTCGCCACCGGCACCAATCTGGGGACCGGCGTTCAGATCAACGGCACCGCCAAGATCGACACGCAGGGCGGCCTCCAGGCGACCGGCAACGCGCTCGATATGGCGATCGAAGGTCCGGGCTATTTCCAGATCCAGATGCCCGACGGGCGGACCGGCTATACCCGCGACGGCAATTTCAACCTGTCGTCCGACGGCACGATCGTAAACAGCGACGGCTATCAGCTGCAGCCGCAGATCCAGATCCCCGAAGGCGCGCAGAATATCACGATCGGCGCCGACGGCACCGTCAGCGTGACGGTCGCGGGCCAGACCGAGGCGAGCGAGGTCGGCAAGATCGAACTGGCGCGCTTCGTCAATCCGGCGGGCCTCCAGGCCGAGGGCAACAATCTCCTCACCGAAAGCGGCGCATCGGGCCAGGCCCAGGTCGGCGCCGCCGGCGTCGATGGCCGCGGCAATATCCGTCAGGCATCGCTCGAAGGCTCGAACGTCAACATCGTCGAGGAACTCGTCGACATGATCGAGACGCAGCGCGCCTATGAAGTGAACAGCAAGATGATCTCCTCCACCGACCAGATGCTGCAATATGTCAACCAGAACATCTAATCTCGACGTGATGGCCTATGCCCTCAACGGCGTCATCGCGGTGCTGATGCTCGGCACCGCGTTTCAGCCGGTCGACGCCAGAAAGCGCGATCGCGATCCGGAATATGCACCGACCTATTCGGCGCAGCCGATGGCGCCCGTCGCCAACGGCGCAATTTTTCAGGCATCGAACGGCTATTCGGCGCTGACCAACGGTGCGCGGGCCGCAATGGTGGGCGATATCGTCACCATTTCGCTGGTCGAGCGCACCCAGGCGACCAAGTCGAACAGCGCGTCGACCGATCGCTCCGGCGAGATCAGCCTGACCCCGCCGACCACCGGTCCGGCCTCCTTCTTCAACCCGGCCGACATCGGGGCGAGTGGCGGCAGCACCTTCGGAGGCAAGGGTGCGGCTGCCCAGTCGAACCAGCTCAACGGCGAGATCAGCGTGACGATCGCGCGGATCTATCCCAACGGGACCATGCTGGTGCGCGGCGAAAAAATGCTGACGCTCAACCGCGGCGACGAGAATATCGCGATTACCGGGATCATCCGCGCAGCGGATATCGGCCCCGACAACCGCGTTGCATCCACCCGCGTTGCCGACGCCCGCATTACCTATTCGGGTAAGGGCGAGATCGCACGGGGCTCGCGCCAGGGTTGGCTTAACCGTTTCTTCAGCATGTTGAGCCCATTCTAATTTAAGTTTTTCGAGGATGTGCCGTTCATGTATCGCGCGTTGATCACTTTCCTGTTCTGTCTCGGCGGCCTCTCGCTGTCTGGCGTCAGCCATGCCGAGCGGATCAAGGACATCGGAACCTTCCAGGGTCTGCGCGCCAACCAGCTCACCGGCTATGGCATCGTCGTCGGTCTCGCCGGCACCGGTGACGACAGCCTCGACTATTCCACGCTGGGCATGAAAGGCGTCGCCTCGCGCTTCGGCCTCCAGCTTCCGGCCGGGGTCAATCCCGCGCTGAAGAATGCGGCCGCCGTGATGCTGACCGCCGAACTTCCCGCCTTCGCCAAGCCTGGCCAGCGCCTCGACGTCACCATCTCGGCGCTGGGCAAGGCCAAGTCGCTGCGTGGCGGCACGCTGATCATGGCGCCGTTGCTCGGGGCGGACGGCCAGATCTATGCGATGGCGCAGGGCAACCTCGCGGTCGGCGGTCTCGGCATCGATGCCGCCGACGGTTCCAAGCTCACCATCAACGTGCCCACCGCCGGACGCATTCCGGGCGGGGCTACCGTCGAGCGCAGCGTCGATTCCGGCTTTGCCAGCACGCCGCAGCTTCGCTTCGACCTGGCTGAAGCCGACCTCACCACCTCGCAGCGCGTCGCCGCCGCGATCAACGCGAAGCTGGGCGCCAATGTCGCCCGCTCGATCGATGCGACCACGATTACCGTCGAGGCAGCCGCCGGCGCGGAATATCGCACGACGATGATGAGCCAGATCGAAAATATTCAGGTCGAGACCGCCGACGCCGCAGCGCGGGTCGTGGTCAACGCCCGCACCGGCACCGTCGTCATCAATGGCGCGGTTCGCATCGCTCCCGTCGCTGTCACACATGGCAAGATGACCGTGCAGGTCGACGAGAAGCCGCAGATCATCCAGCCCAACGCCTTTTCGAAAGGCGAGACCGCGGTTCAGCAGTCGAGCGCGATCAAGGTCGACCAGGAAGCCCGGCCGATGTTCGAGTTCCAGCCGGGCGCCTCGCTCGCCGAGATCGTCAAGGCGGTCAACGCGATCGGCGCTTCGCCCGCCGATCTGGTGGCGATCCTCGAAGCGCTCAAGCAGGCTGGCGCGATGAAGGCGGAGCTCGTGGTGCTATGATCAACGGCGTTTCCATCAAGGCGGGCGCGCTCGCCGATCCGAAGGCTGCCGAGCTCGATCAGCTCAAGGCCGCCGCGAAGCAATTCGAGGCGATCTTCACGCGCCAGATGCTCAAGTCGATGCGCGACTCGAAGCTTGCCGAGGACGATCTGTTCGGCAGCGATGCGACCGATCAGTTCCGCGAAATGCAGGATTCCAACTTCGCCGACGAGATGGCCAGCAAGGATTCGCTGGGCATTGCCGATCTCCTGGTCAAGCAATTCCAGGCGCGGGTCGGCAAGTCCGCGCCTGTGGCCGATGCGCCGTCTGCCGCCGACGCCGCGGCCAACACCGATAGTGCAAGCTGATGGCCGATCTGCTCAGTATCGGCCGATCGGGCGTCATCGCCTACCGGGCCGCGCTGTCCACAGTCGGTGAGAATGTCTCGAACGCCGAGACCGAAGGCTATACCCGTCGCACGGTGTCGCTCGGTGAATCGGCGGTCGCGACCTCCACCAACTATATGTACCGCTCGTCGGCTGTGTTCGGCGGTGTCGAGGTCGGCAGCGTTCAGCGCGTCTTCGACAATTACCGTTCATCCTATGCCCGCTTCGCCAATTCGGAAGCCGAGCGCGCGAACGCCCGGGCGAGCTGGCTCGAGACCGCCGAAGCGGCGCTTAATGATTCAGACGTCGGCCTCGGCGTGAAGATGAGCACCGTCTTCACCTCCGCCGAAGCGCTTAGCGCCGACGTATCGAGCGATACCAACCGCCAGCAGATGCTGACCTCGCTTACCGACGCAGCCTTTCAGTTCAACGCCACGGCGAGCAAGCTGAAGAGCGCGGCCGATGGCGTCTCGACGGCGGCGCAGAACACGATCGACAAGCTCAACGCCGATCTTCAGACGCTTGTGCAGATCAATTCTGGGCTGCGCCGCGCGGAAACGGGCTCGGCGGGCAAGGCGCTGCTGATGGACCAGCGCGACGCTTTGCTGAAGAGTATTTCGGGCGCGGTCGGCATCGATGTCAAATTGCAGGACGACGGCCGTGCCGATGTGACGATGCAGGGCGACGCATCGGTCCACTTGGTCGACGCAACCAAGACCAGCCCCAGCTATGTCGGCATGATCGAGGCAAGTGACGGGCGGTTGTCGCTGACGGCGTCGGGCTATGGAACCGCGGTCAACATGGCGCCGCAGTCGGGCGCGCTCTCCGGACTCGTCGATGTGTCGAACTCGATCGCGTCGCGCCGCCAATCGCTCGATGCGATCGCAGCCAACTTCGCCAATGTCATAAACACCTGGAATCAGGCGGGCGTCGATCGCACCGGCGCCGCAGGGGCGGCGCTGATCAGCGGCACGACCGCAGCCACGCTGTCGGTCGCTACCACCGATCTTTCCAAGATCGCCGCGGCCACCAGCGGTGGCGCGGCCAATGGCAACGCGCTGGCGCTCAAGGATTATCGCAATTCGAACGGGCCCGAAGCGGGCTGGGCGCTGCTCGTGTCGAACCATGCGCAGAGCGTGGCGGCGGCGAAGGCGGAGCAGACTGCGACGTCGACTCAGCGTGACGGCGCCCTGTTGCAACTCGATGAGGTCACCGGCGTCGATCTCGATGTCGAGGCGGCGCAGCTGCTGCGTTTCCAGCAAGCCTATAACGGTTCGGCGAGGATCATCCAGATCGCGCGCGAGACGCTCCAGGAAATTTTGGGTCTCTTCAATTGAGGGGTTTTGAGCGGTGATCACGGCTACCCGATACCGCGCGTTGGCGGAAATCAACCGGCAAGCCAAGCTTGGCGCCGAAATCGCGCGTGCGCAGACGGAAATATCGACCGGCAAGCGCATTCAGGTCGCCTCCGACGATCCGATCGCCTCGGCAAGGGTTTCGGTGATCCGCAACGCGCAGGCCGATCAGACGGTATGGGCCCGCAATATCCAGAGCGCCAAGTCGATCGCCGCCGAGGTAGATACCGCGCTGTCGGGGGTGTCGGACATCTTCAACCGGGTGAAGGAGCTGACCCTGGCCGGCGCATCGGAATCGGTATCCAGCAACGACCGCGCCGCAATGGTGCAGGAACTCGCCTCGCTCCGAACCGCGTTGACCAACCTTTCGACCTCGACCACCCCGACGGGGCAGTCGCTGTTCCCGACCGACGCGCCGTTGCTGGTGTCGACTTCGGCGACTCAGCGGCTGCCGGCCACCGCGCAGCGATCGACGGTGTTCGAGGGCATTTCCTATGCGCATGGATCCGATACGCTCGACTGGGTCATCGGCTCGGCGATAGACGCGATCGCGACCGACGACGTGACGGCGCGTCGCGCCGCCGCGAATACGGCGATCAGCGACATCGACAAGGCGATCGGCCATGTCACCAATCAATATGCGGCGCAGGGCGTGCGTGCGGCCCAGCTCGATAGCGCGGCGGAATCGATGGAAAGTGCGTCGATCCAGCTGTCGGAGGAGCGCAGCAAGCTCGAGGATACCGATGTCGCATCGACGGTGATGAGCCTCAATGCGAAGACGCTTAGCCTTCAGGCGGCGCAGATGGCGTTCGCCAAGGTCAATCGAAACACTTTGTTTGATCTTCTGAGTTAAGAGATTCTCACGACGCTTGGATAAAGCCTGTGCTTATCCTGCCGTTAACATTGAAGGGGAAGGCGCGAGACCCGCGCAAATGTCCCGAAATCGATATTCCCGTGGGAGTGTGCGTTCATGTTTGCTGGCATCGGCCTCGTTATCCTTCTCGCCATGGTGTTCGGCGGCTTCGCGATCACCGGCGGTGATCTCGCGCCTGTCCTTCACGCCATCCCGCACGAAATGCTGATCATCGGTGGCGCTGCCGTCGGTGCGCTTGTCGCGGGCAATTCGATGAAGGAACTCAAGGCTTTCGGCGGCGGCTTCGCAAAGGTCTTCAAGGGTCCGAAGTACAACAAGAAGGACTATCTCGACGTCATCTTCCTCGTTTCCTCGCTGATGAAGAAATTGCGGACCGAGGGCCCTGTCGCGCTCGAGCCGCATATCGAGGATCCAAAGGCGTCGACCCTGTTCGCCGAATATCCCAAGCTCCTCAAGGACAGCACGCTGATCCATATGATCACCGACACGCTGCGCCTGATCGTCATCTCGTCGGGCACGCTCGATCCGATGGCGGTCGAGGACGTCATGGATAACGCGCTCAAGACCCACCACCATGACGAGATCAAGCCCGCCGACATGATGCAGGGCCTGGCCGACGCGCTTCCGGCGCTGGGCATCGTCGCCGCCGTTCTCGGCGTGGTGAAGACGATGGGCTCGATCGATCAGCCGCCGGCCATTCTCGGCGCGATGATCGGCTCGGCGCTCGTCGGTACCTTCCTCGGCATTCTGCTCGCTTATGGCATCGTCGCGCCCTTCGCCGGCCGCTGCCGCCAGGTGATCGAGGCGGACTCCGCGATCTATGGCGTGGTCAAGCAGATCATCATCGCTTCGCTTCATGGTCACCCGCTGCCGCTGGTGATCGAGGCCGCGCGCTCGGGCATCAGCCATTCGAACCAGCCGGCTTTCGCCGACGTGTTCGACGGCATGCGCGGCCGCTAAGTCCAGTTACGCAAGGGACCGCTGATCCATGGCGCAATCGCCTGCAAAGCGTGGCAAGAATGAGCCCGAACCCAGACCGATAATCATCAAGAAGATTATCGCGGAGGGGCATGGCGGCCATCATGGCGGCGCGTGGAAAGTGGCCTATGCCGACTTCGTGACGGCAATGATGGCGTTCTTCCTGCTGATGTGGATTCTTGGCGCGACCACGGAGAAGCAGCGCAAGGGCATCGCCGATTATTTCACGCCGACGATGGTTCAGCTCCGGGAAAAAAGCGCGGGCGCGAATGGCCTGTTCGGCGGCGAATCGATCGTCGACAGGGACAATTATCCGCACCGCGCGGCGCAGACCGGCTCCAAGTCGATCACCATCCCAAAGGATGCATCGGGCGGCGACAAGGAAGGCGGCGCGGCGGTGCGCGCGAAGGAGCGCGTCGCGTTCCAGAAGCTCAAGGCGATCCTGGAGCAGAAGATGGCGAGCAATCCCGCCATGGCTTCGATGGCCAAGAATGTCCGCTTCATGGAAACGCGCGAGGGCCTGCGCATCGATCTGGTGGACCAGGCCGACTTCACGATGTTCAAGTCGGGCACCGACCAGCTGTCGGATAAGGCGCGCGAACTGATGAAGCAGGTCGCCGAAGTCGCCGACCTCGCCGACAATGCGGTGATCGTGCGCGGCCATACCGACGCGATGCCCTATTCGAAGGGCCGGATGGTCAACAACTGGACGTTATCTGCCGCGCGCGCCGAATCGACGCGCCGGGCGCTGTCCGACTATGGCGTGCCGAACAGCCGCTTTGCCCGCATCGAAGGCGTCGCCGACCGCGAGCCCTATGTGCCCGAGGATCCCTATGATCCGCGCAATCGCCGCATGTCGATCACGCTGGCCTGGTCTTCGGACATCGGTGGCGCGTCGGATGGCGGTACGGGTGGCACCGGCGGTGCTGGCGGCGAACGCAAGCCCGTCGACCTGATGGCGGGTGGCGGCGCGAACGACCCCACCGCGATGCCTGCGGCCGCGATGGCGCAGATGGCTGCGGCCAAGAAGCACTGAGCCATTATCATTCCAGCGAAAGCTGGAGTTTCGGTTTTCTCGCCCGGAAGAAGCCAATGAGATCCCAGCTTGGGCTGGGATTACGGCTTACTAAGCGTCTAGCGTGGTATCGCTGATCGTGCCGTCGCCACCGGAGGCGAGCATCATATAGGCGAGCATCGCGGTGTTGGGGTTCGGCTTCAGCAGGTTGAGGCGCGGGGTGTTGCCCATCATCGCCAGCATTTCGTTGGTGTCGGGCGAGGACTTGCCGTCGCCTTCGAAAACCTCGCGGGCATAGGCCAGCCGCATGCGGTCCGCCGAGAGCGGATCGGCCGCGCGGACCGGAGCGACCGGCGAACCATTGTCGTCGATCTTCTTCGCCATCAGCGCATAGACCTGGCTCAGCGACCGGGCGCTGCCGCCATTGTCGTAGAAGATGCTGCGGTTGGCGCGCGCCTCGCGCGGGAAGAGCGACGCGGCGCTCGCATCGGGCCGCGCATCGGCGGCCTTCAGGAATTTGGAGGCCCCTTCGAGGCCCAGGAAATGCGCGAAATAGAGATCGGCCGGGCGCGGCTGGCGGCCCAGCGCCGATTGTAGCCCTTGCGCGTTGTCGCTGGCGAACTCGGCCGCCATCAGCGACGACGCCTCGGGTTGATTGCGCAGCGCCATCACCTGTTCGCGGACCGCGCCATTGACTTTCCAGCTGCCATCGCCGCGCCGGCTGATCGCATCGGCGGCCCAGCCGAGGCCATGTTTGGCGCCGTACATTTTCACCGCGCCGAGCCAGCTCTGATCGATGAACTGGAACAGGCCTCCCGCCGAACTCGACTGCGCCTTGGCATTGGGGTTCAGCCCGCTTTCGGACTTCGCCTGGTTGAACAGATAGGAGAAGTCCACCCCGACGCGCTGCGCGGCACGGCTGATCGCGCCGCGCACGTCATTGACGTCGCGTTCGATACGGCCGCCGAAATCGGTCAGGCTCATGGGAGGGGTCCTGTTAACACCCCTTAATTATCGTCGATCATAGTTAACGAAAGGTTGCCGCCGGATCGGGGCCGGCTTCAGACTTTCGGCTGATCCTCGTCCTTGTCTGGATTGTCGCGCGGCAGTCGCTTGATCCGGGCGATCCCCGCGAACATCGGCAGGAGCAGGACGAGCAGGAGGATCGCCGCGACGATCTGTTTCTTCAAATCGCCACCTCGCGCGCCGCCGCCAGGATCGCCTCGTAGATCGCGTCGAGATCGGCATCGTCGATGCAATAGGGCGGCATCACATAGACGGTGTTTCCCATCGGTCGCAGCAACAGCCCGCGATCGCGGAAGAAGCGGCCGAGGACCGGCGCCATCGCCGACAGATAATCCCCGTACGGATCGACGAACTCCATCGCGGTGATCGTGCCGAGCTGGCGCTTGTTGACGATCGCCGGGTGGTCGAGCGCGGTGAGCCGCCGCGTCTGACGATAGCTGAGGTCCAGGATGCGCCGGCGGACCGGCTCGTCGCGCCAGATGGCGAGATTCGCATTGGCGGCGGCGCAGGCGATCGGGTTCGCCGTATAGCTCGACGAGTGAAAGAACATCTTCCCGCGATCGTCGGAACGATGCGCGTCGAAAATCTCGCGGGTCGCCAGTGTCGCCGCCAGCGGCACCGCGCCTCCCGTCAGCCCCTTGGACAGGCACATGATGTCCGGCGCGACCTCGGCCTGCTCGCAGGCGAACAGGGTGCCGGTGCGGCCCCAGCCAGTCATCACCTCGTCGGCGATGAACAGCACGCCCGCCCGCGCGCAGACGTCGCGCAGCGCCTTCAGCACATGGGGCGCATAGATCAGCATCCCGCCCGCGCCGAGGATCAGCGGCTCGACGATCAGCGCGGCGGGCGGTGCTTTCGCACACAGCCGTTCGAGTGCGGCGATCGCGGCGTCGCCATCGCCGGTCGGGAAGGGAATGGTGTCAACGTCGAACAGCAGTGGCTGATAGGCGCGGTTATAGACGCCGCGCTCGCCGACCGACATCGCCCCGATCGTGTCGCCATGATAGCTGTGCTCCATCACCGCAATACGATGCCGGGGCTCGCCGCGATTGAGCCAGTAGCCAAGCGCCATCTTGAGAGCCACCTCGACGCTGGTCGATCCGCTGTCGGAAAAGAACACATGCGCGAGCGGCCCGGGGGTGATGTCGACGAGATCCTGCGCCAGCGTCTCGGCGGGTTGATGCGTCCACCCGGCGAAGATGAGCTGGTCGAGATGCTGGGTCTGATCGCGGATCGCAGCCATAATCCGCGGGTCGCAATGACCGTGCGTCGTCACCCACCAGGAGGAGATCGCGTCGATATAGCGGCGTCCCTCCACAGTGTAGAGCGCGGCGCCCTGGGCGCGGACCACCAGCGGGATATCCTCGCCCAGGCCATGCTGGGTGAAGGGATGCCAGACGGGCGAGGTCAAGGCGCGAAATCCTCGATGTCGAAGGCTTCGTCGAACGCCTTGGCCAGACCGGCGGCGTCGAGCGGATCGATCCAGGGAAGGCGGCCCAGTCTTTTGACCCCGGCGATTCCGGCTATGGTGCGCTCGCTTTCTTCGTTGGCGTCGCCGACGAAGGCGACGCCCAGGATCGGAATATCGCGCGCGCGCAACGCCTCGATGGTCAGCAGACTGTGGTTGATCGTCCCCAGCGTGGTCCGTGCGACGACGACCGTCTCATAGCGCCAGCGCGCGAAGATATCAGCGAAGAGGAGCCCGCCGGCGAGCGGCACCAGCAGGCCGCCCGCGCCCTCGATCACGAGCCGCCGGTCACAGGCCGGTGGATCGAGCAGCGCGGGGTCGATCACGACATTTGCGATCGCGGCTGCCTGATGCGGCGAAGCCGGGGTCTCCAGCCGATAAGCCTCGGGCAGGATGCGCCCGGCGGGAACGCCGGAAAGCCGCCGCACCGTATCGCTGTCGGTGCCGTCGGCCAGTCCCGCCTGCACCGGCTTCCAATAGCAGCCGTCGATCGCGCGGGTCAGCCCGGCGGCGAAGACGGTCTTGCCGGCATCGGTGTCGGTGGCGGTGACGACGATGGCGTGGGTCATGCGGTCAGCTCGCTGATCGCATCGGCCAGCTGAGCGACGATCGCCTCGTCGACGTTGAGGGTCAGCGAGATCCGCAGCCGCGACGTTCCAGGAGGGACGGTCGGCGGGCGGATGCCGCGCACGTCGAAGCCGCAATCCTGCAGGGCAGTGGCCACCGCCATCGTCCGGGCGTCGTCGCCGAGGATGACGGGAATGATCTGCGACCCTGTAGAGGGCAGACGGGTTCCGGCGAAGGCGATCAGCCGGGCGAGGCGTTCGCGCCGTTCGGGCTGGCTGCGCAGCAGGGTGAGGCTGGCGCGCACCGCGGCGGCGGCAAGCGGGGAGGGCGCTGTCGAGAAAATGAAGCCCCGCGCCTTGTTGACGAATATGTCGGCGAGGACGCGCGGGCAGCAGATCAGTGCGCCCTCGCAGCCGAGCGCCTTGCCGCAGGTCCGGAGCGTCACGACATTCTCGCGGCCTTCGAGCGCATGAGCGAGGCCCCGGCCATCGGGACCGAACACGCCGGTGGCATGCGCTTCGTCGATGACCAGAAAGGCTTCTTCGCGGTTGGCCAGCGCGGCGAGTTCGTCGAGCGGGGCGATATCGCCGTCCATGCTGTAGAGGCTTTCGACCGCGATCCAGACCCGCCCTGTGTTGCCGGCGGCGCGCCAGTCGCGAATCGCGTCGGCGAAAGCCTGCACGTCGCCATGCGCGGCGGAAATCGCGGTGGCGCGGCCGAGGCGTATCCCTTCATGCGCGCTGGCGTGGATCAGCGCGTCGTGGACGATCAGGTCGCGGCCCGCCGGCAGGGTCGAGAAGATCGCGCTGTTGGCGGCAAATCCCGTCGAGAAAAACAATGCCGCCTCGCTACCGAAATAAGCCGCGGCTTCGGCTTCGAGCGCCTCATGCTCGGGATCGTTGCCGCGGAGCAGCCGCGATCCGCCCGCGCCTATCGCGACGCCGCGATCGAGCGCGGCGGCGACCGCTGTACGCAGTTCGGGTGCGGCCGACAGGCCCAGATAGTCGTTCGACGCAAAATCATGTCCGGCGCGCGCGATCAGCCTTCGGCTGCGTGACCTTTGCGCAATCAGGCTCAGGGCCTCGCGATGGGCGTCGAGGATCGACATGCGGCTGCCCTAGTGCGTGCACCGATTTGATGCAAAAAATACTGAACCACTGGTCGATTGCCTTCGTTTGACTATATCAGCGCGCGAAGCGATGGCGGGCGCGGCCCGAGACATGAAACCGGAAGCAGGCATGAGCGAAGAGAAGATCGGCGAGAACGACATGGAAACCCCCGTTGTTGCGGAAGAGGAAGGCGATTCTGAAAGCCCCTTCGCCCGGCTGGAAGGCGAACTGGAGAAGCTGCGCAACGAGGTCCTCTACGCGCAGGCGGAAACCCAGAATGTGCGTCGCCGGCTGGAAAAGGAAAAGGCCGACGCCTCGGCCTATGCCGCGACCGGCTTCGCGCGCGACATCCTGTCCGTCGCCGACAATCTTGGCCGCGCGTTGCAGGCGATTCCGGGCGAATTGCGTGAGGACGACCGGATCAAGCCGCTGCTGACCGGGCTCGAGATGACCGGCAAGGAGCTCGACAATGTGTTCCAGCGCAACGGCATCACCAAGATCGAGGCGATCGGCGCGAAGCTCGACCCGAACAAACATCAGGCGATGGTCGAGTTGCCGCATGCCGAGGCTGAGCCAGGCACGGTGATTCAGGAGATGCAGGCCGGCTATATGATTAAGGATCGGCTGCTGCGCCCTGCGCTCGTGGGTGTCGCGAAGGCGGGCGACGCATGAATATCGGCGTCATTCCCGCGAAAGCCGGGATGACGCTTCACGTTAATCGTCGCTGCGGGCCATCAATTCGGCCTGTTCGCGCTTGAGACGGGACTTGGCTTTCTTGCGGCCGAAGCGAGCGGTGTAGACGCTTTTCAGCCAGGCGCCGGTGCCGAGCAATTCGCGGCGGTGATTAGCGAGAGTCAGCTTGTTCTGGATATGGAGCGCCGTCCGCCGCAGGATCGCAGGTGGGCGCACCGTGGCGCTTAGAAAATAGCCGTTCTGAAGCAGCCAGCGGGCGGCACGGTGCTCCGCTGCGGACAGTTCGGCAATGTCCGCCTTGCGCCAGCGGCCTGTCGGTTCGCGGTGGAGCGCTTGCGCGGGGCCGAGCATCGCCGGATCGAACGGAAGCCCCAAAAACTCGCAAATCCGCTGCAACTCATAGCTGGTGTCGCTTGCCAGCACTTCATAGCGCAGGCTGAGTTGTCGCTCGGCGGGCAGCTTGTGCGACATCCGGTCCCACAGCACCTCGGCATCGACCCAGCCGGCGATACCGTGCCACAGATTGCCCGCCCGCCGCGACGCCACGGTCGCCTGCGCGACGTCGCGTCCGTCGCGAACGAGGTGGATGAAGCGCGCATCGGGCCACAGCCACAATATCCGGTCGAAATGACGTTGAAGCACCGCGCCGACGATCGGTGCGCCCGGCTTGGTCGCGGCGACCTGTTCCAGCATCGCCTGGGCGATCCCGGTGAAGGGTGTGCCCGGTGGCACAGTGAGGCCGAGTCGCTTGAAGCGGATGTTGAACTCCACCGAGCGCAGGAAGGCGTCGCGCTTCATGAAGCGGCCTTCGGAGCTGATCGCGTCGACCAGGAAATCGAACTCGGACGCCATCGCGATCGCGGGATGCAGGGCCAGCATCTGCCGCAATGTCTCCGCGCCCGATCGCGGCGCCGCGACCAGGAAGAGCGGGGATGGGATCGGCGGCGTGCTGCTCATCAGGGGTGCATATGCTCCATGTCGTCACCGGCGGCCACCGTCTTGGCCTCGGCTTCGATCCTGGCGCCGCTCTGGAAGGTGAAAAGCATCGGGATCGCCGTGCCGGGCGTGATTCGTGCATCGACGCCGAACAGCATCGCATGCTTGCCTCCAGGCGCGAACGATACGTCCGCTCCCTTGGGCAGTGGCACGTCGGCCATCTGCCGCATCGTCATCACGCCCCCGTTCATGACTTCCTCGTGCAACTCTATCTTGTTCACCACCGCGCTGTCGATGCGGAGCAGCCGATCATCGGCCCTGGCGCCCTTCACGACGAAATAGCCCGCTGCGGGGCGGCCTGCCACGGCGGGGAGGCGCACCCAGGCATCCTCGACAACCGGTTTTTCCGCGCCCTTCGGCTGGCAAGCGGTGAGAGCGAGGGCGGCAAAGCTGATGGCGAGCAGGCGGCGCATTCCGAACTCCATGAAAATCTGCACGCCAATTAGTCCGCCTTGCGTCTTGCAGCAATCGAATCCCCACCTATATCGCCCCCATTCAATGCGATCCGCGTGATGCTCGCCTCATTATCTGGGGGCATCGAGGGGGTCGCCCTTTGGGGGTTTGAAAGGACTGGAATGGCTAAGGTTATTGGTATCGATCTGGGCACCACGAACAGCTGCGTTGCTGTGATGGAAGGCGGCAAGCCCAAGGTCATCGAAAATTCGGAAGGAGCGCGCACGACGCCTTCGATCGTCGCGTTCGCCAAGGACGGCGAGCGGCTCATCGGCCAGCCGGCGAAGCGCCAGGCGGTCACCAATCCGGACAGCACGATTTTCGCGGTGAAGCGTCTGATCGGCCGTCGGTTCGACGATCCGATCACCAAGAAGGACACCGAACTGGTTCCCTATCACATCGTGAAGGGTCCGAATGGCGACGCATGGGTGAAGGCGGGTGGCGAGGATTATTCGCCGTCGCAGATCTCGGCTTACACGCTGCAGAAGATGAAGGAGACCGCCGAGAGCTATCTGGGCGAGACCGTCACGCAGGCAGTGATCACCGTCCCCGCCTATTTCAACGACGCTCAGCGTCAGGCGACAAAGGACGCCGGCAAGATCGCCGGCCTCGAAGTGCTGCGCATCATCAACGAGCCAACGGCGGCGGCGCTGTCCTATGGGCTCGAGAAGAATGACGGCAAGACGATTGCGGTCTACGATCTCGGCGGTGGCACCTTCGACATCTCGATCCTCGAGATCGGCGACGGCGTGTTCGAGGTCAAGTCGACCAACGGCGATACCTTCCTGGGTGGCGAGGATTTCGACGCCAAGCTGGTCGAGTTCCTGGCGGCTGATTTCCAGAAGTCCGAAGGCATCGACCTGACCAAGGACCGGCTCGCGCTGCAGCGGCTCAAGGAAGCGGCCGAAAAGGCGAAGATCGAACTGTCCTCGGCGCAGACCACCGAGGTCAACCTGCCGTTCATCACCGCCGATGCGACGGGCCCGAAGCATCTCGTCAAGTCGATCAGCCGCTCGGATCTCGAGCGTCTCGTCGAACCGCTGATCCAGCGTTCGATCGAGCCGCTGAAGAAGGCGCTGGCCGACGCCGGCATGAAGGCCAGCGACCTCGACGAGGTCGTCCTGGTCGGCGGCATGACCCGCATGCCGCGCGTCCGCGAGGTCGTGAAGAACTTCTTCGGTAAGGAGCCGCATACCGGCGTTAATCCGGATGAGGTCGTCGCAATGGGCGCGGCGATCCAGGCCGGTGTGCTTCAGGGCGACGTCAAGGATGTCCTGCTGCTCGACGTGACCCCGCTGTCGCTCGGGATCGAGACGCTGGGTGGCGTGTTCACCCGGATGATCGACCGCAACACGACGATCCCGACCAAGAAGTCGCAGACCTATTCGACGGCCGACGATAACCAGAACGCCGTCACGATCCGCGTCTTCCAGGGCGAGCGCGAAATGGCGGCGGACAACAAGATGCTCGGCCAGTTCGACCTGATCGGCATTCCTCCGGCGCCGCGCGGCGTGCCGCAGATCGAGGTCACGTTCGACATCGACGCCAACGGCATCGTCAACGTCCATGCCAAGGACAAGGGCACCGGCAAGGAGCAGCAGATCAAGATCCAGGCTTCGGGCGGTCTCTCGGACGCCGACATCGATCAGATGGTCAAGGATGCCGAGCAGTTCGCCGACGAGGACAAGAAGCGTCGCGAGGCGGCCGAGGCGAAGAATAACGCCGAAAGCCTGATCCACTCGACCGAGCGCCAGCTTCAGGAGCATGGCGACAAAGTCGAGCCGGCGCTGAAGGAAGAGATCGAGGCTGCGATCACCGAAGCCAAGACGGCTGTCGAGGGTGGTGAACCAGCCACGATGACCGAAAAGGCGCAGGCGCTCGCCCAGGTCGCGATGAAGCTCGGCCAGGCGATCTACGAGCAGGAACAGGCGGCCGCCGCCTCGCCCTCGCCCGATGACGCTGCAAAGAACGACGATGTGGTCGACGCCGAATTCTCGGAAGTCGACGACAAGAAGTAAGGCTAGTAGGCGTGATGCGTTTTCCGGTCCCGTTGCTCAAAGCGGCGGGGCCGGGTAGCGTTGCGTGGGGGCGTGATGGCAACTGACATCGATTATTATGAACTGCTGGAAGTCGAGCGCACCGCCGACGACAAGGTCATCAAGTCGTCCTATCGGCGGCTGGCGATGCAGTTCCACCCCGATCGTAACCCCGGCGATCATGAAGCCGAGGCGAAGTTCAAGGCGATCAGTCAGGCCTATGACTGCCTGAAAGACCCGCAGAAGCGCGCGGCCTATGACCGCTTCGGCAAAGCCGCGTTTGAAAATGGCGGCGTCGGCGGTGGCGCGGGACAGGGCGGTGGCTTTGAAGGCTTCTCGGATATCTTCGAGAATATCTTCGGCGAATTCATGGGCGGCGGCCGCGGCGGCGGCGGGCGTTCCAGCGTGCGGCGCGGCGCCGATCTGCGCTACGATCTGGAGATCAGTTTCGAGGACGCCTATGCGGGCAAGCAGGCATCGATCACCGTCGATGTCGCCGCACAGTGCGAGACCTGTGATGGATCGGGCGCAAAGCCCGGAACTGGCACCACCAGCTGCAAGACCTGTGGCGGCCACGGCAAGGTCCGTGCGCAGCAGGGCTTCTTTGTGGTCGAGCGCGCATGTCCGGCCTGCCATGGCGCGGGCGAAGTCATTTCCGACCCCTGTGGCGATTGCCATGGCGAAGGCCGGATCGAGAAAACCAAGACGCTCGATGTCGGCATCCCGGCGGGCGTCGACGACGGCACCCGTATCCGCCTCACCGGTGAAGGCGAGGCCGGCGCGCGGGGCGGCCCGCCCGGCGATCTCTACATCTTCCTGCACCTGGCGCAGCACGAACTTTTCGAACGCGATGGCACCACCCTGTTCGCCCGTGCGCCGATCAGCTTCACCACCGCGGCGCTGGGCGGTACGATCGACGTGCCCGGCCTCGACAAGACCCGTCACGAAATCCGCATTCCAGCCGGCATCCAGTCGGGCAAGCAGATCCGCCAGCGCGGCGCAGGCATGCCGGTGCTCAATGGACGCGGCTATGGCGATCTCGTCATCCAGATCGAGGTCGAAACGCCCACGAAGCTGAGCGCCCGGCAGAAGGAACTGCTCGAGGAATTCCGGACAACCGAAACCGGCGACGAAAGTCCGCAATCGAGCGGCTTCTTCGCCCGGCTCAAGGGCATGTGGGAAGACCTGACCGACTAGCTTCGCAGAGGCGAAACCGGAAGGGGTGGGCAGCTATTTCAGCTCGGCATCCGAAAATGTCAGTCCTGCCTTTTGCGCGGTGGCGGCGATGCCAGGGTCAGCGGCAAGCGCAGCATCCCGATCGGCTTTGGCCTTTTGAGCATCGCCTTTGCGTTGCCAAGCCACCGCGCGGCCGAACAGCGATCCTGCATTATCAGGTTCGAGCGCAAGGGAGCGGCTGTAGGACTCTATGGCCTCATCGGTCTTGCCGAGTTTGAGTTTCACAAGGGCCAGGCTTTTCAGGGTCAGATAATCGTCCGGTGTTTTTGCGGATGCGACCTCGCAATCCTGCAGCGCGGTCGGCAGGTCAATGTCGGTGAGTGCGTGATTCCAGCACAGAAGATCGAAATCGGTGCTGCTTTTGGCGGTGACGCGGGCGGCGGTGAAGCTTCGTGCGGCTTCGCCCTTATGGCCAGCTTGCGATAGCAGTTCCGCGCGCAACGTCAGCAGCTGGGAATCTTGAGGCTGCTCGCGCAGCGCGATCGCCAATGTTGCCGCGCCGCCCATCGGGTCGCCTGTTCTATCCTGCAGAGCCGCCTTTTCCCTCAAAGCCTGGAGGTTGGAAGGGTCGAAGCGCAGGGCCGCTTCGATATCCTGTCGTTTGCTGGCCAGGTCGTCATCGGCCCGCATGAACATGCGGCTGACGAACATTTCGGCGCCGGGGCGTATCTCGATCGCGCGGTTGATGGCCTTCAGGGCCGCGTCCTTCCGGCCCCCCTCATTGTAGATGATGGCTGCTTGATAATGGGCGAAGCTGTTCTCGGGTGCCGCGGCGATAGCGGCCTCGGCCTCGGCAAACGCCTTGGCGTCTTCGCGCGCCTTTTGGTATATTCGGGCGCGTAGAAAATACATGTCGGCCCATCCGGGCGATAGCTTCGTTGCGGCGTGCGCGTCGCGGATCGCGGCGGCATCGTCGCCTACCAAATGATAAACCTCGGCCCGCCATCCATATGTCACATGGTCGTCCGGTTGCGTCTGAAGCACCCGAGTATAGAAGCGAATTGCCTCTGCATGACGCTTCTGCTTCTGGGCGAGATACCCGCGATTCCGGAGCACATACGGGTCTTCCGGATCCAATACGGCGGCGGCGTTGAGATCGCGGGCGGCGCCGTTGAAATCGTCATACCATGCCAGAATGAGGCCGCGTCCGGCGAGAGCTCGGACATTATTCGCATCTCGCTTCAGGGCAGTCTCGAACGCGGCGCTCGCCCCGTCGAAATCCATGTCGCCGAGCAGTTCGAATCCCCGAAGGGTGAATGCATCCATCGGCCGGCGGCCTGCGGATGCGTCTGCGGGTTCTTGCTGCGCTGTACGGGGGGCATGGCTCTCCACACTCGCCCGCAGGGCAGGATTGTGGTCCGCCAGTGCGCGCATCGTCTGCTGAGCAGAGGGCGCCTCGCTCGCGGCAAACTCGCGCGCGACACTTTTCATGCTCGTTACCGCTGTGAAACGACTGCCGGTCAGGTCGGCGGTCCGCACGAAATGAATGCCGCCGGCGATCTGATCGACCGGCTCGACATTGACCGGCTTCACGCCGGGCGGAAGCAGCAGCGTTTCGGTCGCCCGGACAAAATAGGGGAAGCGCACGCTATAAGGTGCATCGCGATTCTCACCCGGGCCACGCTCCAGACTGGCGTTCTTGAACCCGACATCGCTGTCGGTCAGCCAATAGACCCCGCCCCGCCAGTCCATCGTCGCGATGCCGTCCATCGTCAGGCGCTGCTCGCGCTTGTTGGCATCATAGGATTGCCCCGCTGTCTTCACCTGAATGAACGGGTAACGTTTGACCCAATAGTCCCGCACCCATTTGTCGCGCTGGTCGGCGGTGAGGTTGGCGACAGACTGTTGCATGCCATAGGCGTCGTCGCCGCGCAGCACGATCTCCGCCTGCACCGGCGCGGGGCTTGAGATGCCGGCGCGCGCGTCGATGCGCAGCTGGGTATCCGCCTCGGGTAAGGCAAGTTGTTCGGAGAGCATTCGGACCAGTCCGGCGTCTTGTACCAGCGGGAGCCCCCAGTCATAGTCGGGGGTGCCGAGCTGATCGAGCCGCAGGTCGCCCGTCCGGGTGCCATCGAGCCAGTAATCTTTGCCGCGGATGGTTGCACGAACGATCACGTGGTTGAAATAGCGCAGCATGGGCAGTCGTTGATCGAGTCCGTCATTGCCATAGGTGTTGACGATGACCGGGGCGGCATTGATATCCATTGCGCGCAACATCGCGACTAGCATCGCGGACTTGGCCTTGCAGTCGCCGAACCGGCGGCTCCATGTCACCGCAGGGTCGGCGGGCGCGAAGTTGCCAGTGCCCATCAGCAATGCCACATAGCGGACACGTCCCTGCACCAGCGTAAGTGCCGCCTCGGTCCGGACGACCGGATCGGACGACAGGGCCTTGATTCGATCGACTTCGGCCTGAAGCGGGCTGCCGGGACGCAGCGCGACAACCTTGTCGTACATCGGTGCGAACAACGCGGCGAGCTCAGACCAGTTGTTGAAATCGCTGAATTCGATCAGGCGCGGCCTACGGAACCGGGCCGGCGCGTGCGATGTCGTAACTGTAGGCATCAAGTCGTCCAGCGTGAACTCGACCTTCGCCATATCGCTGCTCTGCTTCGGGGTGAGGGCGGGAAGCCCCTCCGTCTGGCGAAGCCGGACTTTCACGGCGGCAGGCCACTCGGCGCTGAAATGCTTGCGCCCGACTTTCACGGAGAAGTCGGCGTCGCCGACCGCTTCGACATGCGTGCGGTAAATGGGGTCGGTAGAAACGATCGTACTCGCCAGTTCGATGATATCGCCGACCTGCAGATCCTCGGGCTGGAGCGTCGCCGTTAATGTCCCATCGAGCATCGCGCTTTCGAGATTGGCCTCGCGCCGCAGGATCGAGAAGCTCTGGCCGGATTTCAGAACGTCGATCACCCGGTCGCCACGGCGGATCGTCAGCTTGTTAATCGTCAGGGAGTGGATTTCGGGTTGCCACGACAGCGAGACATTTCCCGTGCCGAAACCCTCGGGATTCTCGATCCGCCAGACTGTCTCCTCATAGCTGCCGATACGCCCCGGCTCGAGGCGATATTGCTCGTCGGAGAGCAAATAGGAGACGCTGCCGCCGTCGGGTGTGACCGTCGCGGGCGCGACCGGACGCACCCAGGACGGCGCTGGCCCGAACAGAATCTGCTCGCCTCCATAAACTGGCGCGGCCAGAGTGGTGGCAATAGCGATTGCCCAAATTTTCATTCCGACCCCCTTTTGTTCTAAAATGTAGCAAAAGCAGATATCGTTCAAGGGCCGAATCATTCATTTCGGTGGTTGTCACTCGACGGCGGACGGAGCTGCCTCATGTTGTATTTCACGTCGATCGGATCCCCGCTCAGAGACCTCAGGCTGGTGGCGAGCGACGAGGGACTGGTGGCGATCCTGTGGCCTGATGACGATTTCCGCCGGGTGCCGTTGCAGGCAATGAGGGAAAAGCCTGCCCACCCAACTCTCGTCGAAACGGCACGGCAGCTAGGTTCTTATTTCGCCGGCCAGCTGACGAGGTTCGAGGTGCCGCTCGATTTTCGCGGCACCGATTTCCAGAAGAGCGTCTGGCGGGCCCTGCTTGCCATCCCCTTCGGAGAGACGCGTAGCTATGCGGAGATTGCGCGGGTTATCGGCAGACCCACGGCACTGCGGGCAGTGGGGGCGGCTAATGGCCGTAACCCTATTTCGATCATCGCCCCACGCCACCGCGTTTTCGGCTCGACCGGAGCGCTGACCGGCTTCGCCGGTGGGCTTGAAGCTAAGGAGTATCTGCTGCGGCTCGAGCAGCGGATCGAAGCGGCATAAAAGAAGGGCGCCGCCTTTCGCCCGCCCCACTCCCGTCGTCCAGGGAGAAGGTTGCGAAAGACGGCGCCCGCCGGTCGTTCATCAGGGCAAGGCCGAAGCCTCAACTCTGATAGGCGGGCCGGAAACTCGGCCGTGGCGGCTTCGGCGCCTTGGTCGTCACATATTCGGCATGGCGCGAGGCCGGGGCCGGGGCAGCGCTAGCCGACGGGGCATAGCCTACATTCGGCAACTCGCCCTGAGCAGCCATGCGCTCGCGCTGGTCGAAGAAGCTAGCGCGTTTCAGGCGGCGCTTGAGCGACAGCGAGGGGTTTTCCGGCGTCGGACCACGATAGGCTGCCTGGGTGTGGCGGGCGAAACGCGACAGGTCGAAACCGGTCGGGATCGCGGTGACCGGCGCATCGGCGGACACTTCTTCCGGGCGACGCGGCGACATTGGCGGTGCCGCATAGGCCGTCGGTGCGGCGGCGGCAGCGGTCATCGGCGCAGCAGCGGTCATCGGCGCGGCAGTCATTGGCACGGCGACGGGTTCAACCGGCGTCATCACGGTATCGGCTGTATAGATCACATCGTCCTTCTCTCGACGACGGCGGCCGATGGCGAACGCCCCACCCGCAAGCAGAAGCACGGCAGCGCCAGCGGCGCCGGCAATCGGCAGAATATCCGCCGTTGGATCGGTTTGTGTCGTCGTGCGCGTCGTCGCGGCAATGGGAGCGGGTTCAGGTGCGACGACCGGCGCCGCGACGGCTGCTGTCTGGGCGACGACAGGCGCAGGGGCAACTGGAGCAGCCTCAGGCGTGGCGACGGGAGCGGCCGGAGCGGTAGCTCGCGGTGTGGCGGCCGCGACGCGCGGTGTTGCCGTGGCGCGGACGGGCGCAGGAGCAGCCTGCACGCGGGCAGCGGGTTCAGCCGCCGCAGTATCAGATCCCAGATCGACCGAGACCGGAGCCGGAGCCTTGCTCACCGAAACCGGCGCAGGTGCTGCAGTCACGGCCGGCGTCGGCGTGACGACCGGGGGGGGCGTAACAAGCGCCGGAGCGGCGGGGGCCGAATCGACGGCCTGCGCCAGCAAGGGGGTGGACGACAAGGCCAGGACAGCGGCAATCGCGGTCAGGCCGGGGCGGAGCTGGGTGTTTGTGTACCTCATGCCCTATCAACCCTGCGCGAGGCATGTGGTTGCATCATGTCCCGATAAAATGAACATCTTGCGCGATGAAGTGAATATTTCAGCAGTAGCCAAGCCGATCTGGCGAGCTGGTGACTTGGCAACGGTGCGTTTATTAATCGGCCGTTAATTGAAGTGTCGTCCAGAAGACATCACGAAGCCTAATATGAATAGATATTCATCTTCGGTATATTAGGATCGCAAGGCATCGCCCATGCGGCGAATTGCTTCGACCTTTGCATCGAGTGCGCTCCAGTCGTCCCGTTGGTCTATCGCACTCCAGATCGCTTCGACCTCGTCGATCAACATCGAACAGGGTTCTGGATCGTTCCAATAAGCGTGATCGAGCGAAACATTTCCGGCATAGCCAGCGATAGCTTTCGCGAAGCTGGCGAAGCTGTCGCCGTCATAGATCGCATCGGCTGGGGACGCCGCGCGCCGCTTGCCGCCGCGCCAGTCGAAGAAGAAGCGGTCGACCCCCACCTTCGTCGCCTGCAGGGCTTCGTCCATCGCCTGGATCATGGCTAGATCGACTTCGGCGCCCTGTGGCGAGACGCCGAGCCGTGCGCACAGCGCCGCGACGACTTCCGCCTCATAATATGCCGGCCAGGCATCGACCGCGGGTGCGAGCTCGTCGGCCTCGGCCACGCTGCGCAGCGACTTGGCGAGCTGGACGACATCCCAGTGGATGGCCTGCGCCTGACGTCCAAACGCGTAGAGCCCGCTATTGTCGAAATATGCGGCGGTGAAGCTGGGCTCCCAGCTTGGCAGCCAGCGCCACGGCCCATAGTCGAAACTTTCGCCGGTGACGTTTATATTGTCGCTGTTGAGCACGCCATGGACGAAGCCAGCGGCCATATAGCTCGCCGCCAGTCGCGCGGTGCGGCGGCACACCAGATCAAGAAGCTGCCCCGCCGGCGCGTTGCCGAGGGTCTCCCCATAGAGCGCGGACAGGCTGTAGCTGATCAGCTCGCGCATCGTGTCGGGCTCGCCCAGCGCGGCGAGCCGCTGGAAGCTGCCGATCCGGATATGGCCGTGGCTCAGCCGGACCATCACCGCGCCGCGGGTGGGGGAAGGCTCGTCATTGCGCTGGAGCGCCTCGCCCGTCTCGATGATCGAGAAGGTCTTCGACGTCTCGACCCCGAGCGCCTCGAGCATCTCGGTTGCGAGGATTTCGCGCATCCCGCCCTTGAGCGTCAGCCGCCCGTCGCCAAATCGGCTGTAGGGGGTCTGGCCCGATCCTTTGGTGCCAAGGTCGAGCAGTCGGCCTGCCCCGTCGCGCAGCTGCGCGAACAGGAAGCCGCGGCCGTCGCCGATCTCAGGATTGTAATTCCGGAACTGATGGCCGTGATAGCGCAGCGCCAGCGGCTGGGGGAGGTTGTCGGGCAGCGGCTCAAATCGTCCGAAATGTGCGATCCATTGCTCGTCGCTCAACATATCGAGGCCGACCGCCTTGTCCCAGCGGCGGTTGCGGAAGCGTAGGATCGTCTTGGGGAAGACCGCGGCGCTGACCGGATCGGACAGACGACCTTGCAGCGTTTCGATCCTTGGATCGGGATGATAGACGGCGGCTTGCGGGGCGATGGTCATGCGGCGATATGGGGGTGAGGACCCCGGAGGTGCAAGCATGGCGGAATGGGAAGACGGTTATTGGTGGTCGAAGGACGGCCTGCGTCTTCATTATCGCGACTATCCGGGCTCGGCGCGCGGTAAGCAGCTTCCAATTATTTGCATACCCGGCCTGACCCGCAACGCCCGCGACTTCGGCGAGCTGGCGGATCGGTTGGCGGGCAAGCGGCGGATCATCGTCGTCGAACTGCGCGGCCGGGGCGAGAGCGAGCGCGCCAAGGATCCGATGAGCTATGTGCCGGCCACCTATCTGGAAGACCTGACCGCCTTCATCGCGCAGAAGGCGCTCGATCGCTTCATCCTGTTCGGCACGTCGCTGGGCGGCCTGCTGTCGATCCTGATCACCGCGACCCAACCCGGCAAGGTCGCGGGCGTGCTGCTCAACGATATCGGGCCCGAGATCGACGCGGCGGGCCTTAATCGCATCAAGAATTACGTCGGACGAGCCAGCAGCTTTCCGACCTGGCTCCATGCCGCGCGTGCCCTGGCGGAGCTGCACCGCGTCGCCTATCCCGATTACGGCCTCGAAAGCTGGCTGGCCATGGCCAAGCGGCTGTGCCGGCTTACCGCGGCAGGGCGTATCGTGACGGATTATGACGGCGCGATTTCCGAGCCCTTTCGCGTTCCGGGCAACGAGGCCCCGGCCGACCTATGGCCGCTGCTCGACGCGATGAAGTCGATTCCCAGCCTGTTGTTGCGCGGCGACCGTTCCGACATCCTGTCCGCCGCGACCGCCGATCGGATGGCGGCGACCCTGCCGCTGATGGACCGGGTCGAGATCGCGCGGGTCGGCCATGCGCCGACGCTGTTCGAGCCCGAGAGCGAGGCGGCGATCGACCGATTGCTCGCGCGCATCGCAAAGGCGGGCTGAGCCGCATGCCCCGTCCCGCGCGCATCCTCCACTGCCACTCGACCTTCATGCTGGGTGGCAAGGAAGCGCGGGCGGTGCGACTGATGAACGCCTTCGGCGCCGAGGCCGAGCATGTCGTGTTGAGCGCGATGCCCGGCGCATTCAGCGCGCGCGATGCGATCGATCCAGGCATCAAGGTGGCATTCCCGGATGATGCGCCGCCGCTGCAGGGCAAGCCGGGGCTTCGCCGCTATGACGATCTCGCCGACTATATGGACGATTTCGATCTGGTCCTGAGCTATAATTGGGGGTCGATGGATATCGTCGGGGCACGGCGGCTGTTCGGCGCGGTGCGCCGCCTCCCGCCGCTGATCCATCATGAAGACGGGTTCAACGAGGACGAAGCCGTACGGCAGAAGCCCGCGCGAGTCTGGTACCGCCGGCTGATGCTGCCGACCGCGACGAAGCTGGTCGTGCCTTCGCTGCGGCTGGAGGCGATCGCCCGCGACGTGTGGAAACAGCCGCCGCGGCGGATCGAGCGCATTCCAAACGGCATAGGCCTGCCCGATCAGGCCGGGATCGATAACCCGCTACCGATACCCGGCATCGATCCCGGCGGAGGGCTGATCGTCGGAACCGTGGCTGGCCTGCGCCCGGTCAAGAATTTGCGGCGGCTCGTACGGGTCTTCGCGCAGGGCGCTCCATCCGACGCCAGGCTCGTGATCCTGGGCGAAGGGCCCGAGCGGGCGGCGATCCTAGCCGAAGCAGAGGGGCTGGGGATCGGCGGGCGCGTTATCCTGCCCGGTTTCGTCCGGGATCCGGTGCGTTGCATGGCGAGCTTCGACATATTCGCGCTGTCTTCAGACAGCGAGCAGTTCCCGATCTCGCTCGTGGAGGCGATGGCTTGCGGTCTGCCGGGGCTCATGACCGATGTCGGCGATATCGCCGCGATGGCGTCTCCGGAGAATCGACCGTTCATTCAGCCGTCGTCTGACGAGGCGGCGCTGGCCGCCGGGCTCGCGCGGCTGGCGGCCGATCCTGTGCTACGACGCGCGATAGGCGCGGCAAATCGCGCGGTCGCGCTCCGGGATTTTGCGGAGCAGGGGATGATTGCGCGCTATCATAACCTATATTGGTCTGCGATGGCGGATCGCCTGAGACGGTAACATACGTCTTATTGGTTCGGGCGCAGCGAATTTGCGCGCAATTTGCGGCGCATCGCCTTATAGGGCGCGGATTCTGCGGCATTGATCGCACGTGTTTGGAGGTCTCGTTGTTCAAGGGTGTGCGGCCTATCCTCTATGGTGGGCGCGAAGTCTGGCCCCTGATCGAAGGCGGCAAGGGCGTTTCGGCCACTAATCATGCAAGCTCCGGCGCCTGGGCGGCGGCGGGCGGCATCGGCACTGTCTCGGCCGTCAACGCCGACAGCTACGACCCCGACGGCAAGATCATCCCGCAGGTCTACAGCGCCCTCACGCGCCGCGAACGGCACGAGGAGCTGATCGCCTATGCGATCGATGGCGCGGTCGAACAGGTCAAGCGCGCCTTTGAGATCGCCGGCGGGCGCGGCGCGATCAACATCAACGTGCTGTGGGAAATGGGCGGCGCCCAGCGCATCCTGCACGGCGTGCTGGAACGGACCCGCGGCATGGTCGCGGGCGTCACCTGCGGCGCGGGCATGCCCTACAAGCTCAGCGAAATCGCGGCGTCCTATGGCGTCAGCTATCTGCCGATCGTTTCGTCGGGCCGCGCCTTCAGCGCGCTGTGGAAGCGCGCCTATTCGAAGGCTGCCGAATGGCTGGCCGGCGTGGTTTACGAGGATCCCTGGCTGGCGGGCGGGCATAACGGGCTGTCGAATGCCGAGGATCCAAAGGTTCCTCAGGATCCCTATCCGCGCGTCAAGGCGCTGCGCGATACGATGCGTAGCGGCGGCATCTCCGACGATGTGCCGATCATCATGGCCGGCGGCGTGTGGTATCTGCGCGACTGGAACGACTGGATCGACAATCCAGAGCTTGGCCAGATCGTCTTCCAGTTCGGCACGCGTCCGCTGCTGACCCAGGAAAGCCCGATCCCGCAGCAGTGGAAGAATCATCTGACCACGCTCGAACCCGGCGACATCCTGCTCCACCGCTTCTCGCCGACCGGCTTCTATTCCTCGGCGGTCCGCAATCCCTTCCTGCGCAATCTGGAAGCCCGTTCGGAACGTCAGGTCGCCTTCTCGATGGAAGCGGCGGGCGATCACCAATATCAGCTCGACGTCGGGGTCAAGGGTAAGAATTTCTGGGTGACTCTCGGCGATCTTCACCGCGCCCGCGAATGGTATGGCCTGGGCTATACCAACGCGCTCAAGACGCCCGACAACACGCTGGTCTTCGTCACCACCGACGAGATGAAGGTGATCCGCAAGGACCAAGCCGATTGCATGGGCTGCCTCAGCCAGTGCGCCTTCTCGTCCTGGGCGGATACCGAAGGCAACTCCACCGGCCGCCTTGCCGACCCGCGCAGCTTCTGTATCCAGAAGACGCTGCAGGACATTGCCCATGATGGCCCGATCGACGAGAATCTGATGTTCGCCGGCCATGCCGCCTACAAGTTCAAGCAGGATCCCTTCTATTCGAACGGTTTCGTGCCGACGGTGAAGCAGCTGGTTGATCGGATTCTAACGGGCGACTGAGCTCTATTCAGTCCATCGCGGTCAGTCCAACGAAGCTGAATCTTCTTTCTTATCGCAGCTCACTCTGCGCGGGTGCTGTTGCGCAATGGTCTGGCGACGGTGCGGACGCGCTTGTAATGTAGGACTTTATTCGTTCCCTTTATGTTCTATTGATGAGCATGGAGATTCGAATGGTTAAGGATCCGAACTACGACCGCTATGCAGGTATCGTCTCGCTTCCCGGCTCGGACGGTAAGACGCCCCGGCCGTTCAGGGTCGATGAGGACGGCAACGTCGTCTATCAGGATGGCGCGTACGGGATCGACCGAATCTTGAATGCGGCCAAGCGCAATTCTGCGGGCATCCTCAGCTGGGATGAACTCGACCGCAGGGCAGAAGCGAGTTCGGCGCCATCCGTCATGCCTGCGATGTTCGTGAACTTGTCGGATGAGGCAGAATCTAAAAACTGGGAAGTGAGAGATCGTGAAGGCCGCATCATCAACCGGCCTCGTAAACCTCAAACAGATAGCGGCAGCGGCAGGCGCAGTGGTAGCGGCAGCGGGAAAGGCGGCGGCAAACCTGTGCCGAAGAGCCCGCCAAAGCCGAAGGGTAATGGCTGAATGGATCTGTCGAGCTAAGGTGAGTATCCTCGCATGGAAGGCGGTGGAACATGATTGCAGGCTTTGCGCTCTTAATGACCGCTGGCGTTGCCCAGCCCGAAGCGATCTGCCCTATCTATAGGGGGCGATATATTTTGGGATTTGAAACAAGCTATCTCGTCCCATCGCATGGTCAATATAAGAGACAGAAAATTTGGATAGAGAGTTCGAACGAGCTCGCAAAATATTTTGAGGCTATGCCGAATAGGCACAGCGTCTGGAAACGCGCGGACGTTAGGATCAAAGGCTGCGTGAAAGCCGGACGCTTTGGACCTTTAGGTGCCTATAAGTTCTCGATTGGTGCGATCGACGTCATTGGCTTTGCAGAGAAGTCGTAGCATGAGCTGATGGCGAAGAACGCATCGGTTGAGATGTGAGCGCTTGCGATCCCCGCGCACTCTCTCCGCTGCAGATGTCTACCATCGGCGTAGAGATATCCTTTCGGCTGGCCAAGAAGCGCTGTCGTTGGAATCCCCGTTCGCCGCGCTAGTGTCGCCATCATGAAGACCGCACTCGTCATCCGCCACACACCCTATGAGGGGATTGCGGGCTTCCGCGCGCCCGTCGAGGCGGCGGGCTATGAGATCGATCGGATCGACGTGACCGATCCGGCCTTTCCCGATGTCGATTTCGATGCGCCCGATCTGGTCGTGATGATGGGCGGGCCGATGGGGGTCTATGAGACAGATCGCCATCCGTGGCTCGCCTGCGAGATCGTGCGGCTTGCGCGGCGGATCATGCTCGACCGGCCGACGATCGGCGTGTGCCTGGGCAGTCAGGTGATCGCCGCCGCGATGGGCGCGCGCGTTTATCCGGGGCCGGTCAAGGAGGTCGGCTATGCACCCGTCACGATCACCGATGCGGGGCAGGGGTCGCCGCTGCGCCATATCGAGGATGTGCCGGTGCTGCACTGGCATGGCGATACCTTCGATCTGCCGCCGGGCGCCGAACTGCTCGCTTCGACCGGCCATTATGCGCACCAGGCGTTCCGGCGCGGCAACAATATCCTCGCGCTGCAATGCCATCCGGAAATGGGCGAGGACCCTCGTTTCGAGGCTTGGCTGAAGGACGAGCCCTATATCACGGCGGCGGGCACCAGCGTGGCCGATCTGCGCGCGCAGAACGACAATCACGGCAGCACCGCCGTCGCGGCGGGCCGCCGGTTGATGGCCGACTGGCTCGATCGCCTCGATCTCTAATTGGCGCATTCCCTGCGGCCGCAAACAGGGTTAGCATGGCCGCGACAAGGGGGAGTGTCCGCATGGATTGGACGGAAGACGCGCGTGACGGGGCGATCATCGCGGCGCCGAATGGCAAGATTGACGAGAGCAGCGCGCAGGATTTCGGCACGAAGCTGGAAGCGGCGGTCGAGCGCGCGGCCGAGGCCGCCGCGAAGCTTGTCGTCGACTGTTCGGGCATCTCCTATATGTCGTCACGCGGCTTGCGCGCGCTGACGCTCGCCAAGCGCAAGGCCGACGGCGCGGGCGTGAAGATCATGCTCGCCGCGCCTAACGGCATCGTCCGCGAAATTCTGGCGATCAGCCGTTACGACAAGCTGTTCGGCGTGACCGATACGGTAGAGGGCGCGCTGGCGGCCTGATCGCAGTAATTCCGGGGGGGACATCGCATGCTGGTCAGATTTTGGGGAACGCGCGGATCGCTAGCGGTCGCGCAAACCGCCCGATCGATCAAGGGCAAGATCGCGCGAGCATTGGTCGCGGCCGGCGGGCGCAGCTTCGCCGACGAGGATGCGGCATCGGCCTTCGTCGATGGCGAACTCGATTTCGCCACCGGCGGCACCTATGGCGGGGCGACGACCTGCGTCGAGATCGAAGCCGATGGCGACGGCTCCTTCATCCTCTGCGACTTCGGTACCGGCTCGCGCGAGTTCGGGATCAACGCCTTCGGCCGCATGGCGCAGGGCCACAAGCGCGTCTACAACGTGTTCATGTCCCATCTTCATTGGGACCATATCGGCGGCTTTCCCTTCTTCGGCCCCGCTTTCGACCCCAATTCACACATCATCATCCATTCGGGGCATGCCGACGCCGAAACCGCCTTCCGCCGGCAACAGGAAGAGATCAGCTTTCCGGTTGCCTTCGACTGGCTGCGCGCGAAGATCGAGTTCGTCACGCTGACGCCGGGCGAGACCTATCGGATCGGCGGCGTGAACGTGGAGGTGATGGAGCAGCAGCACAGCCACATAAGCTATGGCTACCGCTTTACCGACGATGCGGGAAAGACCGCGATCTTCTCGACCGACAGCGAACACAAGATCGAGAGCATGGAAGGTGAGGCCGATGTCGCGGCCTTCTTCCGCGATGCCGATCTGGTCATCTGCGACACGATGTATTCGCTCGCCGATGCGGTCTCGATGAAGGAGGATTGGGGACACAGCTCGAACATCGTCGCGATCGACATCTGCCATGAGGCGGGGGCGAAGCGGCTGGCGCTGTTCCACCATGAGCCCGTCTACAGCGATGACGATATCCAGCGGATGCACAAGGAAAGCATCCGCTATGAGGAACTGACCCGCCGCGAGCAGCCGCTCGAGGTGCTGTGCGCCTATGACGGTCTAGAGGTGAGGTTGTAATGACGCCTCTCATTCCTCCCCGGGACGGGGAGGGGGACCATGCGCAGCATGGTGGAGGGGGGCGGCCGCACACGCGGCGCTGGCGGCTATCCCCCTCCACCGCTTCGCGGTCCTCCTCCCCGTCCCGGGGAGGATTGAGAGGCATCTGGCTCCCCGGTCTGGCCGCTTTGCTGCTCGCCGCCCTGCTCAGCGTCTGGGCCGGGGAGGCGATGCGCCGCCCGCTGTTCGACCTGTGGCAGCGCGCCGCGCCGCGCGACCTGAGCGGCACGAAGGTTCATGTCGTCCTGATCGATGCCGAGGGGCTGGCGGCAGTCGGCCCTTGGCCGTGGCCGCGCTATCATATGGCGCGGCTGACGGAGGAGATCGCGGCGCGCCGCCCTAAGGCGATCGGTTTCGACATGCTCTTCCCAGAGCCCGACCGCGTCCGCCCGGATATCTTCGCCGCGCTCTACCCCGAACTGACCCCCGCCGCCGCCGCCGAAGTCCACGCGCTGCCGCCGATGGATCGCTTATGGGGGCAGGTGATCGGCCGCGCGCCGGTGGTGCTCGGGCGGGCAGGGGTGTCGGCCGACGGTGGCGATCCCGCAATGTTGTTCGTCGATGCCGAGATCAAGGGCGTACTGCCCCCGGCCATTCCCGCCGAACCCGGCGTCATCGCGAATATTCCCGAACTCGAACAGGCGGCGCTCGGCCATGGCCTGCTCAATGGCCGCCCCGACAGCGACGGCACGGTAAGGCGTGTGCCGACGCTGATGAAGATCGGCGCACGGCCGATGCCCAGCCTGTCGCTCGAACTTGCCCGGATCGGGCTCGATGAAGCGGCCATCACCTCGACCCCAGCGCGCGTCGGCGTCGGGAAGCAGGCGATCCCTGTCGACGGCGAAGGCCGGATGCTGCTCCATTTCGGGCATTTCCCACCCGCTGCGATCAGTTCGGCCGCCGATGTGTTGCGGCAGGGTTTTCCGGCTGACGCCTTCGCCGGTCAGATCGTCCTGGTCGGCCTTGCCGCCGAGGGCACTGCCGATATCGTCGCGACGCCACTCGCCGCCGAATATTATGGGCCGCTTGTTCAGGCGCAGGCGGTCGATGCGATTTTGCGCGGGGGCTGGCTCGAACGCCCGCGCTGGGCAGCGCCTGCCGAATGGGCCGCCGGTTTGTTGCTGGCGCTGCTCGTCCTCCTGCTCGCACCGGGCCGGCGTCGGCAACCGCTGCTCGTTCCGGCCGGATTGGCATTGGCGATGCCGGTCGCCGCATGGTTCGGCTTCACGGGCCTGTCCTGGCTGATCGATCCGCTGCGTCCGCTGCTGCTCGGCGGCGCGACCGCGGCGGGGGTCGCGGGCGGGATGTTCGTCGAGGCGCGGCGCGAGCGTGAACGGCTGCGCGAAACCTTGGTGCGTGAGCGGATCGTCGCAGCGGCGACCGAGGGGGAGCTACAGGCGGCGCGGACGATCCAGCTCGGCATGCTGCCGCCGCGCGACGATCTCGCCCGCATCGACCCGCGTGTCGATATCGACGCCCTGCTCGAACCCGCGAAGTCGATCGGCGGCGATCTTTACGACGTGATCCGCCTCGACGCCGATCGGATCGCCTTTCTGGTCGGCGATGTCACCGGCAAGGGCGTTCCCGCCGCCTTGTTCATGGCGCTGTCCAAGGCGCTGGCGAAGAGCGTGGTGCTGCGCGGCGTGCCGAGCCTCGCCGACGCCGCCTTTATCCTCAATGAGGAGCTGACGCGCGACAATAGTGAGTCGATGAACGTGACGATGCTGGTCGGCGTCATGGATTTGTCGACGGGCGAACTGATGCTGATGAGCGCTGGTCATGAGGACCCGCTGCATGTTCGCACCGATGGCAGCATCGCGGTGCACAAGCTCGATGGCGGCCCGCCTTTCTGCATCGTCGACTTCCCCTATCCGGACGAGCCGATGAAGCTCGCCCCCGGCGAAACGCTGGTGCTGATCTCGGATGGGGTTAGCGAAGCGCTGAACGCGTCGGATGCGCTCTTCGGGCATGAGCGGCTAATGGCCGCGCTGAAGGGGCGGACGACAGCGACCGCAATGATCGAATCGATCCGTGATGCGGTGCGCATTTTCGAGAACGGGACCGACCCGACCGACGATCTGACGGTGATGGCGGTTCGCTACCTCGGCTAGCGGACAGTCACCACGACGCGCCGGTTCGCCTGATTGGCGACGCCGTCGCCGGTCTGCTCGCGCAATTCGCGCTCGCCGCGACCCACCGCGCTCATCATCGCTTTCTCGATGCCCTGTTCGGCGAGCGTCGCCAGCACTTCCTCGGCGCGGCGTTGCGATAGCCGGTCATTGTCGTCATCGCCGCCAACCGTATCGGTATAGCCCGTCACCTGCACTTCCGCGCCCGGGCGGGCCGCGATCTCGGTCTTGAGATAGTCCAGGCCGGACAGCGAATCCGGGGTGAGCTGGGTGGTGCCCTCCCTAAAGTACAAAGTTAGGCGCACCGCAGGAGGCGGTAGCGCCTGGAGCAGCGCGAGCTGCCGGGCATTGAGCTTCGCCGGGTCTATCGCCTTGGTACGCGGAGGACCGGAAAGGTTGGTGCGGCTGTTGAGCTCGCTGACCACCACCTCGACCGGCTTGCCATTCTCCTCGATCACGGCGACCGCGCCCTGCCTGCCTTCCTCGCTGGGCAACAGAGTCAGCGACGGGGTCGCACAGCTGGTGAGCAGGGCCAGCGCCAACGGCGGGAGCAGGCGAGGGCTCATTGCGGCACATCGACGATGAAGCGCGTGCCGCGTACGCCGAGCAGCGATGTCGGGGTGCGAACCTTCATGGCATCCTGCTTCGACTTGGCGATCTGTCCCGAGACGACAGCGAGCGAGCCGCGATTGACCTTCGTCACGAAATTGCCGGTCTGGGTGGTGCGGTTATAATCGAACTGGTCGACCGAGACGCGGCTGTTTGGGCCGACGGAGAAGCGCGTATCGTCGATGAAGGACAGGCTCATCTGGCCGTCTTTACCAGTGACCAGCGTATCGCCGGGCTGAAGCTGGAAGCCAGGCGCCGGCGATAGCTTCGCCGCGCCCCGCTCAACGGTGGCCGTGCCCATGGCGCGCTTGACCCGGCCGATCTCGGCCGCCGCCGGCATGGCCATCACTGCCAGGCCCATTGCCGTTAAAAACGCCTTATGCATGATTCTCGCCATCCCCATGACCAGTAGATCATGACATAGCGCAATTATGGTCTCCCGCGACTCCAAATCGCTCTCGGTAACAATCCGTTGCAATGGCGCGGATGCGGTGGGCGTGACGGTCGCCGCAGCGCAGGCGTTCGGGCTGGATCGGGCGCTCGATATCGATCGCGCCGCGCGGCTCGCGATCATCGTCGAGGAACTGGTGTTCAACCTCGCCGATCATGGCGGGCTGGATGCGCAGGGCGAGGTCGAACTGGTGCTCACCCATGAGGGCCCTGCCATCGCGATATTGTTGAGCGACAACGGAGCGGCATTCGATCCGCGCGGCGCGCCATCGGAAGAAGCGATCCCGGAGCGCGGCGGCGGCGCGGGTCTCGATCTTGTCCGCGCCTGGGCCGAGATACTGGATTACCGCTCGGATGGGGGATGGAACAGGCTTGGCCTGCGGATGCCTCTGACGGCGTGAGCGCCATTTCGATAGGGGCCTGGCCTCGCTCGGCCCGACGGTGATCGTGCCGCCTTCCGCTCCGCCAATTCGCTCGCTATGGCAGGCGCAGTCCTGTTTCCGGGGAATGCCCTTGTACCTGCCCGTCCTGGCCAATGCGGCCTCAGCGCTACATTTCGACGATCTCCACCTCGATCCGATCGCGCTCGATATCGGCTTCTTCCAGATTCACTGGTATTCGCTTGCCTATATCGTGGGCATCCTGCTCGGCTGGTATTATCTGATCAAGCTGATTGCTCAGCCCAACGCACCTATGGCCCGGCGGCATGCCGACGATTTCGTCTTCTACGCGACGATCGGCATCCTCGTCGGTGGGCGGCTCGCCTATGTCTTCTTTTACCAGCCCGACATCCTTCAGAACCCGGTCGACATCCTGAAGCTATGGCAGGGCGGCATGTCCTTCCATGGCGGCGCGCTCGGGGTCTCGCTCGGGATTGTCTACATGGCGCGCAAGAACGGCCTCAGCTGGCTGCGCATTCATGATTATATCGCCTGCTGCGCTCCCTTCGGCCTCTTCTTCGGGCGAATCGCCAACTTCGTGAATGGTGAGCTATGGGGCCGGCCAACCGACGTACCCTGGGCGATCATCTTCCCCAGCGCGCCCGGCGGCGATCCGCGCCACCCCAGCCAGCTGTACGAGGCCGGGCTCGAAGGGCTGTTGCTTGGGCTCGTCCTAGCCTTCTTCTTCTGGCGGACCAATGCGCGCAACCAGCCGGGCAAGCTCGTCGGGATATTCCTGCTCGGCTATGGGCTCAGCCGCTTCTTCGTCGAGTATTTCCGTGAGCCCGACCTTCAGCTCGGCACGCTGAGCTGGGGATTGACGATGGGGCAGACGCTGACCGTGCCGATGATCGTCGGCGGCGCCTTTCTGATCGCGACCGCGAAGCGCCGCGCGACTGCGTAATGCTTTCCTAACCAAATAAGGCTATGCCTCGCTTCGATTTTTAGTCGTTGAATCGAGACATATGCAGACACCCGCGGACCTGGCCGAAGCGCTGATCCGAAGGATAGAGGAGAGGGGCCCGATCCCCGTCGCCGACTATATGGAGGCGGCGAACGGCTGCTATTACGCCTCGCACGATCCGTTCGGGGTGAAGGGCGACTTCATCACCTCTCCCGAGATCAGTCAGATGTTTGGCGAGATGATCGGCATCTGGTGCGCCGACCTGTGGACGCGATCGCGTGCCAGGACGGTCCATTACGTCGAGCTCGGACCGGGGCGTGGGACGCTCGCTGCCGATGCGATCCGCACGATGGCGGCGCTCGGCCATCATCCGCAGGTCCATTTCGTCGAGACCAGCCCGGTGCTGCGCAAATTGCAGAAGGAACGGCTGCCCGACGCCATCTGGCATGACGGGATCGAAACGCTGCCGACCGACGCTCCATTGATCATCGTCGCCAATGAATTCTTCGATGCGTTGCCCTACCGCCAATATATCAAGACCTATAGCGGGTGGCGCGAGCGTGCGGTGGGCTATGGCGACGAGGGTTTCGCGCCGGTCCCGGGTCCGTCACCTGCCGAGGATAGGGTGCCCGAGCATCTCCACGACGCGGTCGCCGGCAGCATCTACGAGACATCGCCGGCCGGTCTGGCGATCGGCAATGCGCTGGCGCGGCGGATAACGCGGCAGGGCGGGGCGCTCCTCGCGATCGATTACGGCCACGAGAATTATGATGCAGGCGACACGCTGCAGGCGCTTAACGCCCATGCCTATGCCGATGTCTTCAGCAATCCGGGCGCGAACGACCTGACCGCGCACGTCGATTTCACCGCGTTGGGCCAGGCGGGCCATCTCGGCGGCGCGCGGATCGAGGGGCCGGTGTCGCAGAGCTATTTCCTCGGAACGATGGGAATCGCCGCGCGCGCCGCCGCGCTTGGCCGTCATCATCCGGACCGCGGTGATGAGATCGGCGCGGCCTATCACCGTCTCACCGATGAGGAGGAAATGGGCACATTGTTTCGCGCGATGGCCATGCTGAGCCCGAAATGGCCCAAGGCGGCCGGCTTCGAAGTGACAGTTTAATGGCTATTGCACTGCAATAAGCTTGAGATTTTGACGATAGTTGCTAGGAGAGCGGCCATAGCCTTTGGCGAGCTCGCGGCGTTCCGCAGGATAGCCCGGTGCCTAGCCTGCGACAGGACTACCAAATGACCGAAGCCACGATCCTTATCGATGCCGACAGCGCGACTGTCGAAAAACGTAATATCGCCTTCAGCGCGATCGTGGACGACGATACGCTGAAGTTCAACCTCAGCATCGCCGATTTTCAGCAATTCGGCGTTGAGAATGCCAAGGCTGATCCGGTCGGCTCGGTCGCGGCGATCTCGCGCAATCTCGAAGACCTGATCCAGATCAAGGCGCGCAAGAACGAGCTCCTGCCCACCACGAAGCTCGCGCCGCTTTAAGATAATAATCGCCGCGATTTCGGGACGGCAGATGGGTCGCCCGCTTCGCTATCGCTCCAATAATCCCGAGGGGAGTATATGACGAATATCGAACTCTACCGGGCCAATGCCGCAGCACAACGGCTTGCCGCCCAGAACACGAATCTGCCGAACCGCCGCGCTATGCATGAGCGCTCGGCTGAAAGCTGGGAAGCGATGGCCGAAAGCGCCGCCGATACAATCGCGCGCGCCAGCGTCAACGAAGCTGCCAAGGCCGCCGGCGCGCCGCGCTGAGGCCCATCCCCTATTTTGCGCGGCATGGAGGCAGCGGTCTGCCGGCCGCTGCCGTACCTTTTGGAGAACACCGATGTCCCGCATTCCCGTGAAGCCTTTCCTCATCACCAAGGACGAGAATGGCATGTTCCGTCTCACCGTCCGGGTGACGCGCTACAATATGTATAACTATCCGCTCGTCACCGCGACGATGCAGGACGAGACGTTCAAGACGATGGCCGCCGCCCGCGCCTTCGCCCGCGAGCAGTTCAACGCCGAAGCCGGCCAATACGCCACCAAATGACGCGCGGACAGGCGACGATCCGCTAAAGGATCGCCGCCGCTGCCTTAGAAGTCGCCTTAGCCGATGCTGAGCGTGCCATTCATGCGGATCGGCGGCGCCATGTTGAAGCAGTCAGGCGACGAGGCCATCACGCTGCGGTGGATGTCGGCGAACTGTTCGGGGCGCCGTCGCCCGCGATGCGCACGACATAATCGATCGATTCATATCCCGGCGGCACCGTACGCGGTCTAGGGGTTGTGGGGATTTAGGATTCACATTTTTGGGGAGATGTGATTCACACTTTGGATGGAACGCTTCGTACTGACCGACGCCCAGTGGGCAAAGATGGAACCGCATTGTCTGGGTAAGCCGACCGACCCGGGACGAAGCGGGAGGAACAACCGTCTATTTTTGGAGGCAGTGCTATGGATTGTCCGGACGGGCAGTCCATGGCGTGATCTGCCGAC
>NZ_LARW01000099.1 GCF_000971055.1 Sphingomonas sp. SRS2
CCTTCACGCCCGCCACCGCGCTCGATCGCGACCCCGCCGTCCGCGACCAGCAGCGCGCGCTGTTCTTCGCGAAGCGCGACGCCGCCGCCGCGGAGCGCCGCGCCGCTGGGCTTGAGCGCCAGGCGCGGGCGATGACCCGCGCCGCCGAGCGAGCGCGCACCGAACAGGCCGCCGCCGCCGCCGCGATCCAGGCTGCCGAGGCGCGGATCGCCGCCGCACAGGCACAGGTCGGTATCGTCGATCGGTTGCGCGCCCGGCAACGCGCGCGGCTGGCTGAGCGGCAGGGGCCGATCATCCGGCTGACCGCCGCGCTCCAGACGATGACCCGCCGCCCCGCCGCGCTGGCGCTGGTCCAGCCCGGTTCGGTCGATGACATGGTCCATGTCCGCGCGCTGTTGGGATCGACCCTGCCCGAGATCCGCGCCCGCACCGCCGGCCTGCGCGCCGAGGTGGCGCGTGGCGACGCGCTGCGGCGTCAGGCCGGCATGGCGGTCGCCGATCTGCGCCGCGAGCAGAAGCAGCTCGAGATCAGCCGGCTGGCGCTGGTCCGGCTCGAAGCCGATCAGCGCCGCCGATCGCAGGGGCTGGTCGACGATGCGATGGCCGAGCAGGACCGGATGATCGCGATGGGGGAAAAGGCGCGCGACATCGCCCAGCTGATCGAGGATCTCGGCAGCCAGGCCGATGTCCGCACCCGGCTGGCGAGTCTCGATGGTCCGCGTCTGCGCCCCACCATTCCCGGCCGCGCCGCGCCGCCGCCGCCCGAAATGATGCGCCTCGCTGCCGAGGCGAACGCGCCGCCGCCCTATCGGCTGCCGGTGCTCGGCAAGCTCGTCACCGGCATGGGCGAGCTTTCCGATTCGGGGGTCCGTGCGCGCGGCATCACCCTGGCGACCGCGCGCGCCGCGCAGCTCGTCGCCCCCGCCGGCGGCCGCATCGCCTATGCCGGCCCCTTTCGCAGCTATCCGGGGATCATCATCATCGATCATGACAATGGCTGGGCGACGCTGATCACCGGGCTGCGCCGGCCCCGCGTGAAGGTCGGCCAGGAGGTGATTCAGGGCAGCCCGATCGGCACCGCCGACGGCGCCGCCCCGCGTATCACCGTCGAACTGCGCCACAACAGCCAGCCGGTCGACATATTGCCGATATTGGGTCGGGGTTAGCCGGAAGGCTTATTGACCCTCATATCTTTGATAACCATGTTCATGCAGGATTGCAGGATGCGAGTCTGCTTTGCCGCGCCGCGAAAAGCCTGTACGATATGCCGTTTCCTCTGGGGATTGAGCCACTGATGAAGACGAAAACCCTGTTGCGTTCGGTTGGACTTTTCGGCGCAGGCGCGCTGGCCGCCACTCTCACCCCCGCGATCAGCGCGGTCGACATGAGCACCTATAAGGAGCTCGACCAGTTCATGAGCGTGTTCGAGCGCGTTCGCGCCGACTATGTCGACAAGGTCGACGACCGCACGCTGATGAAGGGCGCGATCGACGGCATGCTCGCCAGCCTCGATCCGCACAGCGCCTATCTCGACGCGCGCGACCGGCAGAATATGCGGACGCAGACGCAGGGCTCCTATGGCGGCCTTGGTCTCTCGGTCACGATGGAGGACGGCGCGGTCAAGATCATGACCGCGCAGGAAGACACCCCGGCGCAGAAGGCGGGGCTCAAGACCGGCGACTATATCACCCATCTCGATGGCAAGCTGCTCTACGGCGGCACGCTCGACGAGGCGGTCGACCAGATGCGCGGCAAGCCGGGGTCGAAGATCGCGATCACCGTCGTCCGCCCCGGCCGCGACAAGCCGTTCGACGTGTCGCTGACCCGCGAGCTGATCCAGCTCAAGCCGGTCAAGTGGGAGGTCAAGGATCAGGTCGGCATCATCAACATCAACACCTTCGTCAACGCGAACACCGGGGATTCGGTGCGCGCGGCGATCGCGGGGATCCAGAAGTCGCTCGGTCGCGATCCGCTCGGATACGTGATCGATCTGCGCTCGAACCCCGGCGGCCTGCTCGATCAGGCGATCGAGGTGTCGGACATCTTCCTCGATCGCGGCGAGATCGTCTCGCAGCGCGGCCGCGAGAAGAACGATATCGAGCGCCGCTATGCGACGTCGGGCGATCTGGCGCATGGCCTGCCGATCATCGTGCTGGTCGACGCCGGCTCGGCTTCTGCGGCGGAGATCGTCGCGGGCGCGCTGCAGGATCAGAAGCGCGCGCTGGTGATGGGTGAGAAGAGCTTCGGCAAGGGCTCGGTCCAGACCGTGCTCGAACTGTCCGACGAGACCGCGCTCAAGCTGACCACCGCGCGATATTATACCCCGTCGGGCCGTTCGGTGCAGGAAGGCGGGATCACCCCCGACCTGCTCGTGCCGCAGATCAGCGACGCCGATTACAAGAGCCGCCCGCGCCTGCGCGAGGCCGATCTGCGCCGCCACCTGATCAACGAGGCGAAGATCGACGACAAGGTGCTCGAGGATGACGGCAAGACCGATCCGCGCTTCATCCTGACCGCCGATGCGCTCAAGAAGCAGGGCGTCGACGATTTCCAGCTCGACTATGCGGTCAAGACGCTGTCCCGCATGGCCCAGCCCGCGCTGCGCACCGCGCTTGCGGGCGCGAAGCACGGGGCGCGTTGATTTCGGTTCAGCATAGCTGAAACGGGCGGTGCCCGCCCGCTCCCCCACCCGGCCTCCACACGGTAAACTGATTGGGAGGCCGGGTGGGGGAGCGGGCCGGCGCCGCCTATCCGCGTGAGCGGATCACAAACTACCCAGCCGTTTTTATCTCGTGGAAGGTTCAGGCCTGCTTGCGGCCGAAGCCGGCGGCGGCCGCCACCGGGCGGCGCATCGCGGTGACGGCGCTGCTCTTCAGCTCGCGTTCGAACTGGGCCAGCGTCTCGATCAGCAACGGGCGCAGCTGGAGGATTTCGACGTCGAGCGACTCGGGTGCACTATGCTCCTCGACGCAGCGGCGCGCGCTATGTTCGATATGTTCGGCGAGTTTGCCGAGCGCCTCGCCGCCGAACTGGAGCGAATCGCCCTTCAGCGTGTGCGCGGGGCGCACCATCGATACCGCATCGCGCAGTTTGTAGGCCTGTTCGACCGCGACGACATTCTTCGCGGCGTCATCGCGATAATAGCCCAATATGGTGGCGAAATCATTGCCGATCAGTTCGCGCGTCTGGCCGAACGTCGTCCAGTTCACCACGCCGTTGCCCGTCTGACCCATAGCTCTTCCCTGCACGCCACCTCGGCCTTCAGCCACGACCATAGGGCAGGGTCGTAAATGATGCGTTACCGCGACGGATCCGAAACGATCAGGGATTCCCCTTAGTCGTGAGACCTAAGTCTAAGCCGCGACGATCCAGGCGGCATCCTCGTCCGCGGGCGTCACCGACCAACCCTGCGCCTTGGCGAGCGCCGCGATCTCGCCCGGAGCGATCGGATCGTCGGCCAGGATCAGAACCGGTCCGCCACCCTCGCGCATCGCCCGCGCCAGCCGCAGCGCCGGCCAGGGACAGCGCATGCCTCGTGCGTCGATGCGCTGGGTCATAGCGGCGCGGTCTGCCTCCAATACATCAATCGAAGGGGTTTTTGGGCGCGCGCAGGGTCAGCCGCACCGGCACCGCGCCGAAGCCCAGGTCGCGCTTGATGCCGTTGACCAGATAGCGCCGGTAGCTTTCGGGCAGCTGATCGACCCGCGTGCCGAATAGGATGAAGCCCGGCGGGCGGGTCTTGGCCTGTGTCATGTAGCGCAGCTTGATTCGCCGGCCGCCGGGCGCGGGCGGCGGATTGGCCTCGATCGCCTTTTCGAACCAGCGGTTGAGGATGCCGGTCGATACCCGCTTCGACCAGGAGTCGCGCGTCTCGTGCGCCACCTGGAGCAGCTGATCGATGCCGCGTCCGGTTTCGCCCGATACGGTGATTAGCGGCAGGCCCTTCGCCTGCGCCAGCCCTTCGTCGAGCGCGGTGCGGATGCCCTGGAACAGCGAGGGCGGATTGGCGGCGACGTCCCATTTGCTCAGCGCGATGATCAGCGCGCGGCCTTCCTGCAGCACCTTGTCGGCGATGCGCAGGTCCTGCGCCTCCAGCCCGAGCGTCGCATCGAGCAGCAGCACGACCACCTCGGCGAAGTCGACCGCGTGAAGGCCGTCGGCGACCGACAATTTCTCCAGCTTGTCCTGCACCTTGGCGCGCTTGCGCATGCCCGCGGTGTCGATCAGCCGAATCGGGCGGACGGTGCCGTCGGGCGCCTTCCAGTCCCAGTCGATCGCGATCGAATCGCGGGTGATGCCCGCCTCGGGTCCGGTGATCATCCGCTGCTCGCCGAGGATCTTGTTGATCAGCGTCGACTTGCCGGCATTGGGACGGCCGACGATGGCGAGCTTGAGCGGCCCGCCTTCTTCGTCTTCTTCCTCTTCCTCGATCGTCACGCCGAACTCGTCGACCGGCTTGTCGATGAACGGCAACAGCGCGCTGAACAGGTCGGCGATCCCCTCGCCATGTTCGGCCGACAGCGGCACCGGTTCGCCCAGCCCAAGGTTGAACGCTTCGTAGACCCCATGGTCCGCGGCCTTGCCCTCCGCCTTGTTCGCGACGACGATTACCGGCGTATTCTCGCCGCGCAGCCACAGGCCGATCTCCGAATCGAGCGGCATCAGCCCGGCGCGCGCGTCGATCATGAACAAGGCGACATCGGCGCCTTCGACCGCGGCCTGGGTCTGCGCGCGCATCCGGCCGGGCAGGGTCTGGGGGTCGTCGGTCTCGAAACCGGCGGTATCGATGATCTTGAAATCGACGCCGAGCAGGTTGGCGTCGCCCTCGCGCCGGTCACGCGTCACGCCGGGCCGGTCGTCGACGAGCGCCAGCTTCTTGCCCACCAGACGGTTGAACAGCGTCGACTTGCCGACGTTCGGACGGCCGACGATCGCGACCACAGGTAATCTCTTCATAGGGGCCCTTTACAAGGGCCCGGTCTTTTTTGTTAGCCCTCAAACGCCGGGCGGCGGGCATCCGCCCGCCTTGGCTTCGCGCCAATAAGGCGCGGCGGCCGTTCGGCCTGGCGGTATACTGGCGTATACCGACGCTGAAGTCACCGTCGGAGCCTGCCAAGGTTCCGCAAGCGCGAACGCGCGCCCGAGCTTATGCGAGGAAGCCAAGCAGGGCGGAGGATCGTAGGCGGTCAGCAGGCTGCCGGGGGCAGTCTGCCGCCGGAGATCGGCTTGCAAAGCAATCCGTGGGCGCCCGGCGTATGAGGGCGCCGCGCAGCGGCTACCTATACGCTACAAGCCTACCGTTATCCGTCAGCACCAGCAGCGTGTTATCCGCCACCACCGGCGGCTGATAGACCGTCGAACCCAGCTTGATGCCCTGACCCATCCGGCCGTCCTCGACCGCGACGTTGAGCAGACCGCCATCGGTGCTGGTCAGGATCAGCCGCCCGCCGGCGAGCACCGGGCCCGCCCAGCCGATCGGCTTGGTCTTCTTCTTGTCGTTCTTGAAGGCGGGGAGCTGGGTCATCCAGCGCACCTTGCCGCTGTTGCGCGCGATGCACAGCAGCCTGGCGTCGTCGGTCACGACGAACAGCCATTCGCCCGCGATCCACGGCGTCTTGGTGCCGGCGACGTTGAGCTCCCACAGCCGCTGGCCGGTGAGGATGTCCATCGCCACCATGCGTCCGCCCTGGCCGACGGCATAGACGCGGCCCTGGTCGATCACTGGCGACGCGTCGATGTCGACGAGGCTGGCGACCGAAGTCGTGATGCTGGTGCGCGACAGCGAGTCCTGCCACACGGCCCGGCCATTTTCATAGCGATAGGCGGTCAGTTCGCCCGATGAGAAACCCGCGACGACAGTGCCCTGGCCGATCGCCGGAGCGGCCGCGCCGAACACTGCGGCATTTTCCAGGCTGCCGCTGGCATTCCACAGCATTTCGCCGTTGCTGTCCTTGAGCGCGAAGAGCTGGTTGTCCTGGCTCATCACATAGACGTTGCCGCCGCCGACCGACGGTGCGCCGCGCAGCGGCCCGCCCGGCCGCACCTTCCACAGCTGGTTGCCGGTGCCGGCGTCGAACGCCGCGGCGTCGCCAATGCCGTTGGTCGCGTAGAGCTTGCCCTCGTCATAGCTGACGCCGCCGCCGAACAGCGACGCCTTGTTGTCGTCGCGAACGCCGACCGCACGGGTCCAGAGCGCCGCGCCGCTCTTCAGGTCGAAGGCGTGGATCACCGCATTGACGTCGAGCACATAGACCCGGCCACCGCCCACCACTGGGCCCGCGCCAAGCCGCGCCTTGCTGCTCGATCCGGGGATCTTGCGGTCCCAGGCGACGCCGAGCGCCTGGCCCAGCGCGACATGACCGAGCGACTTGGCGGCGTTGCCGCCGGGCTGCGGCCATTCGGGATTGACCTGCTCGGTCGGCGGAACCACCGGGACGCCCTCGAGCGTGGGATCGATCTCCGCGCCCGATTCGGCGGTGAGGACCGAGACGCGCTGGCCCAGCACCGGGGTCTTGGGCTTCTTGCTGTCGCCGCCGCCGAAGAGTCCGCAGCCGCTGAGCGTGGTCGTCAGCAGCATGGCCGCGGCCAGGGCGATAAGCTTACGGTTCATGCAATCAATCCTTGTCGGCGGAGCCGGAGCCGACATCGGCGCCCAGGCTGGAGGCGAGCCGCCCGGCGCGGGCGCGCAGGGAGGCCGGACTATTCTTGTCGCGAGCGACGGCGGCGAGCAGGCGGCCCGCCTCGGCGGTACGGTTGGTCTGGATCAGCGCGATCGCGGTGAGCTCGCCGGCGGTGCCGAAATAGGCGCCGCCTTCGACCGCGAGCGGCTTCAGCCGGTCGATCACCCGCTGCGGCGGCAGGCTGTCATATTCGATCAGCGTCTGCCGGATCAGCGCGAGCTCGCGGAACGGCTGGGCAACCTTCTCGTCGGCGGCAAGGCCGGCATACAGCGCCGTGGCGGCCTTCGCATCGCCATTCTGAACGGCGAGCGCGGCCTTGGTGAAGCGCGCGGTGGCATTATAGCCCTTGCCGCCTTCGGCGATCAGCGTGTCGATCTTCTTACCGGCCTCGGTCTTGCGCCCGGCCTGGATGTCGGCGATCGCTGCGCTCATCTGCTCGCTGTGCGCTTCGGCCTTCTTGGCGGTCTGCGCGCGCCAGAACAGGAAGGCCGCGAAGGCCGCCAGCGACAGCGCGACGAGGATCAGCGCTAGCCGGCCATAACGCTTCCAGATCGTCTGCATCTGCTCGCGGCGCAGCTCGTCGTCGACTTCGCGCAGAAAGGCTTCTTCGGTGGGCGGCGTCGAGGCCAAGCATCATCTCCAGTACCAGGAAGATGCCCTCTTAGCGGGCGTCGGCGCGCGGTGCCATAGTCAATAGATATGGGGAATGAACAGGGATCCGTCGCCCCGGCGGAGGCCGGGGCCGCCCAAGGCGGGAACGTGACGTCGCCCCAAGAGCATGGCGGCCCCGGCCTCCGCCGGGGCGACGCGATCACCCCTTCGGCTGATAGGTCTGCTCGATCGTCGGAAAGGCGCGCGATCGGACGTCGGCGGCATATTGCCCGACCGCGCTATCGATCTGCTCGGCAAGCTCGGCATATTTCTTCACGAAGCGCGGCACCCGGTCGAACATGCCGAGCATGTCGTCGATCACCAGCACCTGGCCGTCGCACTCCTTCGATCCGCCGATGCCGATCGTCGGGATGTCGATCGCCCGGGTCATCTCGATCGCCAGCGGCTCGATTACGCCTTCGACAACCAGCGCGAAGGCGCCGGCCCCCGCGATCGCCTTGGCGTCGCCGATCAGCTTGGCATATTCCTCCTGGCTGCGTCCGCGCGCGCCATAGCCGCCCAGCGCGTTGACCGCCTGCGGGGTGAGCCCGACATGGCCGACCACCGGAATGCCGCGCGCCGCCAGAAAGGCGACCGTCTCGGCCATCGCCTCGCCACCTTCGAGCTTCACCGCCGCCGCCCCGGTTTCCTTCATGATTCGCGCGGCGGACCGAAAGGCCTGTTGCGGGCTTTCCTCATAGGATCCGAACGGCATATCGATGACGACGAGGCTGTGATAGCTGCCGCGCACCACCGCCGCGCCATGCGCGATCATCATGTCGAGACTGACCGGCACGCTCGACGGCAGGCCGTACAGCACCTGGCCGAGGCTGTCGCCGACCAGCAGCATGTCGCAATGCGGGTCGAGGATCTGCGCCATGCGGATCGTATAGGCGGTGAGGACCACGATCGGGTCCTTGCCCTTGGCGTTGCGGATCGCGGGCACGGTAAGCCGCTTCATCGGCGCGGGAGTCGGATTTGCGCGGCTGGTCGCGGTGTCGATCTGGAAAGTGGACATATTTGTTGCCCTCAAGCGCCGGCGGTCACATCCGTGACCTTGGCTATCCTCGCATAAGCTCGGGCGGCCGTTCGGCCTTGCGGAGCCCTAGCAGGCTCCAAGGATAAGCTCGGCGTCGGGACATGTATATGTCCCGCAAGGATCGTAGCCGGTCCGCGGACTGCCGGGGGCAGTCCGTAGGCGGAGATCGGCTCGCGAAGCGAGCCGTGGCGGCCGCCGCGCCTTATTGGCGCGAAGCCAAGGCCAGCGGATGCTGGCCGCCCGGCGTTTGAGGGCACCAACAAAAGGCCCTCACATCATGCCCAGCGCGGCCATGTAGGTTTCGAGGACCATCGCCTCTTCCTCATGCTCGCCCTTCTTCTTCTTGCGGATGGCGATCAGCTTGCGGACGATCTTGGTGTCGTAGCCGCGGCCCTTCATCTCGGACATCACTTCCTTGATGTCGTCGGCGATGCCCTTCTTCTCTTCCTCGAGCCGTTCGACCCGCTCGACAAACAGGCGCAGCTCCTGCGCCGCGATGCTGCCCTTGTCTTCGGTCGTGTCGGCTTCGGCCATGATTCGCATACCTCGTCAGAATCTCGTGAAGGCGCAGGCTGTAGAGCCAGCCGGGCGGGCGCTCAACGGGAATCGGCGATGCGTCGAACAATGACATTGCGGCGACGATTTTGGCCCGTCAGGGCGGATCCCTACTTGCGCTCACGCCCGTTGCTTTTACGAAAGGCCGCTTCCTCCGACCCGTCGAGAGAACAGGCACCCATCATGGACAATCCGATCAGCCCCCGCCTGCGCAAGGTACGCGTGCTCGCGACACTGGGACCCGCGAGCGCCTCGCCGGCGATGATCGCGAAGCTGTTCCGCGCCGGCGCGGACGCCTTCCGCATCAATATGAGCCACGGCGCGCATGAGGATAAGGTGCCGATCATCCAGGCGATCCGCGCGATGGAAAAGGAGTTCGGCCGCGCGACGACGATCCTGTTCGATCTGCAGGGCCCCAAGCTGCGCGTCGGCAAATTCGCCGATGGCACGGCCGAGCTGCCGACCGGCGGCGCCTTCATCCTCGACCGCGATCCCACGCCGGGCACCGCGAGGCGGGTCGAACTGCCGCATAAGGAGATATTCGAGGCGCTGGAGCCCGGCGCGCGGCTGCTGCTCGACGACGGCAAGCTGGTGCTGCGGGTCCGGTCGGTCCGCGCCGACCGTATCGAGACGCTGATCGAGGTCGGCGGCGCGCTGTCGAACAGCAAGGGGCTTAACGTCCCTGACGTGATCGTCCCGATGGCGGCGCTGACCGTGAAGGACCGCCGCGACCTGACCTTCGCCTGTGAACATGGCGCGGACTGGATCGCGCTGAGCTTCGTCCAGCGGCCCGAGGATGTCGCCGAGGCGCGCCAGCTGATCGGCGGCAAGGCGGCGCTGCTCGCCAAGATCGAAAAACCACAGGCGGTCCAGCGGCTGGAAGAAATATTGGAGCTGGCCGATGCGGTGATGGTCGCGCGCGGCGATCTCGGCGTCGAGCTGCCCCCCGAACAGGTGCCGCCGATGCAGAAGCGCATCGTCGAGACCGCGCGGCGGATGGGCCGGCCGGTGGTGGTCGCGACCCAGATGCTCGAATCGATGATCCAGTCGCCCAGCCCCACCCGCGCCGAAGTGTCCGACGTCGCCACCGCCATCTATGACGGCGCCGATGCGGTGATGCTGTCGGCCGAATCGGCGAGCGGGCAATGGCCCGAGGAAGCCGTCGCGATGATGAACGCGATCGCGATGTCGGTGGAAAGCGACCCGGGCTATGCCGCGCGGCTCCACTTCACCGAAACGCACCCCGACGCGACTACCGCCGACGCACTGGCCGAGGCCGCCGCGCAGGTTGCCGACACCGTCTCGGCCAGCCTGATCATCTGCTTCACCCTGTCGGGATCGACCGCGCGCCGCATCGCGCGCGAGCGCCCCTCGGTGCCGCTGATGGTGCTGACCCCCAAACTCGCCACCGCGCGGCGCACCGGCCTGCTCTGGGGCGCGCATGCGGTCCGCACCCGCGACGTCGCGAGCTTCGAGGAAATGGTCGCCAAGGCCCGTCGCATGGCGCTGCGCCACGGCCTCGCCAAGGCCGGCGACCGCGTCGTCATCGTCGCAGGCGTTCCCTTCGGCACGCCCGGATCGACCAATGTCATCCATGTCGTCCGGCTGACCGGCGACGAGCTGAAGGGCTATGGCGCTTAAGGCTTAAGGCTCGCGACCGTGGTCGCGACATCAAGCGACAGCCCTGCCCTGATTCGTCATTCCCGCGAAAGCTGGAATCTCCGGATGGTCGCGATGTCGAGAGCGGCTTTGCTCCGCCCTTGCCGGACGAGATTCCAGCTTCCGCTGGAATGACGATCAACAGTCTGACGGACGGGCCTATTCGTTATCGCTCGTCCGGGGCGTCCGCTTGCCCGAGCTGACCACGTGGATGTTCGATGCGGTGTCCGACGGATCGCGCCCGAACAGGTCGAGCAGGTCGGGCGGCAATGTCCCCTGGCTGGTCTGCTGGACGAGGAACTTCTGCACCTGTTCGGCGACCCGCGCGCGGTCCTGGCGGGCGCCTTCGAGCGCGCCCTGGACGATGGCATGCTCGCCGCGCAGCCGGTCATGGGCCTCGGTCAGCTGGCGCAGGGTCTCGCCGCTCTGCGCGCGCTCGGCGGCGTGCTCGGATTCGAGCTTGGTTAGCCGGTCCTTCAATTCGGAATTGCGCTCGGTGAACAGCTGGATCTCGCCGTGGCGCTTGTCGAGCGTCGCCATCAGCTGGTCGCTGCGTTCGACCGCGATCGAGCGCGCATTGCCCGCCGCCTGCGCATCGGCGCGGATCTGAAGCAGTTCGCTTTCGAGGACGCGGACGCGTTCCTCCTGACGCTCGGCATTGACGCGGCTCTCGACCAGGTCGCGCTGGGTGGCGCGGCCGGTGGTGTTCGCTTCCTGCAATTGCAGGAGAAGCTGGGTATTCTCGCTTTCTAGCCGGGTGGCGCGCGAGGTGGCGGTTTCGGCGCGCATCTCGGCGGCCTCGATCTGGGCGCGGGCGGCGAGCGTCGCCGCTTCCGAAGCCTGCGTGATGCGCCGCGTCTCGGCCTGCTCGTGCGACAGCTGGGTCTCCAGCAGCTGGACCTTCTTCTGCTGCCCGCTCAGCGTTTCTTCAAGGTCGGCCGCGGTGCGCGCCAACCGGCCGATCTCGCTGGTCTGATTGTCGCCATGGCGGCGCAGCGCGCTGCAATCGGCCTCGGCCAGCGCAAGCGCCTGACCGGATTCCTGCAGCCTGACCTCCTGGCCGCGATATTTCTCCTCGAACTCGCCCAGCTGCCGGCGCTGAGAAGCATTGTCGGATTCGAGCCAGGCGACATGCTGCCTGGTGCGGTCCGCCACCGCCACCGCTTCGGCCAGCTCGTCGCCGACCCGCCGCACTTCCTTGCCCAGCCGGAGGATCTCGGCCTGGCGCTGCTGCGCCTCGGACTCGGCATAATGGAGCTCGCCCTTGACCTGATCGAGCTCACGCTGCGCCGCCGACAGTTCGAACTGGATCTCGTTGGACTGTTCGAGCTTCTGGGACAGCTGCTCACGGGTCTGGGTATAGGCCTTGGCGAGCGAGATGAACTCGGCGCGCTCGCGGCTATGTTCGGCGAACTCGCTGTAGAGGTCGCTCTTCTTGGCGCGCAGTTCGGTCTCCAGCCCTGGATCTGGACCAGCGAAGCCGACAGATCGTCGAGGAAGGAGCTGATCGCCTCCTGCCGCGATCCCAGTTCGATCTCGCTATGATAGGCGTTGGCGTCGCCGCCGAGGGGATCGCCCGCTTCGGTCGAATATTTCTTCTTCAGGCGATCAAACAGAATCATGGCAACGTCCCCCCGCAAAACCCCATAGTCACGATCACTAAAATCGGTTCGGGGTCAAATAGAATACGACGCCATTTCGGTAGTCCAACGAATCCCGCAACGGGTCATAAGGGCTTTGGGCAGCGGGCTTACAGCAGTCCCAGCGCGCGCAGCTCCGCATCGAGCGGCGCCGCGCCGCGGAAAATGTGCCCCCTTATCCCGATCGCCTCGGCGGCGCGGATATTTTCGTCGCGGTCGTCGATGAAGATCGCCTCGGGACCATCGAGGCCGAAACGATCGAGCGCGAGGGCGTAGATCGCCGGATCGGGCTTCACCAGCCGCTCCTCGCCCGACACGACGATATCGGCGAACAGGTCGAAGATCGCCGTCTCGCGCATTCGGAAGGGCGGCCAGAATTCATGGCTGAAATTGGTGATCGCATAGAGCGGGACGCCGCGCGCATGCAGGGCGCGGACCAATTCGCCCATGCCGGGCAGCAGCCCGGTGACGGTGTCGGAGAAACGCGGCCCGAAGGCGGCGATCGCGTCGGCGAAGCGCGGCCAGGCGGCGGTCAGTTCGGCGCTGGTCTCGGCGAACGGGCGGCCGGCGTCGTGCTGGCCGTGCCAGTCGAGCGTGACGACCTCGCGCAGAAACAGTTCAAGCTCGTGGTCGCCCACGAGCTTTTCAAAGAACTGCCGGAGATTCCAGTCATAGAGCACATTGCCGACATCGAAGATGACGGCCCGCGTGCGACGGCCACCCGAAGGCGGTATGATCAGCCCTGACGCGCCTTGAAGCGGCGGTTGGTCTTGTTGATCACATAGGTGCGGCCACGACGACGGATCACGCGGTTGTCGCGATGACGGTCCTTCAGGGACTTGAGCGAGTTGCGGATCTTCATGGCTGAACGCGCCTGCTTTCTAAGCTTGTAAGTTGAAAAACGAAGCGGTCCCCTATGTGGAAGGCCGCAATGAGTCAACCCATACCCACCTCAATTCGTCATGCCAGCGCAGGCTGGCATTCATGTCTGTTGCCCTTTACCGCCGCCGTCTGGGGTGACGGGATAAGGATTCGGACCGTTCATTGCCTATGCATCAGAATCATTGCACCCCAAATCATAACTGATGCGTTTCGATGCGGTGCATCGCCCGGAAGGATGAGAATATGATCGGCAAGCCCTTGATTTTCAAAGCCCTTCTGCTCGGCACCGCGCTGGCCCTCGCGGGCTGCGCGACGCAGTCGCCCGAAACCCGCGTAACCCGCTTCCATCTCGGCCAGCCGATAGCCCCCGGACAGGTCACGGTCGAGCCGCGCGATCCGAATATGGCGAAGGATCTGGAGTTTCAGAGCTATGCGCGGATCATCCGCGGCGAACTCGACCGGATCGGTTTCGGCATCGCCCCCGATCTCGCCAAGTCCGAACTGGTGGCGGTGACGGATGTCAGCCGGTCGTGGCGTCCGACTGGCCAGGCGCGCGGCTCGTCGATGTCGATCGGGCTGGGCGGCGGCAGCGGTGGTGGCTGGGGCGGCGGCACCAGCGTCGGCCTCGGCGGATCGGTGAGCTTCCCGATCGGCAAGGCGAAGCAGCGCATGGACGTGCTGACCCAGCTGTCGGTCCAGCTCAAGCGCCGTTCCGAAGGCACGGTGATCTGGGAAGGCCGCGCCGAATCGGTTGCGCGCGATGGAACCCCGCAGGCGAGCCCCGAGGCCGCCGTCTCGCGCCTCGCCGCCGCGCTGTTCGAGGGCTTTCCCGGCCGGTCGGGCGAGACTATCACGGTCAAATGACCGACCAGTTCCAGAACCAGCCCAAGATCAGCATCACCAGCGCGTTCGACAGCGGCAACATCGCCGTCACCGCCCAGAGCGATGCCGCCTTCGACCTCGCCATCGTCAAGGATCATCAGTCCGATTTCTACCAATGGTTCCACTTCCGCCTGACCGGCGCGAAGGGGACGCCGGTGAGGCTGCGCATCGCCAATGCCGGCGGCTCGGCCTATCCCGAAGGCTGGAAGGACTATCAGGCCTGCGCCTCGGCCGACCGGGCGGACTGGTTCCGCCTTCCCACCAGCTATGGCGACGGCACGCTGACGATCGCCTTCACCCCCGAGCATGACAGCTTGTGGATCGCCTATTTCGCGCCTTACTCGATGGAGCGGCATCACGACCTCGTCGGCCGCATCGCCGCCGCGCCCGGCGTCATCCATGAGCGGCTCGGCAGCACCCTCGACGGGCAGGACCTCGACCTGCTGACGATCGGCGAGGGGCCGAAGCAGGTCTGGCTCTACGCGCGCCAGCATCCCGGCGAGTCGATGGCCGAGTGGTGGATGGAAGGCGCGCTCGAATGCCTGGTCGATTCGCATGACCCGGTCGCGCGCAGCCTGCGCCAGCGCGCCACCTTTCACATTGTCCCCAACATGAACCCCGACGGATCGCGCCGCGGTCATCTGCGCACTAACGCCGCCGGGGTGAACCTCAACCGCGAATGGCATGGGCCGACCGCGGAGAAGAGCCCCGAAGTGCTCCACGTCCTCGCGCGCATGGATCAGACTGGCATCGACTTCGCGATGGACGTCCATGGCGACGAGGCGATCCCCTATGTATTCATCGCCGGCTTCGAGGGGATCCCGAACTGGACCGACGAACAGGGCCAGCTCTATCACCGCTTCCGCGACACGCTCGCGCGGCGGACCCCCGATTTCCAGACGAAATATGGCTATCCGGTCGCGGGCAAGGGCAAGGCCAATCTGTCGATGTCGACCAACCAGCTCGCCAACCGCTTCGGCTGCGTGGCGATGACGCTGGAGATGCCGTTCAAGGACAATAAGGACCTGCCCGATGCACGGCGCGGCTGGTCCCCCGAACGCTCGAAGAAGCTCGGCGCGGACTGCCTCGGCGCGCTGCACGAGATGCTGGACGAATTGCCGGAGAGGGCTTCCTAGAACCTCGTCGTCGCCCGGGGGAGGCCGGGGCCGCCCCGTTCTGCGCGATAAGCTCGGGGCAAAAGCCGCTGACGGCCCCGGCCTCCGCCGGGGCGACGTAACCTGATCAAACTTAACTCTTCGCCTGTACCATCGTCACCGTCACCGCATCGATCGGGCTGTCGAAGCGGCACCCCGCCTCGCGGCCATTGGCCCAGACGATATGCGCGTCGACCAGCCCCTTGCCGGGCAAGGCGAGCTGGATCGAGGTTTCGGGCGAAAGGTCCTGATAGATCATCAGCCGCGCGCCGCCGCTGGAGATATCGATGATCCGGCAGGGCGAGCGCGCCGTGCCCTGACGGCCGCGCAGGTCGGTGTCGAACGCGCTGCCGACGCGCGGCGCGGCCCTGCGGCTTTTGCCGTCACGCACAAGGACTTCGGACGAATACATACGCAATTCTCCCGGACGGATCGCACTGCCCCCCGGCAATGGCTGTCGCAAACGACCGCATCCTACGGGATATTACTTAGTCCGATCGCACTGGATCGGCAACGGCCATTCGGTCCATCCGCCGCCGATCCTCGCCTGCCGCCGCAATTGTTACGCGTCCAGCTCGATGTCCCAATAGAGCCAGTCGCGCCAGCTCTGGTGGAGGTAATGCGGCGGGAAGCTGCGGCCATTCTCCTGGAGCTGCCAGCTGGTCGGACGGATCGGCGGCTCGAACAGGCGCATGCCGGCCTGGCGCGGGGTGCGCCCGCCCTTGCGCAAATTGCACGGCGCGCAGGCGGTCGAGACATTCTCCCAGGTCGTGCGCCCGCCCTGCGCGCGGGGGATGACATGGTCGAAGGTCAGGTCCGCCGGCGATCCGCAATATTGGCAGGAGAAGCGATCACGCAGGAACAGGTTGAAGCGGGTGAAGGCGGGATGCTCCGACTGCTTCACATATTGGCGCAGCGCGATGACCGAGGGCAGCCGCATCGTGAAGCTCGGGCTATGCACCTCGCGGTCATATTCGGAAACGATGTCGACCCGTTCCAAAAAAACCGCCTTGATAGCGGTCTGCCAGTTCCACAGCGACAAGGGGTAATAGCTCAGCGGCGTGTAATCGGCGTTGAGCACCAGCGCCGGGCAACTGTCCGGATGTCGCATGAGATCGGAGTGGTACATGGACGAACCAGGGCCTCCCGCACGAGATGCAGAGCCCACCCGGTTCCTGCCTGGCCTTCCGTTCGCACACCGGAACGCCTATGGCCGAACCGGCCGCGCCCTCGTGGCCACTCTTTCGCCTGAAAGCGTGACATGGGCATGACAGCATTTCCACAGACTCCTCGTCAAGAGTCCGAATGCCCGAAAGCGTAATTTCCCGATTCGCGCCGAGCCCGACCGGGCGCCTCCATCTCGGCCACGCCGCGTCGGCGCTGCGCGCGCATGATTTCGTCCGGGCGCGCGGCGGGCGCTTTCTGCTGCGGATCGAGGATATCGACCCGGTCCGCTGCCGCCCCGAGCATGTCGCGGGGATCATCGAGGATCTGCGCTGGCTGGGGATCGGCTGGGACGAGGAGCCGGTTTTCCAGTCGCACCGCCTGCCGCTGTACGCCGCGGCGCTCGACCGGCTCAGTGCGGCGGGGCTGGCCTATCCCTGTTTCTGCACCCGCGCGCGAATCGCCGCCGAGATCGCAGCGAGCGCCGCCGCGCCGCATGGCCCCGATGGCCCGCTCTATCCCGGGACATGCCGCGCGCTGACCGGGGCCGAACGCGCGGCGCGGATCGCGGCGGGGGAGGCGCACGCCTGGCGGCTCGATGTCGCGAAGGCGGCCGCGGTCGCCGGTCCGCTCCACTGGCGCGACGCGACGGCGGGCGAAATCGCCGCGACCCCCGAAATCCACGGCGACATCGTCCTCGCCCGCAAGGACGCGCCGACCAGCTACCACCTTGCCGTGACCGTCGACGACGCCGCGCAGGCGATCAGCGACGTGGTGCGCGGCGAAGACCTGTTCGCCGCCACCCATGTCCACCGCTTGCTCCAGGCGCTGCTCGGCCTGCCGACGCCCGCCTATCACCACCACGCGCTTCTCACCGACGCGAACGGCGAACGCCTCGCCAAACGCGCCGGATCGCCGACCCTCGCGTCGATGCGGGACGACGGTATGGATTCGGAGAAGCTGGTGGCGAGGTTGCGAACCCAAATCGTCATGCCAGCGCAGGCTGGCATCTCGGGCGCCAGGGACGGAGCATAGGTCGCGAGCCTCTCGCGAAAACCCACCCTCGGCTGGGGTGACGTACAAAATTAAACGCGCTAAACTCGTCCCATGACCGGCAACACATTCTTCTTCATCCTGATCCTCGCCGCCATGGTCGCGACCGTCGTCGCGCTGGTGCGGGGGATTATCGCCTTCCTGCGCACGACCGAGGCCGACCTGAAGGGCGGCGGGGTCAGCCAGTCGGGGCTCAAGCAGAACAAGATGATGCGGATGCGCATCGCCTTTCAGGCGCTCGCGGTGATCCTCGTCATCATCCTGCTGATGATGAGCCGCGGAAGCTAGATTTGATCCGCTCACGCGGATAGTCGGTACCGGCCCGCTCCCCCGCCCAACCTCCCGATATATTACGCTGGATCGGGAGGGTGGGCGGGGGCGCGGGCCGGTACCGCCGTTTCAGCTTCGCTGAAACCGCTCAAGGAGC